>DAIMZH010000037.1:0-32735 GCA_036734105.1 Azoarcus sp. | reverse complement strand
AGATGCTTTGTCCGCTTGTGCTGAAGCTGAGGTCGTAAGTCGTGGTAACCGGTGCAGCCTGACCGAGTAAAGGGCAGAAAAGCAGACAGATCACGAAAAGTGCCGGAAAGTTAAAGGCTAGACGGATACGTTTCAAGCCCTCAGGCTTGCTTGCTGGCGTATCTGATGGCTGCGAAATTGACGAGATTTCGGAAGGGAGTTTGCCGGTAATCATTGCTATTTCCTCTTTCGTTTATAACTTCAGCATCTGAACCATACCTCTACCTAGATTTGAGCAAGCAATTATTGGGCCATAAAAATTTTTTATAAATTAAACATAGACTTAAAATGTCAAGGAAAGGCGTCACGGAATAGAGTGTAAAAAATTCCGACACTTTTTGCCGTGTGTTTAGTTTTTATTTGTCCCAAAATCAATGTGTCCTAACCTGAATATCGCATTGGAAAAAGGGATTTCAGCCAATAAATAAAAAAACCTCTTGCAACGCTAGTAGCAAGAGGGTGGATATAACCACGACATGGTTCATGCCGTGAAAAGGTTGACTGCTTCTCAGCTCGGATTGACCTCCGCGCGTTGGTGTCCGTAGCGTTTTACCCGTCTGCTTTGCATGAACCACACCAGCGCGAGCAAGGCGAGCGCGGGGATGTAGACCCACTCCTTGGCGGGTCTGTCTTCAGTGGGCAGTTCAATACCGCTGATCTGATAGCCTTGCTCCAGACCGAGTTTTTCGGCCCGGCTGCCAAAGCGCACTGACATGATCTGAACCTGATCACCCAGAATCATCACGTTGAGTCCGATGGCATTGAGGCGTTCGCGTGGCGTGTTGGCTGTGTCGCCAAGCGGCAGCAACACCCCTTTGGACACATCGCGCCCTTCAAGTGACATACCTTCCACCCATATTCGCAGGTTGGCGTTGGCAGGCTTGTTTTCGACAATTTGCGTGAATTCGGAAAGCGGCACATCGTCGTAGGAGTCGGCGATCATGTCCATCCAGTAACCGGGCCGGAATAGACTGAAGGTGACCAGCAACAGCAAGACAACTTCCAAGGCCTTGTTGCGGGTGACAAACCAGCCTTGAGTGGCAGCGGCAAAGCACATGCTGGCAATCGTCGCGGTGACCAAGGTCAGAATCAGCTGGAAGGTGTTGTCTATGCCGATCAGCAGCAACTGCGTGTTGAAGATGAACATGAACGGCAGAATCGCGGTTCTGGCGCTATAGCCAAACGCGGTAAAGCCTGTCTTGATCGGGTCTGAACGGGCAATGCCGGCTGCTGCGTATGAGGCCAGGCCGACCGGCGGGGTGACGTCTGCCATCAACCCGAAGTAGAACACGAACAGGTGCACCGCGATGAGTGGCACCAGCAAGCCATTTTGCGCGCCGAGCTCGACGACGACTGGCGCCATTAGCGACGACACCACAATGTAGTTTGCCGTGGTGGGCAGGCCCATGCCCAGGATCAGCGAGATCAGCGCCACCATGACCAGCATCACCATCAGGTTGCCGCCGGACACTATCTCGACCAGTTCGGTCATGACCAGGCCGATACCGGTCAGCGTGACCGTGCCGACGATAATGCCCGCAGTTGCCGTAGCCACGCCGATGGCGATCATGTTGCGTGAACCGGTCACCAGCCCGTTCAGCAAGTCACTGAAGCCTTGCTTCAATTCAACTGCAAACTCGCCGGATTTGCGGAAGAAGGCAAACAAGGGGCGCTGGGTGACAATGATGAAGATCAGGAACATGGTCGCCCAGAATGCCGACAGGCCCGGAGACAGACGCTCCACCATGAGATTCCAGATGAGCACCGCCACGGGTAGCAGGAAGTGAATGCCTGACTTTAGCGTTGGGGCAATCTCCGGCAGATACTCCATTGGATTGTTCGGGTCGTCCATGTGGAGTTCGGGGAAGCGCGCGCTGTAGGCGACAACCCCTATGTAAGCGGCAAACATGGTGACGCTGACGATATAGAAGGATGCATCGCCGGCAACGGTTTTTACCCAGCCAAAGCCCCAATAGACTATCGCTGCAAGAATGATGACGCCGGAAAAAGTCATCACTGTGCTGGCTATCACGCTGCGCATGACGAGGGGGACACGTCTTGGCAAACCCTGCAGGTCGGCCTTCATGGCCTCCAGGTGCACGATGTAGAACAGCGCAATGTAGGAGATCAGCGCGGGCACGATGGCGTGCTTGAGCACTTCAATGTACGGAATGCCGACATATTCAACCATCAGGAAGGCGGCGGCACCCATCACTGGCGGCATCAACTGTCCATTGACCGAAGACGCCACTTCGACAGCCGCAGCCTTGTCGGGTCGATAGCCCACTTTTTTGATCAGCGGAATGGTGAAGGTGCCGGTGGTGACCACGTTGGCGATGGATGAGCCGGAGATCAGGCCAGTCGACGCAGAAGCGACGACTGCCGCTTTGGCAGGACCGCCACGCAGGTGCCCGAGTAGCGCGATGGCCGACTTGATGAAGTAGTTGCCCGCGCCTGCGGTTTCCAGCAAGGCGCCAAACAAGACGAACAGGAAGATGAAGCCGGCAGACACGCCGATGGCCACGCCAAACACCCCTTCGCCGGTAATCCACAGATGGCTCATGCCGCGTGACAGGGAGGCGCCACGGTGGGCGATCATGTCCGGCATGTAGGGGCCGAAAAAGATGTAGATCAGAAAGATGATGGCAAGGATGACGATGGGCAGGCCCAGCGAGCGCCGGGCGGCCTCCAGCAACAGCGTCAGGCCGATGACCGATACGGTCAGGTCGGTGGTTGTCGGCAGGCCGGGGCGTTGCGACAAGTCCTGATAGAAGATGAACAGATAGGCTGCGCAAAACGCGCCGACCGCAGCCAGCAACCAGTCGAACAAGGGTATGTAATCGCGCGGCGAGCCCTTGAAGGCGGGGTAGGCGGTGAACGCCAGAAACACTGCAAAGGCCAGGTGAATGGCGCGGATTTCCGTCGCGTTGAATATCAGGACGCCGAGCGAGAACGGGAGTGGCGAGGCCACCCAGAGTTGGAAAAGCGACCAGCACAAGGCCAGCACCATCAGCAGTTTGGCAGTGGCTCCTGTCGGCTTTCGGCCTCCGGTATCCGCCTCAGCGACGATCTTGCGAAGCTCTTCGTCGCTGAGTTCGTGGGGTGTGACTGCACCCGAGTTGTTGGGGCTGGACATGACGAGGTCTCCCTCCATGGGCGTTCAGCTCATGATGGTTGCTTGCAGCAGCCATGCGAGCGCGGTGCTGCCGGTCTAAGCTTTCGCAGCGCCGACGGCAGTGATGACGCGATGAACCAAAAACGGCGACGGATCGTGTTGAACCGTCGCCGCTGATTGTGACCGCCGGCCTTGGCAGGGTGATGGCCGGCGCACCGTGCAGCCCGGATTACATCCAGCCGCGTTCCTTGTAGTAGCGTACGGCGCCGTCATGCAAGGGGGCGGACAAACCGTTCTTGATCATCTCCTCTTCCTTGAGGTTGCCAAAAGCGGGGTGCAGGCGCTTGAAGTCGTCGAAGTTGTCGAACACTGCCTTGACCATGGTGTAGACCACTTCAGGCGATGTGTTGGTGGAGGTGACGAAGGTGGCGAGTACGCCGTAGGTCTGAACCGGATCCGGGTTGCTGGCATAAAGCCCGCCCGGGATTTCGACTTGGGCGTAATACGGGTGATCTTCGATCAGCTTTTCGACTGCCGGACCGGACACCGAAACCAGCTTGGCACCGCAGGTGGTGGTGGGGTCCTGGATGTTGGCAGACGGGTGCCCAACGGTATAGAAGAAACCATCGATCTGGTTGTCGCACAGTGCCGCGCCGTGCTCGTCGGCGCGCAATTCGGAGGCCAGCGAGAAGTCGGACAGAGTCATGCCCAGTGCCGAGATCAGGGTTTCAAGGGTGGCGCGGGTGCCAGAGCCTGGGTTGCCGACGTTGAAACGCTTGCCTTTGAGATCTTCAAAGGTGGTGACACCGGCTTCTTTGCGGGCCAGCACGGTGGCGGGTTCCGGGTGCAGTGAGAACACGGCACGCAGTTCGGTGTTGGCACCGGAGCTTTCAAACTGACTGCTGCCCTTCATGGCGTGATATTGCCAGTCGGATTGCGCAACGCCAAAGTCGAGCTCACCTGCGCGGATGGTGTTGAGGTTGAACACCGAACCGCCGGTGCTTTCAACCGAGCAGCGAATGCCGTGCTGTGCGCGGTTCATGTTGATGAGTCGGCAGATTGCACCGCCTGCTGCGTAGTAAACCCCGGTGACACCGCCAGTGCCGATGGTGACGAACTGCTGTTGAGCATGAACTGGTGCCGTGCCGAGCATGCCGACGGTGGTGAGCATGGCGGCGAGAGTGGTCATCTTCTTCATGGGCGAAACTCCAGAGTGGTTGGTCATTATTCCAGATCCTCGGCGCATCCTTTGTTGTGCGCATTCGCTGCAAGAGGACGCGCCGAAACGCGGCGCATGGGACATACCTTAACCCGATGACGTGCCGATGGGTAGCTAGGGATAGTCTGATCAGGGTTAACCCTTACAGTTTTCAGCTTGTGCAGGGCTTGGCTTTCGTTCGATCAAGAAATCAGGCGAAAATGCACGCTTTACGAAGAGCAAAAGCGGATGGACCGAGCAGACTCTTGCACGCTTGTCGATGCTATCGGACAGTCTCACGAGGTGGTAAAGGCAGAAGGCACTCGAATCGTCAGTCTGGTGCCATCGCTGACCGAGTTGTTGTTTGATCTGGGTCTGGGGGAGCAATTGGTCGGGCGTACCGGGTTTTGCGTCCGTCCGCGCAACCAGGTTCGACGTGTGCCCAAACTCGGCGGCACCAAGGACGTGCGGCTGGACAAGTTGCGTGCGCTGGCACCAACCCATGTCATCGTCAATGTGGATGAGAACACACGGGAGACCGCTGAGGCGCTGGCCGGGTTTGTGCCTAACGTGATTGTCACCCACCCGTGCTCACCGGCTGACAACATTGGTCTGTACCGTTTGCTCGGCGGCATCTTTGGGCGTGAGCCACAGGCAGACAAGCTGAGCGCTGAGCTGACGCTTGCCTTGCGCGAGGCAACACGCCTGCGCGAAGCCCTGACTGATGAGGCGGTACTCTATCTGATCTGGCGTGAGCCCTGGATGACGGTGTCGCCCGACACCTATATTTCCACCATGCTGGCAAGCGTGGGCTGGATCACCGCGCCGTCTGAAGCCGACAGTCGCTATCCTGCATTCGATTGGAGGGCTGCTTGGTTGTCTGGTGTCAGCCAGGTGTTTCTGTCTTCCGAGCCTTACCGGTTTCAGGACAGGCATGTGGCCGAGGTGGAGCTTGCATCTGGCAAGCGTGCCATGCTGATCGATGGTGAAATGGTGTCCTGGTACGGTAGCCGGGCGATTGCGGGTGTGCGCTATCTTACGGCCTTGCGTCGGCGTCACAGCAAGAGCTGAAAGGCCTCTGGGGTGAGCACCGTGAACAATGGGCGAATCAGGCGGTGGCGGTTGAGCTTCAGCAGCAGCTTGTCGCGTGTCAGCAAGTGGCTGGCAAGTGCGTCGCGGGCGAGTTCCAGAAACTTCTGGTCATCCTGGTCTGCGCATTTTGGTAGCGCTGGATGGTTGGGTAATGCCGGATCGGTGCGTGTGTTGAACACCTTGCAGCGATCGGTGTAGCGTGCCAGCAAGTCGCTTTGTCGCTGCGCTGCAATCGCAAACTGGCGGTAGGCCAGCACGCGTCGTAACTCTTCAAGTGCTGCCGGGCTTGAGGCGAGTTTGATCGACTGCTCATCAATCGCTTGCCGCAGCAAGGCAAGCTTTGGGTCTTCAAAGACCCAAAGCGCCATGATGGTGTTGGTGTCGAGTACGATGAGCCCGGAATCAGCCTGTGCCATATTGCAAAAAAGGGGGCTTGCGCCCCCTTCTGCCGGTTTAGTGCAATCAGCCGGTTCAGGCGGTTTTTTGCTGGTCAAGACGCAGTTTGACAAAGGAGCCTGGTGCTTCTTCGAGCACCTTGAGCTTGCCGTTGACGGGGTCGCGGGCGTCAACCTGTTCGCCATCCAGCGTGACCAGCCAGTCTTGCCAGTCGGTCCACCACGAACCCGCTTGTTGCTCGCACTTGGACAGCCAGGTGTCGGCGTCGGGTGCGAGTTTGGCTGCGGAGTTGACCCAATAGCCATACTTGTTGGCTGCCGGCGGGTTGACGATGCCTGCGATGTGACCAGAACCACCCAGAACGAACCGCACCGGGCCGCCGAAGTTGAGCGCACCCTTGTAGGTGCTCTTCCACGGTGCGATGTGGTCTTCAATGGTGGAGATGAAGTAGCACGGCACCTTGACCTTGCCGAGGTCGATGGGTACGCCGTCGATCTCGATACCGCCCGGCTGCGCCAGCTTGTTCTGCATGTACATGTTGCGCAGATAGAAGCTGTGCATCTTGGCCGGCATGCGGGTGGAGTCGGAGTTCCAGTAGAGCAGGTCGAAGGGGAAGGGATCCTTGCCCATCAGATAGTTGTTGACCACGAAAGACCAGATCAGGTCGTTGGCACGCATCATGTTGAAGGTGCCCGCCATCTCGGAGCCTTCAAGGTAGCCGCGCTCGGCCATCTTCTTTTCGAGGCTGCTGACCTGTTTCTCGTCGATGAACACGCCGAGTTCGCCTGGTTCGGAGAAGTCGGTCATGGTGGTGAAGAACGTTGCTGCTGCAATGCGCTTCTGGCGCTTGCCGGACAGGTAGGCCAGCGTGGTAGCCAGCAACGTCCCGCCAAGGCAATATCCGGCGGCGTTGACTTCCTTCTCGCCAGTCTGCTGCTCAATGGCATCCAGGGCGGCAACCACACCGTCGATGACGTAGGAGTCGAAGCTTCTTTCAGCGAGGTTTTCGTCTGGATTGACCCAAGAGATGACGAACACCGTGTGGCCTTGATCGACACACCACTTGATGTAGGAGTTCTTTTCGCGCAGATCGAGAATGTAGAACTTGTTGATCCACGGCGGCACGATCAGCAGCGGCTTTTTGAGGGCCTTGTCGGTGCTGGGTGTGTATTGCAGCAGTTGCATCATTTCGGTTTGATAGACCACCTTGCCCGGCGAGGTGGCAACGTTCTTGCCTAGCTCGAAAGCGCTGGTGTCGGTCATCTTGACGCGCAACTGACCGCCACCGTCTTCGACGTCGCGCAGCAGGTTGTTCAGGCCCTTGAGCAGGTTCTGCCCATTTGACTTGAGGGTTTCCCGGAAGACTTCCGGGTTGGTCATTGCAAAGTTGGATGGTGAAAAGGCATCGATATACTGGCGAGTATAAAAGTTGACCTTGTTCTGAGTCTGCTCATCCAGGCCTTCGACACAGCACACGGTGTCGTGTACATGGCGCGCGGTGATCAGATAGGACTGCTTGATGAAGTCGAACATGAAATGTTCTTCCCATTGCTCGTCCTTGAAACGCTTGTCGCCTTTTTCGGGGGCTGCGATGGGCGTGCCCTGCATGCCCATGACGCGCAGCATGGAGTGCTGCCACAGCGAGAAGTAGTCCCACACCAGGTTCATCTGGGCCTGGGCGAGCTTGTAGGGGTTGGACAACAGCTTGGCCATCATGTCCATGAAGGCCTGGGCAATGCCGAGCTCGTCAGCCGGGGTGGATACACCCTTTTTGAGCTGGCGCTGCACGTGCTCGCCAATCATTGCTGATGCGCGTTGCGCGACTTCGGCGTAGGTTTTGGCGATTTCCTTGGGGTCGGGCATTTCGGCTTGTTCTTTGTCGGGTGTGGGTGAGGCCATGTGAATCAACTCCTTTTGTTCAGGCGGTTCGTTCGAATCGTATGCTGCCGTCAGTGTCCACCAATCGTCTGGCCTCTCCACGCTTGACCAGGTGGTTGAGGTGGGCGATTGCTTCTCCCATGGCAAACATTACCTGATGGGTGTCGAGTTTGCGCGGGAACAGCGTGTCGAGCAACGATGCTGCAGTGCAAACACCAGGCATTGCCTCCAACAGCGTTTCGCAGCGTTCTTCGTGGTGCGCTTCAAGTTGTTCGACGCGCGCACGGATGCCGCGAAACGGCAGACCATGGGATGGTAGCACGAGCGTATCATCAGGCAAGTCCTTGAGTGCATGAAGGGAACACAGAAACCAGCCGAGAGGGTCGTCATTTGGCGTTGCAGCAAAAACGCTCACATTTGTAGTGATGCGCGGCAGCAACATGTCGCCGGAAATCAGCACACCCAGCTCCTCGCAGTAGAGCGACGCATGTTCGGGCGAATGGCCAAATCCGACGATGATTCGCCAGTTGCGCTGGTCTATGCGCAGCACGTCGTGATCGAACATGCGGTGAAACTGCGATGGCAAGCTGGGCACGCCGTGGCGGTAGGCGTTGCCGCGCTGCTGTAGAGCTGCCAACCGTTCGTCATCCAGTCCGTGACGACGGAAGCTGTCGAGCATGTCGGGCACGCCATAGCCCGGCAACTGGTGCCAGATGGCGTGTGCCCCCAGGAATTCTCCTTGGGTCATGAACACCGGTGCGCCGTTGCGCTGTGACAACCAGTGCGCCAGACCAACATGATCAGGGTGGCAGTGCGTGGCAACGATGCCGGCCAGGCTGCGACCATCCCTGTCGAGGATGGCCTGCCAGTGCGTCTTGACTTCGTCCAGACCAAACCCGGAGTCGATCAGCACCAACTCTTCCGGCCCGTCATCCAGCATCCAAAGGTTGATGTGATTGAGCGCATAGGGCAGGGGCATGCGCACCCAGCGAATACCAGGCAACACCGTGCGCGCCTCTCCAGAAGCTGGATAGTCGTCAAAAACGTAATCGATTTCGTGCTTTAGGGGCAAGAGCTCCTTCCTGTCAGAGTTGACCCGTGTGCTGCGCCGACCGGCCCGGCACACAGGAAGCGATTGACTCCGCTAAGCCGCGGGGTAATATCGGCGCAATGGATTAATGCTGCAGGGCCAGCTTATGGTGAAGGCACAAACTTATACGATCTCCGAATTGGCTCGGGAATTCAACCTGACGCCAAGGGCAATCCGCTTTTACGAAGACCACGGCTTGCTCAATCCGTCGCGCTCCGGTCGAGCCAGAGTGTACTCCAAGGCAGACCGTACACGCCTCAAGCTGACGCTACGCGGAAAGCGACTGGGCTTGTCGCTGGCTGAAATACGTGAGTTGATAGACATGTACAGTGGTGTGCGCGACTCGACACCGCAGCTTGAGCGCCTGCTCAAGGTGTTGTCGGTGCGCAGGGCTGCGCTGGAACAGCAGCGTGAGGATATCGAGGCTGTGCTACAGGAAATCTCCATGCTGGAAAAACAATGTACTGATCTGTTGGGGCACGACCCCGAGGGCGCAGCGCAAGCGCGTGCCGAACTGGCCAGGCGGGTGCGCGATGTGACTTGATTTTTTTGTCGATTAGTTTACGTTAACGTCAACGTGAACATCCCGCAAGAGGATGCGGACAAAACCACCATGAGGAGACCACATGAGACCGGAAGCACCGATCTTCCAGCCTAAGGACGCTGACTACGCTGAGCGGGTGCGCGCCAGCTTTGCCCGCCAGCAGGCCATGACCCTGATTGGCGCTGAAATGGCGGTGATTGAGCCCGGCTACACCGAGATTCACCTGGACCACCGACCGGAAATCACGCAGCAGCATGGCTTCATTCATGGTGGCGTGGTGGGCATGATCGCCGACTCCGCAGCAGGCTATGCGGCCAACACGCTGACGGATGCCAATACCAGCGTGCTTACGGTGGAATACAAGCTGAACCTCATCGCACCGGCTGACGGTGAGCGCCTGATCGCGCGTGGCGAGGTGATCAAACCCGGTCGCACGCTGATCATCACTCGCGCCGAAGTGTTCGCAGTCAAGAACGCGCAATGGACGCTGTGCGCCCTCATGCAGCAAACCATCATGGCCATGCAGGGCAAGGCCGAAGCTTCCAGATGACAAAGCCCTGCGTCTGAACCACACTGAACCTGTGACATCCCGCCTTCCGAAGGAGACTCCGTATGACCATTCCCTGCCTCAACCTCAATCTTGGTGAAGACATCGACGCGCTGCGCGACGCCGTTCACAGCTTTGCGACCAACGAAATCGCCCCGCGTGCCGAGCAGATCGACCGCGACAACGAGTTCCCGGCCGACCTGTGGAAAAAGTTTGGCGACATGGGCCTGCTCGGCATGACCGCCGAGGAAGAATACGGCGGCACCGGCATGGGCTATCTCGCCCACATCGTGGCGCTGGAAGAGATATCCCGCGCTTCGGCGTCGGTGGGTCTGTCCTACGGTGCCCACTCCAACCTGTGCGTCAACCAGATCCGTCGCAATGGCACTGCCGAGCAAAAGGCCAAGTATCTGCCCAAGCTGATCTCTGGCGATCATGTTGGTGCTCTTGCCATGTCCGAGCCAAACGCTGGCTCTGACGTGGTCAGCATGAAGCTGCGCGCCGATAAAAAGGGCGACCGCTATGTGCTCAATGGCGCCAAGATGTGGATTACCAACGGTGGCGACGCCGACACCCTGGTGGTGTATGCCAAGACCGATATCGAAGCGGGTGCGCGTGGCATGACCGCCTTCATCGTCGAAAAGGGCATGAAGGGTTTCTCCTGCGGCAGCCACCTGGACAAGCTCGGCATGCGTGGTTCCAACACCTACCCGCTGTTTTTTGATGATTGCGAGGTGCCCGAAGAGAACGTGCTTGGCGGCGTAGGCAACGGCGTCAAGGTGTTGATGAGCGGCCTGGACTACGAGCGTGCGGTGTTGTGTGGTGGCCCGCTAGGCATCATGTCGGCGTGCATGGACATCGTCGTGCCCTATCTGCACGACCGCAAGCAGTTCGGTCAGAGCATTGGCGAATTCCAGCTCATGCAGGGCAAGGTAGCCGACATGTACACCATCTGGAGCGCCACCCGCGCCTATGTGTATGCAGTGGGGCAGGCGTGCGACCGCATGGATCACGCGCGCAGCCTGCGCAAGGATGCGGCTGGCGCCATTCTGTACTCCGCCGAAAAGGCCACCTGGATGGCAGGTGAGACGATTCAGACGCTTGGCGGCAATGGCTACATCAACGAATACCCCGCTGGCCGCCTGTGGCGCGATGCCAAGCTGTACGAGATCGGTGCAGGTACCAGCGAGATTCGTCGCATGCTCATCGGCCGCGAGTTGTTCTCCGAAACCGCGTGATCCTCCAAGCTTTCGCAATGACCCAACCGGCACCCACTCAAGCTGATTCCGTTCGGGTTGAGCCGGTCGAAACCCGCCGTCAGCGCCGTCCCTCAGCAAGCCGGGGCAGGGCGGAGTCCGACCACCGGTTCAGGTGCCGGGCAAACTGCAAGCTCCGGGTTCAAGCCCGGAGCTGAATATTGTCACCAATCAGGAGTTTCATTTCATGTCCGATCCCATCGTAATTGTGTCTGCCGCCCGTACCCCGATGGGTGGTTTCCAGGGCGAGCTCTCGTCATTGACCAGCCCGGAGCTTGGCGTAGTCGCCATCCGCGCCGCTGTCGAGCGCGCCGGCCTTGCCCCCGAAAAAGTGCAGGAAGTCATCATGGGCTGTGTGTTGCCCGCTGGCGTTGGTCAGGCACCAGCGCGCCAGGCCGCGCTGGGTGCCGGGCTGCCGCTGTCGGCTGGGTGTACCACCATCAACAAGGTTTGTGGTTCCGGCATGAAGGCCACCATGCTTGCGCATGATCTGTTGATGGCTGGCACCAATGACGTGATGGTGGCCGGTGGCATGGAGTCCATGTCCAACGCACCTTATATGCTGCCCAAGGCACGCGGGGGTTATCGCCTGGGCCACGGACAGGTGCTGGACCACATGTTTTTCGACGGCCTGGAAGACCGCTACTCCGCCGAAACCAAAGGTCGTCTGATGGGCACCTTTGCCGAGGACTGCGCGGATCACTTTGCCTTCACCCGCGAAGCTCAGGACGCCTTTGCCGTGGCCTCGACCGAGCGCGCCCAGCGTGCCATTGCCGAAGATCTTTTTGACTGGGAGGTAGCACCCGTCACCATCGCTGGTCGCAAGGGCGACACGCTGATCAAGCACGACGAGCAGCCGCCCAAGGCCAGACTGGACAAGATTGGGTCGCTCAAGCCCGCTTTCCGCAAGGACGGCACCGTTACTCCGGCCAACTCCAGCTCCATTTCCGATGGCGCTGCCGCCTTGGTGCTGATGCGTCGTTCTACTGCGGAATCGCTGGGTCTGAGCCCGATTGCCACGATTGTCGGCCATACCACCCACGCCCGTGAGCCGCGCTGGTTTACCACCGCGCCAGTTGGCGCAATGCAGGACCTGCTGGCCAAGGTGGGCTGGACCACCGACGAGGTGGACCTGTGGGAGATCAACGAAGCCTTCGCGGTGGTCACCATGGCCGCCATGCACGAGATGCAACTGCCGCACGAAAAGGTTAACGTGCATGGCGGTGCCTGCGCGCTGGGCCACCCGATCGGCGCATCCGGTGCGCGAATCCTGGTAACGCTGCTTGGCGCACTCAAGCAATACGGCGGCAAGCGCGGCGTGGCCAGCCTGTGCATTGGCGGCGGTGAAGCCACTGCAGTCGCCATCGAGATGGCCTGATCGTCAGTTTGCATGAATTTCCATACACCCGAACTTGTCGAAGTGCGATGTTGGCAATCGCTATCGACCGGTTCGGCCGCACGACCGACGGAATAGCACCGGGCCGCTTTTTTGAAGGCAGGTCAACAACAGATAAGGGACGGCCAAGCGCGACTGGCCCGCACGGAGATAACACATGATCCTCACCGAAGAACAGGAAATGATCCGCGACACCATGCGCAGTTTTGCGCAGGAGCGACTGGCGCCGTTTGCCGCCGACTGGGATCGCAACCACACCTTCCCGCGCGAAGCGCTCAATGAACTGGCCGAACTTGGCGCGCTCGGCATGGTAGTGCCCGAAGAATGGGGCGGCGCGGGTATGGACTACATGAGCCTGGTGCTGGCGCTGGAAGAAATTGCCGCCGGTGATGGTGCCACCTCGACCATTGTGAGCGTTCAGAACTCGCTGCCCTGCGGCATCATCAACCGTTTTGGCTCTGACGCTCAGAAGGAAGCCTGGCTCAAGCCACTGGCCCGAGGCGAAAAACTCGGCTGCTTCTGTCTCACCGAGCCGCATGTCGGCTCCGATGCCTCCGCCATTCGCACCAGTGCGGTGCGCGACGGGGATGAGTGGGTGCTCAACGGCGTCAAGCAATTCATTACCACAGGCAAACATGCCGACATGGCCATCGTGTTTGCGGTCACCGACAAGGCAGCCGGAAAGAAGGGCATCACCTGCTTTCTGGTGCCTTCCGACGCACCCGGCTATCAGGTTGGACGCGTCGAAGAGAAAATGGGACAGAAAGCCTCGGACACCACCCAGATCCTGTTTGAGGACTGCCGTATCCCGGCCGACTCGGTGATCGGCGTGGAAGGTCAGGGCTACAAGATCGCGTTGTCGAATCTAGAGGCCGGCCGCATCGGCATCGCCGCTCAGTGTCTGGGCATGGCCCGGGCTGCGCTGGAGGCCGCGGTCAAATACGCGCTGGACCGCGAAAGCTTTGGCAAGCCGATCTTCCAGCATCAGGCAGTCAACTTCCGCCTTGCCGACATGGCCACCCAGCTCGAGGCTGCACGTCAGCTCGTCTGGCACGCAGCCAGCCTCAAGGACGCCGGTCGCCCCTGCCTCAAGGAGGCTTCAATGGCCAAGCTGTTTGCCTCCGAGATGGCCGAAAAGGTCTGCTCCGACGCCATTCAGGTGCACGGCGGCTATGGCTACGTCAGCGACTTTCCGGTCGAGCGCATCTATCGGGATGTACGTGTGTGCCAGATCTACGAAGGCGCGAGCGATATCCAGAAGCTGGTCATTGGTCGCGCGCTGGCCGACTGAAATTAAGCGGCGATCGCTGGCCTGCAAAGCATGACGCAGCTCGAAGCGCCGCGGTTCGTCTGAACCGCTTGTCGGCCGGAGCCTGTGCAGGTTCAGGGCCGACGGATCTGAAGTGTCGGGTTTATAGTTTGAGCAACCTTGCGGTTTTGATGGTGATGGGGTACTCAACGGCAGGCTGTCAGACAGCGGTCTGACGGCTTGCAAGCCTCCCTCTCCGCCCCCCGCCTGACGCAAGGTTCTTTTTATTCGGCTGCCCGGCAGCGCGTGCTCCACGCACGTGCAGCCGGGCAAACCAGGAGCACGCCATGAGCAACCCAATCGACTTCTATTTCGATTTTTCATCCCCTTACGGCTATTTCATGGCCGAGAAAATCGACGCGCTTGCCGCCGAGCATGGCCGCAGTGTCACCTGGCACCCCTTTCTGCTTGGCGCGGTGTACAAAATTACCGGTGATTCTCCGCTCCCGAACAAGCCCATGAAGGGTGACTACGCCAGGCGCGACTTTGAACGCAGCGCCCGCTTTCTCGGCCTGGACTGCCACATCCCCGATCCATTTCCCATTTCCACGCAGCATGCCGCCCGAGCTTTCTACTGGATCGCAGCACAAGACCCGGGCCGCGCCAGGCACTTTGCCCTTGAGGCCTATCGTGCCTACTTCTGCAAGGGGCGCGACATCTCGCAAGTTCAAACCGTACTCGACATTGCCACATCGGCAGGCGCTGAACGTGACGCGCTGCAGACTGCACTGGCAGATGACGCCCTCAAGACAAAGCTACGCACCGAATGCGACGCAGCCATCGCCCGCGGTGTGTTTGGCTCACCCTACGTCATCGTCGACAATGAGGCTTTCTGGGGTGTCGACCGCCTGCCACAAATTCAGCACTGGCTGCAGACGGGTGGGTTTTGATCGAGCAGCCCTTGGTTGCTTGTGCATCGAAGTTTTGAGTTTCCGGCTTTGCCGGGCTTCATTGCGTGGCGCTCAGCCCGGCAGTCAGCGCCGGAAATGATCAAGGCATGACTCCGGTGTGGCTCATGACGACATGGTGGGTTTATCATTTCGTCATCAGAGCTTCCGGGGATCATGCATGTTCAAACAGCGCTTTATTGCTGCAAGCCTGACTGTTGCCGTTGTCCTGGGCGCAGTCGGGTTTCTGTGGTGGGATTCCCGACAGTCGCAGGTCGAGGTTTCGGCCTCGTACGAGCCGTCCCGCATGCATCAAGGCAGCTTGCGCCCGCAGCCAGCAGGGGACGCTCTACCGGACGAGACAGAGCATCGCTTGCTGCCGGGCGGCCTGTATCGGTGCGACGGTGTTGGCGGCACCCGCTATCAGGACGAACCCTGTCCAGGCGATACCCGTCAGTCGCAAGTCAGTCGTGGCACGCTCAGCGTGGTTGCACCGCCTCCGGCTGTTGCTGCGCGTCAAGCCCCCGTGTATTCCGCCCAAACGTCCAGCTCGAGTGTGTCGAAAAATTCGACGGCTCAACGCGATCGAATACGCTGTGACCAGCACAGGAAGGCAATCCTGCGGATCGACTCCGAAGGCCGCGTCGGAGGCTCCGGGCAAAAAATGGACAGACTGCGCGAACAACGGCGCCACCATGTTGAACAGATGTGGAGGCTCAAGTGTGAGTCGCTGTTGTGACGTCAAGGCGCAATAGTGCGGCGGGCACCACGTCAGGTGGCCGGGATGCTGCGTTGCCGGTGTCCGGTGAGGAGGGGATGACGACGTCGAATGGGTAGGGGATGTCACCGAACTGCGTGTGGGAAGGTTTGGTCACACTTTTTGGTCAAGCAATAGGCGAGAATACGCCTATTGAACAAAGATGGGCACGAGCACCTGTCGACATTGGGCCGATTGTTTTCACACACGAGGGCTGAATCATGAAGGTGATACTGGATCTATGTGTTGTGCCGCTGGGTGTAGGTGTGTCGGTTTCCGAGTATGTTGCGGCCTGCCAGCAGGTGATTGCCAACGCCGGGCTCACATCGCAGCTTCACGCCTATGGCACCAACATTGAAGGTGATTGGGATGAGGTGATGGCTGTGGTCAAGCGTTGCCATGAGGTGGTGCACAATATGGGGGCGCCACGTATCACCACCTCGATTCGTCTTGGCACTCGCAATGACCGTGAGCAGTCAATGAATGACAAGCTTGCCAGTGTTGAGCGGATTCTGGCCAGCGTTTCGAGTCCTGAAGCTGACAGTTGAAGTGAAGCCGGGTATTTCTGAATGCAAGCCTATTTAAATGTACCGATAGACGAAGTCGAGATCAGCGCCATTCGCGCCCAGGGGGCTGGCGGGCAGAACGTCAACAAGGTGTCGAACGCGGTTCACCTGCGCTTTGACATTGCAAACTCCAGCCTGCCAGATGAGGTGCGTGCGCGTCTGTTGCAACTGGGCGATCACCGCATCAGCAAGGATGGGGTCATTGTCATCAAGGCGCAGAAGTTTCGCAGCCTGGAGAAAAACCGCGCCGAAGCGATACGACGGCTGGAGGATCTCGTCAACCGGGTGGCCACGCCACCCAAAGCCCGACGCCCGACACGCCCAACGCGCGCCTCAGTCACCCGGCGGCTGGAGAGCAAGGCGCGGCGAGCTTCGGTCAAGGCTGCTCGCGGCAAAGTGGACGATTAGCTGACCATGCAGTCCGGCTAACCGACCTATGCTGTCAGGTGCTGGCTGATACCCCAGACTTTTGTGTGATTCCAAGCAAGGCCGTAATGTCGTCACGCCCTTGCCAGGCACGTGTGGCGGATAGTGCAAGGATGATGCTGGCCGCGACCAGCATGCCCCATTCCGCGTGGATGACGTGCGTCCCCACAGCGCCGATCATCATTGCAGCAAGACCACCAGCGGCAAGCGCCGAGAAGCGCCGGATCAGCAAGCCGATCCCGCCGGCGACCTCGACTACACCGGTGAGGTACATGAACCACAAGGGGTAGCCCCAGCGCTCGAAGGCAACTATCTCGAACTCAAGACCGGCGAGCTTGGCGCCGCCAGAGGCGATGAAGATGAGGGACAGCAACACGGGGAGGGCTTTGGCTTTCATGATGTTTTCCTTGTCAGGGGTTTTCGTCAGTTGTGAGTGGCGAACCGTTCGGGGGGAGTGTCCAACCCGTCAGGTCTTGCTTGATTCGTCGCACGAAGGCGCAATTCCTTACAAGAAAAATGCCCCTTTGTGGTGAGTTGACCGGCCAGGCTGGTCGAACCGCTGGCTGCAGCTTCTTGACCAGCGTTTGTGGCATTTGATGGCCATCATCACCAAGGTGAGCTTCAAGGCAGAGTCATGCGATCCGTCAATCAAGGCAGGTGTCGCTCCCTGACAAACCTTGGAAAGCGTGGCAAACCGTTTGGCGTCAACTCGCGGTATCGGTAAGTGACCCAGCTTCCGACTGGCGGTGGGTTTGCACGTAAGGCGTCGGTCAGGCCGCTGCCCAAACGAAAGCGCAGACCATCCGGGGTTTCGACCAGCAATGAACCGGTCATTCCGGTCAGCCGACCTTTTCCTGGCAGGTGTTTGATCACGCGCGCCTCGGCGTCCAGCGCAGGTGTCAGCTTGAGGATGGCGGGGCTGCGTCCTGGCTGCCAGTGTGCATTGGCATGGTGCAGCATCAGACCTTCGCCGCCGCTCGCGATAACCTCGTCGAAACGCCGCTTGAGTTCATCCTGGCCGGACACACGGAACTGCTGAACAGCTTGCAAATGTGGCGTGTTTGCCTCTGCCACCATTGCGCGCATGCGGACAACCCGGCTCGAGAAGTCCCCTTCCGCTCCCGGAAGGTCGAACAGCATGTATCTGACCTCGCGCCAATCAGGGTGCTCGGGTGCTTCGCGGCGGACCAGGCCAGACAAACGGTCAAAGCTGCGGCGCCCCATCCATAGTTCGCCATCCAGCGCTTGCGCGGGCAGCAGGGCAACAAACCATTGCGGCGCAACAATGAGGCGACCGCTCCTAAAACGCAGGGTGTGGCCGTCCCAGACTGCACGCACGCCGTCCAGCTTCTCGCTGACCCAGTAGTCGCGTGGATCGATGGAGTCCCGGTAGTGTTGGCCGTGCATGACTGCTGGCTGATCGGGTGCTGCAGCGGCTGTGCTCCCGGGCATCGCACAGGAAAACATCATTGTAAGGAGCGCGCTTGACAGCAAACGCCATGGGGTCTTCAGGCTCGGCATCGGTCTCCCTTCCAGAGTCCGGTAAAATGCACATCGAGTAAGTATATAGTTTCGTCATGAAGTGATGAAAAATATTCCGATTGTCGACAGGCTGACTTGCCTGCGACCCGCTCAAGCCTGGTCTGTGTTTAAAAGTTGCTGTTTCAAAAACAGTTTTCTGGCGCTACGCTATATCGAAGGGGGAAGTCCCGTGATAGCCACCAGGCCACAGGTCAGTCGATAGTTGTCGCGCCGATGCAACGAAGTCTCCCGGCGGGAGTCGGTTGCATCGCAGGCCAGTGCCTGGTCAGGGGCTGACATATCAAACGCCTATCGTGTTGCTCGCTCTGCTTGTACAGAATCCGGGTTAAACTTCAACAGTTACCTGATATAGGCCGCAATAATGTCCATCAATATCAGCCGCACCATCCACACGGTTCCTGACGATCTTTCTTTGTAGCTTGTACTCCGAACTCACTGAAGTCGCGGTCGATATGTGACGGGATAATTGACGATGATCGGCAACTGTTTCAATCGGTTTTGGCAGTGGCTTAAGCGTCCAACTCTGGCTCGAACGGTGACCGCGCCGCGTGACAGTGACCGGCGTTATCGGGCGGTGTTTGACCACGCCACGATAGGCATGGCGACGTTTTCTCTCGACAAGCGCTGGCTGTCGGTCAATCCGGCGTTGTGCCAGATATTGGGTTTTGATGAGCCGTCATTACTCCAGAAAAGCTGGCCGGAACTGACTCATCCGGATGACCTTGAGCATAACGTTGCCGAGTTCGAGGCCACGCTGCGGGGGGATCAAGCGGGGTATTGCATTCAGAAGCGATACCTTCGCGCAGACGGCTCTGTGATTGTTGCGAATATTTCAGCCCAGTTGGTACGCAATGCAGAAGGGGCTCCGGATTATTTCTTCGGAATCATCGAGGATGTGACCTCGAGGCTGCAGGCGGAGTATCAGAATCGTCTGTTCCGGGACCGGGCAACAGCGCTTCTTGATCTGCCCAAGGCTGCTGAAACCATGGATGAGCACGGTTTCATGCAATACGCCATCAATCAGGTCGAGCAACTGACCGCGAGCAAAATCGGTTTTATTCACTTCATCAACAATGACGGTGAGAGCATTGAGCTGATCACCTGGTCTGAGTCGACGCTGGCCACGTATTGTAAGGCAGTGTTCAACCGGCATTATCCCTTACGCGATGCCGGTATATGGGCTGAGGCTGCGCGCAAGATGGCGCCGGTCATCGTGAATGACTACAGCCGTGCGGAGGCCCGCCAGGGGCTTCCGGAGGGCCATGCCCACCTGGAGCGCTTCATCAGTGTGCCGGTTGTCGAAAACGGCAAGGTCAGGATGATCATGGGTGTGGGCAACCGTGAAACGCCTTATGACGCGGTCGATGTTGAAACCGCCCAGCTCATCGGTGCCGACACCTGGAGAATTGTTCAGCGAAGACGTAGTGAGCGCGCATTGCTGGCGGCTTCTCAAGTAGTCAATAACAGCCCGATTGTCTGTTTTCGTTGGCAGGAGAGCGAGAGCCGACCGGTGATGTTTGTTTCCGACAATGTTCGTCAATGGGGATACTCTCCAGAGGACCTTGTAGCCGGTGATCCAGGCTTTGCCGAACTGGTGCACCCGGAGGATCTGCCAAGGGTAGTAGCTGAGGTAGCCATGCATGCAGCCTCAGGCACAGTGCTGTATGAACAGGAGTATCGTTTGCTGACCCGGAGCGGTCAGGTGCTGTGGGTGGTTGACCGGTCGCGCATCATGCGTGATGAGCAGGGCAGGGCGCTGTGGCATGACGGGGTGTTAACCGATATCACCGAGCGCAAACAGCAGCAGCAAGCCTTGTCGGCGGCCTTGGCCGAGCAGCGCAAGTTGAACAAACGCCTTGAAGAGGTGAACACCCAGTTGCTGCAATCTGAAAAAATGGCTTCCATTCGGCAACTGGCGGCCGGGGTCGCGCATGAGTTGAATAACCCCATTGGCTTTGTACGCTCCAACCTGGGGACGCTGGAGAATTATCTGAGGGGTTTGATCAGCCTGGTTGAGGCCAGTCAGAACCTGGCAGACCGCCATGCTGCCGGAACACCTGAGCTCGCTGCAATTGAAACAATCAAGTCTCGGATCGACTTTGATTTCCTGCGCAGTGATGTTTTTGAACTCGTTGCCGAATCCCGGGATGGTCTGGGCCGTGTGGCGAAGATTGTCCAGGACCTGAGAAGTTTTTCTCATGTTGGCGAACAGGAGTGGCAGCCGGTTGATCTTCATCAGGGGCTGGATTCAACGCTGAACATTGTCTGGAATGAGCTGAAATACAAATGTCAGGTCATCAAGGATTACGGCGACTTGCCACCCGTTTTTTGTCTTGTCGCCCAACTGAACCAGGTTTTCATGAATCTTCTGGTCAATGCCAGTCATGCCATTGAGTGCCAGGGCACGGTCACGATTCGTACCCGCCAGCTTGATCCGGACCAAGTCTGCGTTGAAATCAGCGACACCGGCTCAGGCATTCCCGACGAGAATCTCAAGCGGATTTTTGATCCGTTCTTTACGACCAAACCTGTTGGCAAAGGAACCGGGCTGGGGCTTTCGCTGGCTTACGGTATCATCGAACGTCACCATGGACGCATTGAGGTCGAGAGCGAGGTGGGGGCGGGTACGACTTTCCGCGTCATACTCCCCATACGCCAGGGCACGCCCTCGACGATCAACGATCAGGACAGCCCAACATGACTGAAACACAAAGCACCCTGCTCTTCGTTGATGATGAGTCGAGCATTCTGTCGGCGCTACGTCGTCTTTTCCGCCCTCACGGCTATCGTATTCTGGTGGCTGAGAGTGGCCGTGCTGGTCTGGAGATGCTGGCAAACGAGCCGGTGGATCTGGTGATTTCGGACATGCGCATGCCTGAAATGGATGGTGCGCAATTTCTCAAGGAAGTCTGCAGCCGCTGGCCAAAAGTCATCCGCATTCTGCTGACCGGATATGCTGACATGACCTCCACGGTCGCAGCAATCAATGAAGGGGGAATCTACCGTTACATCTCCAAGCCCTGGGACGACAACGAGATTCTGCTTGTGGTACGTGAGGCACTGGAGCGTCAGCGACTGGTTGCCGAAAATGATCGACTCACCGCTCTTACGCAACAGCAGAACGAAACGCTCAAGACGCTGAATGTCGAATTGGAGCGCAAGGTGGCCGAGCGCACCCGGGAGGTGCAGCAGGCGCTCAATGAGCTCAAGAAGACCTTTATGGCCACGGTACAGGTTTGCGCGGGGCTGGTTGAACTGCGGGCGGGACAGGCTGCGCAGCAATTGTCCGGGCATGGCCGTCGTGTTGCCGAGCATGCCCGACAGGTTGCCAGACGCATGCAGCTTTCCGATGCGGATATCCAGAATGCGATGTTGTCCGGTCTGCTCCACGATATTGGCAAAATCGGTTTGCCAGACGATTTACTGACGCGTCCGTTCAATCTGCTGTCGCTGGAACACCGGACCCTGGTCATGAAACACGCAGCGCAGGGGCAGCAGCTCCTGATGCCAATCGAAAAGTTGCACGATTGCGCGCTGATCATCCGGCATCATCATGAGCACTATGACGGGAGCGGCTATCCTGACCATCTCCAGGGTCTGGCGATTCCGCTGGGAGCACGCATACTGGCCGCGGTGAACGACTATGATGCGCTGCAGATCGGAACCCTGGTTCAGCGCCCTCTCAAACCGGCTGAGGCATTGACCTTTCTGATCGACAACCGCGGCAAACGCTATGACCCCATGGTTGTGGATGCTTTTGTGGCGCATCTTGCAGAAACCCGCAAGTCAGAGGTCAAGGAATTGCCGGTGCGTGCCTTGCATCTCAAGCCTGGCATGGTGCTCAGCCGGGATCTGATTCATCAAGACGGCTTCCTGCTGCTTGCGCACGGAACTTGCCTGACCGCCGAAATCATTGGTCAACTGATCAGGCTTGAGCACACCGACCAACGCCATTACATTCTGTATATCCGGCAGGCTGAGGCCTGAAACACATCCTCCGGCAGGGGACATGCCTTATCGGCGCGGCAGGATCACCCTGAAGCGTGTGCCCTGGCCCGGCTCGCTGTCTACCTCGATCCGTCCGTCGTGCTTCTTTACGATACCGTAGGAAACCGACAAACCCAGCCCTGTCCCTTGACCGACCGGTTTGGTGGTGAAGAAGGGTTCAAACAGGCGGTTCATGTGTTCTGGCGTGATGCCGCAGCCGTTGTCTGCGATTTCGACCCATACTTCATCGGATGAGTAACCGGTGCTGATCCGGATTTCCCCTTGTTTTTCGATGGACTGTCCTGCGTTGACCAGAAGGTTCAGAAAAACCTGATTGAGCTGGGCAGGCGAGCAGTGGATATCCGGCAAGCCAGCGTAGGTCTTGACGACCTGTGCTTTGTACTTCAGCTCGTTCCAGACAATATTCAGTGTGCTGTCCAGGCCGTTTTCCAGATTGACCAGCATCTGCCCGGCGTTATCCACATGGGAAAAGTTCTTGAGGTCGCGGACGATTTCCTCGACCCGCTGCACGCCGGCAATGGTTTCGCTCATCAAGGATTGAATATCTTCAAGCAAAAAGTCCAGGTCCAGACGGTTGCGCAGGGCAGCCAACTGCTCCCGGGTCTGTGCTGTCAAACCGGTTTCCGCCTCGCTATAGCTTTCAAGCATTTTGAATAAATCCACCAGGTAGCGCTGGCAGGTACCCAGATTCGATTTGATGAACCCCACGGGATTGTTGATTTCGTGGGCCACGCCAGCAGCCAGTTGACCAATCGAGGCCATTTTTTCGGATTGAAGCAGTTGGTTTTGCGCAGACTCCAGCTTTGCTATCAGTTTTGCCTGCTGCTGGCGTTCAGTCTGCAGTGCTTCGTTGGCATGTCGCAGCTCTGCGGTTCTGGACTCAACACGCCGCTCCAGTTCATCCCGTGATTCCCGCAGGGCCGTTTCCGCCATTACGCGGCGCGTAATGTCGGCAAAACTGAACACCCGGCCCACCACATGCTGGGCCATGTACTGGGGTCTGGATTTGCACTCAAACACCCGACCGTCAACCAGTTGCAACACCTCCTCGGTTTCTCCGCCATCCACAATCACGGAAAGGCGCTTGTGCAAGGCTGACGGGTCACACACCAGACCGACAAGGTGATCGAGGATGATGCCAATCTGGCCTGCCTCCAGTAAAGACTCCGGCACCGCCCACATGCTGGAAAACATGTGATTCATGCTGATCACCTGGCCCTGCCAGTCCAGTGTGAGTATGCCGTTGCCTGTGGCTTCCAGCGTCGCCCTGAGCCGTGACAAGGTGTGTTCGAGGCGCGCTTCCACCTGTCTGTCAGTCCGGATGTCCCGGGCCTGAACCAACAGATAGCTTGTTTCTTCATGCTCCAGCAGAGTCACCGACTTTGAAACTTCGATCAAGTCATCCGTCGCAGTGCGATACAGTCCCTCCTGCCAGGTGATCTCGGTTAGCTGACCGTTCAGTACGCCCTCCCAGTAAAACACATCCTGCAAAGCGCTTTCGATATCCAGGATATGCAAACTCAGCAGATCCTCAGTGGAGTACCCCAGCAACTGGCCGACTGCCCGGTTGGCATGAACAATCCGTCCCTCGCCGGGTTCGACCAGCAATACCAGCACGGAGCTGCAGTCGAGCATCTTTTGTTCAAGCGAACTCATTTTGCTCTTCCGTCCGGTTTGTTCTGAGGGTCGAAATAATAGCTGACACGTTTGCGCGGGCTCAGGTACTGGTAGATATGGGACGGCACCAAGGCAGGCTTGATGGCCTTGGCAATATTCAGATCGCCATCATGTGACAAGTCCACCAGAATGGCTTCATCCCTTGGTATGGATTCGTCGTAAACAATTACAACCGGTTTCATCGGCAATTGTGTGTTAACGGTCGCGACCATGCCGATGGCGCCGTTGGACAGGTTGACAATCGTACCGGGTGGATAGACTCCAAGGCGCCGGATCAGCAACTGCAACAGGCGCGAGTCAAAGCGCGAACGCAGCCGGGCGAACATCAACGAAAGGGCTTCATGCGGCATCATGGCAATGGCCATGTTGACAGGGTTGCACAAGCCATCATAAAAGTTGGCCAGCCCCACGATTCTGGCAAGTAGATTGATGGACTCCCCCTTGAGCTTCTGGGGGTAGCCTGACCCGTCAAACATTTCGTGGTGTTGATGGATGATATGGAGCACGGCAGGCGGGAAGCCCAGTTTTTTTCCCAACTGCAGGCCGTATTCGCAATGCATTTCGTAAAGATGCTGTTCCGCTGCGGTCAAGGGTTTGGTCTTGAGCAAGATACGGGCCGGGATTTCGGTTTTGCCCAAGTCATGAAACAGCGCACCCAGGCCCAATGCGGCAGCGGCTTCTTTGGGAACGCCAAGATCGCGCGCCAGCATCAAGGACAGCATCGTGACGTTCAGGGAGTGAAAGTAGAGTTCCTCGCTACCGGTAATGTCTCCCATCAGATGAATTGCCAGCTCGGGTGCCGACAGGATGGCGTCCGAAATCTGACTGATTAACTGATTGGCTGATTTGAGCGTTTCCTGTGGATGAGTGAGGATGCTTTTCTCGACCTCCCGCACCGAATGAGCCGTCACCACAAAAGCATTTTCAATTCTGGCAGCGACTTCGCGTTGCTGCCTGATCCGCTCCTTTACTGCCCGCTTGGCGGCAAGCGCCTCGCTGATTATCGGGCTCACGGTGGCCCTTGCCGGAGCGGGGTTGGTCTGCTTGACCTCAGCCGGAGGGTCGCTCAAATCCGGGCTATAGCGCACCCGCTCAAGCCCCAGTTCCTGAATCGTCTGAATCTGATCCGTCGACTTGATCTTGAAATGTCCAAGCGGAAACGGATGCTCAAACCAGCCCAGGTCGAGATAGATGTAAAGCCCGATCCGTAAATGGTGAACGTCAATCGTGGGTAATTCACTCATGATTCATGGAATGATCGTAGCCGTGGTGAAGGGACTTGAGTCTATGGTCTGGTGAAATCACGGAGGTTTGACAGTGAGTTTACCTAAAACTGGATGCCCTCAAGGGCTTAAGAGTTGATTGGCAAGATAATCCACCAGCACCCTGACCCGATGAGGAACATGGCGGTTGCTTGGCAGGACGGCGTAGACGCCCATCGGTAGGGGCTGATAGTGCTCAAGAATGCGCTCAACCCTGCCATCTGTGAGGTAGTCGTCTGCAATGAAGTCTGGCTGCACGGTGATGCCGAGTCCGGCCGCAGCGGCTGCCATCAATGCGTCACCGTTGTTGGCTGCAATGCGACAACGCACATGCACTTGTTCGGGACGTCCGTCGACCATGAAGTGCCAGGACTGGGTTTCGCCGCGTGCGGTGTAGCCCAGGCACTCATGGTTGGGCAAGTCCTGTGGTTTGGTGGGGGTGCCATGCTCTGCCAGATAGCCCGGCGCGGCAACTGCATGAAGCCGGATGCTGGTCAGCCGTCGCACGATGTCGCCGGGGTCGAGCCGGGCAGTGACCCTGACTGACAGGTCGAAACCTTCCTCGATGAGATTGATTCTTCGGTCGGTATAGTCAAGCTCCAGCTCGACCCCCGGGAATTGACGGCCGAAATCGACCAGAACCGGCGTCAGCCGCTTTAAACCGAAGCTCAGCGGGAGGCTGATACGAATGCGTCCGCGAGGGCGGCTGTGTTCGTGCGCGATATCAGCCTCGGCGACATCCACCAAATTGAGAATCACCCGGCATCGCTCCAGGTAGGCAGCGCCTTCTGAAGTGAGCGAAAGCTTTCGGGTACTGCGGGCAAGCAGCTTGACCCCCAGGTGAGCTTCAAGAGCGGCGATTCGGCGGGTGACCACAGAACGGGCAACGCCGAGCTGTTGTGCCACCGCCGAGAAGCTGGCGAGTTCAGCAACACGCATAAACAGTTGCATGGCATCGAGTCTGTCCATTGTTGCACCTTTGGCAACAGTTAATTGCAGATTGTCTCCTGTTTAAGTCATGAATGCCCGGGTACAGTGTCCCTTACTCCATTCTTGATTGATTTTCGGGGGCACCATGACACCACAACCCACGCTCTTTCTGCCACACGGCGCGCCGACTTTTGCCTTGCAGCCAGGTGCTGCTGGAGCGGCAATCACCGGTCTGGCGCGCACCCTGCCGCGACCCCGGGCTGTGGTTGTCGTCAGCGCCCACTGGGATACCCCCATGCTCCGGGTCGGCTTTTCGACCAGGCCGAACACCATTCATGACTTTCACGGTTTTCCCGAGGACTTGTACCGGATTCAGTATCCCGCCAGCGGCTGCCCGGAGGTCGCCAGTGAAGTGCTCGCCGCGCTTTCGGACGCAGGCCTGGAGGCTGTGGCCGACCCGCAACGCGGGCTGGATCACGGCGCATGGGTGCCGTTGAGAATGTTGTTTCCAGATGCCGATGTGGCGGTCGTGCCGGTGTCCCTTCAGTCGGCAGCCGGTCCTGAGGGTGCCTTGGTGCTGGGCCAGGCGCTTGCCCCGCTTGGCGAACGAGACATTCTTGTAATCGCTTCAGGCAACTTGACCCACAACCTGATGGACTATCGCCTGTCGGTTGCCGCAGCGCCGGACTATGTGCGCCGCTTTGCCGACTGGTTTGCGCAGCAACTCGTGGAAGGCAAGCTGGACGCCTTGCTCGATTACCGGCGGCGCGCGCCCGACGCACAACGCGCCCACCCCACCGAGGAACACCTGCTGCCGCTCTTTGTGGCACTGGGTGCGGCGGGTGATTCCCCAAGGGTTGAGCGGTTTCATGCAGGCATTCAGGACAGGGTGCTGGCCATGGATGCCTACCGCTTCACCCAAAGGGGACAGGCATGAGCAATCCTTACACCTGCAGTGCTCAATGGATGCACTGACAGGCCTCACAACTGGATGTTTACAGTGCTCCTCAGTTGCTCCTTGTGCCCGGCCGACACTAGGTGCCGGGCAGGCCTTTAAAGTGTTTTGAGTGCCAGTGTTTTGAGTGCCTGGCACCACGCACGCTACTTCCTGAAATTCAGTCTTCGGCATGCTATCTTGAACCAGGGTGATGACGTCATCCGGCTCAATGGGCAACCGGATTCAGGAGAAAATCAAATGACCTACACTGGCCAATGTTTGTGCGGCGCAATACGATATCAACTCGAAGGCGAGCCAAAGACTTCTGCCCTTTGCCACTGCAGCGATTGCCGCCGCAGCGCGGGCGCACCGGTCGTGGCCTGGTCCATGTTCCCCGAGTCTGCGCTGAGCATACTCAAGGGCGAACCGAAGACGATCAATTCCTCCGGCACCGCCATGCGCAGCTTCTGCCCGGACTGTGGCAGCGGACTGTTCTACCGCAACGCGGTCGTGCTCCCCGGCATCGTCGATGTGCAGACCGCCACACTCGACAACCCCGAGCTCTTACCGCCCGCAGTGCAGATTCAGGTAGCCGAACGCATCACATGGATGAACCATATGCACGAGCTTCCGGCCTTTGAGCGTTTTCCGGGGTAGACATCATGTGCCGGGGAGTCGCGCTGGTTTACAGCAGTGAGTAAGTCGCGAGGCGGGCTATTCCATAGAGCTTGGCGTATCGGTCGTGCGCGCTTGTGCCCCGTGTTGTTGGCATACGGTTTAAGCACACTCAAAACGCCACGGTCAGGTTGATCCACCAGTCCGGCAGAAAATTCAGCACGAGCGCTTCAAGGCGTTTGTCCCAGTTCAACAGAATCGCCACGCCAAGAAAGACGATCAGCGCACCGAATCCGTTTTTCAGCGCAGTGATATTCGCCATGACCCAATGACGCATTCGCATAAAGGATGAGCGCGATGCGTAGGCTGCACCGATCAATGGAATTGCGGCCCCGAGGCCAAACGCACCGAGCATCACTGTCCCGCGCAGCGCTCCGCCTTCACTCGCAACCAGAGTGAGTGCCGAGATCAGCAGTGGGCCGGAGCAGGGGCTCCAGACCAGGCCCAGCAAACCGCCGAGCAGGAACGAACCACCAAGCGAAGCGCTGTTGATGCGCTGACTCAAGCCGTCTGCACCGCTGGCCAGAGGCGTCATCAGCCTGGTGAAATAGGGGTTGAGGGCGGGGATCAGCATGATGGCACCGAGCACAAGCAGCAGCGCGCCACCGGCAGTTCGGGTGGTGTCAATATCGATTCCCAGGCTGGGGCCAGCCACACCGACGAACAAGCCAAGCAGTGCAAATGCACTGACCATGCCCAGACCCATGACGACTGGACCGGCTCTATGCCCCTGCAGGCTACCCCCTGCCACCAGCGGCAGCAGAGGAAAAACGCAGGGGTTGAGCGTGGATAAGCCGCCTGCAGCCAGGGCAAGCAGCAGATGGCTGAGCGCACCGACTTCCATGATGTCAGAGCGCCGTTGCCAAGGCTTCGCGAATCTGGTCGCGCCCGGTTTGCCCGCCAAGCCGTTTTGTTTCTTCCGTGCCACGGAACACCACGACCACCGACTGAGACCGAACATTCATGTTCTTCCTGAGTTCGCGCTCGTTATCGTAGTTGGCCACAAGCAAAGTGATTCCCTCGAGTTCTCCGCTGTCGCGCAGCTCCTGAAACACGCGCTCCTGAACACGGCAGGTGGAACACCAGTCGGCGTGAAAGTGGACTGCGACAGCTTTGCCCGCTGTCTGTAGCTCTGCCAGCGATTCGTTCGAGTAAGCCTTGATGTCAAGGGCCTGCGCCAGACCGGCAAACATCAACAAGGTGGTCGTCAGCAGGCCAGCAAGGAATTTCCTGGTTTTCATGATGAATCGCTCCTGAAAGTGAATGAAATCGATTGAACGCAACAGGTTTTGCAGTGGCCTTGCCCGTGTCTCACCGGTTGCTGGCCTACTAGTCGGATGAATGCGTCGAAACTTACAGAGGATTTTTCAAAAAAACGCGGCAAAACCAGTGTTCGGGCACTGCAGGCTACGCTTAAACGTGTCTGACCCCGTTTACCCCGCCACGGGGATGGGGTGTTCTCAAAGGCCGCAAGTGGCCGGATGCTGCCTGACACCGCTTCCAGCGCGATCAGTCGTGTCTGACCTTGTTTTGCTCCGAGATGGGCAAAGCCAGCACCCGTGCAATGGCATTGCGTTTGACTGTGGGCCGTGGCACCCGCATATCGAACCAGGCCCGCACGTCTTCTTCCAGCCCAATGCCGTGCATGTAGTTGTAGAGTGCCTTGGTCAGGCTGCGGCCGAGCGCGGCGTGGTCTATGCCGGTTTCCTCCACGACACGGTCGCGGAAGGCAACGTCGTTTCTGGCGAAACCCTGGAACGGTGCTGCTTGCAGTGTGATGCCGTATTCGTCGGGATTCTTGCCCACGGGCGAGTGGACCGTACACGCGAAGCGGTGCCAGAAGCCAGACTGGATGCAGCCGTTGTCAAAAAGCTGGCGCACGTATTCGAGGGCGTCGACGGTGTCTTGCAAGGTCTGGGTCGGAAAGCCGTACATCAGGTAGGCGTGAACCAGTACGCCTGCGTCGGTGAAGGCGCGGGTGACACGGGCGACCTGTTCGACGGAGACGCCTTTTTTCATCAGTGCCAGCAAGCGGTCGGAAGCGACCTCCAGTCCGCCGGAAATGGCGATGCAGCCGGAGTCGGCGAGCTGTAGGCAGAGTTCAGGGGTGAAGGACTTTTCAAAGCGGATGTTGCCCCACCAGGAGATCGTCAGTTTGCGCCGCGCCAGCTCTTCGGCCAGCGCCCTTAGCGCCTTGGGCGGCGCGGCTTCGTCGACGAAGTGAAAACCGGTCTGGCCGGTTTCGTCGATGATGCGCTCGATGCGGTCGACCAGCGTGCTGGCGTTGGCGGCTTCATAGCGGCCGATGTAATCCAGGCTGACGTCGCAGAAGCTGCACTTCTTCCAGTAGCAGCCGTGGGCGACAGTGAGCTTGTTCCAGCCGCTGTCCGACCACAGGCGGTGCATGGGGTTGAGCAGATCGAGCAGCGACAGGTAGCTGCCGAGCGGCAGCCCATCCCAGGTGGGCGTGCCGACCTCAGCAAAGGGAATGTCGGCTTCGCCGCTGTTGAAGTAGCGCACCGCGCCGTCGACGCGGGTGAAGCTGCGCACCAGATTGAGGCGCGGGCGTTGAGCTTGCAGATGCTCGATCAGCGCCAGCAGCGGCTTTTCGCCATCGTCCAGGGTGATGAAGTCGAAATAATCAAACACGCGCGGCTCAGTGAGATCGCGCAATTCGGTATTCACCCAGCCGCCACCGAGCACCGTGACGATGTTCGGGTATCTTGCCTTGACCATTTGCGCGATGCGAAAAGCTGCATAAACCGAACCGGGGAAGGGCGTGGAGAGCAGCAAAATGTCTGGCTTTTCGCGGTCGACTGCATCAATCGCCAGTTTTTCCAGCGCTTCATCAACCAAGGTTTTTGGCGCGTTGAGCGCTTCAGCCAGCGGGTCGAAACTGGGCTGACTCTGGGCCAGCGACTCAGCGTAGCGGACGAATTCGAAACGCGGATCGACGCCGTCGCGCAGCACGTCGGCCAGATCGTTGAGGTAAAGGGTTGCGTAATGACGAGCGCGATCCTGTACACCCAGCACGCCGAAGGCCCAGCCGAGCGGATCGCCGCCGTCCTCGTCCTCGCCGTAATTGGCAAAAGCCTGGTCAAAGCGCGGCCCTTCGGGCAGGAAGCCCCGGGTGGCGATACGCGTGGCCAGCGTGGCATCGCGGCCTTGCAGAAAACGGATGGCAGGGACGATGGTGGCGCGGTAGGCGTCGAAATGCTGGATGAAGTGGCGGATGGAGCGTGGCTTTTTCTTGCCCGGCAGGGCGTCGACCGCAAGCCGCATGGCATCAAGCCCAGCGGGGGAGAAAAGTTTGAGGACAAGTTTAAGCGCCAGGTCGTCCTGAGCCGCAGCGAAGCCACGCCCGCGCAGAAAGCCGGTCAGGTAGGCGGTGGCCGGATAAGGGACGTTCAACTGTGTCATCGGCGGAATCAATGACAGCAGGCGCGGCGGGTTTGGGTGAGGATTGTGCATGGGCGACAGTTTACCCGGCCTTTTGCCTGTGTTTTCAGCAACAAGAAGAAAGGCCATCGCATCAATGCCTTGATGTGTCTGTGTCGGGTTTGCTCAGTCCGTCCTTGGGGTCGATAAGCCGAATGAGATCCTGAATTTTCGTAGGTGATAGGGGCAGCTTTGATCTACTATTAACTCCTGCTCTTGCCGCCAACGCGCTGCGGAAACCAAGACTGAAGTGTCCAACCATCCACATTGATCCGATAGCTTGACATCAATGTAGTAACATGCCTACTTGAATACTTCGTTCGGGAGGTGTCAGCATGACCATCACGACCCTATCCAGTCGAGAGCTCAATCAGGATGTTACCCGTGCAAAGAAGGCGGCCAAGAGTGGTCCGGTGTTCATCACAGATCGCGGCAAGCCTGCTCATGTGCTGTTGAGCATCGAGGAGTACCAGCGGCTTACCAGGCAATGCCGGAACATTGCGGATTCTCTGGCCATGCCGGACATTGCGGACATCGAATTTGATCCGCCGCGTGTGACCATCGGCGCCCAGCCGGCTGATTTCTCATGATGTTGCTTCTGGACACCAACGTTGTCTCCGAGCTGCGGAAGGTTCGGGCTGGCAAAGCTGACCCGAACGTCGCGGCATGGGCTGAAAGCGTCGATGCCTCCGAGCTTTTTGTATCCGCCATCACCATAATGGAACTGGAACTTGGCGTGTTGTCGATTGAGCGCAAGGACGTCACCCAGGGGGCCGTGCTGCGCTCGTGGCTGGAGCAACACGTACTGCCCGAGTTCTCAGGGCGAACATTGCCAGTTGATACAGCCGTGGCACAACGCTGCGCCCGGCTGCATGTCCCCGACAAGCGGGGCGAGCGTGACGCGCTCATTGCGGCAACCGCCCTTGTTCATGGCATGGCGGTAGTCACTCTCAATGTGGCCGATTTCGAGTCTACAGGAGTGAGCATCCTCAATCCGTGGGAGGCGATGAAGAGATAGCACGAGAGACAGCCCGGCTGCTCCGTTTCGCACGTAAGGTCGGGTGCTGAATTCAGATAGCGCTCTAAGTCTTCATGCTTGCTCTGTGCGGACTCCTGGCGCAGATAGTCCAAGGTCAGCATGGGCGACGAGTTTCTCGGTCGCAGCCTTACCGCGGCTCACACCGAACCTCTGTCTTGACCGAGTTGGCGATGAAGCACTGGTCGTGCGCCAAGTGATGCAGATGCTGCAGTTCGGCGTGCGTTGGTGTCCGCTCTCCCGAAAACCGCACTGCAGGCCTGAGGGTGACGGTCGTCATCATCAGCTTGCCCTCGGTATTCCTGGCCATCACCCCCTCTGCCGCATCATGGTATTCATCGACTACAAACCCATGCTCAACCGCGATCGAGAGAAACCAAAGCATGTGGCAACTAGACAGGGATGCAACAAAGGCCTCTTCCGGGTCGACCGCATCGAGTGCCGAATAAGGCAAGGGGACGACATGAGGAGACGACGAACCCGCGACCTCAATACCACCGTCGAAGCGCAGAACGTGCTTTCGACTGTAGAGATTGTCGATGAATTTCTGGTCTGCCCGCGACCAGATGACTTCGGCTGTGTAGAGGGTCATGATGTTGTGCCATTTAATCCCAGCGCTCACGCGCAATTTTGGTTCCATGGATCAGAGAGTCTATTGCGTCAATAACCAGTCAGGGACCAACGGAGGACCAACGGAGGGACCAACAGGGGACGGACCAACAGGGGACGGACCA
>DAIMZH010000036.1:0-32802 GCA_036734105.1 Azoarcus sp. | reverse complement strand
GATTCGAACTCACGACCCCTTGCACCCCATGCAAGTGCGCTACCAGGCTGCGCTACGCCCCGACACAGATGAAAATTATAGCATGTAATTTTAAACACGCTAGTGGAATTTAGTTTTCAGTCAGCAGTGACGATAGGGTCAATACAGATGAAGCTATCCACGCAGCGTCTGCAAGAGGTCTTTAAGCTCAGCGCGAACACCGTCCAATGTCTTGCGCAATCGAGCACTCTCGCTTTCGTCCTCATACTTTCGAATGTCCACATCACCCAACTTGTTGCGGGCCCCGCTGATGGTAAAACCGTCTTCGTACAGCAAACCTCGAATCTTCCTGACCAACATCACCTCGTGATGTTGGTAGTAGCGACGGTTTCCTCTTCGTTTGAGCGGGCTGAGTTGCGTGAACTCTTGCTCCCAATAGCGCAACACATGCGGCTTGACGCCACATAGCTCGCTGACCTCACCAATCGTGAAGTAGCGTTTTGCAGGTATCGGCGGGAGAACGCTCTCGACGCCTTCAGGCAAGTTTTGTGTCATCTGTCAGGCTCTCGACTGCTGCCTTGAGCTTTTGGCTGGCATGAAAAGTGACCACTCTGCGCGCGGAGATAGGGATTTCCTCACCAGTTTTCGGGTTTCTTCCCGGACGCTGAGGCTTGTCACGCAACTGAAAGTTGCCGAAGCCGGATAACTTGACGCTATCACCACGTTCGAGTGCTGTGCGAATTTCCTCGAAAAAACTGTCGACCATGTCTTTAGCTTCGCGCTTGTTGAGACCAACACGCTCAAACAATAAATCGGCCAACTCGGCTTTGGTTAAGGTTACGTTCATGACTTGTTATCCACGTAAGCGGGCGCCGAGCGCGGCTTCTGCCTGATGCAGCATAGCTGAAATCGCCTCTTCTACATCCGACTCTTCAAGCGTTTTCTGAGTATCTTGCATCAACACTCTGAATGCAAGACTCCTTTTTCCGGGATCAACCCCTTTACCAACATAAACATCAAACAACTCCACCGACTTGACGGTACCCGGAGCCGCTGCTTGCAATGTCTGGCGCACCTTTTCCGCTGTTACACAACCATCGACGATAAGTGCCAGGTCTCGCGCAACAAAAGGCAAGCGCGAAACTTCGCGATAAACGGGAATCTCACGCTGGCATACAGCATCGAGTTCCACCTCGAAGACTACAGGTGCGCTACCCAACTCGTAAGCTTCAACCCATAGCGGATGAAGCTCGCCAATCACACCAACGAAGCGACCATTGAGCCGAACCGATGCCGAGCGACCGGGATGCAGTGCCGGATGACTGAAAACCTCAAACTCAAGGAGCGCTGGCTCAAGCAAAGCCTCCAGATCGGCCTTGACATCATAGAAATCGACCTTGCGATCGCTGACAGCCCACTGCTCTGACACAGCTCCGCCCCACGCCAAGGCAGCCAGTCGCAAAGGTTGCTGGTAACCGTCAACCGGCACGCCATCAGCCTTGACCTCAAAACATCGACCGAGCTCGAACACACGCACCCGGTTGAGCTGACGCTTGCGATTTGCTGACAAGGTGGAAACAAGCCCGGAGATCAAGCCAGTCCGCATGACGCTCATCTGACTGGCGATTGGGTTGGCAAGACGAATCGGCTGTTCGTTACCACAAAAATCACGCTCCCAGGCGGCATCAACAAAGGCGTAATTGATCACCTCCTGGTAGTCGCGATCCGCCAGCAGGTGCCGCACACGCCAGACCGGGCGTGTCGCCTCGGCCGCCTGCAACATTTCAAGGCGCCCCTTGGGTGCGACAGCCGGAACATTGTCATAGCCGTAAAGCCTGACTACCTCCTCGATAAGATCTTCCTCAATCGCGATGTCGAAGCGATAGGTCGGTGGAACAACGACCAGTGAGTCACCCTCACGCTCAGCCGTGAGACCAATACCGCCCAGCAAACCGACAATGGTGTCGTCGTCGAGCGCGACACCCAATACCCGGCGCAGACGTGCGGGCCGCAAGCTCACCGCTTCACGACGCGGCAGATGTAGCTCGGACAAAGCCTCAACCACTGGTCCCGCTTGACCGCCGCAGATGTCCAGAGTCAATGCCGTAGCGCGCTCAATGGCAGTGCGAGCCAGTTCAAAATCAACGCCTCGTTCGAACCGATGTGATGCATCCGACGAGAACCCATATTGTCTTGCCTTTCCCGCAATCGCATCCGGCGAAAAGAATGCGCTCTCGATGAATACATCTGTGGTGTCGAGCGTTACGCCGCTTTCCTCACCACCCATGATGCCGGCCAGCGCCAGCGCACGTGACTCGTCAGCGATCAACAAGGTGTTCGGATCCGGCTTGACGGTCTGCTCATTGAGCAGAAGCACAGACTCACCCGTTGCCGGATAGCGCACGTGAACCGCACCAACGAGCCTGGCGTCGTCGAACACATGCAAGGGCTGACCGAGTTCAAGCATCACATAGTTGGTGATGTCGACAAGCGCACTGATTGACCTGACTCCGCTCCTTTCGAGTCGTTGCTTCATCCAATGAGGGGTTTCCGCGCGGGCATTGACACCACGAACGATACGCCCGCAATAGCGCGGACAAGCCTCAGGTGCATCAAGTACGATGGCTCGGGTGTCCTCGATTACGGCTGCGACCGGCTCCACCAGGGGAAGCTTCAGCGCTACTCCAGTTAGTGCTGCCAATTCTCGCGCAACACCGGTGATGCTCAAGCAGTCCGCCCGGTTTGGCGTAAGTTTGATGACAAAGCTGTTGTCGTCCAGCCCAAGATAACTTCTCACCTCTGCAGCAACTGGGGCATCATCCGGCAATGCCAGCAGGCCACCATGATCCTCTGAAATGCCGAGTTCACGCGCTGAACAAAGCATGCCAAATGACTCTACCCCACGCAGCTTGGCCCGTTTGATTTCAAAGCCGGGCAGGCTGGCGCCCACCTTGGCCAAGGGCACCTTCATTCCCACCGCCGCATTGGGCGCGCCACACACAATCTGCAGCAGCTCACCGCCGCCCGCATCGACCGAACAAACCTTCAGCTTGTCTGCATCAGGATGCTTTTCAGTGGCGACAATCTCGGCCACAACCACGCCACTGAAAGGTGGGGCAACCGGGTTGCACTCTTCAACTTCAAGACCAGCCATGGTAAGCCGGTGACCGAGCGTCTCGCTATCGAGTTGCGGATTGCACATGGTGCGCAACCAGTGTTCCGAAAATTGCATGATGTTTCCTACTTGAACTGGCTCAGGAAGCGCAAATCGTTGTCAAAGAAAAGGCGCAAATCATTGATGCCGTATCTCAGCATGGTCAGTCGATCAAGCCCCATACCAAAAGCAAAACCGGTATAACGCTCAGGGTCGATACCGCCAAAGCGCAGAACATTTGGGTGAACCATGCCGCAACCGGCAATCTCAAGCCAACGCCCTTCAAGTGCCCCACTCATGAAGGCAACATCGATTTCGGCGCTGGGTTCGGTAAACGGAAAAAATGACGGTCGGAAACGAACCTGAAGATCGTCCGATTCGAAGAATTTTCGTAGAAAGTCGGCAATCACGCCCTTGAGATCAGCAAAACTCACGTTTTCACCCACCCACAGGCCTTCAATCTGGTGAAACATCGGAGAGTGTGTGGCGTCCGAGTCCACCCTATACACTCGACCGGGTGCGATAACGCGCACATCGGGCATGCAGTCATGCTCCGCGTGTCGCTCTACATGAGAAATCATCGCCCGAATCTGGACTGGACTGGTATGCGTGCGCAACAACACGTCGTCACGCCCTTCAATGTAGAAGGTGTCGTGCATCGAACGCGCGGGGTGATTGTCCGGTGTATTCAGCGCAGTAAAGTTGTGCCAGTCGGTTTCAATCTCCGGTCCGTCCGCAACCACAAAACCGAGCGACCCAAACAAGGACTCTATCCGCTCCAGCGTCCGCGTCACCGGGTGTAAGCCACCCTGCCCCGCACCTCGACCAGGCAAGGTGACATCCAGAGCTTCAGCGGCCAGTTGCGCATTCAGACGTTCGCTACGCAAGGCCTGACGACGCGAATCGAGCGCTGTCTCGACCGCGCTCTTGGCGCGATTTATCTCTGCTCCGACAGCCTTGCGTTCTTCATGCGGAAGCTTGCCCAGGCCTTTGAGTTGCTCTGTGAGTAAACCGGACTTGCCAAGAAACCGCGCCTTGACCTGTTCAAGCTGTGCGACATCCGACACCGCAGCAAACGCGGCTGTCGCTTCTTCGACGAGTTGATCGAGCTTATCCATTTGATTCACGCAGGAAAAATGAGAAAAAAAAAGGAGGCCAGGCCTCCTTTTTTAGCGCTGCCAGCAATCAAGCAGCAAGTTTGGCCCGGGCTTGGTCAGCAAGCGCTGCAAAGGCAGGCTTGTCAAACACGGCCAGGTCAGCCAGAACCTTGCGGTCCACATCAATTGCTGCCTTTTTCAGGCCGTTCATGAAGGTGCTGTAGGTCAGACCGACTTCACGAGCTGCCGCGTTGATACGAACAATCCACAAGGCGCGGAACTGACGCTTACGCTGACGACGGTCGCGGTAAGCATATTGACCCGCCTTCATCACCGCCTGTTTGGCGATGCGATAGACGTTTTTACGGCGGCCACGGAACCCTTTGGCCTGGACCAGTACTTTTTTGTGACGTGCGCGTGCTGTTACACCACGTTTAACTCTGGGCATTGCGGTCTCCTATCAGGCGTAAGGCAACATGGCGCGAATCAGCTTTACATCGGCCGCATGAACTTCCGTCATGCCGCGCAACTGGCGCTTGGACTTGGTTGTCTTCTTGGTCAGGATATGGCGCTTGAACGCCTGGGACCGCTTGATCCCACCACTGGCACGCACCTTGAACCGCTTGGCCGCACCACTTTTGGTTTTCATCTTGGGCATCTGAAACTCCTGTTTTGACATGTCGCCGGGTAGTGCCAAAAGGCACGTTTGGTTACCCGACACCACTTGTTTTACGGTGCGTCTGCCGCACCGCCATCCTGCCGGAACACTTTTTTGCCTGCTCCGGTTGAATTCCTGCTGGACGGCAATCAGTGCTTTTTAGGCGCGATCACCATCACCATCTGCCGCCCTTCCATCTTGGGCATCTGCTCTACCACGGCGATCTCATCGAGATCAGCCCGAACGCGTTCAAGCTGGCGCATGCCGATTTCCTGGTGGGCCATCTCACGCCCCCGGAAACGCAAGGTTACCTTGGCCTTGTCGCCTTCACCCAGAAAGCGTTTGAGGTTACGGAGCTTGATCTGGTAATCGTTCTCGTCGGTACCCGGGCGAAGCTTGACCTCCTTGACCTGCACCTGCTTTTGCTTGGCGCGAGCCTCATGGGCCTTTTTCTGCTCCTGATACTTGAACTTACCGTAGTCCATGATCTTGCAGACCGGAGGCTGAGCCATCGGTGCAATTTCAACGATATCCAGACCGGCCTCTTCGGCTGCGTCAAACGCCGCCCTCAAGCTTACGATTCCGAGTTGTTCTCCACTATCCGACACAAGCCGGACCTCTGGCGCGCTGATCTCTCTGTTGACGCGCTGCTTCTTGTCCTGAGCGATGGTTGAAGTCTCCTGAAAATCCAAAAAATCAGATCGAACCGACTTTGGTTTCGATTTCGAAACGCCAGCGTTCGATCAACGTGTCAATGGGCATTGAACCGAGGTTTTGATTACCCCGCGCGCGCACTGCTATCAAGCCGGACTCCTTTTCCTTTTCGCCTACGACGATCTGATAAGGAACCTTGTGCACGCTGTGCTCGCGAATTTTATAGTTAATCTTCTCGTTGCGCAAATCCGTTTCGACTTTGAAACCATTCTTGCGCAACTGTGCCGCCACCTGGCGCACGTAGTCTGCCTGGCCTTCGGAAATATTCATCACGACAGCATGAACCGGCGCAAGCCACATCGGCAAGGCACCAGCATAGTGTTCGATCAGAATACCCGTAAAACGCTCAAGCGAACCAAACAGTGCACGATGCAGCATGACCGGGCGCTTTCGGGTGTTGTCTTCGGCGACATAGTGAATGTCAAAGCGTTCGGGCAGATTCATGTCCACCTGCAGGGTGCCGCACTGCCAGTCGCGCCCAATGGTGTCGCGCAGCACGAACTCCAGCTTTGGACCGTAAAAAGCGCCCTCGCCCGGGAACAGTTCGTAAGTCATCCCCATATGCTCGAGTGCAGAGGCCAAGGCCCCTTCAAGCTTGTCCCAGGTTTCATCCGAGCCGATCCGATTGTCGGGCCGAGTCGACAACTTGATGCGAATGTTCTCGAAACCGAAGTCTTTGTAGATATCGAGAATGAGTGCCACCACATCCCTGCACTCTTGCTCCATCTGCTCTTCCGTACAGAAGATATGTGCGTCGTCTTGAGTGAAGTGCCGTACACGGAGCAAGCCATGCAGCGCCCCCGAGGGCTCGTAACGATGAACCTTGCCAAACTCGGCCATGCGCAAGGGCAGATCGCGATAACTCTTGAGCCCCTGCGCAAACATGGACACCGCACCCGGACAGTTCATTGGCTTGAGCGCAAAAACTCGCTCGTCCTCAGTCTGCGTGGTGAACATGTTCTGGCGGTAGTTTTGCCAGTGCCCGGAAGTTTCCCAGAGAGCACGATCCATCACGTCAGGGGTGTTAACCTCGACATAATCCGCCTGCTCTTGCCGCAAGCGCATGTATGAGATCAGGGACTGAAACAGGGACCAGCCTTTGGGATGCCAGAACACGGCACCGGGAGCATTGTCTTGGAAATGGAAGAAACCCAGTTGCTGACCGAGTTTTCGGTGATCGCGTTTTTCTGCCTCTTCGAGCATATGCAGATACGCGTCGAGTTCATCCTTTTTAGCCCAGGCAGTGCCATAGATGCGCTGGAGCATCTCGTTCTTGGAATCACCTCTCCAGTAAGCGCCAGCCACCTTGGTCAGCTTGAACACCTTGAGTTTGCCCGTGTTGGGCACGTGCGGCCCGCGACACAAGTCGATGAAGTCACCCTGGCGATAGAGTGAGACATCGTCGTCAGCCGGTATCGAGGCAATGATTTCAGCCTTGTAATGCTCACCTAACGACTTGAAGAAATCGACAGCCTTGTCGCGCGGCCAGACCTCTCGCTGCACTCCGATGGCTGCCTGAGCAAGCTCACTCATTCGCTTCTCGATTGCCGCCAGATCCTCTGGGGTAAACGGGCGCTTGTAGGCAAAGTCGTAGTAGAAACCGTTTTCGATGACAGGGCCGATGGTAACCTGAGCATCCGGGTACAACTCCTTGACCGCATGAGCCAGCAGATGCGCTGTGGAGTGACGGATGACGCCCAAACCCTCGGGGCTCTTGTCAGTAACGATGGACAGCGTCGCATCCGCGTCCATCATGTGGCTGAGGTCGACTGCACGACCATCCACGACACCAGCCAGCGCAGCTTTGGCCAGACCGGCGCCAATCGATTGCGCGACTTCCGCAACCGTTATCGAGCGCTCGAAATCGCGTGAGGAGCCATCAGGAAGAGTGATTCTGGGCATGTGGTCGCCTCGATCAAGTAGGTATTTCGTGTAAAGTACAAAAACTCGGATCAAAAAAAAAGTGCGGCTGAGCCGCACTTTTTTTGGAGCAGACGCGAGCCCGAAGTGTATTAACTGGCTGCGACAGTAGTTCGGGACATCACGTCTGCTCCTGGGTATTGGTAGGCGCGATTGGATTCGAACCAACGACCCCCACCATGTCAAGGTGGTGCTCTAACCAACTGAGCTACGCGCCTGCAGAAGCCGCGAATTATACGGATTGTTTCGAGGCTGTCAAAGCTTTTTTGAAAGATTACTGTTGCCAGGCTGAAAGATAAGCGCGCCAGTGGTCCGCATCAATCCGAGACAGATTCTCACGCACGTATTCACACTCGACGTTGAACTCTTCACTGTTGATTTCACCACGCATCCGTCTGAAGCCCAGGTAGACCAGATAGGTGTTCACAACATCGGTTTCACAGTAGTCTCGGATTTCGGCGGCGCGCCCCTCACGCCAAGCCTGCCATACAGCGGATCCGTCCATTCCCAGCTTACCGGGAAAACCCATCAGTTTGGCCATCTCGTCCAGCCTGGCATTTGCGCGCGGCTGATACAGTGCCAGCAGATCCATAAGATCGAGGTGCCGGTTGTGATAGCGGGAGATATAGTTGTTCCATTTGAAGTCTCTGGAATCACCGTAGTCACCCTCGCCCTGGTCCCAGTATCGCGGAGCAGAGACGCCATGAATGAGACCACGATAGTGCAGAACGGGTAGATCAAACCCGCCCCCGTTCCAGGAAATCAAACGCGGGCTGTATCGCTCTATTCCGTCAAAGAAACGTTGAATGATTTCTCCTTCGCCAGAGTCTGGTTCGGCAAGGGAAAACACCCGAAATTGCTTACTGTCACGCAGCACGCAGGAGATGGCGACTACGCGCTGCAGAGGCAGTTGCAGAAAGTCGCTGCCGCCGCCTGCTCGCCGCTGCTGAAACGCAAACTCCGCAACCTCGAAATCATTCAGATCAGTCGGCAGTTCATTGAGCTTGCGAATACCGTCGACATCGGGGATTGTTTCAATATCAAAAACCAGCACCGTCATTGTTTGGATATCCAACCAGAAGCCCTTTCCACCCACCATCCCGACTGTGCACGATCAATCCAGCGTTGTGCGAACGTGTTGCGCACTTCTGCCTCCCAGTCGGGACGACCATTGGCTCTGGCAATCTCTCGATAAAGCGACGCACGATCGGCGTTCTCGGCCGCCACAAGCGCATTCACGGCTCCGCGCTGGGCGAGCGGCACCTTGGCCACGTCACGCAGCGCCACATTGCCGTTTCGCGCCAGACCAACAGCACCCGCCGCATACAACGGTGCGAGCTCGGCATGGCGCTTCTGCATGGACGACTGCAGTGCGGCAATTGCCGGCGTATTGACCTCCAGGTTGCCCTGAGCAGAGGCTACAGGCAAGAAAGAGGTCAGCACCAGCAACATGAAAGCGCTGAGAATATTGGCAAGTTTCATTTTGAGTCTCCCGATTGGTCTGCTGGCGCCTGGGTAGCGGACTCCTGCAGTTGCCAGACTTCGTCGATGATGCGATCGGCAGCAGCTTCAGCCGCTGCTGCCGGAAAATAGATGTTGATCGTCACACAGCCCGCCGCTGTCAATGCAAGGCAGGCGGACAGTGCAAGTTGCCTGGAAATAGTCATAAGGTGTCACTCCGACAGAAAAACGGCGAGCCACTGACAATGCGCGCCTGGAACCTGAACATCGGCGGTGGCAAGTGTAGAAAGCCCGGTCATATTCAACCCTTGGTGCCGCGTCCGGGGAGCCGCTTGAGCAGCAAGACAGGCATCTAGCCCCAGACACGATGTAGCGGCCAGTAGCAGCTAAGCCTGATGGCACCCTAATCAATACGTGGTGCCTCGTTGGATTCAATGGCAGCCTGCAAGCGATCCAGCAGATCTTGCCAATTGACGCGACGATTGTAGCCGATGACATTAAGTGACGGGATGCCGCCCCCACGAACTATTACAAAACCACCATCGCCACCTGCCGCCCCTTGCAGATCTTCCACGCCGCCCATCTGGCACTCATTGTTCACTAGCCGACATGACAAGCCCAACTCTCGGTAGCCAAAACTGTCAAAAAAACCCAATACGCCGCGCTGAAGCGCTACCGCCGCGCCTGCCCCACTGAGCGCGCCTATGTTTTGTACCGCACGCTGGCTGATACGCCTCGAATAGCGCCCAGGACTGCTGACCACCTGGGCATCAAAAGCGACCGGACGCCATCTCACCAATTCAAGGCCCAGTATCTCGGCATCGACAAAACCCGAAATGCTCCCGAAAGCGAAGGTATTGGTGATCTGACCGAGATCAAGATGCGTGGCCCTGATGTCGGCGCTCAGATAAGAAGCCAGCCCGAAGGGTTCCCGGATCTCAAGACTGTCGATACGCAGATAACCGTCGAACAAGGAAACAATCAGACTGCCATCCAGAACCAGTGACCCTGGCGAAAGACTCAAGCGCGGTAGCGCAGCCGAAAGCACACCGGTCATCGACGGCAGACCCAGAGCAGTGGTCAATGCCTGAACGGATATGGGCTCCAGCACCAGGCTGCCCGATCCATGAACACCATCGTTCCTGAGGGCCAGACTCAGATCTGACATGAGTAGTCGTCCATCAAGCACCGGAATTGCCAGAAAGTTGACGTGCATACTGGAGTCGGAAATGTCTGCATTCAAGACGAATGGTCCGAGCCCGATGGACTCCCACCGCGCACCTGCAACGTCAACATTGAGTCTGCTGGCGGCGGCGCGGCGCCACGGCAGACTGGCGTTCACGGGGCCTAGCTCAAACCGACCCTCCTCCATTCGCAAGCTTACGTCGGCAAGAGAAAGATCGAATGCGTGCAATTCACCGTTCCGAAGGTTCAAGCTCGCCTGTGCCCTGCCCTCAAAAACCAAATGGCCAGCCAACTCCGGCGCCAGCGCAGGCAGTAGAAAACGCTGGCCAATCACGGGCAGATCAACATCGTGCGCCACCACCTCCGCCGTACTCACGCCGAATGGCGACAAATCCATCGTGCCACGCGCCTCAAGCGTGCCCAAGCCATCCATCCGGAGCGTGGCCTGTTCAACCCGTAATTGCTGATCACGCAACTCGCCGTGCAACTCGACACGGGCACCAGCCTGGAGATAAAACGGATGGAGATAGGCTTCTCCCTGCGGCCAGTCCATAGCACCTGAAAAACGCCAAACCGACTCTGCCGACTGATTGACAGTGCCAACCATGCTGACAGCCAGTCCCTCGCCGGCCTGCAGACCCGACTCCGACGAAAAGCGACCGTCGCGAATGGACGACTCGATATTAATAAACGCCTCAGGCTGATTCAGATTAACGGACACAAGACCGGACAACCATGCCTGTGGCTGGTAGCCCGCTGCAGCCGGGATATGCTGAACCACGCGCTCGACGAGCCAATCAGTGAATCGTAGTTCGAGCAAACCATCCGTATTGAGGCTCACCGACAGAGACTCGCCGAAAGATGTCTTAAGGGTTGCGCTGACTATACGACTGTACAGACCGATGCGAGTCTCGAATGTGGCATCATCGAGCCACCCTGGGACGGATAGCACTCCGCTTGCGCACTCGACATATTCTCCCGCAAACGTGAACTCCCGGCACTGCAGTCCGACCGCCGAGACGTGATGCTGATCGGCAACAAGCCGACCGAAATTCAGAGTGAGCGCATTATCGACGAGTGCGAGGTGAGCGCTGTCAGCCGAAAATCGTGGGTGCTCAACGCTCTCCACATCAACAATGATGCCAGCATGTAGAGGTGCTGGCACCATAGCCAGGCACAAAACGACAAACATAGAGCTGAGATGTCGTGTCGAGAACCCCAACACACCAACGATCCCATCAAACGCGCGTATTGTGCGCATCATGGCAAGCGTCGCCGCTTAGCGCCTTCAACCGGGAAAGACCCCAGTCGATAGATAGCGGTCTCCGCGATCGCAGACGATAGACACAATCACGGCGTTCTCGGTTGCTGCGGCCACGCGCAAAGCAACATGCATGGACCCACCGGAAGATATACCGGCGAAGATACCCTCTTCGCGCGCGAGTCGACGTGTCATGTTCTCTGCGTCGGCTTGGCTGACATACTCAAGACTATCAACACCCTCCTTGTTGTAAATCCGAGGTAGATAGGCCTCAGGCCACTTTCTGATACCTGGAATCTGCGAACCCTCTTCAGGCTGGCATCCGATAATGCGGATGGCCGGGTTCTTTTCCTTGAGGTAGCGCGACACACCCATGATAGTGCCAGTCGTCCCCATGCTGCTTATGAAGTGAGTGATGCGACCGCCGGTCTGCTCCCAGATTTCGGGACCGGTGCCCTCAAAGTGCGCCAGCGGATTATCCGGATTGGCGAATTGGTCAAGAATGATGCCCTTGCCTTCGTCTCGCAAACGCTCGGCCACATCGCGGGCCATTTCCATGCCACCTTCGCGAGCCGTCAGCACCAATTCGGCGCCAAAGGCGCGCATGGTCTGGCGCCGCTCGATACTCTGATTCTCGGGCATGACCAGCATCATGCGATATCCACGCATGGCCGCAGCCATGGCCAACGCAATCCCGGTGTTGCCGCTGGTCGCCTCGATAAGCGTGTCACCTGGTTTAATATCGCCTCGCTGTTCAGCTCGCATGATCATGGACAGCGCCGGTCTGTCCTTCACCGAGCCAGCCGGATTATTGCCTTCGAGCTTGCCGAGAATGATATTGTTGCCCGCCCGAATACGCTTCAGACGAACCAGAGGGGTAGAACCAACGTAGTCTTCCAGAGTTTTGAATTCCATGGCTTTCCGTGTTGCTGAGTGATGGCGTCGAGTTTAACAGCCAGAAAAACGTCGCTAACAAAACATGATGCCAAAGTGACTCTGTCCGAACATCGGCCCAATCAGGGTCATCAGGCTGACAAAAAACAGGTACTGACGTGAATCGTAAAGCGGGTTTGATACGGGAAGGGCCGGTTGATTACAGCTCCAGATCAAACTCCTCATTTCGTTTGGGTGGATAAGTCTCCCATCCACCACAAGCCGGACACCGCCACCGAAAGGTTCTTGCCTTGAAGCCGCAGCCCCGGCATTGATAGCGCGCTACTCGCCGCGTGTGGTTGTGAACCAACTGCCGCATGAGGTCGACATCTGCACGTTGTTCGACAGGGTCAACCATAAGAACCGCAGCATCCAGCATTTTGCCCAAACCAAGGACGGTCGGGTTGCGTCTGAGTTCTTCCCGCACCAAAGCATAGGCAGCAGCAGGGCCGGTGCGGGCAAGTTGAAGCTGATAAACCTGTTCGAGCAAATCAACCGAGGGATACCTTTCCAACCAGGCCTGCAACAAGGTGAGACATGGCTCAGGCTGCCCAATGCGCACGTAGGCTGCGGCCAGCGGCTGTGCTATCAATGACAAATAGACAGGATCAAACTGCTCGATTGTCTTCCAGGCTGCTATGGCAGCAACATCGTCGCCTTCCGCCACGTGCAGTTCACCAAGCAACATCGACGCACGTACACAACGTGGGTTAATGCCGAACGCCTGAGTGATCGCCTCACGTGCAATATCTGGCCGGGAATCAGCCAGTGCATCGGATGCCAGTTCGCAATAGAAATTGGAAACCTCGGTTACCCAGTGCAAACTTTCGTGATCAGGTAACTGACGGGCCATTCCGATGGCTTTGGCCCAGTCACGCTCCTGCTGGTAGATCTCCAACAGATGGCGCACTGCCCCGGAGTCTTGCGAACTCGCCTGCAGTTTCAAAAAAACACCTTCGGCCCGATCCAGTAATCCTGCGCTGAGGTAATCACCGCCTAGTGCTGTCAGCGCAAGCTTTTGTTGCTTGGCCGTAAGTTCATCCCGATGAAGCAGGTCTTGATGAAGCCTGATCGCCTGTTCCGTTTCACCTCGTCGGCGGTAAAGACTCCCGAGCACAAGCTGAAGGTCGACATTTTCAGAGTCAACACGAGCCGCGTCCTTGAGCGCTTCAACTGCTTTGTCAGGACGCTCGTCAAGCAAATAGTTGAGGCTGGCCAGAAAAGAACGCGGCAGAACACGCGACTCCTTCACTACCTGACGTATGTCAACCCGGGCAGCAAGCCAACCCAGACCGAAAAACACCGGCAGGGTCAGCAACCACCAGTATTCTATTTCCATTGCTTAATTTCCGGCTGAGACCGGTTCGATACCGCCAACCCTTGGGCATTCGGCTGTGCATAACACTGCAACACTACATGCTCCCGGCGCACTTTCGCTTGGCGTGACAAGCCACGGTTCCACATACCGAACCTTCATTCAAACATGCAACTAAACGAGTTTGGCCACTTCGGTGCTGGCGCGCAACTCTCCTAGATCCCGCTCAGTACGTGCAGCAAGCTTGCGCAAGCGACTGGCCTCACGTCGCGACAAGAACAAGGAGACCGCACTCGCGCTGACACCAAGAAGCGCACCAGCCGCAAAAACACCGATGATGATATAGACCATGGGAACTTCCCAGCTCGCGCCAAAAAAGAAGTTAAGTGTGGCCAATTGATCGTTCTTGACTGCAAAAGCAAACAGCAAGAAAAACAAAACCAGACGTACAGCCCAGACGACGATTCGCATGATTCATGTCTCCAGTCGAAAAATCACAAAAAGAAAGGCGGACTAAGCCGCCTTCCGGATTACAGCACATTACAACTCCGTGCGGTTATTCCATGATATCAACACGTTCTCGCAATTCCTTGCCAGCTTTGAAGTGAGGTACGTATTTTTCAGGAACCTGCACCTGCTCACCTGACTTGGGATTACGCCCGACTCGCGGCGGTCGATAATTCAGCGAGAAGCTACCGAACCCACGTATCTCGATGCGATCACCGCGCCCAAGCGCTTCAGCCATCGCATCGAGTAAGACCTTGACCGCGAAATCGGTATCTTTGGCTACAAGCTGGGGGAACCTCCCCGCCAGACGCGCGATCAATTCCGATTTGGTCATCTCGGGGCTGCTTACTGCTTTTGCTCGTTCAACTTTGCCTTGAGCAGTGCGCCAAGGTTGGTTGTACCAGTTGCAGCGTCCGCAGACAGACGGTTCATCGCTTCATTGGTTTCAGCCTGATCTTTCGCCCGGATGGACAGATTGACCGAACGCGACTTGCGATCAACGTTGATTATCAGAGCCTCAACCTCATCACCCTCTTTGAACATGGTGGTGAGATCGTCGACACGGTGGGGGGCTGCCTCGGACGCACGCAGATAACCTTCAACCTCTTCGCTCAGTGCGATCACGGCGCCGCGAGCGTCAACACTCTTCACCACACCGTTCACCAGCGAGTTCTTGTCGTGAGTGGCGATGAAGTTGGTGAAGGGGTCACCTTCAAGCTGCTTGACACCGAGAGAGATACGCTCACGCTCCACATCAATGGCAAGCACAACGGCGTCGACCTCATCACCCTTCTTGAACCTGCGGACGGCTTCTTCGCCAGCCTCGTTCCACGACAGGTCAGACAGATGCACCAGACCGTCGATACCACCTTCAAGGCCGATGAAAACACCAAAATCAGTGATGGACTTGATCTGACCACTGACCTTGTCACCTTTCTTGTGATTGATGGCGAAATCATCCCACGGATTGGACATGCATTGCTTCATGCCCAAGGAGATGCGGCGACGCTCCTCGTCGATGTCGAGGATCATCACCTCAACCTCGTCACCAAGCTGGACAACCTTGCTCGGGTGGATGTTCTTGTTGGTCCAATCCATTTCGGACACGTGCACCAGACCCTCGATACCCTGCTCGACTTCTACGAAGGAGCCATAATCGGTGATGTTGGTGACCTTACCGAACAGACGGGTGCCCTGCGGGTAACGACGTGCGATGCCAACCCAAGGATCTTCTCCCAACTGCTTGAGGCCGAGCGACACGCGCTGACGCTCCTGGTCGAACTTGAGCACCTTGGCTTCGATTTCATCACCGACATTGAGCACTTCGGACGGGTGACGGACACGACGCCAGGCCAGATCTGTGATGTGCAGAAGACCATCAATGCCACCAAGATCAACGAAGGCACCGTAGTCGGTGATGTTCTTGACGATACCCTTGACGATGGAACCTTCCTTGAGGTTTTCGAGCAGCTTCTCGCGCTCTTCGCCCATGGTCTCTTCGAGCACGGCGCGACGCGACACCACAACGTTGTTGCGCTTGCGGTCGAGCTTGATGACCTTGAATTCGAATTCCTTGTTTTCGTAGGGAGTCGTATCCTTGACCGGACGCATATCCACCAGCGAACCCGGCAGGAAGGCACGAATGCCGTTAACCATCACGGTAAGGCCACCCTTGACGCGTCCTGACACCAGACCGTTGACCAGCTCGCCGTCGTTAAGCGCCTTCTCGAGGTCACTCCATGCGGAGATACGCTTGGCTTTTTCGCGCGACAGCCGGGTTTCGCCGTAACCGTCCTCAAGCGCCTCGATGGCCACATCAACAAAGTCACCCACACTGACTTCAAGTTCGCCGTGATCATTGCGGAACTCATCGATGGACACATAGCTTTCTGATTTCAGGCCAGCATTGACGACCACGAAATTCGGGTCGATGCTGACGACTTCGGCGGTGATCACCTCTCCGGCGCGCATCACCTGCAGGGTGAGGCTTTCTTCGAAGAGATCGGCAAAACTTTCGGTGAAGGGAGTTGACATGTATTAGGTTTCCGGACACCGCCAGATCAATACCAGCGGCGGACTTGTAGGATAGGTTGACGAAAAAACGGGAGGCGGTCGTCCGCTCCCCTGGCCTGGTGCTCGTGCGGAAGACTGGTTAGCCCGCCGACGCTGACAGAACAAACGCCACCGCGTCTTCGACACCCATGCTGGAGGTATCCAGCAACATCGCATCGTCGAGCTTTTTCAGTGGCGCAACCGACCGATTAGCGTCGCGTTCGTCGCGTTCGGCCAAGTCTTTTGACAGGTTTTCAATATTAGCAGCAAGACCTTTCTCAATCAACTGCTTATAACGGCGCTCAGCACGTGCACTCACACTGGCGGTGAGAAATATCTTGTGCTGGGCATCCGGAAAGACTACCGAACCCATGTCCCGGCCCTCGGCGACAAGACCAGGCAGCATTCTGAAGTCACGCTGACGATCGAGAAGTGCGTCACGCACTGCAGGCAGGGCCGCTATTCGGGAGGCACCCTGCGAGCAAGCTTCATCACGAATGGCATCTGTCACATCGTCGCCAGCGAGCCAGATACACCCGTTTTCAAAACGCACATCCAGGCCAGTCGCCAGCCTGGCAACTTGTAGGTCGTCCTCCAGATCGACACCTCTGCGCATGGCATCAAGGGCTACCAGTCGATACAGGGAGCCGCTATCAAGATAGTGATAGCCGAGCGCCTGCGCGACGCGCGCGGCAACGGTCCCCTTTCCCGAGGCAGACGGTCCATCAATGGCAATGACTGGCACCGGGTGAGTGATGCTCAAGAAACTCTCAAAGTAGCCTGGAAATGTTTTATTGACGCAAGCGGGGTCATTGATGCGCACGCGACAAGCGCCGAGGCTGGCGAGCGAAAAACACATCGCCATCCGGTGGTCATCATAGGTGTCTATGCTGGCCGGCAACAAACGCTCGGGCGGGGTGATGCGCAAGCTATCCGGGCCTTCCTCCACTCCGGCTCCGAGTTTACGCAGTTCAGTCGCCATCGCGCTGAGTCGATCGGTTTCCTTGACACGCCAACTGGCAATGTTGCGCAAACGACTGGTTCCGTCGGCAAACAGCGCCGCCACTGCCAGGGTCATGGCGGCATCCGGGATGTGATTGAGATCAAGGTCGAAGGCCTTGAGGCGACCTCGCGGGGGCGCTTTCGCCTCTATCCAGTTATCGCCAAGTTCGATCGGCACCCCAAGCAACGCCAACGCATCGGCAAAAGCTACATCGCCCTGAATGCTGTTGCGCCCAACGCCCTCAACCCGCACTGGCCCGCCACCGACAGCACCCGCAGCCAGAAAGTAAGAGGCAGAAGATGCATCACCCTCGACGTAGACGACACCGGGGCTAAGGTATCCCGATGACGCTGGCACTGTGAATGCCGACCAACCCTCTCGCAGCACTCTGACGCCAAAACGCGCCATCAATTCGAGCGTAATCGCAATATAGGGTTTGGAGATCAGGTCTCCAAGCACCTCTATCCGCGCCTCTTTGCCAGTCAGTGGCAAGGCCATCAACAGCGCGGTGAGAAACTGGCTTGAAACATCTCCTCTGACTCGGATCGCTCCGTCAAATCGAATCAGGCCTGGACTGATTTTCAGAGGGGGATAGCCCTCTGCCGCTTCGTATTCGATTAATGCCCCAATCTGACGCAACCCGTCGACAAGATCGCCAATCGGGCGCTCATGCATGCGCGGCACACCGTGCAGTCGAAAGTGCCCCCCGCAAAGCGCAAGCGCTGCGGTGAGCGGACGAAAAGCGGTGCCGGCATTGCCCAGAAAGAGATCAGCCTGCTTGCACTTGAACCCACCAGCAACGCCACGTACGGTGCACTCGCCAGTGCCGGCCTCGTGACTTACCTGCACATCGAGAGCGGCCAGCGCTTCGAGCATGCGTTCGGTGTCGTCGGACTCCAGCAGGTCAACGATGCGGGTTTCACCTTCGGCCAGGGCTGAAAGCAACAGAATGCGGTTGCTGATGCTCTTGGAGCCGGGCAAACGAACCACGCCGCTGGCACCATTCATCGGCGGCAGATCAAAGTGTTCCATAGTCACTCACCAGAGGTAGACGGAGAAAACTGGCTGGCCCACGCATTGCGCGCAGCCCGCGCTTCGCTGAAGAGCTGCAACAAGTGCTCGCCATCCGAGGCCAGCAATAGTGCGCGCATGTAGGCGAGCTGGGCGAGATATTGATCCAGCTCCGCCAGCAGGGCCTGTCGGTTGGCAAGGCAAATGTCGCGCCACATTTCAGGGTGACTGCCGGCAATGCGGGTGAAGTCCCGAAAGCCGCCGGCAGCAAAGCCAAACAACTGCTCGGCGTTGGCGCGTCCTGCAAAATCCTGAACCAGTCCAAACGCCAGAAGATGAGGCAAATGACTGACGGCTGCGAACACTTTGTCATGCTCGGCAGGTGACATTTCGTGAATGCTGGCGCCGCAAGCCGCCCAAGCCTCGCGGACCCGCAATATGGCACTCGGCTCATTCTCGGGCAATGGGGTTACCACCACCTTCCGCCCGAGGTAGAGTTCAGGGAAAGCCGCCTCCACACCACTGCGCTCGGCACCCGCGATGGGGTGCGAGGGCACCACATTGCCCAGATGGTTGGAGAGTTGCCGATATACCGCCTCAATGACATCACCTTTGGTGCTGCCGGCATCAGTCACCACCGTTTGAGCTTCGAGGTGTGGCGCCATGGCAGTCATAAGATCGCTCATGCTGCCGACCGGTGTGGCCAACAACACAAAGTCGGCACCTGAAAGCGCAGCCACCCACTCATCCGCAATCTCGTCGATCACGCCAAGCTCAAGCGCACGCTCAAGCGAGCCCCGGGAACGTCCCATGCCAACAACATGCCTCACCATGCCGACCTTTCGCAAGGCCATCGCAAAGGCACCCCCAATCAGGCCTACACCGCACACCACAAGCTTTCCAATCGGCTTCATCTCTAGGACTCAGTTCTTTTCGAGCACAGCGTGCAAGGCATCAATGAAACGCGCATTCTCTTCAGGCAGCCCGATAGAAACACGTAACCATTCGGGCAGACCGTAGCCTGCAATCGGCCGTACGATCACGCCCTGCCTCAGCAAGGCGGCGTTGACGCTGGCTGCATCGCCGACCCGTACGGTAATGAAATTGGCCGATGACTCGATCCACTGCAGGTCAAAACTGGTAAATGCCTCCTGCATCTGAGCCATACCGCGACGATTCAGTTCAGCACTGCGAGCGATGAACTCTTCATCGCCAAGAGAAGCCACCGCTGCCGCCAGTGCTACGCTGGACACATTGAACGGCTGACGCACCCGGTTCATTAGATCAATCACATCAGGATGACCCACGCCGTAGCCCACACGCAGCCCAGCCAAGCCGTAGGCCTTGGAGAAGGTTCGTGAAACCAACAAGTTGGGGTGCTCGCTCAGCCATGCCAACGAATCATAGGCCTGCTCGTCCGAGAGATATTCCGTGTAGGCCTCGTCCAACACCACCAGCACATCGGCAGGCACGGACGCGATGAGCGACTTGACCTGATCTCCCGGAAGAAAAGTACCGGTAGGATTATTGGGGTTGGCGATGAACACCACACGAGTATCGTCAGTGATCGCTGCTGCCATGGCCTTCGGATCGTGCCCATAGTCCGAGGCCGGCACCTGGATACAACGCCCGCCGACCGCCAGCGTAGCCAACGGGTAAACCGCAAAGGCATATTGCGAAAACACCGCAGACTGCCCCTTGCCGATAAACGCACGCGCAGCCAGTTCAAGGACGTCATTCGAGCCGTTGCCGAGGACAAGCTGATCCAGCTTGACACCAAAGCGCTGACTGATCTCAGCCTTCAGCTCGTATCCATTGCCGTCCGGATAGCGAGCGATGTCACCCAAAGCGGCTACTGCCGCATCACGCGCCCTGCTGCTCATGCCTAGGGGGTTCTCGTTGGAGGCCAGCTTGACAATATCACCCGCAGCCAAACCAAACTCGCGCGCCAACTCGGAAACCGGCTTGCCAGGTTGATATGGCGAAATCGCGCGCACATAGGATGGGGCGTGGTCGATCAAACTCATCATTGTCTCCTTCCGGTATTCTTTGGTTATCTGGGTGTCGTCTGAAAAAGCTCAGATCAGCGCCAACGGGTAAGAGCCCAGCACCTTGACGAAAGCCGCCTTCTGGTTGAGTTCGTCCAGCGCAGCAGACACCTTGGGGTCATCCCGGTGGCCCAGAAAATCCACATAGAAGACGTACTCCCAGAGACCACTTCGTGCTGGCCTGGATTGCAGCTTGGTCATATCGACACCGTGACGAGCAAGCGGCTCAAGCAAGGCGTACATTGCCCCAGGCCTGTTCGCTGCAGACAGCACGATGGACGTCTTGTCGTTGCCGGAAGGTCCGGCATCATGGCTACCGATGACAATGAAGCGCGTCGTGTTGTTTGGGTCATCCTCGATATTGGCAGCCAACACGTTAAGACCGTAGAGTTCGGCTGCGGCTTCGCCCGCGATGGCGCAGGACTCCCCATCTTCGGACGCCAGCCGCGCTGCCTCGGCATTGCTGGCCACAGGAATACGCGGGACATTGGCCAAGTTGCGATTCAACCACTCATGGCACTGCGAAAGTGACTGCATATGCGAATACAAGCGTTTGGCGGCACCAATGCCGTCAGCGCGAGACATCAATTGCTGATGAATTCTCAGCTTTACCTCACCGCAGATTCTGGCCGGGTTGGCAAGCAGCAAATCCAGCGTGCCACCGACTACCCCCTCGGTGGAGTTTTCAACCGGCACCACACCATAGTCGGCATTGCCAGCCTCAACCGCTCGGAACACATCATCAATCGCTGGCATCGGGATGAATGCGGCAGCCGAACCAAAATGACGACGTGCAGCGCTCTCCGAGAAGGTGCCTGCTGGTCCGAGATAGGCGACTCGTTGCGGTTGCTCAAGGGCCAGGCACGCCGACATGATCTCGCGAAAGATCCGTTTGACCGCATCAGCCTGCAACGGCCCGGGATTGAGCGCGGCCAGGCGGCGCAAGACCTGAGCTTCACGCTCGGGACGATACAGGTTGCCCTGTTTGATTTCGCCGATGCGGTGCGCGCTGCGGGCACGCTCGGCAAGACGCTCGAGAATCTCCTCGTCGAGCCGGTCAATGTTATTGCGCAACTTCAGCAGTTCGTCGCTCATTCTCTGCCCCAAAAACCCCTCACGCCTTGCGGCGGGCGAAGTCATTCATGAATGCCACCAATGCCTGAACACCTTCAAGCGGCATGGCGTTGTAAATTGAAGCGCGCATCCCACCGACCGATTTGTGTCCCTTGAGCTGGGTCAGCCCGGCAGCCTCAGCCTCGTCCAGAAACACTTTGTCGAGCGCAGCATCACGCAGGGCAAACGGCACATTCATGCGCGAACGAGCGTCAGGAGCAACGCGATTGACATAGAAATCACTGGCATCGATAGCATCGTACAGCAAGGCCGCCTTGTAACGGTTTCTGGCTTCAATGGTTGATAATCCGCCACCAGTCTTGAGCCAGTCAAAGACCAGTCCAGCCATGTAGATGCCATACGTTGGTGGCGTGTTGAGCATGGAGTTGTTGTCGGCTATCACACGGTAATCCAGCAACTGCGGCGTGCCCGACCAGGCGTGACCCAACAGATCATCGCGGACAATCAGCAGGGTCAGCCCCGAGGGGCCGACATTCTTCTGGGCACCGGCGTAGATCATCGCAAAATTACGTACATCAAACACTCGCGACAGAATGTGTGACGACATGTCGGCGACTACTGGAACACCGAGCGAGGCCAGCGCAGCGAAGTCAAAGCATTCGACGCCATGTATGGTTTCGTTGGTGCAGACGTGCAGATACGCATCATCCGGGCTAACCGTGATCTCATCGACGGCGGGAAAGCTTAGAAAACCGTCCTTCTCGGTGGAACCCGCCTCCTCGACCACACCGCCTACTACCTGCGTCATTCGCTCAGCCTCACGCAAGGCTTTGCGCGACCAGGCACCCGTCACCAGATATCGCGCACGTCTGCCTGCCAGCAGGTTAATGGGAATCTGCGCAAACTGAAGGGTAGCCCCACCCTGAACGAACAACACCTTGTAGTTTTTCGGGATGTCGAGCAGTTCACGCAGGTCACGTTCGGCCGCATCCAGAATGGACGTGAACGCGGCACCGCGATGACTCATCTCCATGACGCCACAACCCGTCGCATGCCAGTCCAGCATCTCCCCGGCTGCACGTTGCAACACCGACTCGGGCAAAACAGCAGGCCCGGCACTGAAATTGAAAACACGACTCACGGTTTGAACTCCGGTAAATTCGCGGACGGACTTTAAAGGTCACTCAGGGAGGGGCGGGTTGTCGTCGGCGGCATCCGGCTCGGTTTCGGAAGGCTGCTCCTCACACGCCAGATCGTCCTCATCAGATTCTGCCACGCGTTCGATACCCGCCAGCCAGGTGCCCCCGTCCAGATTGATCAGGGTCACACCCTGCGTCGCCCGACCCATCTCGCGGATATGCTGAACAGGCGTGCGAATCAGCACACCGCCAGTCGAAATCAGCATCACCTCGTCGCTAGGACTTACCAGACAAGCGCCTATCAGCTTGCCATTACGATCGGAACTCTGTATCGCGATCATCCCCTTTGTGCCACGGCCATGACGGGTGTACTCCTCGACTGGAGTGCGTTTGCCGTAACCGTTTTCAGTCGCAGTGAGCACACTCTGCGAATCCACACTGGTGACCAGCATGGCAATCACCTTTTGGCCGTCCTCAAGATTCATGCCCCTCACACCGCGAGCATCACGCCCCATGGGCCGCACATCGCTTTCCGCAAAGCGCACCGCCTTGCCAGCATCCGAGAACAGCATGACATCACAAGCTCCGTCGGTAATCGCCACCCCGACCAGGTGATCACCATCATCGAGATTGACCGCGATGATGCCAGCCTTGCGCGGATTGGCGAAAGCAGTCAGCGATGTTTTCTTGACAGTACCCTCGGTAGTGGCCATGAAAACAAAGTGATCGTCGTCGAAGCGCTGAACCGGCAATACGGCAGTAATTTTCTCGCCTTCGATCAGCGGGAACAGATTGACTATCGGACGGCCACGTGCGTTGCGCGCACCCTCGGGCACTTCGTACACCTTGAGCCAGTAAACACGCCCACGACTGGAGAAGCAGAGGATGTAATCGTGCGTATTGGCCACAAACAAACGATCGATGAAGTCATCGGTCTTCATGCCGGTGGCCTGCTTGCCACGGCCGCCGCGTCGCTGCGCCCGGTAGTCCGCCAACGGCTGACGCTTGAAGTACCCGCCGTGTGACAGGGTCACCACCATGTCCTCGGGGGCAATGAGATCCTCCATGTTGATCTCGGCGGTATTCATGACCAGCTCGGATCGACGTGGGTCACCGAACTGGTTCCGCACTGCGGTGAGATCTTCAATAATGATCGCGGTAATACGTTCGGGTCTGGCGAGAATATCCAGCAAATCGGCGATCAATGACATCACTTCGCGGTATTCCGCCAGAATCTTGTCCTGCTCCAGCCCAGTGAGTCGCTGCAGACGCAGTTCCAGAATGGCCTGAGCTTGTGCCTCGGACAAACGGTAGCCCTGTGCCGACAAACCGAACTCCGGCAGCAATCCCTCCGGGCGGTAGCTGACGGACTCAGCGCGCGCCAGCATCTCCTCGACGAGAGCAGAACGCCAGGTACGGGCAAGCAGTTCGCGTTTGGCATCCGCAGGCGTCGGGGCCGCCTTGATCAGCGCGATCACCTCGTCGACATTGGACAAGGCCACCGCGAGTCCTTCAAGCAAATGCCCCCGGTCGCGAGCCTTTCGCAGCTCGAACACAGTGCGCCGGGTCACCACCTCGCGCCGGTGAGACAGGAAGCACTCCAGCATTTCCTTGAGATTCAGCGTGCGTGGTCGACCGTCAACCAGCGCCACCATGTTCATGCCAAAGGTGTCCTGCAACTGGGTTTGCTTGAACAGGTGGTTGAGCACCACCTCGGGCATTTCGTTGCGCTTGAGCTCAATCACGACCCGCATGCCGGACTTGTCGGACTCATCGCGGATCTCGCTGATGCCCTCGATCTTCTTTTCGTTGACCAATTCAGCCATGCGCTCAAGCAAGGTGCGCTTGTTAACTTGATACGGCAATTCGTCAACGATGATGGCCTGACGATCGCCCTTGCCGATGTTCTCGAAGTGGGTTCGGGCACGCATCACCACACGCCCGCGGCCTGTGCGATAGCCCTCGTGCACGCCGGCAAGGCCGTAAATCAGGGCGGCGGTTGGAAAGTCAGGCGCCTTGACGATCTCGATCAACTCGTCGATGGTGCAGTCAGGGTTTGCCAGCAAGCTCAGGCAGGCATCAACCACCTCGCCCAGGTTATGCGGTGGGATGTTGGTTGCCATGCCGACCGCGATACCGGACGAGCCATTTATCAGCAGGTTGGGAATGCGCGCCGGCAATACCAGCGGCTCCTTTTCGGAACCGTCATAGTTCGGGCCAAAGTCGACCGTTTCCTTGTCAATATCAGCCAGCAACTCATGCCCGATACGAGCCATCCGGATTTCGGTGTAACGCATCGCCGCCGCGTTGTCGCCATCGACCGAACCAAAGTTTCCCTGACCATCCACCAGCATGTACCGCAAGGAAAAGTCCTGCGCCATTCGCACGATGGTGTCGTACACCGCGGAATCACCATGGGGATGGTACTTACCAATCACGTCACCGACGATACGGGCAGATTTCTTGTATGCCTTGTTCCAATCGTTCGACAACTCGTGCATGGCAAACAACACTCGCCTATGCACCGGTTTGAGACCGTCCCGCGCATCTGGCAGCGCACGACCAACAATCACGCTCATCGCGTAATCCAGATAAGAGTGCCGCATCTCCTCTTCGAGGCTGATCGGCAGGGTTTCCTTCGCGAACTGGGTCATCTGGCTTCTGGCCTGGGCCATGCTTGAACAAAACGTGACATTTTAGCACGCCTGTCGTTCGCATCAGCCAAGCACACGCAATGCAGGTCGGGGCACAACAGTGCGGGCTGTGCAAGCCGCCAGTCATGTGCTCCAATCTGTCAAGCTAACGCCCGACAGGACACAACGATGACAGAATCCATCGACCTCCTCATCTGCCCCGAATGGATCGTGCCGGTCCAACCGGAGAAGACCGTATTGAATCATCACTCGGTTGCCGTTAGAGACGGCACAATCATCGCAGTGGGTCCGAACACAGAAGCCACCCTGCGATTCTCACCCCGCGAAACCCTTTGTCTCCCGGGAGAAATTCTGATCCCCGGTCTGATCAACCTCCACACGCACGCCGCAATGGCCTTGATGCGCGGAATGGCAGACGATCTGCCACTCATGCAATGGTTGCAAGAAGCCATCTGGCCAACCGAGGCCAAGCACGTCTCCGAGGCCTTCGTAAGAGATGGCACGCTGCTCGCAGCGGCTGAAATGTTGCGCGGCGGCATTACAACCTGTAACGAGATGTATTTTTACCCCGACGCCGCAGCACAGGCGTTTGCCGATGCCGGCATGCGCGCTGTCGTCGGCATCGCGGTACTGGAATTTCCCACCCCCTACGCCAGCAATGCAGACGAGTACTTCCAGAAGGGATTGAAAGCTCGCGACAACTGGCACAAGCACCCGCTCATCAGTTTTGCGCTTGCCCCACATGCTCCTTACACCGTCTCCGACGACTCGCTGCAACGCGTAGCGTCATTAGCTGCCGAACTGGACATCCCCATTCACATGCATGTCCACGAAACAGCGCACGAGATAGACGAGTCAGTAGCTCAACATGGCTGCCGCCCTCTCACTCGTCTCGAGCGTCTCGGCTTGCTTGGCCCAGGCTTCATCTCGGTGCATTCCGTTCACCTTAATGAAGATGAAATCGCCCTGCTCGCCCACCACGGCTGCTCCATCGCGCACTGCCCTGGATCCAACATGAAACTCGCCAGCGGCATTGCGCCAATCGCCGCGTGCCTGGACCACGGCATAACAGTCGGCCTCGGGACGGATGGCGCAGCTAGTAATAACCGTCTGGACGTCTTAGAAGAAATGCGCCTGACCGCACTGCTCGCCAAGGTATCCACACAAAACCCGACCGCCATACCAGCGCACACCGCGCTTCGCATGGCAACACTGGACGGCGCGCGCGCCCTGGGACTGGACCATATTATCGGTTCGATCGAAGCTGGCAAGCAGGCCGACCTGTGCAGCATCTCCGTAAAAGAACTGCAACACCAACCTTGCTACGATCCCATCTCGCATCTCGTCTACGTTATTGGCCGGGATGCCGTCACCCACACTTGGGTTAACGGCCAATTACGTGTTAAAAACGGCAAAACCATGTTGCAAAACCACAACATCGAATTGCTTGGAAGGGCCGCCATGTGGCAGACTAGTCTAGAGTAATCGCAAGGGATGCAATTTAATCGTTGCATCATCCTTAGTCGCGCAACGGCAAAGGGTGGTAGCGATGCCCCGAAAGCTCGACAATCAATGTATACGAGGAAAATATGATCAAGCACACAAAAAAACAGCTCTTCCTGGTTGCCGCAGCCATGCTGGGCTTTGCAGCTCCGGTTGCTGCACATCAACACGGTAACGTAGTTGCCGATGCTGGCGGCGTCATCCCTTACGTCATCGACGCACGTAACGTCGTTGCCCGCAGCGGTACCGGCCTTTGCTGGCGCACTGGTTTCTGGAGCCCGGCTGCTGCCGAGACCGCCATGGCAGGCCAGTTCCCGGTTGGCTGCGCTTGCGACAGCGATATTGTTCCCGCTGATAAGTGCGTGGAAGCAGCCGCTCCCGCACCGGTCGCACCCACCCCGACCGCTGATAAAGTCCGCCTGTCTGCCGATGCCCTGTTTGACTTCGATAAGGCCGTTCTGCGTCCCGCCGGCATGGAGCGTCTGAATCAACTGGCTCAACAAGCCAAGTCGCTCAACCTTGAAGTGATCCTGGCCGTTGGTCACACCGACCGCATCGGCTCTGAAGCATACAACGCCAATCTGTCCCAGCGTCGCGCCGAAGCAGTCAAGGCCTATCTGGTTTCCCGTGGCATCGAAGCCAACCGCATCTACACCGAAGGCAAGGGCAAGAGCCAGCCTGTCACCGGCACCAGCTGCGACAACGTTCGTGGCCGCACCGCTTTGATCGACTGCCTGCAGCCGGATCGTCGCGTTGAGGTTGAAGTGATCGGCACCCGCTGATATTCGCTTCGCGCAACCAAAAAACCCCGCTTCGGTGGGGTTTTTTCATGCCTGTAATCACAGGCGGCTATCACCGACCAAAGACTCTGAGCTTCGCCAAGCCTGTATTTTCGGGTAAGCTCAGGCCCATTCAAACGCTCATGACCTAAACCCCAAAGGTGCCGGTATATAACCGCCGACAATGGCTCAACGCCTCCAAGAGCATCACCAAAAACGTATCGACGCATCGAAAATCCGGACAGGACCACACCCATGACAGTCAACGCCGACCCAGCAGAAGTCCAGAAATTCAGTGATCTCGCCCATCGCTGGTGGGATCCGGCCTCCGAGTTCAAACCACTGCACGAGATAAACCCGCTGCGGCTAAACTGGATCAACCGCAAGGCTGGACTGGCTGGCAAGAAGGTGCTTGATGTTGGCTGCGGCGGCGGCATTCTGGCCGAAAGCATGGCAAACTCAGGCGCAGACGTTACCGGCATTGACCTGTCCGACAAGGCCCTCAGCGTGGCGCGTTTGCACCTGTTTGAAAGTGGCCTGAAGGTCAGCTACCAGCACACCAGCGCTGAAACCTTTGCCGACCAGCACCCCGAAACGTTCGACGTGGTTACCTGCATGGAAATGCTCGAGCATGTTCCCGACCCGGCCAGCACCATCGCAGCCTGCTCACGTCTGGTCAAACCCGGCGGCCACGTCTTCTTCTCCACGCTCAATCGCAATCCCAAATCCTACCTCTTCGCCATCATCGGCGCAGAATACGTCCTCAAACTGCTGCCTCGCGGCACACACGATTACGCCAAGTTCATCAAGCCCTCCGAACTGGCTCGCTACTGCCGCCATGCAGGCCTCGAAAACCAGGAACTGATCGGGATGAGCTACAACCCGATCACCAAAGTGTATTCCCTAGGCCGCGACACCGACGTCAACTACCTGATGCACACCACCCGTGATCGCTGAAGCCGTCCTCTTTGACCTCGACGGCACACTGGCGGACACCGCACCCGACCTTGGCACCGCCGCCAACAAGCTGCGTGCCGAGCACAGGCTACCGCCACTGCCGCTCGACGCTCTGCGCCCCCATACATCAAGCGGCGTGCGCGGCATGCTGCGCGTCGCGTTCGAAATCACCCCTGATCACCACAGCTACCCCGAGTTAGCTGAGCGTTATCTGGCTCACTACCAAGCGGCACTGTGTGTCGACACCCGGTTGTTCGAACAGATGGAAGACGTTCTGCAGCAACTTGAGGCTGCAGCCATCAAATGGGGCATCGTCACAAACAAACCTAGTGCTTACACCCTGCCCTTGGTCACCGCGCTTGGGTTGCATCAACGCGCCAGCTGCATCATCAGCGGCGACTCGGCACCGAAAGCCAAGCCGGCTCCCGACACCTTGTTCGTGGCCTGCGAACACGCCGACGTCGACGCCACGCGCTGCATCTATGTAGGCGACGACCTGCGCGACATCCAGGCCGGACGCGCAGCCGGCATGCGCACCGTCGCAGCGGCCTGGGGTTACCTGGGCACCGACCACCCGATAGACCAGTGGCAAGCCGATCACATCATCCAGCAACCGATGGAACTTATCTCGCTGATCAAACATCTGACTTTGTGATAGCATCGCACTTGATTTGAGGCCAAACAACCTCATATACAAGGCATCACCAAGGGGCCGACCTGGCTTCGACGTGGGTCGCAAAGCAGAGTAGTGCATACCGAGGGCCAGTGACCTCGTAAATCCATCTGGAAACCAATAAACGCCAACGACGAGCGTTACGCTCTAGCCGCTTAATCCCGGTTAGCGCTGCACCGGCAGGTCTCTGGGCCGGGTGGTTTTAGCGCAAGCTGAGCCGCTGCAGTGTCATTTACAGAGAATCGCGAGCAGAGCCGGGTTACTTGGCTCCGCAGCTAAAGGTAAGGTAACTCGCCCTTTTCCGGCCTGCCAGGCGGCTAAGTCAGGGGTTAAATCCAAATAGTCGGGCTAAGTATGTAGATCTGCCTGTAAAGGGCTTGCGGACGGGGGTTCGATTCCCCCCGGCTCCACCAATACTGAAGCCCCAACTCTTATCAGTTGGGGCTTTTTCTTGTCTACTTGCGCCAGTTCCCGTGTGTTGTTGGGGGTTCCTGCCGAAGCCTGCGGACTTCGCCAGCCGCCCGAGTTAACCGTTCCGAGCCACATTCCACTCTCTTTTGGCCATTCCTCGCTCCGACCTCGCTCCCTGGAACTGTCCCGAAGTCCGCAAAGGCCGCAACGCAGGCCCATACAGATCAAAAGGTTACGCGCAAACGAATCAAGCGGTTGGATTGCAGCATTGGCTAGCGGAGTGGGCAATCAGGGCTCCCCACCCAAGGTCCCCGCTGTTCCACTACGTACGCTCTTAACCGATCGTGTCGGTCAGTCGGGTATTGCAGGGGCACACGGTACTGTCCGCCACCGGGCGATTGCTCGACGAGCTGGCCGGCCTTGACAGCGACTCGGCGCTACGGTCACGCAGAAATCCTCTCCATCAAGGGCGACTCGTTCCAGCGCAAGGAGGCGCAGAAGGCCGCTGTGGCCAAATCGAAAATGACTAAAACCGGGAAGGCGCCCTGAAGTCGCACCATCAACCGTCAGGCCTGCGCCACGAAATGCCACTCTGTATTAGCTCCCAGTGGGCGCCCGAGCAGGCCATGGACTGCGATTGAACTTCTCTATGAGCTACGCTACCGGAGATGCATACGCTATGAAAGCGTTTTACTCGACAAATGCCGTGACAAGCGCATTACGCGTAACGATCAGCTGATGACCGCTCCGCCATTCTGAGGGGGACTCACCTAGTCTCAAAGGCAAGGGGCCCACCGAGACCTTTTTTGACAACCGCTCGACGCCAAATTCCGCTGCCATTTTATGCCGCCAAGTTTCTACGGATTTACACTGACGGTAACACCTCAAGCACTCAAGCGTCGTTGTCTTCCCGGGCAACTTGTACCAACTGCTCTTTCATGGCTAAAACACGTTTTGTATATCGTGCATTCGGGTCATTGCGCGCACCGTTGTAGTACTGCAAGGCAGCCTGAAGCGAACCATACCTCTGCAAGCCTTCGACCAACACCTGGGTGCCCACCCTGACGTTGATAACCGGATCGAACAGCGCATCTTCCGACGCACCCTCGCCAATTTTGTCCATATGCCAACGCGGAATCACCTGCATCAGGCCCTGAGCTCCGGCATGACTCTCGGCCTTGGGATCAAAACTAGACTCTATAGCCATCACTGCCACAATCAGCAGTGGATCAAGACCAGCTTCCTGCGCATGTTCTTGTACAGCGACCAGCGCGGGCTCAAGCATACGCCCTGACACCCTGTAGCGCTTCGAGACCCAATCGCGAACACGTCCCATTTCATCGGAAAGCCCCAGTGCTGAGCTACTCGCCTTCAAACCCTGCTTAACTGGCGTTGTTGGTTTTAGCCCCTCACCCAACGCAAGGTGATCGACCTTGTCAAGCACGGGATGAGGAGCCAGAGTCCAAACGTCCTCCGATTGAACAAGTCCTTGAGACTCTGCCTCTTTGACGACAGTTGCACCCACCGTTAAAACTTGCACATCGCTATTTACCAAGTGCGTAAAGCCGACTGAAGAAAGAGCCACAAAACCAAGCGCGATTAGGGATATGTTCAAACTGGATGCCACATCGCTGAGTGCGGATAAACCGGGTGATGATGTATTTTTGGTATGGTCATTCATTTTTTCTTCTCCTTGAGGGGGCGTACATCGACTCAAACCAATCAAAGGTGAGTCGAAGATGTCACTAGCTAACCAGCCCCAGCGCAAGGCCACTGTTCACTCGAAACGCACAAGAATTCAATCGCGTCAAAAACGAGCGTGTTAGCTGTCTTGATACTTAGTCGAACTGAATGTTGTCAGTCCAACCAGCAATAAGGCTCCATACATATGTACGTTGAAAAATGTTGCGCTGCAATACAATTGCACTATATTGATTATCAAGGATTAAGACAAGTTGAACCTTAGTCCTGAGTGAGCAAAACCTCACACCAAGCTGAGCTTTCCTTGCTAACTATTCATTATCAAAAGCATTTCTACGTGTTGTAACTATACAACAACTTCGTCTGCGTCCGACGCTCAGGCGACACATGCAAGCGCACTACGCCAACTCCCGCCAGTCAAAAAACGGTCCAGGATCGGTCTTTCGTCCTGGTGAGATATCGGAGTGCCCGACTACATCTTCAATCGGATATCGTCGCCTAAGAAACGCAATAAGATCACGCAATTTCGTATACTGAATCGCCTCGAAGGGCATCGTATCGCACCCCTCGAGTTCTATTCCAACTGAAAAATCGTTGCAAGCTTGCCGACCCTTCCATAACGACAGCCCAGCGTGCCACGCCCTGTTATCTACTGAGACAAACTGTATCAATTCACCATCACGGCGGATAAAAAAATGGGCAGATACACGCAGTGTGCAAATAGTTTGGTAGAACGGATGAAGATTGGGATCCAGACGGTTGCAAAAAAGATCCAACACCCCAGACCCTCCAAAGTCATCTGGGGGAAGGCTGATCGCATGAATAACGATTAAACACGGTTCAACTCCCAAGGGTCGAGCATCGAAATTGGGCGAGTGGACCGGTCGCACCTCATCCAACCAACCACAACGCCAAGAAGGTAAAGGCTTGCTCATATGACAAATATCTCCACTTTTTAGCCGAATTCACACCGAAACTAAGGGTAAGATGGAAGCTCGATTTGGTACCCCTCCCTATGACTATTGCGCGATAATACATGTCAAAAAACATCCGTTAACCGATCAGACTTCGGTCGCAGCATGCACTGGGTGTCACGTAACGATGCAAGTCTTACTCATCAGGAGGCAGCATGCTTGCTTGCTTGCGGGAAAACAAGTTGGTCTAATCAGACTTCCTCTTTAACTGTTACGCGACGATGATCATCTTCAAGCTTAAGAGATCTCTTGTATGACACGAACCACATGGAGATACGTTTTGAACAGTAAGCAGTCTGGATTCCTCCGTAAGGACATCATTGTCATCCTGATCGCAGGCGTTGCCCTGTTGGGTCTGTTCGGCTTTTACGCCATCAATGGCCAACCCGTACCAATCTGGCAAGCAGTTCTTGTCGGCATTGTTAACCTGGTGGCAGCAGGCAAGTTGTTTCTCACCGCAAAAAGGGCCCGAGAAGAAGCCAGACACAGGTCTCCTCCCGCTGAAAAGACTCCTGATTTCGAATAACTGAAATTAATCTTGGTGGCGACATCCCGATAGTCAACCTAGTTGAACGTCATCATTCTAAACTGAAGTTCCTGCCGTCGAAAGTCGCACTTTCCCAATAACGACGCGGGTTG
>DAIMZH010000035.1:0-33719 GCA_036734105.1 Azoarcus sp. | reverse complement strand
GCTGGAACTGGTAAGGGTAATGGTTCTCCCACCATTTGAGAGCACGCCGGTGACGCTGCCTACTGTTCCACTCTCAAAAGTCCCTCGCAAGGCTGTGATGACCAGGCTTGGTTTCACGCTGGCGGCGTAGTTGCTGTCGGCACTGTCTTTATTATCCGCAACGGTGATACCTGTGATTGCGGTCTGGGTGTCTTCATCCACCGCTTGGGTTTCTGACCCACCAGCAATGGTCAAAACAGGTGCGTCATTTACCGGGGTGAGATTGATGACTATGCTTCTTGAGTCGATCAAACCAGTTCCGGTGGACGCCCCCGCCTCACCAAAACCCCTGTCATCCACCGTCACAGTCAGCGTTCGGCCAGCTTCCACCGTATTCTGATTGTTCGCATCCGGCGCCCCGGTGTAGCTCAGCGTGGCGAGCGCGTTGTTGAGTTGCGTCAGGGTGCCACGAAGCGTGATGCTGTCTGAGTCGTTGGCTCCCGCCTGAATGCTTGCCCCGTGCAAATTGGCAATATTGAGCGTGCCGGTTGGGATGCTGAGAGTAACGTCTAACTGCCCATCCCGTGCATCCACATCGGCCACAGTAATCCGGTTGGCACCCGTAAAGCTGAACTGCACGTCTTCAGTCGCAGTCACATTCGTCGGCGCGGTGATGGTGGGTGCGTCATTGACCGGCGTGATGTTGCTGATGGTGATGACCTGACTCGCCTCAAGCGGAGTCGTCGTGCCAGTGCCGTTATTACCCAGGTCATTCACGGTGACGGTGATAGTCTCGCTGGTGTTGGTGTCGTCACCCGGCGTGAATTGCAGGCTGGCCAGGGTGGTGTTGACGTCTGTCAGGCTACCGGTCAGGGTGACTGTTCCAGTGGCGTTGTTTTGCAGGACAACGGAGCCAGACGCCGTGACTGATAGTGTGCCAAGGCTCGCCGGACGGTCCACGGCAATCGTCACCCGGACATTGCCCTGATTGGCGCCTGTGCCTTCGTTGCGGTCGGCCTCCACATCAAATACCGTCACGCCGGTGATGGCAATCGGGTTGTTTTCGGTGACAGCGCCGCTGAAGTCGGTTGTTGTAGCGTCTATCGTCGGCGCATCGTTGATGGGATTGACGGTGATGCCAATCGTGAGCGCATCGGACGAAACCGCTGTGGTTCCGCCGCTGGTTGTGGTGTCAACATTAACGCGGGTTTCCGTTCCACCAGTGGTGGTGCTGAATGGCGCAACATAGCTGTTATCCAGCGCCCGAACCACCAACCCCGGCGGCGTGCCGTTGTAATTGGCAACCGGCACAAACCGCACTTGTGTGCTGGCCGACAAGGCCAGCGCATCGGCACCATCGCTCACCGTGCCGACAGCTACCCAATTTGTTCCATCGGTGGAGTACTGCCACTCGCCTTGTGTGGTGTCGTTTGCGGCATTTCCTACAATCGCGAGGCCTGCGAGTGAGCTGCCAGTGTCAACATCCGTCACCGTCACCAGGCTGGATAAGACATGCGAAGCCGAGGGGTTGTCTTCGTTTGTGGTAATGGCCCCGACAGCGCTCAACACCGGCGCGTCGTTAACGTCAGTCACATCAATCTGGGCGATGTCGCTGGCTACCGAGAAGGCGCTGGTCTGGGTGTTGTTGGCGGTGGTGTTGGCCTTGGCGCCGACGTTGCCGGCGGTCTGGTCCCAGGCCTTGTAGGTGATGGTGGCGGTGCCGCCGTTGTTGCCGTCTGGCACGAAACGCACAGAATCGGTAGCGCGGAGCAGCAAGGCGCTGGTTTCAGATACCGCGCCCATGGCTTGCCAGGACGTGCCGCCGTCGGTCGAGAACTGCCACACCCCGTTGGCGGCATTTTGCAGGCCGGTGATGGCAATGCCCTGGACCGCGCCGACGTCTACATCGGCGATGCCGGTTTTGTCGTTGGCCGCAGCGCCGTTAATGAAGCTGCTGACCTGGTGGGTTGAGTCGGCGGCGTCTTCGGTAATCGTTGCCAGCACGAGGTTGCTACCGCTGGTGTTGGGGTCGAGGATGGGACGGTCGTTGACGCGGCTGACGTTGACGGTCGCTGTGCCATTGACGGTTTCACGTTCAGCGACATCCGGGTTGCCATCGGTCACCGCGATAGTCAGGCTCCGGGCGACTTCAGGCGGGTTGGCATTGTCTGTGCTGCTGAAGGCAATCGCACGAATAACGGCCTGCACCACGGCATCGGATGTAACCTGCTCGTTAAAGCTGATCAGTAGCGCTTGCCCGCCTGTACCGTCTTGGGTGCCATCGATGCTGCCGATGGTGACACCACCGTAGGTGATATCACTCCCGCTGACGCCAACCTGACCTGCACCTGTGCCTTCATTGATGACCGAAAGCACGTCAAGTGACTGGTTGTTGGTAATGGTCACCCGCAAAGTGCCACCGTCAAAGTTCGGCGTCGCACCCGGCCCGTTGAGGTCGGGGTCGGAGAAAACCACACTGCTGCCAATGCGAACCGGGGCAGCATCCTCAACATATTGAGTCGCTCCGAAAAAGCTGGGGGTGAGCTTTGGAGTATCGTTGACTGCCGTGACGTTGATGATGAAGCGATCTTGTGGCTCATCCATGCCAGAGGCATCAGACAGTTTGAAGTCAAAACCGTCCTGAAATGCAGTCGGCAAATGCAGATGGGGTTCGCGGCCGTCGTGGGTGTATTTGAGATAACCTGCCTGCAAGTCAGCAAGCGTAAAAGCCGAACCGTGGCCCAGCACCGTAATGCCACCCGGACGATCCAGAAACAGGGTGCCATAATTTACACCAGTGACAATGCGGTATTGAACCTGGCTTGCGGAGTTGTCCGGGTCGATATCACCGCCTGCTGCAGCCCCCAGGGATGCGGTCGTGATGTTGAACGTGGCCCCCTCTGCCACCGCAATTGGTAGATTATTGAACACCACCGGTGGGTTGTTCATGGGCACTATGTTGACGGAAACCGTGGCCACATTGCTGTCCCTGGCATCGGTAGTCTCATCATCGTTCACGCCCCAGGTGAAGCTGTCTGAAGTGACTGGCTCACCGCTCTGCATATAACGCAAACGACCAGCATCCAGTTGCGCCCGTGTAAATTCGTAGCCATCGCCTGTCAGATCCGAGGCTTCGAGGCGTTTATCAAACGTGCCATCGTTGTTCGTGTCGACTTCAATCCAGCCATGGCTCGGCAGGCTCTTGATGAAATAGCGTGCGTTATTGAGATCGCTATCCGAGTCGGTCGCATTGAGCAGTGCTGCATTCAGTACCTGAATACGTCCATCATTGGTGTCCGGGCCACCCGATACCGTGGGAAAGCCCTCTTCAACCGTAAAGCTGCGGGGGTTGGCAACCGGGGCGTCGTTGACATTGGTGACTGTAAAGGTGACTTCGCGCGTGGGGCTGCGTGCGGCTTCGCCTTTGTTCAATGTCAGCGTGTTATCGCCATCGTCAACAACAACACTATTGAGTTCGGTGATGTTGGGCGCTGCGATGACGACATCACCCGCCTCCACCACCCCACCATCAATCAGGTGCACGCCGATGGTGACGCTGCGGGTTTCCGAGTCAGGGTTATGGAAGTAGGCAATATTGCCGGCCACCAGATCGGCAACCGAAAACTGGCCACCCTGTGGAATCGCCGACCAACTGCTGCCAGTCCAGCGACGGATTTCGCCATCCGACCCGGGGGCTTGCTCAAGTACGTAAAACAACTGCGCATCCGGGGTGTCAGAGTCGTTATGCTGCAGGTGGGCTGTGGTGAGCTTGACCGCATTGCTGACGTTGGTCAGCGCAAAGCTGTTGGCATCGCCAGCAGCGACGTTCTCCTCCATCAGGGTGTCACCACTCTGATTGGTGTTGATGGTTGAACTGGTCTGCGTGATGATCGGTGAGTCGTTGACCGGGGTGATGTTAAGGGTGACGGTTGAGGAGCCACTGATCGCGCCACCGGTGCGTGTCACTTCAAAGGTGTCACGATAAGGTGTGGCATGACCAGCAGGCTCGCTACCGTCATGAACATAGACGATGCTGCCAGCATTGACCTCAGCTTGGGTGAAAGTGGCATTGATCGCCAGTTCAACACCATCACGATACAGTTTTCCGTAAACCGGCATGGAGGTCAGTTGATAGCTGTCCGAGCCTTTCAGAATGGCCTCGTTCAAGGCGCTGAAAAGTCCCTCCGGGTTAGAGGTATGCAAGCGACCGGTGTCGACAGGGTCGTCATCGTCGTAAGTGTCAGCCTGAATCAGAATCGGTAGTGTGCCGGTGGCGATTCCGCCGTCACGGTCATTGACTCGAAACTCAAAGCTGTCTGACGTATCAGTGGCATACGTTCCGCCAAAGGGGCGGAACGTGAGCAAGCCGTCTGCGATGTCCACCTCGGTGAAGGTGGAACCCACCCCTATCATGACGCCGTTCAGATAAAGATCACCGTGAGCCGGGCTGCTGTTTACGGTGTAAACGCGCCGCGCCGGGTCGCTATCGGGATCGGTTGCGGTGAGGTTGGATTGGGTAATAATGACATCGCCAGGAATCGCGGCAGGTGTCACGGTCAACTGATTAGTCACCGGGGTGGGTGGATCATTTTGCGGCACTATCGTCAGCGTGACCGGGGTGCTGGCGGTGGTCGGCGTCAGGCTGGCGTGGTTATCCGAAGCTGACACATTGAAAGTGGCAGTAGGATAGACACCGCCGGTGTGCCAAGGCGTAGCTTCAGGCTCGACGCCGGTATGAATAAAGCGCAAAGGGTTGGCATCGAGTTGCGCCTTGGTGAGTTCAAGCCCTACCGTCACATCCACCCATGCCGAGCCATCAAAATACTGCAGCGTGCCCACGGCTGGGTCAGGCAAGCTATCAATGGTCAAACGCATTAGCGTGGGGTCGCCGTCAGCGTCGGACAGGTTGAGGTTTAGCTCCGTGTACGCTGGGACGCTGTTGACCGACTCCAGCACTTGCTGCGTCGCACCGGTAATGGCTATCTGCGCATTTTGATCAAGAATGGTAAGGTCGATGGTTGCCCATGAGTTAGCCCCCGCAGCGCCATCCTCGCCGATCACACCACCTGCACCGTCGCGCACGCTTACGCGGAAGCTGTCCGCAGTATTGGCTGAAAGCTCTGGCCCGGTATATTCATAAGTGATTGCCCCGCCAGCAAGTTCCTGATGCGAGAACAGCATGCCGACACGCATGGCAATGCCGTTCTTGTACAGCACGCCTTCGGTCGGCAACACTTCCAGACGGTACTGGATCTGCTCTGCGGTGTTGTCCGGGTCGAGCAGACGAATCATCTCGCTGCCGATAAAGCGTGGGTCAGGGTTAGCCGTCAGCGTCACCTGCCCGGCGCGTTCGCCGATTTCTATCGTACCCTGGGTCAGAACGGGGTCGTCATTGCGCGAGCTGACCTGAAAAACTGCGCTCAAACCGCCTTCACTGACGGCAGTGTTTGCCCCCCGATTCGCAGGGTCAGAAACATCCACCGCGCTTCCGGCTGCATGCAGATTGCCATCCCAAGCGTAGTATTGCAGCGTCGCGTTGCCGGACTCCTTTTCATCCTCACCTGGCCGGTCATCAACCACAAAGCGAACCAGTGCGTTATGCGGGATCAGGGTTGCGGCATTCGCGGTGGGCGTAAAGGAAACCCAGCTTGAGGAACCATCCAACTGGTACTGCCAGGTGCCAGTCATGTCGTTGGTGGTCGTAAATCCGTATGCGGCAATGCCGGGGGTGGTGTCGCTGATATCAACGTCCACGACAAGCGATGCGCCAGTAACCGTATTAAGCAGACGAGACACGAGCACGCCGGGGTTTTCAGCGTTAGTGGCATTTTCCGGAATGGGTGGCTGGATGACCACCTCTGAGCCAGGAGTTGTCACTACGGGCGCATCATTGGTGCCGTTGATTGTGACGGTGATCACCGCAGACGCGGTGTTGCCTCCGCCATCCTGCATGGTGTAATTGAAGCTGTCAGTCAGGGTTTGACCCACCCCCAGCGACTGCACGGCCTGGCTGGCGTTATCCAGGTTGTAGGTGTAGCTGCCGTTTGCATTGAGTGTGAAGCTGCCATATGTGCCAACAAAAACCTGGCCAAGCGTGCCCGGTGCGCCAGCATCTGCCACACCGCCAAGCCGCAGCGCGATGACGGTTTTGGTGTCGTCGGTGTCGGGGTCGGTGTCGTTGTCCAGCACATTGCCGGTGGCAGTGGGGTTTGTATCCTCGGTGACGGATATCGCATCTGCCGCCGCTGTAGGAGCCTCGTTGGTGGCGGTGACGTTCAGGGTGTATGTGTTGGGCACGACACTCCAGGCATCGCGGGAGTCCTGAACCTGAAAAGTGAAGCTGGCCGTGTAGCTGCTGGTCTTGTTGATTGGCTCAAACACCAGTTGGGCAAGGTCTGCCTGCTGGATCTCCTGCCCGACGGTCACAGGCGAACCATTGAAGCTCAGCGCGCCATCGGCTGCGTTTGGCAAACTGACGATTCTGACAGCCTGGAATGTATCTGCTGGGGTATCAGTGTCAGCAAAACCGAAGGTTTCGCCATCAAAATTGCGGGTGACGGTTTCGGCAAGCGCGGCGGTCTGGTCTGCCGCCGTAGGTTCGGCATTGGTGGGCAGCAAACCGGCGAAGCCTGTCAGCGCATGTTCATCGAAAGCGCCAAAGGCCTCGATGTTGCCGGTGGCCTTTTCCAGCGTCCAGTTACCCCCTAGCGTGGCATGGCCGGTGGCATCGGTGGAGGCGGCAATATCGGCCTGGGTGTGCGCCGCCAGGGTTTGCACGAATTCCACCCCGACCTCCCCTGCGGCCACCTCGCAGCCATACAGCAGAATGTCGCCTTCGGCAGTCATGGCTGCGCCAATGATTTGCAAGGCAGCAGCATGCTCGCCCCGCACACTGTCAGCGGTCAGAACGGCTGAACCCAGGCGAACAGCGCCGGGTTCACCGTGGCTGAACACATGAATGGCAGCCACATCACTGCGACCTGCCAGCACCTCCGCCATCTGCTGCACGCCGTCGCGGTCGGCTTGCAGTACGTGGGTTTCGTGGTTGTGACTGAGGTGGGGGAGGATGTCGAGTGCGCCTGCATCCACAAAAACAATCTGCACACCATCTTCACGGGCGTCAAGCAGCGCAATATCTCCCACTGTATCGGCATCGCTGTCAGCATCCGGCAATGCAGTCGTATCCTCAATGTAGCGCGAGAAAAGTTCGGAGGTATCGTTTGCCGCCTCGTGATCAAACACATCCACCGCTGTGGCAAGCATGGCGGCATCGAGCACAATGCGTTGCTCCAGCGCCATCTGACCGGTATACGCTCTTGGAATGGCGCGCCGGGCCTTGCGACTGGACGAACCACCCCGCGCACTTTGCGAGCTTGCCACCTCTGGCACAGCCACATAAGCACCAAGAGACGCATTCCAGACTGTTTTGTGGATTTTGTTCATTTGCTTGATACCTCTAAACAGCAGCCGTAACTTAATTGCACCAGCCGCAAGTTCGCATACTTTTACACGGTAATTATGCTAAGGCAACAGCATAGCCAAATGATGTATGGACTGTTAAAAACAGTCACATCAAGCACGCTGGAATGTGATATTTGTCACATTAGGTAGGCTTTTCGGGCAGTTCTTGGTTTGTCTGTCGCCCGGGTGCGCAACAAAAGGATCCCTGAGTCCGTACGCATAAGTCATAAAAACTCTCAGCTCATTGATTTATCTGACTAAAAGAAATCACCCGCTGTTCACCCAACTGATCATGCCACGTTTTGAAGTCAAGCAATCAGACAAACTGAATCTGAGCTTCTACTCAGGCTTGGCCCTGACAGGTCAGTGTTGTCAGGCCGCTCAGGTCGATGCGGTCATAGACTCCCGGCTGCCGAGATCTCAGGGGATAAAGAGTTCAAATCTGGTCCAGTCAATCGTGGGTCTGGTCAGGCTCGGAAAGAGTGATTTTGAAGCGATCGAACCCTCTTGTGATGACCGGCTCTTCATGCAACCCCCTGTAATTTCCAAAGGATACCTCGCGGATCACCAACAACTCCAGCAGTTCCGAGGGTCACAGCGAATTCAGCAGGCTCATCAAGTTAAGCACTCACTCTCACTCCAGCCGGATTTCCGCAAGTTCGTCACCGGACATGCCCAACCGCCTGCGCGCCGCTCTCAGAGCACTGCCTCGGCAGCGGCCTCGTTCAGCAATCAAAACGTACTGCCCTTGCTGATGCGCTTTGGTTCCCATGAGTACGACAAGCGCGGCGCCAGGCTTGTCTATTTGGCACACAAGAGCCGTCAGCGCCCGCGCAGGACACTGGGAGCCAAAACCTACGGTCGGCTGGAGCCTGGACTCAACGTGTATGCGGTGGTCGACACCGACGGTGCTGTCCTGACGGTCGGACATCGCCCACATCGCATCAACCGCAACTGAAGGAGATACCACCATGCTAGGCGCAATCATTGGGGACGTTGTCGGGTCGGTCTACGAATGGAACAACGTTCGTCGCAAGGACTTTGGACCGCTGTTTCATCCCAAATCCTTCATCACCGACGACACCATCTGCACGCTGGCAGTAGCCGACGCCCTAGTCAATGAACGCCATGCGGGTGAGGCCCTGAAGGACTGGGGCTTGCGATACTGGGACAACGGCGGCTGGGGCGGGATGTTCTCGCGCTGGCTGCAGTCACCCGGTCTGGAACCCTACAACAGCTATGGCAACGGCGCGGCAATGCGGGTGTCGCCCGCCGGGCTACTGGCCAGCTCGTTGGATGAAGTGTCTGTCCTGTCCAGACAGGTAACGGAGGTAACGCACAACCACCCCGAAGGCCTTAAGGGCGCTGAGGCCACGGCGCTGGCAATTTTCCTGGCGCTCCAGCGGGTAACACCGCAGAACATCAAGGTGGCCATCACCGAACGCTTTGGCTACGACCTTGAGCGAACGCCAGATGATATCCGCCCAACCTACCGCTTCAATGAGACCTGCCAGGAGACGGTGCCGCAGGCCCTGGTGTGTGCGCTCACAGCAACCGACTTCGAGGACGCCATGCGAAACGCGATTTCCATCGGCGGTGACAGCGACACGGTGGCCGCCATCGCCGGAGGCGTGGCCGAAGCCTTGTTCGGAATCCCTGATGAGATTGCAGACCAGGGATGGTCGTATCTCACCCCGGACATGCGCGAGACGCTGACACGGCTCTATCGGAAAGCAGGTATGCATCTGCGATGACAGGGGAGAGCGCAGATGGACCCTACGGAACAATCCCATCAAATTGACCATGCGTATTGCAGCCGCTCGGGAGTTTCAGAACGCTCGTTTTGTAACGTCCAAACGTTTGCTCAAACGCTCGTCCAAAAAGCTGGGATTTCCCGGTGGGCTCATGCAGTGCAGATACAAACACTGGGGCATTGATGCCCGCTGCACTCAACTGGTGTTCCTTTGGGATAAGGTGTTCGTGTAACGCCTTCGGAGCGGTCAGCCGAACATGGACGTTGTGCTCTTGTCGTCGCCCCGACGATAGAGGTAAGGAGGCATTTCTTCCGGCCGATTGTCACACCTGAAGCTTCCAAACCACCGGAAAAAATAAATAAAAATCAGCTACTTAGCAGTTTCTGGCGGAGGCGGTGAGATTCGAACTCACGAGGGGCGCAAACCCCTGCCGGTTTTCAAGACCGGTGCATTCAACCACTCTGCCACACCTCCGGATTCTTCACAGCGACTATCAGCGCTTGAGGCTGACAAGACTACCTCGTAGGTAGCCAAACAAACGGCGGCCAATTGCTGGCCAACCCTGCGAAAGAGCGACATTATAACCAAAGCGGCTCAAACGCAAAGCCTCAGTTGTGTATTTACCCACAAAAAAGCCTGGATGCTACCCGTCGCCGACATGCCTGACGCAACGGCACAGGCCTCGCCTGAACACAGCCCGCCTGTTCCGGGCAAGTGCAGGCTCAACTCACTTGGGCTGCCCCGGCTTGCGCTGGCTCAAGCTCGAACAGCGCGACAGACTCGACATGGGATGTCTGAGGAAACATGTTGGCGATGCCTGCAGCACGCAGGCGATAGCCTTTTTCATGCACCAGCACTGAGGCATCACGTGCCAGCGTGGCGGGATTGCAGGAGACATACACGATGCGCTGCGGGCTTTGCAGCGCAGAGATGGCCTTGACCACGGCAATAGCGCCCTCGCGCGGCGGGTCGATGAGCATCTTGTCCAGATGACCGAGCGCGACGAGACTGTCCTCGGTGGTTTCAAACAGGTTGGCCGCATGAAACTCACTGCGCTGCTGCAGTCCGTTGGCCAGCGCGTTCTGCGCTGCCCGTGCAACCAGCGCGTCGCTGCCTTCCACGCCTACGACATGTGCTCCCAGCGCAGCAATCGGCAGACTGAAGTTACCTAGCCCACAGAACAGATCGGCCACACGTTCGCCTGGCCGGGGGTCGAGCAGTTGCATGCTGCGTCGCATCAACAATCGGTTGATGGCGACATTGACCTGGGTAAAGTCGGTAGCCAGAAAGTCCATGCGCACACCATACTCGGGCAGCGAATAGGACAGGCCAGGCGCGTCGAGCGGGTGCAGCCTGTAGAGGGACTCTGGCCGACCCGGCTGCAGCCACACCTGGACGCCGTGTTTGTCGGCAAAAGCAGCCAGTTGTTTTTCGTCGTCGGTGCTGACTGCCAGCAGGTTGCGAAACACCAGCACGGTGGCCTCGTCCCCCACCGCGATTTCGATCTGCGGGATCCGGTCCGGGATGGACAGACTGGCTATGAGCTCGTGCAAGGCAGGCAGCATGTCGGATATCTGCGGCGGCAACACCTCGCAACTGCGCATGTCCGATATGTAGCTGCTGCGCCGCTCATGAAAACCGATCAACACACCGCCCTTGCTGGGCACCATGCGCACACCGATGCGCGCCCGGTAGCGATAACCCCATGCCGGACCGTTGATGATGGGCAGAACGGTGTCGGCACGCAGATTGCCGACGTGCCACAGCGCGTCTTCCAGCACACGCTGCTTGGCTGCGGCCTGCGCGACGGGGTCGAGATGCTGCATGGAGCAGCCACCGCATTGACCGAAATAGCGGCAACGGGGCGTTACCCGCTGGGCGCTGGCCTTGATGATGCGGCTAGCCTGGGCCATTTCGAACCGCGGCTTGATGCGGTAGCTTGCGTACTCCACCTCCTCGCCTGGCAGACCGCCGTCGATGAAGATCGTCTTGCCTTCAACATGCGCCACGCCGCGACCTTCGTGGTCCAGGGATTCGATGATTGCAACAGGCATGATGGATTTCCGCAAGCCAGCAAAAGGCGCGATTCTAACCGAGCTCGGCTCGTGCGCGTGGGATAATCCGGCCAGTCCATGGCCCTGCGCCACGCAATTGACCGACCAACGTTTGACTGGAAATCTTCACATCATGATCGAAACCTTGCTGGGCGGGCTTGAGCCTGCCCAATTCCTTGAAGAATACTGGCAGAAAAAACCCTTGCTGATTCGCCAGGCAGTACCCGGTTTTCAGGGGTTGGTCTCGCGCGATCGCCTGTTTGAACTGGCCTGCAACCCAGACGTGGAGTCGCGGCTGGTGCGCCGCAAACCCGAAGAATGGACCTTGCAGCGTGGGCCACAGAAACCCGGCAAGCTGCGCGACAAAAAGCACCCTTGGACCGTGCTGGTACAGGGTCTAAACCTGTTTGAGCCAGCGGCCGACGAACTGCTGCACCGCTTCAACTTCATCCCGCAGACGCGTCTGGACGACCTGATGGTGAGCTACGCGGTAGATGGCGGCGGCGTCGGTCCACACTTTGACAACTACGATGTTTTTCTGCTGCAGGGCACAGGCAAACGTCGCTGGCAGATTGCCAACCAGAGCGATCGCGAATTGCTGCCTGATGTACCGCTCAAGATTCTGGCCAACTTCGAGCCGGTGTACGACTGGGTGCTGGAACCCGGCGACATGCTTTATCTGCCTCCACACTGGGCACACAATGGTGTGGCAATCGGCGAATGCACAACCTACTCCATCGGCTTCCGCTCGCCAACCGCACAGGAGCTCGCAAACGACTTTCTGGGCTGGTTGCAGGACCGTGTGGTGCTTGACGGCTTGTATTCCGACCCCGATCTGCAGCTTCAGGACAACTCCGCACTGATCAGTGACGCGATGATTGATCGCGTGAGCAACATGCTGGCGCAAATCCAATGGACCCGTGCGGACGTGACAGACTTTCTCGGCAACTCGCTCACGGAACCCAAGGCGCATGTGTTTTTCGAGCCGCCGGGGGCACCAATGAGCGCCAAGCGTTTTGGCAAGCGCCTGCACAAGGAAGGCTACCAACTGCACGCACGCAGTCTGCTGCTGTTTTCCGAGCGGGGCTTTTATCTGAATGGCGAGGCCATTTGCGTTGATGAAGCCTCGCAGGCCTTACTGTCAACGCTGGCACACGCACGACAGCTCTCTGCCGGTATAAGCTATCCCCAGCCACTGGAAGACCTGCTTTACGAGTGGTATTGCGACGGTTTTGGTCATCCAGGAAATCACCACTGAAGCCTGCACAATGACTGGGCTGCAACGTTTGGCAACACCTTTATGGCACCTGGACAGCTAAAATCCAGCAGCTTGAACTTGAATCACTTATATGTGAGCGCTCGACTGTTGGTCAGACATCATGACAGCAAAAGGCCTTGACAAGCGGAATGCAAACAAAAGCAGCATATTCAAACAGCACACCAAAAGCATGCAAATCCGGCATGTGGAAATCATCACCTTAAGGAATCACTCAACATGAAGAAGACCTCGCTGTTGCTCGCGGCCATGCTGGCCATTGCGCTTTCTGCCTGTGGGAAGAAAGATGAACCCGCGCCAGTTGCTGCGCCAGCCCCTGCAGCTCAACCGGCCGCACCAGTGCAGGAAGCTGTTACCGAGAAGGTAGAAGAGACGGCCGAAGCCACCAGCGAAACGGCTGAAGAGGCAGCAGCTCAATCTGGCACAGCCCTCGATACTGCCGTGGAAAAAGCACGCGAAGCCGCTGAGCAGGCACGCGAAGCTGCCGAAGCCGCAACTGACGCTGCGGTCGAAGCCGCCAAGGAGTTGTCTGAAGACGCCAAGGTAGCGGCTGAAAACGCCACCGAAACTGCCCGCGAAACCGCAGCGGCTGCAATTGCTGCGGTCACTCAGGCGGTAAGCCCAGCAACCCCGGCCGCACTCAGCGCAGCCGACGCCGAAAACCTGGCCAAGGCCAAGAACTGCATGGCTTGCCACGCAACCGATCGCAAACTGGTTGGACCTTCGTACAAGGAAGTGGCCGAAAAACGCTCAGGCGAAGCTGATGCGGTCGCTATAGTCGCCGCAAAGATTCGCTCTGGTGGCAGTGGGGTATATGGCCCGGTGCCCATGCCGCCAAACCCGCAAGTCAGCGAAACCGAGGCTGCACAGCTTGCACAGTGGGTGCTAAGCCTGAAGTAAGCATTTGACACAGGAGCGCGGCCCATAAAGGCTGCGCTCCGACCCGAAACCAAAGCAACACTCACTGAAGCCCAGACCTGTTGCAACACTTGCAGCAAGGCTTGCCTGGTGCAGTCTATCCATCAGCGTCGGAACACCTACCCAGGGCTCGCCTCCGTCGAACTTCGGAATCGTCACCGGTCGTACCAGACCGAGGTGGCACATCCCGTGCAATAGACGCTCACGAATGCCAGGCCATGCGGTTTGCAGATAACAGGCCGTCTCGGAAAGTCGCACGGTCATTTACGCCGACCCCAGCTTTGCACGCCATCGGCCCCTTACACAAAAGGGGCGCCGAGGCGCCCCTTTTTGCTGTCAGCCGTCAAGATTACTCGGTCGGCGCATCTTTCAGCAACGCCTTCATGCTCAACTTGATCTTGCCACGATCATCGGTCTCAAGAACCTTCACACGCACCTGCTGACCTTCGGTCAGGTAGTCAGACACTGCGTTGACACGCTCATTGGCAATCTGCGAAATGTGCAACAGGCCATCCTTGCCAGGCAGGATATTGACGATGGCGCCAAAGTCGAGAAGGCGAAGCACGCTGCCCTCATAGACTCTGCCGACTTCGGCTTCGGCCGTGATGTCTTCGATGCGCTTCTTGGCCGCCTCGGCACCGCCCGGATTGACCGACGACACCTTGACGCTACCATCGTCCTCGATCTCGATGACTGAGCCGGTTTCTTCCTGCAGCGCACGAATCACAGCCCCACCCTTGCCGATCACGTCCCGAATCTTGTCCGGATTGATCTTCATGGTGATCATGCGCGGGGCGAACTCGGAAACTTCACCGCGATGCGACGCCAGCGCGGACTTCATCTTGCCCAGGATATGCAAGCGGCCTTCGCCAGCCTGAGCCAGCGCCACCTTCATGATGTCCTTGGTGATGCCCTGAATCTTGATATCCATCTGCAGCGCGGTCACGCCGTTTTCGGTACCCGCCACCTTGAAGTCCATGTCGCCGAGATGATCTTCGTCGCCCAGAATATCGGACAGCACGGCAAAACGGTTACCTTCCTTGATCAAGCCCATGGCGATACCGGCCACATGCGCCCTGAGCGGCACACCCGCGTCCATCATGGCCAGCGAGCCGCCGCACACTGACGCCATTGAGCTCGAACCGTTGGACTCGGTGATTTCGGATACAACACGCACGGTATAGCTGAAATCTGCCGCCTCAGGAAGTGCCGCGATCAGCGCGCGTTTAGCCAACCGACCATGGCCGACTTCGCGACGCTTGGTAACGCCAACACGACCGGTTTCGCCGGTGCTGAACGGCGGAAAGTTGTAGTGCAACAGAAACTTTTCGCGATACTCACCACCAATTGCGTCGATGATCTGTTCATCACGGCCGGTGCCAAGCGTGGCCACAACCAATGCCTGGGTTTCACCACGAGTAAACAAGGCCGAGCCGTGGGTACGGGGCAACACCCCGACACGAATGTCAATCGGACGAACCGTGCGGGTGTCACGACCGTCGATGCGCGGCTCACCGTTGAGAATGCGGGTGCGCACTACGCCAGCCTCGATCTCGTGAAAGATCTCCTTCAACACATTGGACGAGGGCGCAACTTCCAGTTCGGCCAGCACCGTTTCAGTGGTGCGGGCACGGATTTCGGAAAGGCGCTGACTACGCTCCTGCTTGTTGGTGAGATTGAAGGCTGCTTCGATGTCAGCCGCAGCCAGTTCTCCAATGCGCGAAACGAGCGCCTCGTTGCGCACCGGCGGGGTCCATTCCCACTCAGGTTTACCTGCTTCCTCGACCAGTTCATTGATGGCATTGATGGCTGCCAGCATTTGCTCATGACCGAAAACAACCGAGCCAAGCATGATCTCTTCGGAAAGCTCCCGAGCTTCGGATTCCACCATAAGTACAGCGCCTGCAGTGCCGGCCACCACCAGGTTGAGCGCGCTTGTCTCTAGCTGCGTTGCTGTCGGGTTGAGCACATACTGACCATCGATATAGCCCACGCGGCAAGCACCAATGGGGCCATTGAACGGGACACCGGATATGGCCAGGGCGGCCGACGCACCAAGCATGGCCGGAATGTCGGGGTCAACCTCAGGGTTGAGCGACAGCACCGTGACGATAACCTGGACTTCGTTGTAGAAGCCGTCAGGAAACAAGGGGCGAATCGGTCGGTCGATCAGGCGGCAGGTAAGGGTTTCCTTTTCAGTCGGACGACCTTCACGCTTGAAGAAACCGCCGGGGATACGACCGGCAGCATAAAACTTTTCGACGTAATCAACGGTGAGCGGAAAGAAGTCGACACCACTGCGCGGCTCGCGCTGTGCGACGACAGTGGCGAGCACCACGGTGTCATCCATGTTGACGATGACGGCACCACCCGCCTGACGAGCAACCTCGCCGGTTTCGAGCGTAACGTTGTGGGCGCCGTAGACGAATGTCTTCTTGATAGCTTGAGGCAAGGTGAAATTCCTTATGACTTGAGCAGCGCATGGCGCGCTGCGTTAGATAGGGCTCCGGTTGCATGTCAACCGTCGGCGAATCGCCAAAAAAAAGCCGGCAGGCCCGTCGTCGAGCAGTGCCGGCTTTTGTATTTGTTGAGCCTTTGGGGGCGCTTCGCTGGACGACATCAGCGTCGAGGCGAAAAACGTGTTACTTGCGCAAGCCCAAACGACCGATCAGCGTACGATAGCTGTCGAGATCGGAACCTTTGAGGTAGTCGAGCAGCTTGCGACGCTGGCTGACCATCTTCAGCAAACCACGACGTGAGTGGTGGTCCTTGGCGTTGGCCTTGAAGTGACCAGTCAGATCGTTGATGCGGGCGGTGAGTAACGCAACCTGAACTTCCGGCGAGCCGGTGTCGCTTTGCTTGCGTTGATAATCCTGAACGATTTGCGCTTTCTGTGCGGTGTCGAGAGCCATGTGGTTAATTACTCGTTTTATCTTTAGAACTGAAGTGGTTAAGTATATCGAAAGTCCGCCTGAAAACTCAAGCAGTTATTAGACGACCTTAGCATCTGCGCTGTTCAGTAGTCGGCGCGGACGCAACACACTGGCGTCGTCAAATTCTCCAAGGCCGATAAATCCTCTGAGCGGTCCATACAGCCGGACCTGGCCTGCTCCGCTGAAACCGCTCAAGGCTTGGCCGTGAAGCAGCCGCTCCTCTCCGGTTTCATCGACATTCAAGACAGGAAAACCTGACACAAGCGCATCGACGGGTGAAAGTCGGATATCGCGCTCCTGCTCAGTCAGCAACTCGAGTTCCGCCAATGTCAGGGCGTCGGACAGACTGAAGCGGGCTATACGGGTACGCCGGAGTGCTGCAAGGTGAGCACCGCAGCCAAGCGCCCGTCCAATGTCCATCGCCAGGGTGCGAATATAAGTGCCTTTGCTGCAATCGACGCGCATTGAAAAGCGATCGGGATAGCAGTCAAAGACTTCAAGTGTGTGAATGGTCACCGGCCGGGTCGGACGTTCGAGCTCAATACCGGCACGGGCATACTCATACAGCGGTTTGCCGTCGCGCTTGAGCGCTGAATACATCGGTGGCAACTGCTCAATACAACCAACAAAACTGCCAGCCACCCTTTGGATATCGGAGGCAGCACAGCAAGCCGGCTGGGACGCTACGACGCTTCCGTCCGCATCGCCAGTGTCAGTCTCAATGCCCAGCTTTACCACAGCTTCGTAGGACTTGTCGGCATCCAGCAAATTTTGTGAAAACTTGGTCGCCTCGCCGAACGCAAGCACCATTAGCCCAGTGGCCATGGGGTCAAGCGTGCCGGTATGACCCGCCTTCAGCGCACGATAGAGACGGCGAACGCTTTGCAGAGCGCCATTAGATGACGCACCGGAAGGTTTGTCAAACAGCAACACACCGTTCACCGCCCGTTTTGGGGGGCGATTCTGTCTGAGCTTATTCATGCCGACTCAAGCGTCTTCATCCTGCTTGGCTGTGCGCTGCTCATCGTTCTGCACAACCTCATCAATGAGCCGGGACATGCGGCTACCCTCTTCCACCGATGGGTCGTAATGAAAATGTAGTTCTGGCGTGGTGTGTATGCGCACACGCCTGCGCAACTCGCGACGCAAGAAGCCGCTGGCGCGATTCAAGCCCACCAGTATCTCGTCCAACCCTTCCTTGCCCTGCATTGAGGTGAAGAACACCTTTGCATGGGCGTAATCCGGCGTAACCTCGACATCGGTCAGCGTAATGAAACCAATACGGGGGTCCTTGACTTCCAGACGCAGGAGCTCCGCGAGCTCCCGCTTGATCTGTTCGGACACCCGCTGACTGCGGGAGTATTCCTTGGCCATCAGAGCGTCCGTGCAATTTCCTGAATTTCAAAGACTTCGAGCAAATCGCCTTCCTGAATGTCGTTGTAGTTCTTGATCGACAACCCGCACTCGAAACCGGTCTTGACTTCCTTGACGTCGTCCTTGAAGCGCTTGAGCGACTCAAGAGAACCACTGTGCACCACAACGTGGTCGCGCAGGATACGAACATGCGAACCGCGCTTGACCTGACCTTCCTTGACGTAACAACCGGCAACAGCACCCACCTTGGGCACACGGAATACCTGTCGAACCTCAACCAGGCCGATAATGTTCTCACGTTGCTCCGGCGACAACATGCCGGAAAGCGCAGCCTTAACATCGTCAACAGCATCATAAATGATGTTGTAGTAACGGATTTCGACGCCGTAGTTTTCGGCCAGACGACGGGAGCCAGCATCGGCACGCGTATTGAACCCGATGATGACGGCTCCAGATGCCTGTGCCAGGTTGACATCAGACTCGCTGATACCCCCCACTGCACCGTGAATGACGTTAACCCGCACCTCCTGGGTGGAGAGCTTGTTCAGTGACTGGATCAAAGCCTCTTGAGAACCCTGCACGTCGGCCTTGACGATAAGCGGCAACACTTTGGCTTCTGCCTCACCCATCTGTTCAAACAGATTTTCCAGTTTGGCCGCTTGCTGCTTGGCGAGCTTGACGTCACGGAATTTGCCTTGACGGAACAAGGCGATCTCACGAGCCTTCTTCTCGTCGGCCAGCGAGATCATCTCGTCGCCGGCTGCCGGCACATCGGACAGCCCGAGAATCTCGACCGGAATGGATGGTCCGGCAGACTCAATGGGCTTGCCGTTTTCGTCCAACATGGCGCGAATCTTGCCGTAAGTTGCACCAACAAGCACCATGTCGCCGCGATGCAAAGTGCCAGACTGCACCAACAGTGACGCGACCGGACCACGCCCCTTATCGAGACGCGCTTCGATAACCAGACCCTTGGCCGGAGTATCAACAGCCGCAGTCAACTCAAGAACCTCGGCTTGAAGCAAGACGGCCTCGAGAAGATTGTCAATACCTTGACCGGTCTTGGCAGAAACATGCACAAGCATGGCGTCGCCACCATACTCTTCCGGCACAACGCCCTCTGAGACAAGCTCTTGCTTGACCCGCTCAGGATGTGCGTCGGGTTTGTCGATCTTGTTGACCGCCACCACCAAGGGCACGCCTGCCGCTTGAGCGTGGTGAATCGCTTCGCGGGTCTGTGGCATCACACCGTCATCCGCAGCAACCACCAGAATGACGATATCGGTGGCCTTGGCACCACGGGCACGCATGGCCGTAAATGCCTCGTGACCCGGAGTGTCGAGAAAAGTGACCATGCCACGCGGGGTTTCTACGTGATAAGCACCAATGTGCTGCGTAATACCACCGGCTTCGCCTGCCGCAACTTTGGCGGTGCGAATGTAATCCAGCAGGGAGGTTTTGCCGTGATCAACGTGACCCATCACCGTCACCACAGGGGCGCGTGAGGTCAAGACCGAGTCGTGATGCTCCTCGGCGTGATCAAGGAAAGCGTCAGGATCATCAAGTTTTGCAGCATGCGCGCGATGGCCCATCTCTTCGACGAGAATAAGCGCGGTTTCCTGGTCCAGAACCTGGTTGATGGTCACCATCGAACCCATCTTCATCAGGGTCTTGATGACCTCGGTAGCCTTGACAGCCATCTTGTGAGCAAGATCGGCCACCGTGATGGTTTCCGGCACATGCACGTCTCTCACGATGGGTTCTACCGGAGCCTGAAACGACTTTTCGTCGCGATCACCGCCACGACCACCGCGTCCACTGCGACCGCCACGCCCGGCGCGACCGCCTTTCCAGCCGCTGGTGGCACCCACTTCTCCACGGGTCTTCAAACCACGCCGTTTGGAGTCGCCCTCTGGCTTGGCAGTGCGATCTTCCTTCACCGCTTCTTTGCGAACTGGCTCTGCCGCAGCTTCACGCTTAGGACGATGCAGGGTACTGCTCGGCTTTTTCTCCACGACCGCCGCTTTTACGGGGACCACTTCGGGATTGTCTTTCTGTTTGACCTTTTCGATTTCTTCAAGGCGACGGGCCTCTGCAGCAGCACGGGCCGCAGCGGCAGACGCATCACGCTCCTGCCTCTGCCGCAGACCAGCCTGCTGACGCTCGACCAGCGCACGCTGGCGCGCAGCCTCACGTTCGCGCGAAGCAATCTCCTCGTCACTCAGAATCGACGGCATGGCCGGGCGTTTTGCGACACGAACCTTGCGTCGCGCGTCCTGACCGCCTTCCGGTGCGGCCTTGGCTGCGCCAGTCGCCGATTGTTGTCGCTCGGACTGTGGTTTTTTTGCACCCTCAGCCGGTTTGGCAGCGCCACTCGCAGGCATAGCCTTCTGAGCCGTGCTGGGAGCAGATCGCTCGACCGGGGCAGGCTCGACCGGCACAGCCGCTGCAACTGGCTGCTTGACAGGCTCTGCTGCCTTGACGATTTCGGGCTCGGCTGCGTTCGAGGGGCTGGCTTGAGTCACTTGCGGCTCGGACGCCCTGCTGGCTTGCACTGCGGTCTCGACAATACCGACCGGAGCTGTCGACTCAACAGAAGTCGCCGCCTCGACCGGCATTACAAGCTTTGCCTCGGGAGCCGGAGCAGCAACAGAAGCCTGTGCCGGTGGCGCATCAACAGTCGGCTTGCCTGCCGCAGCGGTCTCCGCAGACGCAGCAGCCGCAGCGGCTGCCTCGGCAACCAACTCGTCACGCTTGACGAATACCCGCTTCTTGCGAACCTCAACCTGAACGGTTCTGGCTTTGCCAGTCGCATCGGTTGAACGTATTTCCGAGGTCTGACGTCGCGTCAGCGTAATCTTGCCCTTCGGGCGTGCCTCGCCATGCGAACGACGCAGGTAATCCAGCAACTGCGTCTTGTCCTGCTCGGTCAGAGAGTCGTTAACGCCCTTGTTTGAGACACCGGCGCGCTGAAGCTGTTCGATCAAGGCCGGCGCCGGCATCTTGAGCTCTGCAGCAAACTGTTGAACAGTGGTATGTTCCATCGACTCCCTCCCTTATTCCTCGAACCAGTGGGCGCGCGCTTTTGAGATCAGCGCGGCCGCCTGCTCGGCATCTATGCCAGACATTTCGACCAGTTCATCCACTGCCAGGTCTGCTAGATCATCCCTGGTGTGAACATCGTGCTGGGCCAGGGTGGCGGCAAGATCACGCTCCATACCCTCGACTTCCAGCAGATCGTTGGATACCTTCTCAAGCTGCTCTTCAGTGACAATCGCCTGGGTCAGCAATACGTTGCGAGCGCGCTCGCGAAGCTCATTGACAGTATCTTCATCGAACGCCTCGATCTCCAGCATCTCGGCAAGCGGCACATAGGCTACTTCTTCGAGTGACGTGAAGCCCTCATCAACAAGAATGTCGGCGAGTTCTTCGTCCACATCGAGTTTGACCATAAACATTTTGCGCATTGTCTGGCGCTCGGAGTCCGTGCGCTTAGAAGACTCTTCCTCGCTCATCAGATTGATGGTCCAACCAGTCAACTCCGAGGCGAGCTTGACGTTTTGCCCACCTCGTCCGATCGCGATGGCCAGATTGTTTTCATCAACGACAACATCCATGGAATGATTTTCTTCATCCACGACAATCGACACGACTTCTGCCGGTTGCAAGGCTGCGATCACAAACTGCGCGGGATCTGCTGCCCACACGATGATGTCGATTTGTTCGCCCGCGATCTCGTTTCGGACTGCAGTAACGCGGGAACCCCGCAAACCGACGCAGGTGCCAACAGGATCAATACGTTGATCGTGTGACTGGACCGCAATCTTGGCACGCAAGCCCGGGTCACGCGCGCTTGCCTTGACCTCAAGCAAACCGTCTTCGATCTCAGGCACTTCAAGCTCGAACAGCTTGCTGACAAACTCCGGTGCAGTGCGGGACAAGACCAGTTGAGGCCCCCGACCGCTGCGATCGATTCGCAACACATAGGCGCGAACGCGGTCACCCACCCGGAGAATCTCGCGCGGGATCATCTGATCGCGCGGAATCACGGCTTCGAGACGGCCGATCTCGATAATCGCGTTACCGCGATCCATGCGCTTGATGCTACCCGAAACGAGGTGCTCGTCGCGCTCCAGAAAGTCGTTGAGAACCTGCTCGCGCTCGGCATCGCGAATGCGCTGAAGAATGACTTGCTTGGCAGCCTGTGCGCCAACGCGACCAAAGTCGATAGGCTCAAGGGGTTCTTCAACGTAGTCACCCACCTGAATGTCAGGGTCGTCGTCGCGTGCGTCGATAATGCCCATTTCGGCCTCATCATTGCTGACCTCCTCATCAGGCAGCACCACCCAGCGGCGGAACGATTGATAATCACCCGTCTGACGGTCAATCGTCACCCGGACGTCAGAGTTTTCGTGAACACGCTTTTTGGTTGCTGAAGCCAGAGCAGTTTCGAGTGCCCCAAAAACGACTTCCTTGCTGACGTTCTTCTCACGTGCCAGCGCATCCACAAGCAGCAAAATTTCGCGGCTCATTATCTAAAAACCTCCAAATCCGAGTGCTCAAAACCTGGGAACCAGGCGTGCTTTTTCAATATCATCAAATGGCAGTTCAAGCTCGCCCTTTTCGGTTGTCAGCCTGACCTTGCCATCCTGGAACCCGGCGAGCACCCCGATAAAGTTGCGCTGATTTCCGAGCGGAACACTCAACCTCAGTTGAATCTCGCTGCCCGCAAAACGCTCGAAATCAGCCGCCTTTTTGAGCGGACGATCAAGCCCGGGAGAAGAGACTTCCAGGCGGTCATAATCGATGTTTTCGACCTCGAAAACGCGCGTAAGCTGATTGCTGACTGCCGCGCAGTCGTCAACATTGATGCCACGCTCGATATCGATAAAAACCCGGACCATGCGCCCTTTAGGCGACATATCAAGATCGACGAGTTCAAAACCGAGACCAGCTACGACCTGTTCGACCAGAGGCTCGATGTTCATTCTCTTCCTACAAATAAAAAAAGGGCGTAACGCCCATCCCTGTTAACTTCAACTGGAAACGGCCGGTTAATCGTACCGACCATAGCTTTCTGATTATAACCGAAAAAACCCGGTCTGTGAAACCGGGTTTTCGATGCTTGCAAAGCCTGCAGAACGCCTACTCGACCTTGCGCTTGGGCGTCGATCGAGGCCGTGTGCGGTGCACCTTGGGTTCGTCCTTGGCGTGGCCTGGCCTCGCAGCGATCTGCCGACGTGGCATTCCGACGAGATCACGAGCATCGTTCTCGGGCAACTCCATCCACATGCCGCGCTTCAGACGAGATGGCAGTTCGATCGAACCATACCTGACCCGCATCAGTCGGCTCACCATCAAGCCCACCGACTCGAACATGCGTCTGACTTCACGGTTGCGGCCTTCAAACAAGGTCACCCTGTACCAATGATTGGCGCCTTCACCACCGGCATCGCGCAAGCTGGCAAAGCGAGCCACGCCGTCTTCAAGCTGTATTCCACTGAGCAGTGCAGTGGTCTGAGTCTCGTCAAGCTCTCCCAGCAAACGGACTGCGTATTCACGCTCCAGCTCAAAGCTGGGGTGCATCAGCCGGTTGGCCAACGTGCCATCGTCGGTGAACAACAGCAAACCCGATGTATTGAAGTCCAGCCGCCCAACCGCAATCCATCTGCCACTTTTGAGTACCGGGAGACGATCGAACACCGAGGGACGCCCCTCAGGATCATCACGCGATACGATCTCGCCTTCGGGCTTGTGATACAGCAACACACGCGGTGCCCTGACAGTGGCGCGAACGGACACAAACAGACCATTGACCTTGACGCGATCATCCGGCCCGACCTTCTGGCCCGGCACAGCCACCTCACCATTGACTTCGATACGCCCCTGAGCGATCCACTCATCCACCTCACGGCGAGAGCCTACACCTTGCCTGGCCAACACCTTTTGCAAGCGCTCGGGCTCCGCGGCCGCCTCGCCTCTGTTTTCTGGAGTGCGACGCACGCTATCCGGACGTCGTTCAGTCGACCGCATTTCGGCTCGGGCGCTTGTACCAAGCTTGGGTGAAGACGGCTCGGCCGCCTCACCGGACCGGCTGCGGCTCGGCGCCCGCCGGGGGTCCGTCGGCTTCGTCGGGGGACGCAGCGGCGAACGTAATTTCTTTCGTATCGACAAGTTCCATTATCCTTTCTATATCGGTCAGCGCTGGCAACTCCGTCAACGAGCGCAAACCCATGTCATCGAGAAAACGTTTAGTGGTGGCAAACAGCGCCGGTCTGCCAGGCGTATCACGATGCCCGACGACATCGATCCAGCCACGCGACTCCAGCGTCTTGACCACGCCAGGCGACACCGCCACCCCTCTCACCTCTTCAATATCACCGCGAGTCACCGGCTGGCGATAGGCGATGATTGCCAGGGTTTCCAGCACGGCACGGGAGTACCTTGGCGCCCGTTCCTGCTTTAGACGGTCGAGGTAGGGTTGATATTCTGCCCGTGTTCTAAAGCGCCAACCGCTTGCAAGCTGGACAAGCTCAACACCTCGGTCAGACCAATCGGCGCGAAGGTCGTCGAGCAGCTTTCTGACCAGATCCAGCCCTGGGTCGGTTTCAAACAGCCCACGCAGTGTGTTTACCGGCAGGGGTTCGTCGGCTGCCAGCAACGCGGCCTCAATAACGCGCTTGCACAGGTCAGGAGTCGTCGCTTGCATAGGTGAGTTTTACATAGATGGAAGCAAAAGGCTCGTTTTGTGTGAGGTCCACCATGCGCTCCTTGACCAGTTCGAGCACTGCGAGAAAGCAAACCACCACACCGGCTGGCCCCAAAGACTTGTCGAAAAGCGACTCAAACACCACAAATCCGCCGCCTTCGAGTCGTCTGAGCAGCATGGACATATGCTCACGCACCGACAACTCGTCACGCCGGACCGTGTGATGGCGGGTCAATTGCACCCGCTTCATGATGCGCAACCATGCCAGTTGCAGGTCATGCAGGCTGACTTCAGGCAAGCGCTCTACCAAGCGCTCGGTAACCGCCACTGCCACCCAGTCAAAATCCCGACCACCACGCGGCAAAGCGTCAAGGCGCAAGCCGGCCATCTTCATTTGCTCGTATTCAATCAAACGCCGTACCAACTCTGCCCGGGGGTCGCCCTCTTCATCGTCAGTCGCGCGTGGTGGGCGCGGCAACAGCATGCGCGACTTGATTTCGAGCAAGGTTGCTGCCATCAGCAGATAGTCTGCTGCCAGTTCGAGGTTGTGGCGACGCATGGCCTCGACATAAGTGAGATATTGGTCGGTGAGCGGCGCCATAGGCACATCGAGGATGTCCAGATTCGACTTCCGGATGAGATACAACAACAAATCAAGCGGCCCCTCGAAGGCCTCAAGCATGACCTCCAGGGCATCCGGTGGAATGTAGAGATCATGCGGCAACGCAAGCAGCGGCTGACCATAGATGCGCGCCACTGCCTCCCGCTCGGCTTCGGTTTCGTGGGGAGGCAGGTCAAGTTGGAGCGTCATCAGGCTTGTTCAGCAAGCGGCCGGTGCTGACTGACCGCCGATCAAGGCATTAGCTATACGACAAACCCATGGCGTCCCGGACATCACGCATGGTTTCCTGAGCCAGCTTTCTGGCGCGTTCGCACCCATCGGCGATCATGTTGCGAACCAGTGACGGGTCTTCAAGATACGGTTGGGCGCGCTCACGCATCACGGCCTGTTCGGCCAGCACCGCGTCAATCACCGGTTGCTTGCATTCGATACAGCCAATGCCGGCACTGCGGCATCCGCCTTGCACCCAGTCGCGTGTGCTGTCATCAGAATAGATTTCATGAAAATGCCATACCGGGCACTTCGCCGGATCACCCGGGTCGGTTCGACGCACGCGCGCCGGGTCTGTCTGCATGGTGCGGATTTTTTTGGTGACGGAGTCTGGCTCTTCACGCAGAAAGATGGTGTTGCCATAGCTCTTGGACATCTTCTGCCCATCCAGCCCTGGCATGCGTGCTGCCTTGGTGAGCAGGGCACCCGGTTCGACCAGAATCATCTTGGAGCTGCCTTCAAGATAACCATACAAACGCTCGCGGTCACCCATGCTGAGGTTTTGGGCCTCTTCGAGCAGCGCGTGGGCGCGATCGAGAGCGCTTTCATCGCCCTCTTGCTGAAAGCGGGTGCGCAGCTCGTAATAAAGTCGGGAGCGCTTGGAGCCGAGTTTGCGAACCGCCTCCTGCGCCTTCTCTTCGAAACCGGGCTCACGACCATACAAGTGATTGAATCGTCTGGCCACCTCACGCGTGATTTCCACGTGCGGCACCTGGTCTTCACCCACCGGCACCTTGTCGGCACGGTAGATCAGGATGTCAGCCGACTGAAGCAAGGGATAACCCAGAAACCCGTAGGTGGACAAGTCCTTGCTGGAAAGCTTCTCCTGCTGATCCTTATAGGTCGGCACGCGCTCCAGCCAGCCCAGCGGGCACATCATGGAAAGCAGCAGATGCAATTCTGCGTGCTCGGGCACCCGCGACTGGATGAACAAGGTGGCCTGGCTGGGGTCAACGCCGGCGGCCAGCCAGTCGATCAGCATGTCCCACACACTTTCTTCGATGACTTGCGGTGAGTCGTAGTTGGTTGTCAGCGCATGCCAGTCGGCGACGAAGAACAGGCAGGGATATTCCTCCTGCAGCTTCACCCAGTTTTTGAGGACGCCGTGATAGTGGCCGAGATGCAAACGCCCGGTTGGGCGCATGCCGGAGAGAACGCGTTCTGCGTACATTTTTTAACCGTAAAAACCAAAAATAGTTGCGAGAGCATACCGGAAGGTGGCAATCATTGGCCACAAAACAGCCCCCAGCACTCCGGTAAACAACAGAATCAGAATGATGGGAAAGCCGTACGGCTCCACCCGCGCGAACTGCCACGCCAGGCGGCCTGGCAGCAAGCCAACCGCAATACGACCACCGTCAAGCGGCGGAATGGGCAACAAGTTGAGGAACATCAGCACAGCGTTGATGATGATGCCAGCCTCGGCCATCATCATCAGAGGCAGGGTGAACGCGCCCTCAGGACTCGACGACGCGATCTTGAAGATCACCGCCCAGCCGATCGCCATCAGCAGATTGACGAAGGGACCGGCGGCAGCCACCCAGATCATGTTCTGTTTGGGGTTGCGCAAGCGGCCGAAATCAACCGGCACCGGCTTGGCCCAACCAAACAAAAATCCACCTGCACCGAGCAGGGTTGACAGGGTGAGAATGCCGATCGGCACCAGCACTGTGCCTACCAGATCGATGTGGCTGAACGGATTGAGCGTGATCCTGCCGGCCTGTTCTGCCGTCGGGTCGCCAAAATGTCGCGCCACATAGCCGTGAGCCGCTTCGTGAAGCGTGATTGCGAGGAGCACGGGTAGTGCCCATATCGCAATTGTAGAGATTAAGGAATCCATTGATATCAGGCTTGGCCTTGTGCAAGGACGCGATTCTACCGCAGCCAGCGTAAGTCGGGCTTAATCGAGGCCGAATGGAGCAAGAGCGCCCTTGCCAACACGCACCAACTCAGGACCTCCTCCGGTCAGATCAATCACCGTGGTCGCCTCCGGGCCGCAAAATCCGGCATCAATGATCAGGTCCACCTGCTTGCCGAGGCGATCCTGAATTTCGTCGATATCGGCGAGAGGCAAGTCATCGCCCGGCAATAACAGCGTAGAAGTGAGCACCGGCTCGCCCAGTTCGGCCAACAATGCATTGACCACAGGGTGATCCGGCACCCGCAGCCCTATGGTCTTGCGCTTCGGGTGCATGACGCGACGCGGCAACTCCTTGGTGCCCTCAAGAATGAAGGTATAGGTGCCGGGCGTATTGGCCTTGAGCAACCGGTAGATCGCGTTATCCACCTTGGCATAGGTGCCGATCTCGGAGAGATCGCGGCACATCAAGGTGAAGTGATGCCGTTCGTCCACACCGCGAAGCCGACGAATCCTGTCCAGCAATGCGGCATTGCCTATCTGCCCACCGAGCGCATAAGCCGAATCAGTTGGAAAAACCACCAGGCCACCGCCACGCATGATCTGCGCCGCCTGACGGATCAGACGCGCCTGCGGTTGCTCAGGGTGTAGCGAAAAAAACTGTGACATGGGGCCTTAGCCAGGTGAGGTTGTCGAATGTGCTCGCATTGTGCGTTCGCTTGGCTTTCAGATCAACCTCGACCACACCGGCACCACCCCCGACGGCAGGGCTTCGCCACAACCGAGGTCCACCCGGCTCTCTTGCGGACCATGAAAATCCGAACCGCGCGAACCAAGCAGATCATACCGCTTGGCCAGCTCAGCAAATTGCCGGATCTCGGCCTCGGTATGCGCACCAGAGGCCACCTCGATCGCCTCTCCGCCAGCAGCCACAAAGCTCTGCAACAAATAGTCAAACTGCAATGGTGAAAACGCATAGCGCGCCGGATGCGCAATCACTGCCACCCCACCAGCGGCCCTGATCCAGCCAACCGCTTCTTCAAGACGTGCCCATTTGTGCGGCACAAAACCGCGACGTCCATCTGCGAGATAGTGCTGAAATACGGTCGACACATCAGGCATGATGCCGCAGGCCACAATATGGCGTGCAAAGTGGGCCCGACTGACCAGATCAGGATTTCCGGCAAAACGCCGGGCACCAGCCAGCGCATCGGGAACACCTGCCAACTCAAGCTCACGCGCTATGCGCTCGGCTCGTTCGCTGCGGCCTGCACGAACCGTCGCCAGACCGGCGCACAAACCCGGATGGTGCCAGTCCACGCCCAACCCGACCACATGCACCGTCTGCTCGAACAAGGACACCGAGATTTCGACTCCGCCCACAAAGGTCAGACCCAACTGCCGCGCAGTCAATTCAGCCTCGGGCAAACCGTCAAGCGTGTCATGGTCGGTCAAGGCCAGCAGATCCACGCCATTGTCAAACGCACGCCTGACCACCTCTGCAGGCGACAACCACCCATCGGAACAATGGGAATGACAATGCAGATCAGCGTTTCGAATATCAGACAAAGCCAGCCTCACGTAAAAAACCCCATAAAACCTGCGCCAGCAGCGCTGGCTGATCGTGATGCATGTTGTGACCGCAATCGGCCAGCATCACCTCGTGAAAATCCCGGAAACACGCGCATCCTTCCTTGTAGCTAGCATCATCCACCCCCATACGGCGACGCCAGGCAGGATCAGACTGAACCACCCACAACACCGGTGACACCACCCGTCTCCAGCACGCCAACGCCTCGGCTCGACGATACGGCACCGGATTAACACGTCGATGAGCAGGATCAACCGTCACGCGCACACCTCCGGACGCTGGCTCAGTCATGTGTCGTGCCAGAAAATCCGCCTTCACCGAACCCAAACGCGGATTGTCAGCCATCAACCGGCCAGCAAATGCAGCAACGTCCGCATAGGTCCTGAAGGCATCGCCGCGCTCCAGTTGCGACAGCCAACGCTCAAGCCTGTCAGGCGCACCATCCGGTGCCATATCGGGCAGCCCGAAAGCATCCAGTGCCGCCACCCGACGCACCCGGCCCGGTCTCACCCCCGCGAACAGACACGCCACATTGCCACCCATGCTATGCCCGACCAGATCCACCGGACGATCAGGGCAAAACTCGCGCAGCAAAACATCCAGATCGGCCAGATAATCCGGAAACCAATAGCCATCACCACCCCGCCCGCTACCGCCAAAGCCACGCCAATCCGGCGCAATCAAGTGCCAGCCAACCCCCAGCGCATCAGCTAGAAACTGCCAGCTTGCCGACATGTCGCCCCAGCCATGCAGCAGAAACACCGTCGGCTCAGGCCCCGGCTGCCCCCACTCGCGCAAGTGGTAGCGCACACCGCGAACCGGCAGATACAAGGATCTTGAATTCATCATGGCTTGATGATAACCAAAGCGAGCGCAAGCAAGCAGCCAAAAAATGGACGTCGCCCTGCCTTCCCCGCATAAACGACCGCAGCGTATCCCACAGATACAACCCTTAAGCATTGCAAACCCGGAAAACGACAGCACGCAAACACGTCAAAAAGGTGGGGTTTGCCATTCAGCGACTTTTCTAATACAATGTCGCGTTTTCCCAGTCACCTATCAGGACATCCGGACCATGGTCGTCATTCGCCTTGCCCGTGGTGGCGCCAAAAAGCGCCCCTTCTTCAGTATCGTTGCCGCCGACAAACGTGATCGCCGGGACGGACGTTTCATCGAGCGCGTTGGTTACTACAACCCGTTCAGCAAAGACCCCAGCACGGGTCTCGTGGTCAACAATGAGCGGCTGGCTCACTGGACGCAAAACGGCGCACAAATGTCGCCCACCGTTGCCCGTCTGGTCAAGCAAGCGGCCAAGGCCGCAGCCTGATCCCTCTGACCAGACAGAGCAGATCATGATGGTCCTGGGGCGGTTTTCCGCCCCTTTTGGTATCAAGGGCTGGCTGAAGGTCCAGCCCTTCGGTGACGACCCGGTCTCCTGGACCGAGATGCCCGAATGGTGGATCTCCTCAGACGCCGACGCACCCGACGAGGCCTGGCAAACCACTCGCTTGCTTGACTTTCGCGAACACAGCAACGGGCTGGTCGTGCAAATCGAGCAATCCCCAGACCGCAACACCGCAGAAGCCTTGAAAGGCTGGTTTTTTGGCGCTCCCCGCGAAGCCATGCCCAAGCCGGATGAAGACGAATTCTACTGGGGCGATCTCATCGGCCTCAAGGTCATCAACCTCCAGGATGAATCACTCGGCACTATCGAAAGCCTGCTCAGCACCGGCGCCCATGACGTGCTTCGCGTCATGGAAGACAAGACCGAACGCCTGATCCCCTTCGTTGCAGCCTACATCACCGAAGTAGACCGGGACACAGGCACCGTCAGGGTAGACTGGCAAAAAGACTGGTAGCCGCCAGGCAACACACCGTCGGCAAACCAAAAGCCTTGCTACACAATGCACAAGACCCAATGAGCGGCCGACGCTACGACATCGTCACGATCTTCCCCGAAATGTTCGCCGCCCTTACCGGCAGCGGCATCACGCGGCGTGCGAAAGACCGTGGCCTGTACGACATCGCCTTTCACGACCCGCGAGACTTCGCCAACAACCCGCACCGAAACGTGGATGACCGCCCCTATGGCGGCGGGCCAGGCATGGTCATGATGGCCGAGCCACTGGAGCTTGCCATACAAAAGGCGGCTGACGCCCAGCGATCCGCCGTCGGTCAACGCGGCCATGTCATCTACCTGTCCCCGCAAGGCCGCCCGCTCAAACACGCCCGCGTGCAGGCCCTGGCAGAGATCCCCGCGCTCACCCTGCTGTGCGGTCGATACGAAGGCGTGGACCAGCGGCTCATCGACAAATGTGTGGACGAAGAAATATCACTGGGCGACTTCGTTCTGTCTGGCGGCGAACTACCCGCCATGGTGCTGCTCGACGCCATCGTCCGACTGCTACCGGGTGCACTCAACGACCAGAACTCCGCCGAGCAGGACTCATTTGCCGACGGTTTGCTAGACTGCCCCCATTACACCCGACCAGAAGTGTATTGCGAGCAGACAGTCCCCACCGTATTGCTGTCCGGCAACCACGACCACATTCGCAAGTGGCGCCTCAAGCAAGCCCTGCGTACAACCCTGTTGCGAAGGCCAGAACTGCTCGCCAACCGAAAACTTTCGCGCGAAGAAGAAAAACTGCTTGCAGAAATCCGCTCAGAAAACGAAAATAGCGGGCTTGCCTGAGCAATAAGCTTTAATCAGGCAAAACGGTCGGCAAACGCGTCGGCACAACAACAAGCGGTGCGCATCAGACACATCTGCTCTGCCACCAGGCCACAGGCCAGTGCAAAACAATCGGAGTAACAAATGAATCTGATCGAGCAACTCGAACAAGAAGAAATCGCCCGCCTGACAGAAGGCAAGACCATCCCGGCGTTTGGTCCCGGCGACACCCTGGTCGTACAAGTCAAGGTCAAGGAAGGCAACCGCGAGCGTCTGCAGGCTTACGAAGGCGTTGTCATCTCCAAGCGTAACCGTGGCCTCAACTCCAACTTCATCGTGCGCAAAATCTCCGCCGGCGAAGGCGTCGAGCGTACCTTCCAGACCTACTCCCCGCTGATCGCCTCCATCGAGGTCAAGCGTCGCGGTGACGTACGTCGCGCCAAGCTCTACTACCTCCGCGACCGTTCTGGCAAGTCCGCACGTATCAAGGAAAAGCTCAACTACAAGGCCCCGAAAGCCAAGGCCTGAGCCTCACACAACTGACCCCGTGGGCGCGCAACAAGCAGCCTGCGGTCATCAAAGAACGGGCGAAAGCCCGTTTTTTTTCAACCCGAAAAACTCAGGCAAGCCCCCTGCACCACCGCCAGATGCGTCAGAAACGCCTCAACCTCCGTCGGCCACATACCCCTTGGGTGCCGCTTGTCATGGACCAAATAAACCACCGAACCCATTGCACATACTGCTTCTCGGTGGCTATGCTGTAGTGCCTGACGAATACACCTCTTGCGGTATGTTCTGCACGATAGGCCTTCCATTCCCTAACCTGAATGCAATCTTTCTGGAGGTGTACCTATGCTGCAACTTAGGCCGAATTGCGAATGCTGCGACAAAGACTTACCTCCCGAGTCTACGGAAGCTCTTATCTGTTCGTTCGAGTGCACGTTCTGCGCTTCGTGCGCCGAAAGTATGCTCGGTGGCAAGTGCCCAAACTGCGGAGGGGAGTTGGTTGCTCGCCCACGTCGCCCTGCGAACAAACTTGCCAATAACCCGCCATCCACCGAGCGGGTCCACAACCCGGCTGGTTGCGCAAGGGCTGCGTAGTCGTGCCACATCTCAGCTTGAATCGCACTCTTGCCTTGCCTGCTGTTTGAACGAGTACATCTTGTCGTCTAAAAAGTACATAACTCAAATGCACTAAACGACCATGACCATGCCACAAACCGCCACACAACTACGCGCTGACTTGTTCAAGACGCTGGACCGTGTTGTAAGCACTGGCGAACCGGTTGAGATTCAGCGTCCCGGTGGTACGGTAAGGATTATCGCAGCGCGAACCGGCAGCCGTCTTGCCCAGTTGCGTGCTCACCCAGGCACCATTGTCGGGGATGCCAAAACCCTGATCAGTCAGGGCTGGGAAAATGAATGGCAACCGTTTCCCTGAACGCCATGTGTGACCTTTTTCTGCTGCGCTGACGATCTGCGGCGATGCGGTTGTATCTCGACACACACATACTCGTCTGGCTATACCAGGACGCGGGGGCACGGCTCACGCCACGCGGCACAACGGCCATTGAAACCGCCGAACACATACTGATTTCGCCCATTGTTGAACTCGAACTCAGTTCTCCCTTCGAAATCAAGCGAATCACCCAGCCTGCCACAACCATACTCGACACCTTGCGTCGTGACCTAGGCCTTGAAACCTGTCAGATACCTTTTGCCAGTGTCGTCGGCTCGGCCCTTGATCAAACCTGGACACGTGATCCCTTCGACCGACTTATCGAAGCTCAGGCCGCGCATGGCGATAACTGCTTGCTGACTGCGGATAGCAACATTCTCAAGCATTACGCCTTGGCACTTTGGTAGACCGACATCAGACTCACTGGCTGAACGCTTGCAGGACATGCCCCGGCGACGGTGACCTGCGGGACGAAATTCCGTCACACTATTGATTGCGTTGAGATGTTCAAGTGATGCAAATCAATCGAGTCTGACCACATTGCCACCATTGCCACCACGACATGACCCGGTTTCTGAACAACCCAAGGCTTTTCGATGAGTTATCTACTTCTTGCATACCTTCACCTAGCAACCGTTGTTCCTGCATTTGTCATCGGCACCTTTCTGTTGTTGCAAAGAAAAGGTAAGCCAATACACAGGGCGCTTGGAAAGACATACATGATCCTGATGTTGTTGACAGCGGTTATTTCGCTGTTTATGAGCGCACAGGTGGGGCCAAGCTTTTTGAA
>DAIMZH010000034.1:9753-34515 GCA_036734105.1 Azoarcus sp. | reverse complement strand
TCGGCGGAAGAGTTGCTCGGCCGCCTTCCCGAAACGCACAGAAGAATAATCGCTCATAGCGTAAGGAGTGAAGTAAACATCAAAGCATGTGTCTTGAGTGCCATAGGTTTGAAATACGCAATCGGCGTCCTTGTCGTTTCCAACCACGCAGCAAGATATATTGGTCCGCCCGGGTGGACAAATCCATCCAGCCAACCGGAAGGATTTGTCATCTCCGAATGATAAATCGTTACGCGGCACTTGTTGGTTTTGGTTGTCCGATCCGATTGGCTGCCCAATTCAGATAGCTTCTGTCGGTGATGGGCGACAGAAGTTAGCGCTGCCTGACACTGGTCGATTCCGGGAAGACGTAGCCGAACACGCCTGCACTCGGCGGTGTTCGCTGATGTCATGGTAGTGCTGGCGCGTTCTGGCTGAACCAAGCCCGTGTACGCGTCAAAATGATTCTTATAGCAGTTGATTACCAGTACCAGAACTGCTTAAGCGCCCGGTCGAGCGTTCGGCCATGACCGCGTTTGGCGCGAGCCTGGCGCAGCGCACCGAGTTGAAGTTCGCAGCTTGTCTTCACGCTGATCTGGTTGCCGCAGTGGTTGTGGGCCGATCGTTGGACGAAATGAATCTGAAACGACTGCTACCGGGATAGTCGGCTCGGAGCCAGATCGTTATGCGGATAAGAGTGGGCAGTTATAATTTCGTACGCATGGAGTCGTGACCGTCATTTCATCTGCGCTGGATAGCGACACTTACTGCGGGCAGCATTTTGGCAGATGACTGGTAAAGGAAAATCTTGAAAAGCGCTCTCTTCGTCGATTTCGACAATGTTTATTCCGGCCTACGCAAACTCGATCAGGCCATCGCAGACCGCTTTGCCCGGCATCCGCTCCAGTGGATGAACTGGATCGTGCAATCCCTGGAGTTGCCTGATCACGTTCCCAAGGACGCGCGAAGGCGCGTCTTGGTGCGGCGTTGCTATCTGAATCCGCAGGCCTACCAGCGGTTCCGGCCATCCTTCAATCTGGCCGGTTTTGAAATCATCGATTGTCCGGCGCTGACGGGTGAGGGGAAGACCAGCACCGACATCCACATGGTGCTCGACATTATCGATTTGCTTCAACACGAAACCCGCTATGACGAATTTATCGTGTTCTCCGCGGATGCTGACTTCACCCCCGTACTGCGCAGGTTACGCCGCTGGGATAGGCGCACAACAGTCCTTGCGATTGGCTTCCCATCTGCCGCCTACCGTGCATCGGCTGATCTGCTCATCGACCAGGATGATTTTGTTCGCAGCGCACTTGGGTTCAAGGACGAAGAAGAAACCCCCCAACCGGAAAGCGCTGTGTCTTCCCAATCGAAGGAACCAGACGACCGTGATCTGGCAAATTCCGCTCGCAGACTCGTTGAACAAGCCGTGGCGGAGTCCTCGGGCCCAGTGCCGCTGGCGAAGCTTGCCGCACGAATCTTATCGTCTGTTGACGATATGGACGCGTCGACATGGGCCGGCTACGGCAGTTTTCGTGGGCTCCTGGAGTCATGGAGTCTCGCACCACTCAAGATTACGACAAGCGGAGGCGGAACCATCTACGATCCGCGGCGGCATTCGCCACCGGCCGTTTCCACCGTTGCGCCGTCGAGTTCACCAGACACAGAACTCCAAGAGATCGTCGATCTCATCCGACAAGAAGTCGCAAGGTCATCTGGCTTGATTCAATGCAGTCGGCTGGCGAGCCTAGTCACCACTCAGCACGGCACGATCGCCGCGGACTGGAACGGCAAAGGCACGTTCCGCAAATTCGTTGAGACGCTCGATTTGATGCCTCTGGAATTCGATTGGGCATCCAGCGGGGGCGTTCTACGCGATCCGCACTGTCATGCTGCCGGCTCAGGCCGCAGTAGCAAGCCCATCAACGGGAATGCGGCACAATGGACCGACGATCAGGACCTTCTCCCAATTGCCAGCCAGATCCACGAAGTTTCTAGCGTGCCGCTTCTGAGCCCCAAAGACTATCGAGGCTTGTTTCACATCATTGAACAGGACGTACAAAAACACCCTTTTGACTTGAAGGAAACCGGCAAACGCGTGCGCGATCGCATCAGAGAGGCGGGCTACGCTGGCAATCGACTCGACGTCAACTGGGTCCTTCGCGGACTGTTGATGCGCGGGCACACCTTTGGCCAAGGCGAGGACGATGCCAAGAGCCTGAGCCTCAAAACCGCCAATAACGTGCGCTCGCTGTGCCTTCGCGAGCAGATGATCCTCGACAGAACGATGGAGGCCGCAATCACGCGCTGGTTCAGCAACCAAGCGTAGTTGCGACGCGCGACTACTGCTTGCCTTGAGAATCCCCACTGACTCGATTTCAGTGTCCGCCACATCACAGCCGAACTGCATTGGATTTTGCGAATCGACTCGGTCGTCTTCGCCTCTTCTTCCTGCTCGCCCATCACCCGGGTCTCCTGCACCACGATCATGTGAGTTATCAGAACTCTTTGAGTACATCCCAGATGAATCTGTAGAGAATGGAAGCGGCAAGCATCGCGAGAGGCCGTGATTTGGGCGCAGCCGCAATAATCGCACTCAGTTTGTTTATCTGAGTACTGTTTTTCGACGTTTGTAGTTGCGGCGTGGGCACGAGATGGGCACAAGATGGGCACAGACAGAACGCCGTGCCCAAAGCAAAAAGCCAACCACCGTTAAGTGATTGGCTTTACTGCTTAAAACTGGTTGCGGGGACAGGATTCGAACCTGTGACCTTCGGGTTATGAGCCCGACGAGCTACCGGACTGCTCCACCCCGCGTCGGAGAAACAAAACTATAGTTTGAAGCTGCTTTTGTGTCAAGAATTTTTGAGAAATACTTTTGAAAAGCTTCTTTAAAATTCCGGGAACTTCAAACTTAAGCATTGTCTGGTGCCGACAATCTGACTCGAACAGATGACCTACCGCTTACAAGGCGGTTGCTCTACCAACTGAGCTATGCCGGCGCGGGGCGGATGATAGCACAGGCTTTGTGTTGCGTTACAGCATGGCGCGCAGTTTTTTGACCTGCCGCTGGCTGGCTACGCTCGTGTGATGTGTGAAGTAATACACACTCAGCGTGTGGAATCCTGTGGATAAGCTTGGGGCAACGCAGCGAAGTGCTTGTACGCGCTGGTAAAAGTGGGCCTGCTCAAATTTTGTGCAATGACCTGGCGGTCTGCTGGTGTGGGTTGCTGGCGCTTCGTGGTTTTGCAAGGCTGTGATAAAGGACGGCGAGTCGCTCTGCCATGGCCTGATCCGACCATTCGCGGCTGTAGCTTATGGCCTGGGTGGCAAGGTTTTTGCGCAGCACCGGGTCGGCGGCGAGCTGGGCGAGCTGGTCGGCAAAGGCGGGGAGGGGGTCTTGGCCGATGATGGCGCCGCTGTCCGGCTTCAGGATGTCGCGTGTGCCCATTTCGGCCAGTGCCAGCACCGGAAGGCCGCAGGCCATCGCTTCGATGAGGACCAGTCCCTGGGTTTCGGTGCGGGATGCGAAGACGAACAGGTCGGCGGCGGCGTAGCAGCGGGCGAGTTCGTGCTGGCGGTCCAGGTAGCCTACGAAGCGGATGTTGGCGCTCAGCCCGCTCTTGGTCACTTTGCTCTGAAGAGCTGCGCGGGCCGGGCCTTCGCCTGCGATGACCAGCACGAGATTGGGTTGCTGGCGGATGGCGATGGCAGTGCTGTCGATGAGGAAGTCGAGGTTTTTTTCGTGCGCAACCCGCCCGACAAACAGGGCGACGGTGGCGTTTTGCGGGATGTCATGGGCGGCTCTGAAGCCGTCTGGAGCAACTGGCCTGAAGCGTTCCAGCGAGATGCCGGTGGGCAGGATGTGCTGGGGGGTGGTGATGCCGTAGTCCAGCAGGCGTTGTTGCATGGCAGACGACGGGACGATGACCGCGTTCACAGCGTTGCATTGCGAGCGCGACAGGCTGCGTGCGGCGCTGCGCAGCAGGGCAGCCGGTACCAGCGGGACGTAGTGCTGCAGGTATTCCTCGAACAAGGTGTGATAGGTGAGCACGACCGGTTTGTGGTGACGGCGTGCGGCGGCGTTGGCGGCGTAGTGGGCCAGAAACGGAGTCTGGACATGCACCAGATCATGCGTCGGCATGTGCTTCTCGCAGGCTTGCTGCAGCGCTCGCCAGCGCATGATGCGGTCTTCGGGGTCGCGAGGAACCGGTCGGGACGGAATCCGGATGAGATCGGCTGACTCGCTTGATTCGGCGGCATATTGCGGCGCGATCAGTGTGGTGTCGATATCGGCCTGGTGTAGCCGGTGGCGAAAGGTTTCGATGGACGTCGACACGCCATTGACGCGAGGAAAGTACACGTCTGAAACCATTAATACGCGCAACTTGCGGCTCATATCATCCTTATCCGGCGGTTGTCGTCGCAGCCACTACAGGGCGTGGGTGAAGTGGCGACAGACGGTTGCAGCGCGATAAGGTGACATGCCAAGGTTGCGGCGCTATGACAGTCGGCCGCGTCGGCGCTCTGGCCTGCGCGGCCGACTGTCACATGAGCTTAACCCGGCTGTAACAATGTTGTCTCAGACGGTGGCTAGTCTCACATCATGCTCACGAATGTTATGCCACCATCCATGCCATTGTTTGCCAACACAGCGCGTGCCTGCCTCAAGGTTGCGGTGGTGACCGAAACCTACTTACCCGAGATCAACGGTGTCGCCAAGTCCGTGTGTCGGCTGGTTGAAGGGCTGATCGCCCTTGGGCACAAGGTGATCTTGTTTCGGCCGCGTCAGTCGCGGAAGGACGTGGCGGCTGCTGAACCGGGCTTTCGCGAGTGCTTGATGCCGTCCATGCCGATTCCCGGCTATGCCTCGCTGCGGCTTGGCATGCCGGCGGCACTGCGGCTTTATCGCGCATGGAAGCGGGAGCGCCCGCATGTGGTGCATGTGGTGACCGAAGGTCCGCTTGGACTGGCTGCGGTGCTGGTGGCAAAGCGACTTGGGCTACCGGTGACCTCAGGTTTTCATACCAATTTTGACCATTACAGCCAGTATTACGGTTTGTCGTGGCTGAGTTCGGCGGTGAGTCGGTATCTGCGCTGGTTTCACAACCTGACCGCCGAGACCCATGTGCCGACACGACAGATGCAGTTGCACTTGAAAGGCACTGGTTATCACACTGTTGAGGTGGTGTCGCGCGGTGTGGATTGCCACTTGTTTTCGCCTGCGCGGCGCAGTGAATTGTTGCGTCGCAGTTGGGGTGTTGAAGCATCGGATGTGGTGGTCTGTCATGTCGGGCGGCTGGCGGCCGAGAAAAACATCGAGCTGGTGTTCAGGGCCTTCAATGCCATACGCGTCGCTCAGCCGACTGCACGGCTGGTATTGGTGGGCGATGGCCCGCTGCGGGCCAGGCTGGAACGCCGCCATCGCGACGTGATCTTTGCCGGCAGTCGGCAGGGCGTGTTGCTGGCAGAACATTATGCATCCAGTGATGTGCTGCTGTTCCCGAGCATCACCGAAACCTTTGGCAATGTGACGCTGGAGGGCATGGCGAGCGGGCTGCCGGTGTTGGCCTTTGACTATGCTGCCGCGCTTGAAGTGATGGACGACGGTGCAAACGGTGTGCGTGTGCCGTTGGGTGACGATGAAGCCTATGTGGCGGCAGCAGTGCATTTGGCCGCGCAGCCGGAGTGGCGCGAGCAGATGGGCGCTGCCGCGCGTGAGCGTGTCAGAGAGCTGGATTGGGAATGTGTTACCGAGGGCTTTGCCAACCGCCTGGCCGAAGTTGCCACGCGGGTTGATGTGGCCGCTGACACGTTACCGATCAAAGCGTTAAAGCGTCGCGGCAGACAGATACCGGGGCGAGCTCAATGAAGCAGGTCAGGACGATCTTTCTGTCCGATATTCATCTGGGCACACGTGCTTGCCAGGCAGAGCGTCTGCTCGGATTCCTGCGCGAGTACGAAGCCCAATATCTTTACCTGATCGGCGACATTGTCGACTTCTGGGCAATGAGCCGCAGCATTCACTGGTCGCGCAGCCACAACACGGTGGTGCAAAAGATCCTTCGCCGGGCACGTCATGGCGAGCAGGTGACGCTGATTCCGGGCAACCACGACGAAGCCTTGCGCGAATATGCAGGCAACACCTTTGGTGACATTCGGGTGGAAAACGAGTGGATTCATGTGGCCGCTGACGGCAAGCGCTACTGGCTGGTGCATGGCGATGAATATGACGAGGTGACACGCCACCACCGTTGGGTGGCCTTGTTGGGCGATGTGGCCTATAACGCGCTGGTTTCCCTCAATCACTGGTTGTCTCGCTTGCGCCGCTTGTTGCGCAGACCTGGCTATTGGTCGCTTGCCGGGTATGCCAAGCAGAAGGTCAAGAAGGCGGTAGGTTTCATCTTCGACTTTGAGCACTCATTGGTTCATGCCGCGCAACAGCACCAGGTGGATGGCGTGATATGCGGTCACATCCACTGGCCGGAAGACCGCATGGTGGACAACATCCGATATTTGAATTGCGGCGACTGGGTTGATACCTGCAGTGCAGTGGTCGAGCACCTTGATGGCAGTTTTGAGATTGTTCGCTGGCAGGGCGAAACCGCCGAACGAATCGCCGATCTGCCCGAGCAGGCCCGGCCAGACAATCCGGGAGTGGAAAATGAAGCTCAGCACACTTCTTGACAGGGCGGCGGTATTGCTATCGCCGGAGCGAAGAGCGCGCGAGGTCAAGCGCAAAAAACTGAAGACTTTGCTTCAGGAAATGAAGCAGCATGAACAAGAGCTTGACGCACAATTGCGGGACGATGCGGTTGATTCCGACAAAGAGGGGATCGCGCTCAAACGACGCATTCTGCATGAACAAAGAAAGAAGGGTGTCGCGTTGCTCAAGCAACTTAAACGAGATAAGTCGTGATGCATTGCACATGCTGACGCGCATTTTTCAGGTGACCCACTTGAACTGCCGACGTTGACCCGTGCTGGTGGTAAGATTGGGGTCAAGTTAACATTCAGCGTTGTATGCGATGCGCGAAAGCCCAACCCGAAGCAAGCCGAAGTGCAATAGCAGCATTCTTAGCGCCCCGGATGGTCACCTGTGGTGGTCATTCGGGCTGTTTTTTTTGACCTCGCTATGGACGGCGCCGGCGCTGTCGCACGAGCTTGGCGAAAGCGATCGGGCAATGGCAGTCGCGCTAGGGTTGGGCCTGATGGCGTCTTTGCTGTTTTCGGGTGTGCTGCTGTTTTTGATCCGGCGACGCAAACAGGCCGAGTCAGCTTTGCAGGCAGTCCACGAGCAGCTCCAATACCGCGAAGCGCTGTTTGCTTCCTTGTTTGAGCAATCCAGTTTTCTGGCGGGTGTGCTGGACGAGCAAACGCGACTGGTCGAGATCAACCGGTTTGCGCTTGACGTAATAAATCAGCCGGCAGAGGCGGTGCTCGGAAAGCTGTTTGAGGACACCGCTTGGTGGCAGGATAAGGACAAGCCGGCACTACGCCATTGCATTGCCAAGGCGCAGGCGGGAGAAAGAGCCAGCTTTGAGGCAGTTCATGTTGGTCATGATGGACAAATGATCAATGTGCTGGTCTCGGTGGTGCCGGTGCAAACTGCCGAGCGGCGATATCTGTCGGTGTTCGGCGTGGATGTCAGTTCTCAAGTGCTCACCACACATGAACTAGGCGAGGCCATCGAGTTTTTGACCGAGTCCGAAGCGGTTGCCGGTGTCGGGCACTGGGTGATCGACCTTGACAGCGGCAAGCTGGAATGGTCGGCCCAGACTTACCGACTGTTCGGTTTGCCGGAGGGCACTGCGGTGACACTCAACACCGGGGCATTCACAAGCTGTGTGCATCCGGACGACAGGGAAGCATTGACCGATGCCTGGCAAGCGGCCTTGGCAAGTGGTGGAATTTACGAGATTGAACACCGTATTCTGGTCGAAGGAGAAGTGCGCTGGATTCGCGAGCGTGCCGATCTGTCACGTGCTCAAGGCGGCCGGGTGCTGGGCACCGCACTCGACATCACCGCCCGCAAACGCACCGAACTGGAGTTAAGGCGTAGTCAGGAAATCCTTCAGTCTGCCATCGATACGATAGGCGAGGCTTTCGTCATTTATGACGAAAATGATTGTCTGTTGTTGTGCAACGAACGCTACCGCGAAGTCTATCCCTCTGTGTCCGATCTGATGCGCCCAGGTGTGAGCTTTGAAGAGATCGTGCGTACATGGGTGGCGCGAGGTGCACCGGATTTGAAGGAGGGAGAGACCGCTGACGACTGGGTGACGCGTCGGATGGCCTTGCACCGCAATGGTCAGATGATGATTCAGCACACCGATAATGATCGCTGGGTGCGCATCATCGAGAGAACAACGCCAGCGGGGCATATTGTTGGCTTTCGTGTCGACATCACCGACCTGGTGAGAGCTACCCAGGCAGCAGAAGCGGCAAACATTGCCAAGAGCCGTTTCCTGGCGACCATGAGCCACGAGATCCGTACGCCTCTCAACGGCATTCTTGGCATGGCGCAGTTGATGCTGATAGATGACGATTCATCCATCGAACGTTTCCGCGACAATGCACGCACCATCCTGCAATCCGGACAGCAATTGCTCAGTCTGCTTAACGATGTGCTTGATTTGTCCAAAGTCGAATCAAACGCACTCACGCTGGAAGACGGTGTCATTGACCCTCCGGGTATTTTGCAGGAGTCGCGTGGTTTGTTTGTCAGCCTGGCCAATGACAAAGGCCTTGGGCTGTTCGTCGATTGGCAAGGTCCTGCCGGTGAGACTTATCGAGGCGATGCTTACCGCATGGCGCAGGCCTTGAACAACCTGATGAACAATGCCATCAAGTTCACTTCGAAGGGCAGCGTCAATGTCGTGGCCCGCGTGCTGTCCAGGCAGGACAACTTGGTCAACATCGAGTTTTCGGTGGCGGATACCGGGCCCGGTATCGAGCCCAGGCGTCTTCACGAGTTGTTCAAACCCTTCAGCCAACTCGACAGCTCCACCACCCGACAACATGGTGGAACAGGCTTGGGTTTGGCTATTGTGGCCAGCCTGGCCCAGGCAATGGGTGGCAGCGCGGGGGTAGAAAGCGATCTCGGCAAAGGCTCCCGGTTCTGGTTCACTGTTACGCTTGAAAAAAATACCGACCCGCTTGCAGTCAATGCCGATTCGGATCGCAGCCGGACCGTACGTCGGGCAGTCGACATGGCAACTTTGCGTGGACGCATTCTGGTGGTAGAACACAATCAGGTAAACTGCCGGGTAATACAGGCCATGTTGCGCCGCCTTGGGCTTGATAGCGTGCTGGCCATGAATGGCGCTGATGGTGTGGAGCGTTACAAGGCGGAGGCAGACAAGTTCGACCTTGTGCTGATGGATATGGAAATGCCGGTGATGGATGGGTGCATGGCGACACATGTGCTGCGTGATTGGGAGCGGGATGAAGGCATACCGCGTGTACCCGTGGTGGCGCTGACCGCCAACGCTTTTGCCGAAGACAGGGTACGCTGCCTTGATGCAGGCATGGACGATTACCTGTCGAAGCCGGTCAAGGCCGATCAACTGGTGGCTGTGTTGTCCCAATGGCTGAGCGACAACTCGATTGCGGCTGAATCTAAAGCATCCGTTTTGACCAACCCAATGTCCCAGCCCGACTGGGACGCCTTGACCGCGCAACTCGATACCTTGCTGCCCTTGCTGTCCCAGGGTCGTTTCGATGCCATAAAACAGTTCAAGCTTGTCGAAGCACTCGTCAAGCACACTTCGCTTGACGAGGAGGTTGATGAGGTGGCGGCTGACCTGCAGGCTTTCCGTTTTGCGGATGCCATTGATCGTCTCGGTCGCTTAAAGGCCTCCAGAGCCAAAGGAAGCGTGTGACATGACGCTTCGGCCCAAGATACTGCTGGTAGACGACTTGCCGGCCAATTTGCACATGATGTGCGAAGCACTCGCCGAAAACCATGACTTGCTGATCGCCACCTCGGGCGCCGACGCCTTGATGATCGGACGTGAGGCGCACCCGGACCTGATTCTTCTCGACATCATGATGCCGGTAATGGACGGGTTGGAGACCTTGCGACGTCTGCGTGACAGCGACTGGGGGCGCGACATACCGGTTATTCTGATCACCGCGGATGACCGCCCGGAGACCGAGGTGCGTGGTTTGCAGCTTGGAGCCGATGATTTTCTGACCAAGCCGGTTTCGGTTCCAGCCGTGCAGGCGAGGGTGCTGCATCTGCTGTCGGCCAGTCTGCTCAAACGCACGCTGATGGCATCAAATCAGTCGCTGGTGCGTCTTGAAGGAACCGCCTTCTTCCAGAGTGCTTGCCGCCTGCTCGCGGAGAGTCTGGGAACCGACATGGCTTTTGTGGGCCGATACCACGCTGACAGTCAATCCATTGAGGTCAATACCGGATGGGATGGTGACAGAGCGCTAACCCCTTTCACCTATGATCTGGCGGGCTCTCCGTGCGCAGAGGTTTTGCGTGTTGGTGTGGTGTGTTATCGCGACCAGGTTCAGCAGCGTTTCCCTGAAGACCTGGCGCTGACCAAACGTGGCGTTGTCTCGTATGCCGGTTGCACACTGTTTGATCGTCAGGGAATCCCCCTGGGCATTCTGGTGACTCTGGGCCACCACCCCTTACCCGATCTTGCCCGCTCGCTGGCACCTTCCATGCTGCGGGTGTTTGTCGACCGCATGGCTTCGGAGATCCAGCGAAGCGAAGCCGAACATGGTTTGCGCAAGGCGATGGTGTTTCTGGAACGCGACGCTGCCTACCGGCACTTGATTCAATCGTTGTCGCAGTCCTTCATCGACGTCCCGCTTGGCAAACTCAGCCATGCCGTCACAGAGTCACTCGGACAGATAGGTGCTTTTCTGTCGGCGGATAGGGCATATGTGTTCAGTTACGACTGGATTCGCGGGGTCACAAGCAACACTCACGAATGGTGCGCGCAAGGTGTGGTCGCGGCGCAGGACCAGCTTCAGGATATTCCAATAGCGCAAGTGCCCGAATGGTGTGACTTGCACCGCAAGGGTAAGCCAATCAGGATCAATGAGGTTGCCCTGCTGCCAGAAGGACATCTGAAGCACAGTCTGCAGCGGCGGGGGGTAGTCAGTCTGCTGACCATGCCGTTGATGGACCATGGTCGTTGTCTGGGCTTCGTCGGGCTGGACTCATTGAGCACGCGTCTCAACTTTGGTAGTGACGAAGAGTTTTTGTTGTCGCTGGTTGCCGGATTGCTGGTGACGGTGGCCAGACGTGAACGGCTCGAAAAAGGGCTGGTTGAGCAGGAGCATCATTTCCGGACACTGGCTAACGGTGGTTCGGCCTTGATCTGGACAGCCGGGGTAGACAAGAAGTGCAACTATTTCAATGAACCATGGTTGCGTTTTACCGGCAGAACACTCGGGCAGGAACTGGGCGACGGTTGGGGCGAAGGAGTTCATCCTGACGACCTGGAGCGCTGTCTGGATGTGTTCAACAGCCATTTTGATCGGCGCGAGCCATTCGTTGTCGAATACCGGCTGCGTCATGCCGACGGCGGCTACCGCTGGATAATCGATCAGGGAAACCCCCGTTATGACTTGGGTGAACGCTTCATCGATTACATCGGGTTTTGTTATGACATCGAGAGTCGCAAGCAGGCCGAGGCGCAATTGCAGCAGGCTGCAAGTGTGTTTGAGCATGCCAACGAGGGCATTCTGATCACCGATCGTGCCGGCTATATTCTCGACGTCAATGACGCGTTTACACGGATTACCGGATTTGAACGAGCTGAAGTGCTGGGGCGTACGCCGCGCATACTCAAGTCCGGGCGTCACGACGCAAGATTCTTCTCGACCATGTGGCACGCGTTGCTGTCCACCGGATCATGGTTTGGTGAGGTCTGGAACCGCCGCAAGAACGGTGAAATCTTTGCTGAACTACTCACCATTAGCGCAGTACGCGGTGCGAACGGTGATATCGAGCGCTTTGTCGGGTTGTTTTCTGACATCAGCATGCAAAAGGAGTATCAGCAGCAGCTTGAGCACATTGCCCATTACGACATGCTCACCGGGCTGCCAAACCGAGCCCTGCTGGCTGACAGGCTCAGAACTGCCATGGCACAGGCCCAGCGACGCGACAATCAGATCGCGTTGGTGATGCTGGATCTCGACGGTTTCAAGGCAGTCAACGATACCCACGGTCACGATGTTGGCGATAGCCTGCTGGTCGAAATTGCTGCCCGTCTGAAAAAGGCGCTGCGAGAGGGCGATACGCTTGCCCGCCTTGGTGGTGATGAGTTTGTGGCGGTGCTGATTGACCTTGCTGATCCGGCTGCCTGCCAGAAGCTGCTGCGTCGTTTGCTTTTGGCAGCGTCCGAACCGGTGGCAGTGGGCGACATCTGGTTGCAAGTGTCTGCCAGCATTGGCGTGAGCTTTTTCCCACAGGCTGACACCATCGATGCGGAACAGCTTTTGCGACAGGCCGACCAGGCCATGTATCAGGCCAAGCTGGCTGGCAAGAATCGCTTTCACACCTTTGATGCCGCGCTTGACCGTGTTATGCGAGGACGCCATGAGGAAACCGAGCGCATCCGCAAGGCCATAAACGACAATGAACTGGTGTTGCACTATCAACCACGAGTGAACATGCGAAAGGGCACGGTCATTGGTGTCGAGGCTTTGCTACGCTGGCAACACCCTGATCGGGGCTTGTTGCCGCCTGTCGAGTTTTTGCCGCTTTTGAATGGCCATGGCCTGATGGTGGAGATTGGCGAGTGGGTGATTGATGAAGCCATTCGCCAGCTCGATGTGTGGCGTGTGCTGGGGCTTGATTTGACGGTCAGCATCAACGTGGATGGTTTGCAGTTAGCACAGCCACGCTTCATTGAGCTTCTGCAGACATCACTGGCGCGATACCCCAAAGTGTTGGCTCAAAACCTCGAACTCGAAGTGCTGGAGACCAGCGCACTGGAAGATCTCGTCCATGTGACGCGCGTCATGACGGATGGCCGGGCGCTGGGCTTGCGGTTTTCACTGGATGATTTTGGCACCGGCTATTCGTCACTACTGTATCTGCGAAAGCTGCCGGTGGACATTCTGAAGATAGACCGCAGCTTTGTGCGCGACATGCTTGACGATGAAGACGATCTGGCTATTTTGCGCGGGGTGATCGGCTTGGGCGCCAGCTTTCAGCGTGAGGTGGTGGCCGAAGGCGTGGAGAGCGAAGCCCACGGTGAGTTGCTGATTCAGTTGGGTTGCGAACTGGGGCAGGGCTATGCGATTGCCAAACCAATGCCGGCGGCCGAAGTGGCGCAATGGATAAGCGACTGGCGGCCCAGCGAGCGCTGGACCGCAGTCAGAACACTTAACGCGTGATCGGCTTGTAGCGGATGCGCTGCGGCTTGGCGGCTTCTTCGCCAAGCCGCTTCTTTTTGTCTTCTTCGTATTCGCGGAAGTTGCCTTCAAAAAAGGCCCACTGTGAGTTGCCTTCTGCCGCCAGAATATGGGTGCAGATGCGGTCCAGAAACCAGCGGTCGTGCGAGATGATCATCGCGCAACCCGCAAACTCCAGCAAGGCGTCTTCAAGGGCGCGCAGGGTTTCCACGTCAAGGTCGTTGGATGGCTCGTCCAGCAACAGCACGTTGCCGCCAGCAATCAGCGTCTTGGCCAGATGCAAGCGGCCGCGTTCGCCGCCTGACAGGTTGCCGACAATCTTCTGCTGATCACCGCCCTTGAAGTTGAAGCGCCCGATGTAGGCACGGCTGGGCATCTCGAATCTGCCCACGGTCAACACATCGGCACCGTCCGCGATGGCTTCAAAAACCGTCTTGTCGTTGGCCAGACCTTCGCGGCTTTGGTCCACCGCGGCGATCTTGACGGTTGGTCCGATCACCACGTCGCCGGTGTCCGGTTTGTCCATGCCCTGAATCATTTTGAACAGGGTGGATTTGCCTGCACCGTTTGGACCGATGACACCAACGATTGCACCCGCCGGCACGCTGAAGTTGACATTTTCCATCAGCAACTTGTCACCAAAGGCCTTGCTGACGTTGTCGAACTCAATGACCTTGTCGCCAAGGCGCTCGCCGGGCGGAATGAATATCTCCTGGGTTTCGTTGCGGCGTTGATATTCAACGCTGGCCATCTCCTCGTAGCGCGACAGGCGCGCTTTTGATTTGGCCTGGCGCGCCTTGGGGTTGGAGCGAGCCCATTCCAGCTCCTGCTTCATCGCCTTCATGTGGGCGGCTTCTTGCTTGGACTCCTTGGCCAGTCGGTCGCCTTTTTGCTCCAGCCAAGATGAATAATTGCCCTTCCAGGGTATGCCGTGGCCACGGTCGAGTTCAAGAATCCACTCGGCGGCGTTGTCGAGGAAGTAGCGGTCGTGGGTGACTGCCACCACGGTGCCCGGAAAGCGGGTCAGGAATTGTTCGAGCCATTCCACCGATTCGGCGTCAAGGTGGTTGGTTGGCTCGTCCAGCAACAGCATGTCTGGGCGCGACAGCAGCAGCTTGCACAAGGCAACGCGCCGCTTTTCACCGCCCGACAGCTTGCCGATGACGGCATCCCACGGCGGCAGGCGCAACGCGTCAGCGGCGATTTCCATCTGGTTTTCGATATCACTGCCAGCAGCAGCCAGGATGTTTTCGTATTTGGCCTGCTCTTCGGCAAGTTTGTCAAAGTCGGCGTCGGGTTCGGCGTAGGCCGCGTAAACCTCTTCAAGCTTCTGACGCGCTTCTGCGACTTCGCCCAAACCGGATTCGACCTCTTCCTTAACCGTTTTGGCCGGGTCAAGCTCCGGCTCCTGGGCCAGATAGCCGATGCGCACACCCGGCTGCCACTGCACTTCGCCGTCGTATTCCTTGTCTGCGCCAGCCATGATGCGCAACACGGTGGATTTGCCGGAGCCGTTCAGACCCAGCAAACCGATCTTGGCGCCGGGAAAAAACGAGAGGGATATATCCTTGATGATCTGTCGCTTGGGCGGAACAATCTTGTTCACGCGCAGCATGGACATGACGTACTGAGCCATGAGTTGCCTGAGTTGGGTTGGTTCAAGAGGGGTGAAAGCTTACCACTGCAGAAGAGCCGGAGACAGTCGCTGTAAAATGTTGGCTAGTTTGACAGCTTGATATCGACCATCAGATCGGCTGACAGGCGTTCAAGATCAGCTTGCAACAGGGAGATGTCAAGCGGGGCAGGAATCTGCAGGTCGAGCTCGGCCTCGAACATGAGCTCTGCAGACATGGCACCACTGCATACAGCGCTGTCAAAACGCTCGATGTTGATGCCATGACCAGCCAGCACCTGGGTGATTTCGCGCACAATGCCAATGCGGTCGTGACCAATCAACGACAGCGCGAGGCTGCGGAATTGTTGATCGGGATTAGCATTGAGAATCTCGTTTGTGACTGCCTCGATGTTCAGCTTCAGGTCGGTGCGACTGCGCAGCGCTGCCAACAGGGCGTCGCATTTTTCAGCCGGTACGCTGAGCCTGATGATGCCGGCAAACTTGCTCGCCAACTGGGCAAAAGACGATTCAAGCCAGTTGGCGTCGTGTGCCGAAACCAGCGCGGAAAGCTCGCCAATCAGCCCCGGCCTGTCGTCGGTGATGAGGGTGATGACCAGTGTTGTGTGCATGTGCTTGAGTCTCCTGACTTGTTCAGCCTGCCAGTATCAACCAGCAAACTGCAGTCGCGCAAGGTGTGCGTAAACACCATCGGCGTCAATCAACTCGGCGTGGGTGCCGGTTTCGACAATGCGACCGGCGTCGATGACGATGATGCGGTCGGCCTTTTGCACGGTAGCCAGACGATGTGCGATGACCAGCGTGGTACGGTTTTCCATCAGGCCGGTCAGCGCCGCCTGCACCAGACGTTCGCTCTCGGCATCCAGCGCCGACGTGGCTTCGTCCAGCAGCAACACCGGACGGTCTGCCAGGATGGCGCGGGCAATGGCAATGCGCTGACGCTGCCCGCCGGACAAGCGTACACCGCGTTCGCCCAGGTCGGTGTCGTAGCCATCGGGAAGGCGTTCGACAAATTCATGTGCCCAGGCGGCTTCGCACGCTTTTTTGACCTCTTCCAGCGTCGCCTGCGGTCGGGCGTAGCGCACATTTTCCAGCACGCTGGCCGCAAAGATCACCGGCTCCTGCGGCACCAGCGCAAGGCGCGAGCGCAGTTGCAAGGGTTCGGCGTCGGTCAGCGCGACATCGTCCAGGGTGATGCGCCCCGTATCCGGGTCGTAAAAGCGCAGCAGCAACTGAAACACGGTGCTCTTGCCTGCACCAGAGGGGCCAACCAGCGCCACGGTTTCGCCCGCTGACACTGTAAGCGAAAAATCGACCAACGCCGGGCTGTCTGGACGGCTGGGGTAGTGAAAGCCGACCGACTCAAAACGCAGTTCGCCGCGCGGTGGCTCGGGCAAGGCTTGCGGGGATGCGGGAGAGGCCACTGCCGGAGTGGCTTGCAGGATTTCCATCAGCCGCTCGGTGGCACCCGCCGCCCGTTGCAGATCGCCCCACACTTCCGACAGCGCACCTACGCTGCCTGCAACCAATGCTGCATAGAACACAAAGGCTGACAGTTGACCAGCGGTAATGCGCCCATCGAGCACATCATGGCCGCCAATCCACAGAATGAAGGCGATTGCCCCGAACACCAGCAGCATGACGGCGGCGACCAGCATGGAGCGGTTGTGTATGCGACGCTGCGCGGTGGCAAAGCTGGCGGCAACCAGCTCGCCAAAGTGGCGACGGTCTTCGCCTTCATGACCATAAGCCTGCACGATGCGGATCTCGTGCACGGTTTCGTCAATGCGGTTGCCCAACTCGGCGATGCGATCCTGGCTTTCGCGCGCGAGCTTGCGCACCTTGCGGCCATAAAGAATGATGGGCACAACGACCAGCGGCACGCCCACCACAGTGAGCAGGCTGAGCTTGAGGCTGGTGGAGAACATCATCAGCAAACCACCCACCAGCATCAGGCTGTTGCGCAAGGCAATCGACAGGCTGGAGCCCACGGTGCTTTCAATCTGCGCGGTGTCCGAGGTCAGCCGGGATATCACGTCACCGGTGCGCCCGGCCTCGAACCACGACGGCGGCAGGCTGAGCAGGTGCGAAAAGACCCGCTCACGCAGGTCTGCGGTAATGCGCTCGCCCAACCATGACACGTTGTAGAAGCGCACAAAGGTGGCGATGGTGAGCAGCACGATGATGCCGAACATGGCTGCCAGCGAACGATCCAGCCACGCCGGATCGTTTGCCGAAAAGCCTTGGTCTATGACGGCACGCAAACCTTGACCCACCGCCAGCATGGCCATGGCGGCCACCATGAGCGCCAGCGCTGCAATGGCGACACGCGTGCGATAAGGGGCAAGCAGAGAGAAGAGAATGCGCAGCGGTCGGGGTGAGGTCAATTTGCCTGCCTTGGTTCTTGTTCATCCGGCAGGCCCATCTGCGTGACTGCAGCCTACAAAGTATGTGATCAGGGCGTGCCGGCTTGTTTATTTGTCGACAAAAGCGCGTTCGATCACGTAGTCGCCGGGTTCGCCAATGCGAGGTGAAACCTCGAATCCATGTGCATCCAGCAGCGCGCAGCAGTCAGCCAGCATGGCCGGACTGCCGCAGATCATGACACGATCGGTGGCGGGGTCAAGCGCTGGCAAGCCGATATCAGCAAACAATTTGCCAGATTCCATGAGCGTGGTCACGCGTCCGTTGTGCTTGAAGGGTTCGCGGGTGACCGTAGGGTAGTAGATGAGCTTCTCGCGGATCTCGTCACCCAGAAACTCGTGCTGTGGCAAAACCTGGGTAATCAGCTCGGTGTAGGCCAGCTCAGAGGCAAAGCGCACACCATGAATGAGCACCACCTTGTCGAAGCGTTCGTAGGTTTCCGGGTCCTGGATGACGCTGAGAAACGGCGCCAAGCCGGTTCCTGTCGCCAGCAGATAGAGGTGTTTGCCGGGGCGCAAGTCGTGCAGAACCAAGGTGCCGGTGGGCTTTTTGCTGACCACGATGGGGTCGCCCTCGCAAAGATGTTGCAAGCGCGAGGTGAGCGCACCATCTGGCACCTTGATGCTGAAAAACTCCAGATGTTCTTCGTAGTTGGGGCTGGCGATGCTGTAGGCCCGGGTGAGCGGACGGCCGTCAACTTCCAGGCCGATCATGACGAACTGACCGTTTTCGAACCGCAGACCCTGATTGCGGGTGGTGCGGAAACTGAACAGGGTTTCGTTCCAGTGGTGCACGCTGAGTACGCGTTCGGTGACAAAGCTGGCCATGATTATGATTGGTATTCCTGTTGAGGGATGATCAGAATAGTGGAGGTCTGCCGCCGAATGAAACAGCGCCAAGGTATATGGATATGGCAAATCGGGATATTGCAGAAACTGGTTCACTGCTACAGAGGCGTCTGTTTGCGCTTGGTTCCCTGATGTTTTAGTTTCTTAACAAAAGACTGACCATGAGGTCGATACAATTCAGGGCAACTCGAAGAACTTCAACTTTCGGCAAAACAGCGCCGCAAATCATTGATTCTATGAGAGCGTTTTTTGGGCTCAGAGCTTGTTCGAGACGCCAATGAAACTGACGTATCACCCAAACCAGTACAGGAGTTTTTGCTTGCCAGTTCAACGCGTGATCAATCTTTCCGTGGCCACTTTGCTTTTTTTCGGCCTTGATGCATGGCTATCACCGCTCATCGGGCAGGCAGGAACAGGGTTGGCGATCATGGTGGCGGTGGCCTGGCTATGGGTCAGCGAGGCGCTCCATGTCACGGTGACTGCGCTTCTGGTGCCGCTACTGGCGGCCTTGAGTGGTGTGCTGACCCTGGATCAGGCATTGCTGCAGTTTGCCGACCCGGTGATCTTTCTGTTTTTGGGTGGCTTTGCGCTGGCCGCCGGCTTGCAAGAGCAGGGGCTGGATCGCTGGATGGCCACCTGGGTGATTCGCAAGGCTGGCAACCGGCTGGATGTGGCGGCGCGCTATCTGTTCTGGCTGACAGCGGCATTGTCGATGTGGATCAGCAACACCGCCACCGCCGCGATGATGCTGCCGCTGGCGCTTGGTTTGTTGTCACCACTCGACCCGACACATTATCGAAAAACCTATCTGTACGTGCTGCTTGGGGTGGCGTTTTCGGCCAATGTGGGTGGCTTGGGCACCCTGGTCGGCAGCCCACCCAATGCCATCGCTGCTGCCAGCGCCAACATCAGCTTTGCGCAATGGTTGATGATTGGGCTGCCGGTGGTGGTGCTGATGCTGCCGCTGGTTGAGGTGGCGCTGAGGTTGGCGTTTCGGCCCAGCTTCGATATGGATGTCAAGGTTGCGGCAACTGACCAGCACATGCAATGGACACGCTCGCACAGCATGATGCTGGGCGTTTTTTTGCTGGCGGTGTTGTTGTGGGTGTTTGGCGGTCCCATCAATGACTGGCTGGAGATTGGTCGTGCTTATGATGCGGCCGTTGCCATCTTTGCGCTGGTTTTGCTGTATGCGCTGGGGCTGGCCTGGTGGAAGGACATCGAGCGTAGCGCCGACTGGGGCGTGCTGCTGTTGTTTGGCGGCGGCCTGACCTTGAGCCGGGTGTTGTCCGAGAGTGGCGCCGGGGCATGGCTGGCCGGGCAGGTGGGTGGTTTGTTTTTGCTGATGCCGGTGCTGGTCAGCCTTGTGCTGATGATTCTGTTTGCCATGTTGCTCACCGAAGTGACCAGCAATACCGCTAGCGCGGCGCTGCTGGTGCCCCTGTTCATGGGCATGGCCCCGCAGATTGACGGCATGTCCATCGCTGTGGTGGTCGCCATGGCCACATCGTGTGCTTTTCTGCTGCCGGTGGCTACCCCGCCCAACGCCATCATTTATGGCAGCGGGCATGTGCCGCAACGCCAGATGATCAGGGGCGGCCTGTGGGCGAGCTTGCTGGTGCTGCCAGTGCTGTTTGGGCTGGCTGCGTGGCTCGGCGGCTGACAAGACGACTTCAGCCACCGCCGACAGCCCGCCACGCAGGCAATCACCAGCGAACTAGCCGATCAGCACTGCCCTGAAGTCGTTCACATTGGTCAGCGTCGGGCCTGTGATCAGGCTGTCGCCCAAAGCCTGAAAAAAGCGGTGAGCGTCGTTGTTGTCCAGCATGGCGCGTGGATTCAGGCCTTGCGAACGTGCGCGCGTCAGCGTGTCGGGGCCGATCAGCGCCCCGGCAATGTCCGCCTCGCCATCAATACCATCGGTATCAGCCGCCAGCGCATGTACGCCGGGCAGGCCGTCAAGCGCCAGCGCCAGCGACAGCAGATATTCAACATTGCGACCGCCACAGCCGTTTCCACGCACGGTGACGGTGGTTTCGCCGCCGGACAGCAGCACGCAAGGCGGGCGCAGCGGTTGCCCATGTTGCACCACCTGACGGGCGATGCCAGCCATCACCTTGCCCAGCTCGCGGGCTTCGCCCTCCAGGCTGTCGCCGAGTATCAGTGGCGTAATGCCAAGCGCTAGAGCAGCATCCGCCGCCGCTTCGAGCATCATCTGCGGGGTGGCAATCAGGCGGGTGTGGCAGCGCGCCAGGCGGGCATCATCCGGTTTGATGGTTTCGGCCTGGGGTGTGGCCAGAAAGTCCTCAACCGTTTTCGGCACGCTAATGGCGTAGCGCCGCAGAATGGCCAGGGCGTCGTCACAACTGCTCGGATCGCCCACCGTCGGACCAGAGGCAATGTCTACCAGACGGTCACCCGGCACGTCGGAGATCAGCAGGGTTTCCACCCGCGCCGGATAACACGCGGCGGCAAGTCGTCCGCCCTTGATGGCGGATAAATGACGACGCACGCAGTTTATCTCACCAATGCTCGCACCGCTTCGCAGCAGGCTGCGGCTGAGCACCTGCTTGTCGGCAAGGGTGAGGCCATCGCCGGGCACAGGCAGCAGCGATGAGCCACCTCCTGAGATCAGGCAGATCACCAGATCGTCCTCAGTCAAACCTTGCACCATGGCGAGAATGCGCTTTGCCGCCTCCAGTCCGGCTTGATCCGGCACCGGATGTGCTGCCTCAACAATCTCGATGTGCCGACACGGCACGGCATGACCTCGCCGGGTAACGACCAAGCCGCTCAGCGGCCCCTGCCAGTGTTGTTCCAGAGCCTGCGCCATCGCCGCCGACGCCTTGCCGGCCCCGACCACCAATGTTCGGCCTCGTGGCGGTGATGGCAAAAAACCTGGCACACACAGCGCAGGCTTGGCTGAGTCAATCGCCGCATTGAAAAGCTGGCGGAGCAGGGCGGGTGAGTTGAACATGGCAGTGTCGCTCCTGGTAGTGCTGGATTTGGTCATTTTGGCTCCAATCAGTGGCATCCTCCCGCGTGCCGCAGTGGCCGTTGTGAAAGGCCCACTCCTCGGTGACCTCAAAAACGTTGCGCGCCGGGTCGTCGTAATCGATCAGGATCTGGTCGCGCTCGCGCTTCTCCTCATGGTCGAAGAACTTGCCCCGGTTGCGCAGGTGCTCGACGAATTCCCGGTTGCCGTAGATGTCGGTGTGCAGATGGCGGAAAGCCCCGAGCAAGGCACCCTCGGCCTCGGTGTAGCGCGAGTTGAATTCCCGCAGCTTGGCGTCGAGCACGTCGTCGAAGAACAGCGAGCGGTTCTTGGCGCGGTCGGCGGGCGGCAGGTCCGGATCAGAACCGCGCCGCTGTTCTGCTGCCTCGCGGGACACAAAGGTCCAGCCGATGGCCTCGGCGTAGCCGAGGATGCGGGACTGGACGGTTTTGTGCTCACCCGGTTTCATCGATAGGGCTTCATGAAAAGCGTTTGATATTCAACGTCCGCTGAATTTTTGCGCACACGCCATCAGGCACGTCGGCCTTTTCTGCAAACGTTGGCCATTGCGCTACCGTCGCCTGCACCTCGGCAACGATTTTCGCAGCGCGACCCCGCTTCATCGAAGCAGTCTTTGCGCAGGCCTTAAAATCCGCCAGCGTGAAATGGTCGCGTTTTCCATTCATCGTCATCTGATGGCTTGCCGTCCAGGCACCCGAAGGATTGAAACTGTAGGTCATATCAAAGGCCGGCGACAGCGACCACTCCCCGGCCTTGTTCATCAGAAAGGCAATATTCTTCACGTGGTCATCCTGATTGCGGGCCACGATGTTGAATACCATCCGCCGGAACAGTTGTTCGATGGCCTGCATGGGCAACTGCAGTTGCCGCATCACCAGCAAGGCCTGCTCGTAGCTATAAGCGCCTGCCATGTTGAAATCGTAGTGCGCCAGCGCGCAAAGCGACTGCATATGAAGTTTTTCACCGCTAGCCAAACGATCAAAGCGGCGCGTCATGAAATGCGAGCGGCCGTTCTCCTCGAACAGCCGGCATTCACTCATCTCGATGCCGCAGTCGAGCGCCATCAGGTAATACGCATACTCGATCAACCCGTAGCCCTTCGGGTCGTCCAGTTCCTTGTCCTTGTTGCCGCTGACGCCGTCAAATTTCAGCAGCCAATATTCAAATCCCTCGCCGGCCTTGACCTGGCCGGAGCGAACTTCATTGGTTTGGGGGTTCCAGGCGATCACTGCCTTCGCCCTCGCGCCACCGGCAGAGGTGCCCACGCGCAGAATATCCCTCAGCGCATCTTCGCTGCCTTCAGCCGCAAAAGACGCTTGCAGGTTACTCCGGTGGGTCAATATCTCTGATGCAAGCGCAACCAACTTGCTTACTTCGATGTGTGTGGTCTGCTTCGCCTTGGGACCGATGGCGGGGGCAAATTCCAGCGCCCCCATGCCGCGTTCGCCGGTATAGCAAAGCCGCTCAACCGCATTGAAGGAACTCGGTTGCCGCCCCTGCGAAGCCAACCAGGCATCGATCAGCGCGTTGCCGAATTTGTCCGGCAGCGAGTCGGCCAGCAGACCAGGCAGCCCGTGAAAAGTCGGGCGGGAAAGTTCGGGGAAGCGGAACACACGCCGGGAAAGCGGCATCACCATCGGCGCGACCTGAATACCGCTTTGCGCGAATGCTGCATCGTATTCAAAGCGGGCGACGTCCTCCCCATCCTGCAGCGAGATAGCACCGATGGTCTTACCCCAGAGCCTGACTTCGGCCAGCGTGCTCATGGCTTCTCATCCCACTGCCAGGGTTTGGTTGACTCCTTCTCAGCACGGCGACCCGAAGCCCTTTGCCGGACCTTGCCCTTTTGCTTCAACAAATCCATCGGCTTGGGCATGGACTCGGGTATCAGGCCATCCAGCCCTGATGAGGCGTCCAGCACCCGCAGCACCCGAACCAGGGTGGACAACTGCGACGTCTGCCCGGCCTCCATGCGCTCCAAGGTGCGCTTGGCGATCCCCGCCTGTTCGGCCACAGCAGCCTGGGTGAGCTGCAATTCAACCCGGCGACCGGCAATCCGTGCGCCCAGTTCGGCGAGCACGGCATCATCGGTGAGGAGGTCTGTGATTTTCATAGTCGTAATTTATTGCGAGTACGCCATCTAAACAGCCGTATATCGACATATATTGCGATATGTAGTCTAACAGCAAAATTTAGTCAAGTCGCATCAAATAACGATTTACTACTGTTCATAACAACTAGTCGCAATTAAATGCGATATATATGACTTTTAATTTTCTGTCTCTGACAAGACGTTCAAGACGCCAACCTGCAAGTCGGGCCTGGCGAACTCCTTGGACATCCTCGATTTCCAGGCGGCAAGGTTGCAAGCCATTAAGCCATCTCCAGTTCATGAACGCGGGTCTTCGCGGTCATCAGTTGGTGAAGGAGGTTGACCGTATTCCTTGACCACGGTGGTGGCCCATTTGCGGAATTGGACGGCCCGCTCGGAGTTGACCTTGTAGCCGACGGCGATGATGGCGGAGAGGCTGTAGTGGCCGGTATCGTAGTTTTTGCCATCGGCGGCAGTTATTCGAAAATTTCGAATAACTGCCTGCTCCGTGAGTTCGTTGTCGGCGAAGATCGTTTTGAGGTGGTAGTTGATGGTGGGGGTCTTCACGTCGTAGAGGACGCCCATCATTTTTTGAGTTAGCCAGATGTCCTCGTCGGCATAAACTGCCTCGACACCACCTTGACCCTGTGCAGCGACGAAGGTGAGGTATTCGATGGCGGAGGAGCGCGTGAGAGAGGCTTCCTTGTTCGCTGGCTTCTTTTTCATGCCGACACACCCAGTTGTTTCAGGATGTCCCGCAATGCCTTGTCCGTCTCCCGCGCCTCGGCCTCTATCACGTTCAGTTCCTCGACAATCTCCGCAATGGGCCGGTAGGTTTCGGCGTCCGAGGTGTGGATGTAGCGGCTGGGGGAGATGTTGTAGTCGTTCTTCTTCAACTCGGCGTGATCGACGATGCGGCTGAGTTTTTCGGCTTCCTTCCAGCCGATGAGGGTGTCGGCAATGCGCTGGATGCCTGCCTCGGGGATGAAGTTCTTGGGGTCGCCCTTTTCAAACACCTGGCTGGCATTGACGAGCAAGACCTTGCCTTTGCGCGCCTGCAGCTTGGCCTTGTTGAGGAACAGCACGATGCCGGGGGCGGTGGTGTTGTAGAAGAGGTTTTCGGGCAGGTAGAGGACGCTCTCGATGAGGTCGTGATCGACGAACCACTGGCGGACTGTCTTCTCCTTGTTGGTGCCGGCATTGCCCGAGCCGCGCGAGACGGCACCGGTGTCGAGCACAACGGCGGCGCGGCCGGTGGCGTTCATGCTGGCGTGGATGTGCTGGACCCAACCCCAGTCGGCGGAGGATTTGCCGGGAAAGCCGGCTCCGGCAGGAAAGCGGTCGAGTTCGTCGTTGTCGTAGTCGGCCTCGGTGAACC
>DAIMZH010000034.1:0-9743 GCA_036734105.1 Azoarcus sp. | reverse complement strand
GGTCGAAGCTGCGCAGCTTGCCCTGCTTGTTGCGAAATTTGGGGTTCTTGAAGGTGTCGCCGATCTCGATCTGGCCGTCCATGTCATGGATGATCATGTTCATGTTGACCATGGCCCAGGTCTCGGGGGTGAATTCCTGGCCGAACAGTTTCAGAGGGGCGACGATGCGATTCTTGCCAGCATCTTTGTCATGAACGCTTTCCTCCATGGCGATCTCGCATTTCACCAGCAGGCCGCCGGAGCCACAGGTGGGGTCGTAGATTTCCATGCCGGGCTCGGGCTGGAGCACGCGGGACATGATGGTGCCGACCTCGGGCGGGGTGTAGAACTCCCCGGCGCTCTGGCCGCCGCCTTCGGCGAACTTGCGGATGAGGTATTCGTAGCTCTTGCCGATGATGTCGGCCTCAACGTCATTGAGCCCCAGGCGCTTGGTGCTGACGGCCTCGATGAGGCTGGAGAGGCGGTCATCGTCGAAGTCGCGCTGGCCGTGGGTGGTGGCATTGAAGTCGACGCGGTCGATGATGCCCTGCAGCAGCGGGTTTTCCCTTGCGATGGCGCGCATGTGGGTGGTGACGCCTTCGCCGATCTTGTCGGAGAGCTTGCGGATGACCGATCAAACAGGCTGCACGGGATCATCCGGCACCAGGGGTAGGTAGAAGCGCACCAGCTTGTGGTCGGCCTTGGCGAGCTGGAAAGCCCTCTTGCGCGAGCCGATTTCCTTGGCGATGCGGTTCAGCTCGTCATCGAAAACGTCGCACAGGCGCTTGGTGAAGATGAGGGGGAGGATGTAGTCCTTGTATTTCGGCGCGTCCTTGGCGCCACGGATGGAGCAGGCCGCGTCCCAGATCCACGATTCGAGGGATTTGGTGCCACCACTAATGCTTGCCATCGTCAAATCCTGCTGTGCATTTTTTGTTGGGACAGGTCGAGAACTCGAAACACCCTGCCATTTTGCATGTTTAAACGGAAGCCTGAGGATGATTTTATGCTGATGTCAGAATATACCAGAGCGAGCATTATTCTGCTGAATCGGCCAAGGTGCTGTCCGTGGATAATCAGCCTAGTGGCTGTTAGCCTGGCTATCTGTCGGGCTTGTGACTGATCTGCCATAGCGGCAGAAGCGGCACAGATCCGCTTTTATTTTCGTTGCATAGAAGCACTATGCGACTCAAAATCGAACGAATCTGGCGCGTTTCTCCACTTGGTTCGTGACGATCACTCAAGCCCGACAGATTGCCGACATGGCAGGTCAGTCAGCGTAGGCCTCCATCGGCACGCAAGCGCAGAACAGGTTGCGGTCGCCGTGCACATCGTCGATGCGGTTGACGCTGGGCCAGAACTTGTTGTCGGCCACCCAGGGAAGCGGGAAGACGGCGGTTTCGCGGGTGTAGGGGTGTTGCCAGTCGCCAACGATGTCGTTCTGGGTGTGCGGGGCATTGACCAGCGGGTTGTCTTCGCGTGGCCATTCTCCGGCTTCAATGCGGGCAACCTCTTGACGGATGCTGATCATGGCGGCGATGAAGCGGTCCAGCTCGGCTTTGTCTTCGGATTCGGTGGGTTCGACCATGATGGTGCCGGCCACCGGGAAGGACATGGTGGGGGCATGAAAACCGTAGTCCATCAGGCGCTTGGCGATGTCGACCTCGCTGATGCCGGTGGCGGCCTTGATCGGGCGGATATCAAGAATGCACTCGTGCGCGACACGGCCATTGGCACCTGAATACAGCACGGGATAGTGCTCGGCCAGCCGGGTGGCGATGTAGTTGGCGTTGAGAATGGCGATTTCGGTGGCACGTGTCAGCCCTTCGCCGCCCATCATGGTGATGTACATCCACGAGATGGGCAGAATGCTGGCTGAGCCGAATGGGGCGGCAGACACTGCGCCTTGTTGACGGTTTAGGCGGTTTTCGTCGCCGGTCGGCGAGATGACGTGGTCGGCCATGAAGGGGGCGAGATGCGCAGCCAGCCCGATCGGGCCCATGCCGGGGCCGCCACCACCGTGGGGAATGCAGAAGGTTTTGTGCAGGTTCATGTGCGACACGTCTGCGCCGATTTCGGCTGGCGAGGTGAGGCCGACCTGGGCGTTGAGGTTGGCGCCGTCCATATACACCTGGCCGCCGTGTTCGTGCACCATGCGGCAGATCTCGCGCACCGAGGCTTCGAACACGCCGTGGGTGGAGGGGTAGGTGATCATCAGCGCGGCGAGCTTGTCAGCGTGTTGTGCAGCCTTGGCGCGCAAGTCGTCGACGTCGATGTTGCCGTTGTCGTCGCAGGCGACTACCACCACGCGCATGCCGCACATCTGCGCGGTAGCCGGGTTGGTGCCGTGTGCGGATTTGGGGATCAGGCAGATGTCGCGGTGCGCCTCGCCGCGGCTGGCGTGATAGCGGGCGATTGCGACCAGACCGGCATATTCGCCTTGCGCGCCGGAGTTGGGTTGCATGGAGATGGCGGGGAAGCCGGTGACCGCGCGCAGATGGTCTGCCAGACCTTCGATCATGGCCAGATAGCCAACCGCCTGCGAGCGCGGCGCAAACGGGTGCATGTTGGCAAACTCTGGCCAGGTGACCGGGATCATCTCGCTGGTGGCGTTGAGCTTCATGGTGCACGAGCCGAGCGAGATCATCGAGTGATCCAGCGCGAGATCACGGTTTTGCAGGCGTTTGAGGTAGCGCAGCATTTCGTGCTCGGTGTGGTGGGTGTTGAACACCGGGTGAGTCAGCACAGCGTCGTCACGCAGCAGTTGCGGCGGGATGCGTGGCCCTGCTGCGGCTTCGGCGGCATCCAGCGCAGACAGATCGGCTTCGATGCCGAAGCAGGCGAGCACCGCCGTCAGATCGCTGGCCGTGGTGGTTTCATCGACCGACAGGCTCAGCACCTGAGCGGACACCTGGCGCAGGTTGTAGCCAGCAGCCTCGCAGGCGGCGAGCAGTGCCGCGCTGCGTTCGCCAGTGTGCACCTGAACCGTGTCGAAGAAGTGATCGGCGACCAGCGTGAAGCCGCCAGCCTGCAGGGCACGGGCAAGCATGCCGGCCAGCCGGTGGGTGCGCTCGGCAATGGTGCGCAGACCTTGCGGACCATGATAGACCGCATAAAAGCCGGCCATGTTGGCAAGCAGCACTTGCGAGGTGCAGATGTTGGAGTTGGCTTTTTCGCGGCGGATGTGTTGTTCGCGGGTTTGCAGCGCCATGCGCAAGGCGGTTTTGCCACGTGCGTCTTTGGAGACACCGATGATGCGGCCCGGCATGGCGCGCACATAGGCTTCGCGGCAGGCAAAGAAGGCGGCGTGGGGGCCACCAAAGCCCATGGGTACGCCAAAGCGTTGTGCCGAACCGAAAACAATGTCGGCTCCCTGCGCACCCGGCGACTTGAGCAGCATCAGCGCGAGCAGGTCGGAGGCGACGGCCACGACGGCAGCCTTGGCCTTGAGCGCAGCAATTGGCGCAGACAGGTCGGTGATGGCGCCGTGGTTATTGGGGTATTGCAGCAGGGCGCCAAAAATCTCGTGTCCGGCGGCGGCACTTGCGGGGCCAAACACTAGCTCGAAGCCGAAGTATCCGGCTCGGGTGCGCACCACGTCGATTGTTTGGGGAAAGCACGCCTCATCTACAAAGAAGGCGTTGGACTTGGACTTTGACACACGACGCGCCATGGCCATGGCTTCGGCGGCGGCGGTGGCTTCATCCAGCAAGGAGGCGTTGGCGAGCTCCATGCCGGTGAGGTCGATGACCATTTGCTGATAGTTCAGCAAGGCTTCCAGACGCCCCTGGGCAATCTCGGCCTGGTAGGGGGTGTAGGCGGTGTACCAGCCCGGGTTCTCCATCACGTTGCGCAGGATGACTGCGGGGGTATGGGTGCCGTAGTAGCCCATGCCAATGAGCGAGGTGCGCACTACATTGCGCTGTGCGAGCTGACGCAGTTTGGCCAGCGCGCTTTGCTCCGGCATGGCCGGGGGCAGAGGCAGTGGCGACTTAAGGCGGATGTCTTCCGGCACGGTCTGAGCGATCAGCGCGTTCAGGTCTGGCGCACCGACCACGGACAGCATGGCCTCGACCTCACTGGCGTTGGGTCCGATATGGCGGTGAACAAAGGCATCGCGCTGCTCAAGCGCTGCAAGCGTGGGGGCGTTGTTTGACATGGGCTGGGCAGTGTTGGTAGTTGGGGCTGGGGTTGTGACCGGGAGGGGTCAGGCGATCTCGGCCTGGTAGTCGGCTGCGTCCATTAGTCCGGACAGGTCTTCGCTTGCCGGTTTGATCTGGAACAGCCAGTTGGCGTAGGCGTTGGCGTTGACGCTCTCTGGTGCCTCGACTACTTCGGGGTTGGTGGCAATGATCTCACCCGCGACTGGGGCGTAGATGTCCGAGGCGGCCTTGACCGACTCGATGACTGCGCAGGCTTCGCCAGCTTCGAGGCTACGGCCGATCTCCGGCAGTTCAAGAAAGACGATGTCACCCAGGGCTTCCTGGGCGTGGTCGGTAACGCCGATGGTCAGCGTGCCGTCCAGCTCAACGCGAATCCATTCGTGGGACTTGGTGTATTTGAGATCGGCGGGAATCTGGCTCATGGTGTGGCTCCAATAGGTGAGAGGTTGCTGAGTTGAAAGACGGAATGCTCGGAGGGCTGCGGATGGGTGTGCGTTCCGGATTGCTGCACCGCCGGGCGGTTTCAGCCCAGCAGCGACTTGCCGTTGCGAACGAAGGGTAGCTTGACCGTGCGTGCCGCAAGCAGCCGCCCACGGATGTCCACCTCTACGCGCTCGCCAGCCTGGGTGCTGACTGGCAGACGAGCAAAGGCGATGGATTTTTGAAGCGTTGGCGAGAAGCTGCCGCTGGTGGTTTCACCGTCGCCTGAAGCGGTAACGACGCGCATGTGGGCACGCAGCACGCCTTTGTCTTCAAGCACCAGACCGAGCAGGCGGCGGCTGGCGCTGTGCAGTTCAAGTGCATCCCGCCCTATGAAGTTTCTGTCCGGGTCGCGCCTGTCTACTGTCCAGGCGAGGCCGGCATCAAGGGGAGAAACCGACTCGTCCATGTCTTGACCATAGAGGTTCATGCCAGCTTCAAGCCGTAAGGTGTCGCGTGCGCCCAGACCGCAGGGTTTGACGCCTGCCGCCAGCAGCGCATCCCACATGTCACCAGCCCGGAACGCCGGAACCGTCACCTCAAGACCGTCTTCGCCAGTGTAGCCGGTGCGTGCCACGAACAAGTCGGCAAGGCGCACTGCACTGAAGGGCTCGGGCAGGCCCCGGGATGTGTTGAGCTCGGCAATGGCGCGGCTGGCGCGCTCAATGGCTCTGGGGCCTTGAATTGCGATCATTGCCAAATCGCGGCGGCTCTCCAGCGTGACGTTGTCGCCACCGGCTGCGATCTGCTGGCGCATCCAGGCGACATCTTTGTCTGCAGTGCCTGCGTTGACTACGATGCGGTATTCGCCAGCGGAGATGAAGTACACGATGAGGTCGTCAATGACGCCACCGGCCTGGTTGAGCATGCAACTGTACAAGGCCTTGCCCGGCGTCTGCAGCTTCAGCACATCGTTGGCAAGCAGGCGGCGCAGAAAGGGCAGGGCGCCCTGACCCGACAGATCGAGCGCGAGCATGTGCGACACATCAAACATACCGGCATCGCCGCGCACCGCGTGGTGCTCTTCGATCTGGGAGCCATAGTTGACCGGCATGTCCCATCCTGCAAAGTCGACCATGCGGGCGCCGGCTGCGGTGTGTCGATCATGCAAAGGGGTGATTCTGGCTGGGGATGTCATACGGGGCTCCGGCTGGGAAAACGGGGATACGTTGCCACAATGGGTGTGGTTTCTTGCCCCATTCTGTCCCTTTTACCTGAGAGATTCCGGCAAATATGCCGGGTGCCCCTTCGGTGGATGCCCGTGGCCCGTTGGCCGGCATCGCTCTCCAGAGTGTCATTCCGGTCGCGGTCCATTTGCCTGAGCGATTCCTGGGGGGTTACGCCTTCGGCGACTGCCTTGTCGGAAGTACTCTCCCGCGCACACGGCGCAAGATACCATTGTCGCCAGCTTGAGACAACAAGGCAGTAGATTGTTGTGATGACTTATTGCGCTGAAAACCCATCAGAGCCAAAAACTTGAATAGAATGTCGTCGTAGGCTTTACCACTTCTGGAATAGCGATGAGTGACCCGTCCGCTGCTGCCCGGTTTATTGATAGTTTGCAGGTTTGGTTGAACGCCGAGCCAGCGGCTGACTGTCTCGTCGATTTGCGAGCGGTGCGCGATTTTCTCGCTCATCTTGGACAATTGCCTGCCGATCGCGCCATGCGCGGCGTCTGTGCCGAGGCGATCTCTCCCCGGCTGATTGATGTGGCTGAACGGCTCAAGCCAAGGCTGCTGGCCGCACCCTTGCCGCTGGTGCGCGAGATGCATTCGGGTGTGGTTGAGTTGGTGCGAACCCTGCTCGACATCAGCGAACTGCTGGCGCAGTGTGAGTCGGCTTCGGGACAAACCCCAAAACATTCAGTTCAGCCCGGCACGACCGATGAAAACCGTCGTTTTGCCATCACTGCGATGCAGATGCGCCTGGTCAGCGAAGCCTTTCTGTTGTCCTGCATGGGAGGCGTAGAGGCTGCGCGTTCCGTGTGGGCCGCAGCGACAAGCATCATCGACAAGCACGCCGATGATGTTGACGCCGCCACCATTCCGAAGGAAAGCGTTGAGGTGCTGACCGGCTTGAAGCGCATGCTGGCCATGTCGGTGCTGCAACCGGAGAGTCTGACCACGCGAGAACAAGTGTGGGTATTTGATTATCTTGAGTTGCTGGCTGGCAGAGCCGACCTGTCGTGGCATCCGATGCAACCCGAAGAGTCTGTGTTCTGGCTCGATATTGTCTCAGCGCAAGGTCCGGTTGCGCAGATTCGCCGACCTCCCATGCCGGGCAGCAAGGTGTTGTATTTTTCGGCGATGCCACTGGCAAAACGTATCGGAGAGCAGATCGACTGGCTGGAACTCCGGATTACCGAGGCTGAAGTGCTGGGCATGGAGCGCGACGGTGATCTGCTTGACCCCGACAGTTCCGGACTGCCACTGGGTTTGCAGCCGGTCGAGGTATTGTCACTGATGCGGCGAATGCGCGACCGCTGGAGCGAACCGCTTAACCGTGGCATGCCAAGGCGCAAGACACTTTACGACGTGCAGGTTTGTGCGGGTTTGCGTGATATCTGGCGGATGTTCAAGCGTGGCCGACCCGACAGCGATGTTTCCACCTGGCGTGTGGTCAATGAAAGCCCGGGAGGCTATGCGCTGCTGAGTGTGGGGGAGTTCAACAGCCCTATTGGCCCGGGCGACGCACTGATGCTGAGACGAGGTGTCGGCGAGCCCTGGATTCTTTGCGTGGTGCGGTGGTTGCGGCATGAGAGTGCAGAGGCGGTCGAGATCGGACTCAAGGTTGTCGCTCAGGATGCGTTCCCGATCACAATTGCCTTTCGGGGTGCGGTCGACAGGGCGACAACGCCTGCGCTTGGGTTGCCAGCGGGTGAGCATCGTGCGCGCCCAGCGGTGATGACCCCAGCCGGAACCTATACCTCAAGACGATTCATCATGGTGCGCGAGATGGCTCAACTCTATGTGGCTCAAGGGCGAGTCATCAACCTTGAGATGCAGACGGCAAACATTGAGCTGTTTCAGTACGAGATTGACCCCTATCCAATCTGAGTTTCAAGGCTATTGCCTGGCCGACCGTTGGGAGTCTGTCGCATCACCGGCTTGCGCGAGCGACTGTGTTTGCTGGTGGTAGGCGAGCTCTGCCAAAGTGGGGTTTGACTGGCTCAGCGCTTTATTCAGCCATTTTGCGCCGTGATGCAGGCCGGGATCCTCAGCCGAGGACGCTAGCCAGCGTTCTGGTGACAGCGCAAAGAGCTTGATGATCTCAAGCAACGAGAGAGTGTCCGGGTGTCGGCGCAACACCCATTTATCATCGTCGCAAAAACTGATCCATCCCGCCTCGTGAAGCTCTCCGAGCAGTCTCTCGGCTTGATCGACGGATGATCCGGCTGCTCGCTGCAGGGTTTCAAAGTCGAGCAGTTTGCCGGACGACAAACCGCGGGCGAGACACACCAACATGGCAGTGGCAGCCCAGGCTCTGTCGCGCGTTTCAATGGTTCCAGCCTGTTTCTGCGCAATGAAGGTGGGGAAGGTTGCCGAAAAGATGGCCCCCACCAGAACGATGACCCACGAAGCGTAAAGCCAGACCAAAAAGATCGGTATCGCAGCAAAAGTGCCATAAACCAGCGTGTAACTTGGTGACAGCGCGATGAAAAGTCCGAACAGCCTTTGCATGGACATAAACACAAAAGCCGCCATAAAGCCGCCGATCAGCGCGTGTTTGAAACGGACCGGGTGGTTTGGTACAACCAGATACATCAGGCTGAACAGCAGGCCGATCAGCCCGTACGGCACTATGGTGGCAGCCATGGTCCGCGTGTTGATGTCGTCACCCATATAGGCAATCGATGTCGCCACGATCTGGCCGGAGGCAAAAATGCTGGCGGCCAGCGCGATCGGTCCTATGGTAAGTGCTACCCAATACACTGCAATACGGGTGACCAGTGGGCGCGGATGACTGACGCCCCATATCTCGTTAAACGATTCTTCGATGGTGCTCATCAGCAACAGTACGGTGACAATGAGCATGATCGTACCGATCAGCGTGAGGTTTGCGGCGCGCTCGGAAAACTGTACGGCATATTCGGCGATCTGGCTGGCCGCATCGGGCAGCACATTGCTTTGCAAAAAACCGCTGAGCGCATGACCTAGCTCCGAAAATGCCGGAAAGTTGCTGAACACGATCAGTGACAATGTGATCGTCGGCACCAGCGCAAGCAGGGTGGTAAAGGTGAGACTGCCTGCGACATGAATGCAGTGGGTGGACACGAAACGCTCCACCAGCAGTCGAAAGAAGGCGCGCGAGGTCGCGCCCAAGGCGGACATGCCGTCCGGCTTGTCGGTGGCTGGCGACGGACTTGACGAACTCTTCATGGTGCTCATTGTCCGTTCTTGTTCGCGGGCTTGCAATCAGCAGCGGCAGAATTGTCTTGCGGCAATTTGTCTGACTTATAATCCGCAACTCACTGGTTTGGCAATTGCCAGCCATTTGCCGCTCAACGGGACGTTTCATGGAAATTCTGGTGGTTTATTACAGCCTGAAAGGCTCAGTGAAGGCACTGGCCGAGGCGGCCTCTGACGGCATTCATTCGGTAAGCGGCGTCAGCGCCCGGGTCAGGACGGTGCCCAGGGTGTCGACAGTATGTGAGGCGGTCGAGGACGATATTCCGGTAGATGGTCCACCGTATGTTGAAGCCGCCGATCTTGATGAGTGCGGCGGAATCATCCTTGGCAGCCCGGTGAGGTTTGGAAACATGGCCGCGCCGATGAAGTATTTTGTGGATGGTTTGACGACGAGCTGGGTCAACGGCTCGCTAATCGGCAAACCTGCAGCAGTAATGACCTCCTCGTCAAGCATGCATGGTGGGCAGGAGTCGACACTTTTGTCGATGATGCTGCCATTGCTGCATCATGGCGCGCTTATTGTAGGTTTGCCTTACAGCGAGCCTGATCTGTCGTCTACCCGCAGCGGTGGTACACCTTACGGCGCTTCACATGTATCCGGAAAGGATGGCAATCCGCGACTGAGTGACGAGGAGCGCCGCCTGGCGCGAGCACTGGGCAAACGAGTGGCAGAAACCGCATTGAAATTGAGGCTTGTATGACAAACACCAGA
>DAIMZH010000033.1:21044-35698 GCA_036734105.1 Azoarcus sp. | reverse complement strand
CCGGTTACCGCCGTGAAAGGGCGGTGTCCTAGGCCTCTAGACGATGGGGACCTAGTCTTTCGTGTGGTGGAGGTAAGCGGGATCGAACCGCTGACCTCTTGCATGCCATGCAAGCGCTCTCCCAGCTGAGCTATACCCCCGACGGCGAAAGAGGGCGCATTATAGGAACTGACATCGAAACTGTAAACCCCTTTGAGCGTATTTTTGTAATGCCGGGCTTCAGTCTTGCAGCAACTTGCCCGGATTCATGATGCCGAGCGGATCAATCGCGTGCTTTATTGTCAGCATCACGTCGATTTCCACTGCCTGCTTGTAACGGAGCAACTCCACACGCTTGAGCTGTCCGATGCCATGCTCTGCCGATATGGAGCCCCCCAGCGAGTCAACCAGATCATGCACCAACCGGTTGGCTTCGGCCGTTCGTGACAGCAGGTCAGCATGCCTCCCGCTGCTGGTGGCTGACAGGTTGTAATGCAGATTGCCATCACCGATGTGTCCAAACACGACAATCCGCACATCAGACCATCTGCTGGTGAGGCTCTCATGCGCACGATCGATGAACTCGGGGATACGGCTAACCGGCACCGAGATATCGTGCTTGATACTTAAACCCTCGATGCGCTGGGCCTCGGAGATGTTCTCGCGCAAGCTCCACAGTGCCTGTGCTTGTGCGAGTGATGAAGCCACCACGGCATCACCCACCCAGCCGAAGTCAACCGCTTCTTCCAGGCAAGCCTGCAGCATGGCAGCCAGACCGTAATCGTCGCTGGTATCGCTCAATTCCAGCAGCACTGACCATGCCGGGGAGTCATTGAACGGAGAGCGTGCCCCCGGGATGTGTCGCAATACGAGCGTCAGCGCAGACTCCCCAATCAATTCAAATGCGGTGACCCGGTCTGCGCAGATCGCCTGCAAGCGGTTGAGCAGGCGAACTGCATCTGCCGGGGACGCCACCTGCACCCACGCTGTTGCCCGTGCCACAGGTTGCGGATAAAGCTTGAGCACCGCCGCGGTGATAACGCCAAGTGTGCCCTCTGCGCCTATGAAAAGGTTCTTTAGGTCGTAGCCGGTGTTGTCCTTGCGCAAACCACGCAAGCCGTTCCAGATGCGCCCATCCGGCAGCACCACCTCCAGGCCCAAGGTCAGATCGCGGGTGTTGCCATATCGCAACACCTGCACTCCACCTGCATTGGTCGATAGATTACCGCCGATCTGGCAGCTACCTTGCGAGGCAAGCGACAACGGAAAGAAGCGGCCTGCAGTCGCCGCGGCTGCCTGCACGGCAGCGAGGGTGCAACCAGCCTGGGCAGTCAGCGTGTTGTTCAAAGCGTCGACTGACAGGATCTGCGACATTCGTGCCAGCCTGAGCACCACTGCTGTGCCACCGGGCAGCGGAGTGGCTGCCCCGCACAAACCGGTATTACCCCCTTGCGGCACGACGGGAATCCGCAGGGCTGCGCATTCGCGCACCACCGCTGCGACCGACTCCGTGTCGGCTGGCATGACCACCGCCAGCGCGTCACCGGTGTAGCGCCCGCGCCAGTCAGTCAGCCATGGCGCCATGTCGGCGGGTTCAGTCAGGACATGAGGTCGGCCGACGATATCGGCAAGTCTTGCCAGTAGCCCAGGCTGTGCCAATTTACTCATGTCAGATCGAAAACCTGTTCCAGCACAGCGCGGCTGCGCTTGACCGCCGCCTCCCCCTCCTCGACCGCCTCATCGGCGCGATCGAATTCGATCATGTTGAGATGGGCAACGCGCGGTGAGATCAATACGTCGGCGGGCTCGCCAGCAAGCCGGCTGCGGGCGATACGCATCTGCATGATGTTTATGCTGTCAGCCAGCACATCTGGCAGGGAGGGAAGCTCTGGTTCAGTGTCGTCAGGCTTGGCGTCGTCACGCCCAAGTCCGATGAGGCTGATCAGCTTTTGCGACCAGCCGTTCTCTTCAACCACATGGCGGTTACGGGGCTGTCGCGGCTTGCCAACCACTCCGGAGCCGAGTTCCACGGCTATCACGATTTCAGCGCCCAGCGCGCGGCATAGCGACACCGGCACCGGATTGACCAGCCCACCGTCGACCAGCACACGTCCATTGCGCAGCACTGGCGAGAACAGACCTGGCAGGGCAATCGAGGCCTTGACCGCCTCGGCAACAGCGCCCTCCTTGATCCACACCTCGTGCCCGGTTTGCAGTTCGGTTGCGACACAACCAAAGGGAAGCTTGAGACCCGAAAACTCGTCGGCAAAAAAGTGCTCGGCACAATACTGCACAACACGATCACCCCGTATCAAGCCACCACGAAAGCTCACATCCAGCATGCCGACCACTGCCTGCCAATCGAGCTTTCTGACCCAGCTTTCGAGAGACGCTGATTTGCCTGAAGCCACGGCGGCCCCAACCAGCGCGCCAATCGAGCAGCCGCTGACCACATCGGGTTTGATGCCCATGTCGGCCAGCGCACGAATGACCCCCAGATGCGCCCAACCACGCGCTGCCCCGCTACCAAGTGCCAGGCCGACGACCGGTCGCCCATCCTTGCGCCTCAGCGGTTCGAGATCGTACATGGTTAAACTCCCGCAATTGCTTGACTGCGCGCTCCCGCTTCACTCCAAAGCAGTGGCATACAAGTCGTGCACATCACAATCAGTGATGCGAACTCTGGCGAACTCCCCAACGGTGAGATGTTCGCCATCAGGAATGACGACCAAGCCGTCGATGTCGGGAGCGTCCGCACAGGAGCGCGCCAGCGCCCCCTCATCATCGACCTCTTCCACCAACACATCCATCTCGCGGTCTATCCAGCGCTCAAGACGACAGGTGGAGATATCCTCCTGAAACGACATCAAGCGCATCCGGCGTTCGTCCCTGAGCTGTTCCGGCACCGGATCGGCAAGGGCATTGGCCGCAGCACCCTCAACCGGTGAATAGGAGAAGGCACCAACCCGGTCGAGTTGAGCTTCTCCCAGAAACTCCAGCAACTGCTGAAAATCCGACTCGGTCTCACCCGGAAACCCGGTGATGAAGGTTGAGCGTATGGTCAGGTCGGGGCAGATATCGCGCCATTTGCGGATGCGCTCCAGCACGTTTTCGCTGCTGGCAGGCCGTTTCATGGCTTTCAGGATGCGCGGACTGGCGTGCTGAAACGGGATGTCCAGATAGGGCAGGATCAAACCGTCTGCCATCAGCGGAATGATGTCGTCAACGCTGGGGTATGGGTACACGTAGTGCAGGCGCACCCACACGCCAAGTTCACCCAATGCCCTGGACAATTCCAGCAAACGTGTCTTGACCGGCTTGCCATTCCAAAAACCTGTGCGGTATTTCAGATCCACCCCATAGGCGCTGGTGTCCTGGGAGACGACGAGAATCTCTTTGACACCCGACGCAGCCAGCGCCTCGGCTTCTTTCATGACCTCGTGAATCGGCCGACTGACCAGATCACCACGCATCGACGGGATGATGCAGAAGGTGCAGCGATGATTGCAGCCCTCGGAGATTTTGAGGTAGGCGTAGTGTCTGGGGGTGAGTCGAATACCCTGAGGCGGAACAAGATCGATGAACGGATCGTGAGGCTTGGGCAAGTGTTTGTGCACCGCTTGCATGACCTCATCCGTGGCATGCGGTCCGGTGACCGCCAGCACCTGAGGATGAGCAGCCAGCACCACATCGTCACGCGCACCCAGACAACCCGTGACGATAACCTTGCCGTTTTCGGCAAGCGCCTCGCCGATGGCGTCGAGCGACTCCTCGACCGCTGCGTCAATGAAGCCGCAAGTGTTGACGACAACGAGATCGGCATCATCGTAGGAGCCCGACACCTCGTAGCCCTCAGCGCGCAGTCGGGTAAGGATATGCTCGGAATCAACCGTGGCCTTGGGGCACCCGAGCGACACGAAACCCACGCGCGGCAGGTTAGAAGAGGAATTCTGGTTCATTTAAATCTGCTGTCAAACCCTGGCCAGACATTCACGCCAGACGCAATCAATAGAGGTTCTTTAATGCCCTCGCGTCAACGAAAGCGACGCAGTTCACGGAATCAGGAGTGAACCGCTTCGCCAGCAAGACGGGGCGTTGTTAATCGGACCCGACCTTTTTCAACATGATCACAAGCGCCGCTCAAATGCGGGGGCTTGCTAACCCTTGTTTGGTTTTTGGGGCGATTCACTCTCTTTATTGGTTTCGTCGTGTGTGCCGTGCTGTGGGTAGTTGGGGAAAGGAAAACCGGTGAACATGTTACGTGTCTGGCTTTCGATCTGCTCCTGCATCTGGTCGAACATCTTCTTGCTCTGTTCGACATAGGCACCCATTACGCTCTTGAGCGCCGGCCCCTGGAAGTTGAGAAACTGTGCCCACAAATCCTGGCTTACCGGGCTATTCTCACCGTAGATGGCGCGCGCCTGGTCTTGCAGTTTGGCCTGCATCTCGGTAAATGCCTTGATGTTGTTCTCAAGATATTTGCCCATCATGCCCTGGGTGGCATTGCCGTAAAAGCGGATCATGTGGGCGAGCAGGTCGCTGGTAAACATTGGCGCACCACCCGCCTCTTCTTCAAGGATGATCTGCAACAGGATGCTGCGAGTCAAGTCCTCTCCGCTCTTGGCGTCAATAACCTGAAACTCCTCACGGTTGAGGACCAGGTCCTTGACATCGACCAAGGTGATGTACGAACTGGTCCGCGTGTCATAGAGACGGCGATTGGGGTATTTCTTGATCAGACGGTTCCCGGCTTCAGACATGACTTGGTTCTCCTCCCAGACGCTAATGGCTGGCTTTTGAAACATTATACCGCGCCACAAGCAAGAAACCCCGTCACAGGACGGGGCTTCTTGGTAACAACAACTTACAGCGGTGCATCAGCACATGTGCAGGCCGCCATTGATGTTGATCGTAGCACCAGTGATATAACCGGCGAGATCGGAGGCCAGATAGGCACACAGACCACCAATCTCATCGGGACGACCCAGACGCTTCATGGGTACGGTGTCGATGATGCCTTGACGAACGTCCTCACGAATGGCCATGACCATATCGGTGCCAATATAGCCCGGGGCGACGGCATTGACCGTGACACCCTTGGTGGCCAACTCGGCGGCCAAGGCCTTGGTGAAGCCCAGAACGCCAGCCTTGGCTGTCGAGTAGTTGGTCTGACCAGCCTGACCCTTGACGCCATTGACCGAGGAGATGTTGATGATGCGGCCCCAGCCACGCTCGGCCATTTTGGCTGAGATATGGTGAGTGACATTGAAAAGGCTGTTGAGATTGGTGCTGATCACTGCATCCCACTGCGCTTTTTCCATTTTCGGGAAAAGCTTGTCGCGGGTGATGCCGGCGTTGTTCACCAGTACGTCAATAGCACCCACTTCAGCCTCAATGGTCGCAACCATATCGCGGCAGGATTCGTAATCGGCAACGTCACCTTCGGCAGCAACGAAATCGAACCCGAGCGCCTTTTGTTCAGCAAGCCACTCTTCCTTCGGCGGAAAAGCTGGCAGGCAGTTGGCAACAACCTTGAAGCCTTGCTGGGCAAGCGACTGGCAAATGGCAGTACCGAGACCACCCATGGCGCCGGTAACGAGAGCAACTTTCTGGGACATCTGTCTATCCTTTCTTGCTTTTGATTGAATGGCTACTGGTTTGCGCGCTGCGCAATCACGTTGCACAAAGCAAAGTCGGCGCAAAACCCCTGAGGACAAAAACTCCGCCAAACAATTTTACGCCACAACAGTCTGCGTTGCTGCAACGCAATACAAAAAAAAACAAAAAAAGCGCCTTTTACAGGCGCTTTTCTCGCTAGAGCAGTAAAGCCAGCACCGGTCGATGCCGAGCAAACGTAATCGGCTGCGACCGGTGTCAAGGCGACACAATCAGAACATGTGCTGACCACCGTTGATGGAAATGTTGGCGCCAGTCACAAAGGCAGCCTCTTCCGATGACAGATAGGCTACCAGCCCAGCAATTTCTTCCGGCTTGCCCAGACGCGAGACCGGAATCTGCGGCAGGATCTTGGAATCCAGAATCTCTTGCGGAATAGCCATCACCATCTTGGTGCCGATATAACCCGGTGAAATCGTGTTGACGGTAACACCATTACGTGCGACTTCAAGCGCCAGTGCCTTGGTGAAACCATGCATGCCAGCCTTGGCCGCCGAGTAGTTGGTCTGCCCAAAAGCACCTTTCTGGCCGTTGACAGATGACACATTAATAACGCGTCCCCACTTGCGTTCAACCATGCCATCGACAACCTGCTTGGCCATGTTGAATACGCTGTCAAGGTTGGTGCTCACGACTGCATCCCAGTCAGCCTTGGTCATCTTCTTGAAGGTCATATCGCGGGTGATACCTGCGTTGTTGACCAGCACATCGACCGGACCGACCTCTTTGGTGACCAAGTCAACACACGCCTTGCAGGAATCGAAATCCGCCACGTCGCAGGGATAGGCGCGGAAGCCATAACCCATGTTGCGCATCGTAGTCAGCCACTCGTCTGCCTTGGTATTGTTTGGCGAATGCGTGGTTACTACCTTGTAGCCGAGAGCGGCAAGCTTGATGCAGATCGCCTCACCCAAGCCGCCCATGCCGCCGGTTACCAGTGCAACTCTTGTCATAATCCTCTCTCCTCTCCCAAAGTCTTTCAAGGGGGTCAAGACTGTCACTTCAGGCTGCGCCCCCTGGAACCACGGCCTGAAGAATGAAAATCAATAGGTCAGGACCGTTCCTTCACAAAGTGCCCAGGCGCGGGTTCGATCGGGGCGTAGCGCGTGCTTCCAAGCCTGCCTCGGGCTGCCACCTGCTTGCCACCCCTGGCCTTGAGCCACTCGACCCAGTGCAACCACCAGCTACCGGGCCGCTCCTCTGAGTTGGCGAGCCAGTCCTCAGGGTCTGCGGGTGCCCCATCACTCACCCAATAACTGCGCTTGTTCTTCGAAGCCGGGTTGATCGCACCGGCAATGTGCCCGCTTGCCCCCAGCACAAAAGTGGTCTCGCCACCAAGCACACCTCTTGCGTGATAAGCGCTGGTCCAGGGAACGATGTGATCCTCGCGAGCGGCCAGCAAATAGGCGGGCATGTCCACCTTGCGCAAATCAATCTTGTGGCCCAGCATTTTCAGGCGTCCAGGCACTCGCAAGTTGTTTTCAAGATACATGTTGCGCAGATACCAGGCCAGAAAGGGTCCGGGCAGATTGGTAGAATCGGAATTCCAGTAGAGTAGGTCAAAGGCCTGCGGCTTGTCACCCTTGAGGTAATTGCCAACCACATACTGCCAGATGAGGTCGTTGGCTCGCAGCGCGGAAAACACGCTGGAGAGTTCCTGACCCTTCAGCAAACCACCCTTGCCAATCGACGCCTCACGGGTAGCGACACCGGCCTCGTCCACCAGACAACCCAGTTCTCCAGCGTCCGCAAAATCAAGCAGGGTGGTCATGAGGGTGAGGCTCTCGACCGGGTCTTCGCCACGTGCACGTGCGACTGCCAGCGCCGATGTCAGCAGCGTACCGCCAACACAGAACCCGAGCACATTGGGTTTTTGCACACGGGTCACCGAGCGGACCACATCAAGCGCGGCCAGAGGGCCTTTTTCGAGGTAGTCATCCCAGCCGAAGTGCGACTCTTGCTGGCCCGGGTTTTTCCATGACACCAGGAACACGGTAAAGCCCTGTTCGACGATGAAACGGACCAGAGAATTCTCTGGTTGCAGGTCCATGATGTAAAACTTGTTGATGCAGGGTGGGACGATGAGCAAGGGTTTTTGCGCTACCTCATCCGTCAACGGTGAGTATTGAATGAGTTGCATCAACTCATTCTGAAAGATGACCGAGCCGGAAGTTGTCGCCAGGTTGCGACCAACCTCGAAGGCCGAATCATCGGTCATCGAGATTCTCCCCTTCTCCAGATCGGCAAGCAGATTCTGGACGCCACGGGTGATGCTCTCGCCGCGCGTCTCGAGCGCCTGCTTGACAAACTCCGGGTTGGTGGCCGCAAAGTTGGAGGGTGCCATGGCGTCGATATACTGACGCGTCAGAAAACGAAGGCGGGACTTGGCGCGACCGTCTTCCAGCGGCATTGCCTCGCTTACCTGCTCAAGAAAACGTGCATTCAGCAGGTAGGCCTGCCGCACATAGTCATAAACCGGGCTTTCACTCCATGCCTGCGCCTTGAAGCGACGATCACCTGGTGCAGGTGAAACGACCGGCTCACCGGCTTCGCCCGGCTTGCGTTGCAACATGGCAGACCACAAGGCAACGTGCTGACCGGCATACTCCTTTTGCAACTCGGTAAATTTTTCGGCATCAGGAAACGGTACAACTTGCGCTGCAACCCCGCTGCCATCCTGCATGGCAGCCTGCTGGCTTGCCAAGGCTCCAAAGAAATTCTGTGCCATGGCCTGACCGAGCTTCATCATGCTTTCGAGTCCGGCATTTACATTGCTGTCTTTTGAATCTGACATTCGCCCCTCCTGAGGCATTACTGAAGCGGACAAGTTATCCGGCCCGCACCTAATGTGCAAGCAGCAGGTACAATGGTAACCATGTATATAATTGCCATCGCCTGGGTCTATGTCGTCCTGCTAGCCGCAGTAACCAACACCACGGTTGTTGGGGGTGTGCTTACTTTTCTGTTGGCTGGCATGGGGCCACTTGCCCTGTTTTTGTGGATTTTTGGGACTCCTGCACGCCGCCGAGCCAAGGCCCGGCGCGAAGTTCAAGATCTCTCAGACGCAAACGATAGAGCCGAATCGGGCCGGGAGCAATAGCTAAAACACAGTTTCATCGAAATCAATCCCGAACGCCCAGCGGCATCTCTCACGCTTCGATCCAGATCATGGTGGCAAAACGGCCAGTCTGGCCATCGCGGCGATAGGAATAAAAACGTCTGGCATCGTGCCAGGTGCAAACCCCACCGCCTTCAATGCGGCTCACACCCAGGCGCGCAAGACGCTGACGCGCCAGGATGAACAAGTCCGCCATCCACTTGCCCGGTTGCGCGCCGACGACAAAGGCACTGGCATGGCACGCGTCGTGGTTGATAAAAGCGTTCCGCACCTCATCGCCCACCTCAAAAGCTGTTGGCCCGATAGCAGGCCCAAGCCAGACTTGCAGCGCATCCGGCGAAGTCTGCATGGCGCTTACGGTCTCCTCCAGCACGCCATCAAGCAGCCCACGCCAACCCGCATGGGCTGCGGCTACCGCATCACCTTGCTGGCTGGCAAATAGCACTGGCAGACAGTCTGCAGTCATCACCACACACACCTGAGCGGGCAAAAAAGCGACCGCCGCGTCGGCACATGGCGGAACATCGAGCGCGATGCCGCCAAAGCGCGCCACCTCGACGCCATGCACCTGCTCCAGCCAAAGCGGTTCGGCAGGCAGATGACGTCGTACACGACTGCGGTTGTCGGCCACGTTCCCTGCACTGTCGCCGACATGGGTTGCCAGATTGAGCGAATCATAAGCACCCTGACTGACACCTCCTGCACGCGTCGTCATCAGCGCCTTCACACCCCTCGGGGTTTTCCAGTCCGGCACGATGATCATGTGGACACCTCTTTCCCCAGTTCGCTCAGCAACAGCTCGATATCCGGAGCCATGGTCACCTCCCAGGTGTTGTGATGACCACTCACCGGATGAACCAGACCCAGCCGCCAGGCATGCAGCGCCTGACGCGGGAATGCTGCCAGCACGGCAGGGTTGTGGCGGCGTGGCGCATACACCGGGTCACCTACCAAGGGATGGCCAATATGCTGCATATGCACCCGGATCTGATGAGTACGACCGGTTTCCAGGATACACTCGACCAAAGTGGCCACACCGAAGCGGCGCAACACCCGATAGTGCGTTCTGGCCTCGCGCCCATTGGGCACCACCGCCATGCGCGTTCGCTGAACCACATGACGACCGATCGGCGCGTCAACCACGCCACCACCAACCAAGTCGCCCAACACCACCGCATGGTAATGACGCTTGACGCTGCGGGCCTGCAACTGACGAACCAGCGCGGTCTGTGCCTCCAGTGTGCGGGCCACCACCAGCAGCCCGCTAGTGTCCTTGTCCAGACGATGGACAATGCCTGCCCGCGGCACCCCCTGCAATTCTGGCGCATGATGCAACAAGGCGTTGAGCAGCGTACCGCTCCAGTTGCCGTTGCCCGGGTGCACCACCAGCCCGACGGGCTTGTCAATGACGATCAGTGAATCGTCCTCGAACACCACCTTCAGCGGAATTTCCTCTGCCTGATCTTCGCCAGTTGCATCCTGTTGGGGCACTTGAAGGTGGAGAAGCTCGCCGCCGGCCACCCGGCGCTTGGGCTCGGTGATGACCTCACCGTCGAGCCGAACCCAGCCATCACGCAACCACTGCTGCAAGCGGCTGCGCGAATGCTCGGGTAAAAGACAGGCCAAGGCCTGATCAAGTCTCAAACCGCCGTGCTCGACAGTCAGTTGCAAGGTCTGTGACATCGTTTGCGTAACGGCTTGTGGTCTATAATACGGCGATTCATTCACAACTTTGCTTCCTGACATGCCTCGATTTCTTTTACAGAGTTTAGCGTTAATTGCTGTCCTTCTGGTCGGCGGCTGCGGTCTTCTGCCCGAGCAGGTCGACGAGACTGCTGGCTGGAGCGCTCAAAAAATCTACAGCGAAGCACGCGGCGCAATGACCGAAGGCGGATACGAACGCGCCATCCGGCTATACGAGCGCCTGGAAGCACGCTACCCCTACGGACGCTTTGCCCAGCAAGCGCAGATCGAAGTCGCTTACGCACATTACAAGCAAAACGAGCCTGCGCTGGCCATTGCGGCAGCCGACCGTTTCATCCGTCTCTACCCCGACCATCCCAGTGTGGACTACGCCTACTACCTCAAAGGGTTGGTCAACTTCAACGAAAACCTCGGCCTGATGGGTTATGTCTCCAATCAGGATCTGTCCGAGCGCGACCCTAAAGGTGCTCAGGAGTCATTCGATGCCTTCAGGCAACTGGTTACACGCTTCCCGGATAGCCGCTATTCCCCGGACGCGATGCAGCGAATGCGCTATCTCGTCAATTCACTGGCCGCGCACGAGGTTCATGTAGCCCGTTACTATCATCGTCGTGGTGCCCATGTGGCGGCGGTTAACCGCGCCAAGACCGCACTGGAGCAATACCCGGACAGTCCGGCTATCGAAGAAGCCTTGTTCATCATGACGCAAAGCTACGATGCGCTCGGACTGACCGATTTGCGAGACGACGCAAAGCGTGTGATGCAGCTCAACTTTCCGGACAGCGAATGGTTTAATGGTGGTCCCCGCGACATCAAACCCTGGTGGCAACTGTGGTAAGCCACGACTAGAGCCAACGCAATAAACTGGAGGCGGGAGACATTGTCCCCGCCTCTTTTTCATCGTAAAACTGACTCCGGTTTTAAACCTTGCCCTTCAGGGCGAAGCGAAGACACAAACCCAGGCCTGAAAGCCGGGGTTTCTGCCGTAGCGTTTTTGGGAGGGGATGCAACGCCACTCCAAATCTCATCACAGCAACACGCATGAAGGTCTGTTGCCAATCAATTGCAGGCGCTGCATCAAACGGGGCCTGCCTCATGCCACCTGATGCCAACCCTGGTCATCGGCCTGAGCAAGCGCGATCAATTGCGCCCGTAGTGATCTTCGAAGCGCACGATGTCGTCCTCTCCGAGATATGAGCCAGACTGCACCTCTATCATCTCCAGTTCAACCTTGCCCGGGTTCTCCAATCTGTGCACGGTGCCAAGAGGGATATAGGTTGATTGGTTTTCAGAAAGCAGAAAGCTTTCTTCGCCGCGCGTCACACGGGCGGTGCCGCTGACAACAATCCAGTGCTCGGCTCTGTGGTGGTGCATCTGCAGACTCAAAGACGCGCCGGGCCGCACCACAATCCGCTTGACCTGGAAACGCTCGCCCGCGTCGATGGAATCGTAATAACCCCAGGGCCGGTGAATCTTGCGATGAGCAGCCACCTTGTCTGGCTGAATGCGCCGCAGCCGGTCCACCACCTTTTTGACGGCCTGCGTCTGACTGCGATGCGCCACCATCACAGCGTCCGGCGTTTCAACCACTATCAGATCCTTCACGCCTACGCAGGCTACCAGGCGGCTGTCCGCATAGGCGTAGGTGTCTTGCGAACCTTCGAACAACACATCGCCCCGGGCGGCATTACCTTCGGCGTCTTTCGGCGCCAGCGCCCATAACGCATCCCAGGCACCAAGGTCGGACCATTGCGCTGCCAGAGGCACCACGCGTGCGCCAATGCTTGTGTCCGTTGTGGCAGTCAGCGGCTCCATGACCGCGTAGTCGATGGAATCGGCCGGACACCCTGCAAAAACATCACGCGCCACCCGCACAAAGTCGGCATCACGGCTGGCGCCAGCCATTGCCACCTTGCACTCCTCCAGCATGTCGCTGTTGAAACGTCCGATGGCCTCCAGCCAAACCGATGCACGCATCATGAACAGACCGCTGTTCCACAGGTAAGCACCACTCTCGACATATTGACGGGCTGTTTCGAGATTCGGCTTTTCGACGAATTCGGCCACCCGGTGACAGTCGCCAGCCTGCTCAGCTACCCAGCGGATATAACCATAGCCGGTTTCAGGACGCTCGGGCACGATGCCAAAAGTGACGATGTCGCCGGCCAGGGCGGCTGGCACACCGCGCGCCACCGCAGCCATGAAAGCCGCACGATCGGCAATCACGTGATCGGCAGGCATCACCAGCAGGACCGGGTCTGCGTTCGAGCAGGCATGCAGTGCTGCGAGTGTCAGGGCTGGCGCAGTATTGCGCCCGACAGGTTCGAGAATCAGACTGGAACTTGGGCACCCCGCAGCACGCAACTGCTCGGCAGTGATGAAACGGTATTCCTCGTTGCACACAACAATGGGTTCGGCAGCAAGTGGCAGCGGGCCATCAAAACCCCTCATGCGCAGTGCGGTATCCTGAAGCATGGTGTGCTCCCCCACCAGTTGCAGCAACTGCTTGGGATATTGCTCACGCGACAGCGGCCACAAGCGCGTGCCGGAACCACCGCACAGGATAACGGGTTGAAGAACGGGCGGAAGGGCTGGCTGGCTGGGTGGCTGGCTCATCGCTGAAAGGTCTCTCAAGAGTAACAAGCAAAGGCTGGAAGCATAACAAATGCCAGCCGCCTGTGTTCGTGCATTCGCCACACCCGTGCGCGCCTTCGCTCGGCACCCAGACCACAATCCACGCACGAAGAAGCGATTACGGTAATAGAATTGATGCTTGAAACCCCTGCTCCGGAATGACTCATGATCCACTACCTCCGCAACTGGTACGACAAGCACTTTACCGACCCTCAGGTGGTAATTCTGGCGGTCGTGCTGCTTTTTGGGTTTGGCATCATCGTGCTGACCGGCAGGCTGATCGCTCCTTTGCTGGCCAGTGTCATCATTGCCTATCTGCTCGAAGGGGCCGTGCGCTGGCTGGAGCAACGCCGCCTGCCCAGGCTGCCTGCGGTGTCAGTGGTGTTCATCATGTTTGTGTCGGTATTCGTCGCCATCATGCTGCTCTTGCTACCCCTGGTCGCCGGACAGCTTGGACAACTGGCACGTGAGCTGCCAGCCATTGCAACCCAGGCCCAATCATTGCTGCTTCAGCTTCCGGAACGTTATCCGCAAATTTTTTCGGAGCAACAGATAAACGAATTGCACGTCTCCATCAGGAACAACATCACCGCTGTCGGACAGCATCTGGTGGTGGTGTCACTGGCCTCGGCAGTCCAATTCGTCACTGTGTTGGTCTATCTGGTGCTGGTGCCACTGCTGGTTTTCTTCATGCTCAAGGACAAGGATCAGATTGTGGACTGGTTTCTGCGCTTTCTGCCCCGCGACCGCAGCCTGGTCAACAGCGTGTGGGCCGACGTCAATGCCGGCATCGGCAATTATGTTCGTGGCAAATTCTTTGAGATCCTCATTGTGTGGGCGGTGAGCTACATCGCTTTCAGCCTGCTTGGCCTCCCCTACGCCATGCTGCTTTCGCTGGTGACCGGGCTGTCGGTGATCGTGCCCTATGTGGGCGCAGCCGTGGTGACGGTGCCGGTTGCCGCAGTCGCCTATTTTGAGTTCGGACTTGCCAACGCTTTCTGGTACGTACTTGCGGCCTATGGCGCCATACAGTTTCTGGACGGCAACTTGCTTGCGCCGCTGCTGTTCTCCGAGGTGGTCAATCTTCACCCGGTCGCCATCATCTCGGCGGTACTGATTTTTGGCGGAATATGGGGGTTCTGGGGTGTCTTCTTTGCCATTCCATTGGCTACGCTGGTGGCCGCCGTGCTCAACGCCTGGCCGTCGCAAGAGGTGCTCATTTCATCTACATCAGCAGCCCCGGAATGAGCATGATGTTGGTCGAATGCACCGAGGACAGGCACAACGAGGCCATCCTCGCCATACTGAACCGGGCTATCGAAACTTCGACAGCACTGTATGACTATCACCCCCGCCCGCTGGCCGCCATGACTGGCTGGTTCGGCATGCGACGCGAAGCAGGCATTCCTGTCATCGGTGTTGAGGACAACTCGGGCAGATTGCTCGGCTTTGCCACCTGGGGGCCATTCAGGGCATTCGCCGCCTTCAAGTACAGCGCGGAGCACTCGATCTATGTTCATGAAACTGCCCGAGCGGCAGGACT
>DAIMZH010000033.1:18510-21034 GCA_036734105.1 Azoarcus sp. | reverse complement strand
CCATCCTCAATCTGTGGCTGATGTCGAACTACCGCTTGCTCGAGCATGGCACGGCCAAGCTCCTGGCCGAACTGATCGAGCGTGCCCGCCAGCACGAACTGCATGCACTGATCAGTGGGATTGACGCCACCAACATTGCCAGTCGGCAGTTGCACGAGCGCTTCGGCTTCCGGCATGTGGGCACGATTGTCGAGGCCGGTTACAAATTTGGAACCTGGCGGGATCTGGCCTTTTACCAACTGTTGCTCGATACCCCTAATCAACCCGTCGAAGACTGACAGTCAGCAAGACAAGGCACTGGTTCGTAGCGATTCATTCAACTTGCGCCGAGCGGGCAAAGCCGACCGGTTTTGTGCTGCCCTGCGGTAACATAGCGGTGCAACCGTAAGAGATTAATCTCAGCCAATGAAAAAACTGAAACCCAACACGCCTGCCAAAGCCGCCGTGGCAGAGCGCATTCGCCGTCGTGACCGGCGCACGCTGCTGCGCGGTGCCATCGCCCTGGCGGTGGCGCTACCTCTGGCCGCCATCGGCATCAGCCAATACAACCGCCGTGCAGCCCAGCGCTACGACCTGTCGGTGGTTGGCAACGGCACGCCCACGGTCGTGCTGGTCATTGACCGTAACAGCCGTGACGCCACCGAATTGCGTAACCGCTTTGACAGCGTGCAAAGCGAATTCCGGGATAGCGTGCAGTTCAGGATTGCCGACCTGGCGACAGCCGATGGTGCGCTGTTCGCAACACGACACCAGGCGCCAAGCCTGACGCTCTTGTTGACCGATGCAGACGGCCGGGTAAGAAACACGCTGTCCGGCCTGCAGGATCGGCAGCTTATTGCCGAGGCGGTTCGCAACAGTTTTCCGGGGCTGAAACGCAGCAACTGAAGGGCGTCCCGAACGATCATGGGACGTTTCCGGTCCAGGCGCACAAAAACGCGCCAACGGTGTGTCGCGGTGCATGGAAGAGCAAGCCGAGAACTCGGCAGGAACGCGCGTGTCTCAGCAACTCAATCCGGAGAGACACGATGAACACACTTACCCGAATCCTTGCTGTACTCGCAGTGTCTGCCCCTATGTTGAGCAGTCACGCCAGCGAGCCCGACACCGCAGCGCTGTTTGACCATGAGTTGCGCCGACTGCACTCGCCTGAGCTGGTCAATCTGCGCGAACGTTTTGCCGGACAACCTCTGCTGGTGGTCAACACCGCCAGCCACTGCGGTTATACCGGTCAGTTTGGTGGGCTGGAGAAGCTGCATCAGCAATATCGCGATGCCGGTCTCAAAGTGGTCGGATTTCCCTCGAACGACTTCAATCAGGAGTCAGACAATGAGGAAGTCACCGCACGAGTCTGCTTTGAAAACTTCGGCGTCAGCTTTGACATGTTTGCGGCAATCGGTGTGCGCGGCGATGGCGCCCACCCGGTCTTCCGCGAACTCGCCCGCCAGTCGGAGGCACCGCGCTGGAATTTCCACAAATATGTCATAGATCGTGACGGTCGCGTGGTCGCTCACTTTTCCAGCCGCATCAGCCCGGAGTCACGTGAGCTGAAGCGAGCCATCGAGAGCGTGCTTTGAGCCGCTTGGTTCACACCTGAGAGCCCCGGCGTTTGCGCTGGCGCCAGGCTATCCAGCCTAGCAGCAAGAGCGTCGGCACAAACACCCACTCTTTTGCAGCACGCTCGGACGGCACCTTGACTGCCACGAGCTCAAAACCGGGTTCGACGTCAAGCCGGGCAGCCTGACTGCCGAAGCGCACCGAATCAATAATGGTGGCACGCTCTCCGCTGCCCATGGTGAGACCTAATTCGTTCAAGCGCCATGCGGCAGAGGCATCCGGCATGCCCATGGAGAACAGCACTGTGCGCTCCACCGAGCCCCCCTCCAGCGTCGTGCCAACGAAGACCATGCGCAAGGGGGCGCCGGCCTGAGCGTCGACCACCGCCGACAGAGCAGCTTGTCCTGTTTGCAACACATAAGGCGAGGCAATCCGGTCCATCAGCAAAGCAGGATTGAAAAGCAGGAAAGTCGCGATCAACAACAACAACCTCTCCCACCAAAGGTTTCGCAGGACCAGCCAGTTCTGATTGACCGCAATGAACACAAAGCCGGCCAGGGTGGCACTCGCCAGCATCAGCAAGGTATGCCAGAAACCTTCCACGCCGATCAACAGCAATTGCGGATTGAACACAAACATGAAGGGCAGCAGCGCCATGCGCATCATGTATCGAAACGACACCACGCCAGTACGGATGGGATTGGCTCCGGCAATGCTGGCGGATGCGTAGGAGGCCAAGCCGACCGGCGGCAAGATGTCGGCCAGCAACCCAAAATAGAAAACAAACAGATGCGCTGCAATCAACGGCACAGCCAGTCCATTTTGCGCCCCCACGCCGATAATGACAGGGGCCATCAGCGTGGATACCACGATATAGTTGGCAGTGGTTGGCAACCCTACACCAAGCACAAGGCAAATCATGGCGACCATCACCAGCATGATCAGCACATTGCCGCCGGACAACACCTCC
>DAIMZH010000033.1:0-18500 GCA_036734105.1 Azoarcus sp. | reverse complement strand
CCAAGCCAATCCCGCTCAAAGTGACTGTTCCTACAATGATGCCGGCAGTAGCCGTGGCCACCGCCACCACCACCATGTTGCGCGCACCGGACACCAGGCCCTCGTGAAGATCCTTCAAGCCCAGCTTGAAAGCCGGGACAATGTCCTCGCCGCGCCCGGCAAACCAAGCCACCAGCGGGCGCTGTGTCAGGACCAGAACCATCAGGCTGCTTAGCGCCCAAAAAGCCGCACGCATCGGCGAAACATGCTCAACCACCAGCAACCACACCAACAACCCAACCGGCAACAGAAAGTGCAGGCCGGACTTCAGCGTGGGGCCTATCGGCGGGGTGCGCAGCAACGGTGCCTCGCGCTCCTCCTCCGATAGGAAGTGTCGTGCCGCCACACGCAGACTCCACACATAGGCACCCGACAACAGCACTGCCATGATCCACGGAGAATGTGTCGGCAGCCAGCTTGTGAGCAGGCTGGACGCCCCGATCAGGCCAGCCACCACCAAGGACACAGTCAACAATCCGGCAGTCATGTTCCGCACCCTGGTATGCCAGCGTCGGCCCGGATCACGTGGCAGCCCCCGCAGGTTGGCCTTGACCGCTTCGAGGTGGACGATATAGAGCAGCCCGAGGTATGACACCAGCGCCGAAATCAGCGCATGACGCAGCACTTCGAGATACGACAGCCCGACAAACTCGACCATCAGAAAGGCGGCTGCCCCCATCACCGGAGGCATCACCTGCCCGTTCACCGATGACGCAACCTCGATCGCGGCCGCCTTCTCAGGCGGATAGCCCACCCGCTTGATCAGCGGAATGGTCAGCGGCCCGGTGGTTACGATGTTGGTGATGGAAGAACCAGACACCATGCCGCTGGCGGCCGACACGACCACCGCTGCCTTGGCCGGCCCGCCGCGCATGCGCCCGGTCAAGGACAAGGCGCTGCGCACAAAGTAGCCAGATGCCCCTGCTGCATCAAGCAGGCTACCGAAGATGACGAACAGAAAGATGAAACCAGCCGACACGCTCAGTGCCACACCGAACACGCCCTCGGTAGACAACCACAGGTGACCCATGACCCGACCAACTGACGCACCCTTATGAGCAATCAGATCTGGTGCATACTCGCCAAAGAACAGATAGGCCAACATTGCCAGCGCCAGCAACACCATCGGCAAACCCAGCACGCGGCGTGTCGCCTCCAGCAAAATGCCCATGCCGAGCACGGCCAAGGCCACGTTCCAGCTACCCGGGTCGCCCGGCGTGGCATTGATCTGGCGATAAAATAGAAACAACTGCGCCGCGGCAAACGCCGCCAACACAGCCAATGCAAGCTCTGCCCAGGACACAATCTCTGAGACTTCCGCGCCACGCTTGCGCCGAAAGCACAAAAACGCCATCACCAGCGCAAAAGCAAGGTGAAGCGAACGAACCCGCCCATCACCGACCACCAGCCAGCCTGTGATCAGCGGCATGGGCGAGGCCACCCAGAACTGAAAAGCACACCAGACGATTGCCACCAAAGCAATCAGGCGGTGACGACTGCAACCGCCGGTAAAGAACCAGAGCAGGTTCGGCGGCCACAAACCTGTGAAGTCACGAGACACAGGATCAGGGCCACCATCCGGCTTCATCTTTCGATGCGGTAGATCAGGTCACCGCCCTGAGCAACTGGGCTGGAGACTATTTCAAGGTCGAGAAACCGGTTGATCCGATACTCGGTGACGAGACGTCCAACCCCATCGAACACCCCCACCATGTAGCGCACCATGAGACGCGAACTGAGCCGCTTGCCCACCGACAACTGAGCTGCGCCAAAACCATTACCAGTATCCAGACCGATTTCGTCGAAACCGATCTTTTGCCCGATATCACCCAAAATCTCGTCCGTCTGGGCCAAACCGAGGCTACCCAGCGCGTTAAGCAGCAAGTTCGCATCTGCGCCGCTGCTACCAGCCGACAGCAACCTGCCGGTGAGCAACAGGCTCAAGGCGTCGCTCTCTGGCAACGCCGGCACCGAGAAGACTTCGCTGCGCGGGTTGTTAAGCGTGCCGCGAATCTGCAGACCAGCTTGATATTCTCCCACCGTGCGAGAAGCCCGCACATCCAGCCCCGGATCATCCAGCGGCCCGTTGAAGCTCAGTCGCCCCTGATCCACCGCGAGATTCTGACCATAGGCGTTGTAGCGACCGTCGCGCAAATCCACTTCGCCATAGGCCGACAGCGGCGCAACTTCATCACCGCGCACCCGAATCTGCCCACTCAGGCCAGTGGAAAAACCCATGCCCTCAAGCGACACCCGGTCTCCCAACACCACCTCGAGGTCGGTTCTTAGCGCCATCGCTGGCGGCCCCTCTTCGGTGGCATCGGCAAGCACCAGATCAGGCGACTCTGCCACCGTTCCGGGTGGCAAGGTGTGCACACGCACTGCCACCAATGGCAATACGATTTTCCCGGTCACCGTCACCACCTTTGGCGTGGCCTCGATGCGCAGGGCCGGGCTGATGTCAAGGTCAATTTCGGGGCTGCGCATCACCGCCAACGCGTCACCGTCGAGGCTTACACTCATGGCCCAGTCGGGCATGCTGACTCGCCCTTCACCCTCAATGCGCAGCTCACCCTGCTCGCGACCAAGTATGCGGCCTTCCAACCTGAGCACCTGGTCATCATCCACCGTCACACTCAGGCTGCTGTCCGTAAAGCCGACGCCCGCTGTCGGAATGATGACACCAAGTTGATCCAGCCACAGTTCACCCGACGGACGTGGCTCAGCGAGTGTGCCTCCCAGAGCGAGCTCAAGCCGCGCACTGCCGTCAAGTTGCTCCAAATCGGGAGCAAAAGCCTGCAACCAGGCGATGCTCTGCATGTCGAATCCGATTTTTCCGGTGAGTACCTGCCGGCCATCAAGCTGTGCGCTCAGCTCACCCTTCAGCGTGCCGTAATCGATCAACTCCCCAGCCATGATCGCCTGCAGGCGATTGCTTGCCAGGCGCGCATCCAGCGACACGTCCCGGTAAGCAATGCTGATTGACTCATCGGTCAAGCCGCTGTACAGCAGGATATCGTCAGGCAAGGCGAGCTTCACCTCGGCCGAGACGGTGTCAGCCATGCGCGCGGTGGCACGCAAGCTCAGCCACCCCGGCAGCGACACGGCATCGGGCAACCACTCGTCCGCCATAGCGAGCGCCAGATCGGCCTCAAGCGTCGCGTCCAAAGGCGCAGTGGCCGAAGCGCGGCGGGCACTCAGGCACAGCCGCCCCTGCTGCGCCGACTGGGCAAGACAGGCAGCGTCCAGGGCAAGGGATTCCGGGCCCACCAGTAATGCCGCTGCCGACTCCAGCGCCCAGTCGCCCAGCAAGGTGTCGACCAGCGTCAGACTGAGCAAGTTGCCACGCCAGGATACCGAGTCATCGGCAAGCCCGCCTTCGCCCGACAAGGCCAGGCGGCCGTGTGAAGTATCCGCGTCAAGCGCCAGTCGATGTGCCTGCAGGCTGCCAGTAGCCTGAACCGTGGCTTGCGGAATCTGTTCTTCACCGGCAAACAGACCTTGCAGGCGGGCCGTGACATCGAGCTGGGTGGCATCGATTGCAGCCTGAACTGTCAGCCCGGCAAGCGAAAATACTTCGCCCATCGCCAGCGTCGCAGCCTCGATGCTGGCATTGACACGCGGCTCGGCGAGCGTGCCAGACACCTCGCCATGCCCTTCGACACGACCGGTCAGGCTGACGCCAAGTTGCGCCAGCAAAGGCAAGGTTTCGAGCGCGGGCAAGGCCAACTCAAAGCGCAGATCAAACGGAGGCGTCACCTGACCGCTGACCAATACGCGGTTATGTCCGAGCTCGATTTCGGCTGGAGACAGCTTGAGCATCTCGCCGGCAACCACCGCCATCACCTGTCCAGCAAGTTGCTGACCTTCAATCTCGCCACGCAAGTGGTCGATTGCAAATTCACCGTACGGTGCGCCATCGCGCAGCTCGCCCTGCGTGACCAGGTCAAGCCCGACAAACCCACGCGGCGCTGGCTGCACATGCTCGCCCAGCAATGACAGATCCGCTTCATCCAGCGACAAACTGGCGGACCATCGAATGGGCTCGGCCAGCGACAGCTTTGCCTCGCCAGCCAGCGCCGCGCCGAGCACGCGCCCCGAAAAGTCGTCTACCGTTACCTGTTCAAGATCTCCGCTGACGGTCAGCCCTATCGCTTCGAAGCCTATGCCAGCCAGCTCACCGGTCAGGCTCTGCAGGCGCGACACATGCTGCAAGGTGCCGTCCTCAACCTTGAAGCTGCCCTCTGTGCCCAGCTCGAAGCCAAACCTGCCTGCTGCCGCTGGCGCCAGCACACCCGGGTCAAGCGACTGCGCCAGCAGCTCAAGTTTCCAGGCAATGTCATCGCCCCAACTCAGCAAGCCTTCTGCCTGAACCCGACCACCCAGCAGTTCAACCGACAAGGACTCGATCTGCGCATGATCCAGGCCACCGCTGATATCGGCCAGCAAGGCATCAACCCCGACGCCGCCTGCCTGCCCCGAGGCATCGGTCAACCGGGTTGCGTGGTGCAATGTGCCATCTGCCTGGAGCTGACCTCGCGACTGCAGCTTGAGGCTCAGTGGTCCTTCCAACGCATCAACCCATTCATTCAGATGCAGATTGCTCGCCTGCGCCTCGATCTCCCACACGGGCAACGTCGCCCAGGCCAGATCGCCACGCAATGAAAACGCACCCTGCAAGCCGTCAAGCTCAAAACGCTCAATGCGCGCCGAGTCGAAACCATGGCGGATATCCAGTGCCAGCTCTGCCGATGGCAGATCGACACCCTGCCACCCAAGCATGCCCTCGGTTCGCAGATCAGTCAGAGGCCCACTGGAACGCAGGTCAACAACCCCCTCGCCTTGCTCCACTGCCAGCCGTCCGTTCAAGGACAGGGACAAGTCATGCGGCGCGGCAGCGGCCAGGCTAGCCTTCATCTCCAATCTGGCATGCACTGGTGCATCAAGCGCCAGGCTTAGGTCTGAAATCGTAAACGCCTCGGCATCAGCCACAGCGGAGAGACGCAGCGCATCGAGCACGATCTCCTGAGCATCCGGCCCGGTGACCACAGTCACACGCAGCAGCTCAAGCGCCTCCACATTTACCGCAATCGGCAGCTTCGGTAACAATGCTTCAAGGTCAAAGTCACCACGTGGCTCAGATTCGGAATCACCCTCCGGCAAACTCAAGCTGGCGTCTGCCAAACCAAGCCGACGCACGTGCAACTCGCCGGACAGCAGCGCATGCCAGTTCAGCTCCAGCCACAACTCACCGGCATTAAACACCACCCCGTCAGCAGCGTAGTTGAGCCCGCCAAGCCGGACGCCAGACCACACGCTGCCATTGACCACTTCGATCTGTGCCTGCGGCACAAAGCCCAGCGCCTGCTCAACCGCAAACCGCGTACCTGCCTGCGAGCCCAAGACCCAGACCACCGCACCCGTCGTCGCCAGCACCAGCACGAGTATCGCCAGCAACACACCACGTAAGCACTTCAACGCCTTGCCCGCCATGCTCAAAACTCCGCCCCAATACCCAGATGCAAGCGCGGCGAGCGCGACTCTCCGCTCACCGGTACCGCCACATCCACGCGCACCATGCCAATCGGAGAGCGCCAGCGTACACCGATACCAGCGCCGGTCTGCAAATCCATGCTCTTGAAGTCGTCAAAGGCATTGCCGCTGTCAACAAACACCGCGCCATACCAGTCGTTGCCCACCACCGGATACATGGCCTCGGCGCTCATCACCACCAGATGCTGTCCACCCACCACCTGGCCATCGGCATTGCGTGGGCCTAGGCTTTCAAAAGCAAAACCTCGCACTGAGGTGTCGCCACCTGCAAAAAAACGCAAGGACTTGGGCAGGTCTGCAAAGTCCGAGGTCCAGGTGCTGCCAAACTGACCTCGCGCCTTCAGAATGGCACGTCCGAGCGGATAGGCAAATGCGCCGCTCACGCTGGCCTGCACCACCGACGCCGAGCTCATCAAGGATTCGGCCGCCCCCTGAAGCTTGATATTGATCGAGTGACCACGCGTGGGAAACAAGGGGTCATCCACCTTGCGCTGCCCCAGCCTGACACCAGCCAGCAAAAAATTGCTGGCACGCATCGGGTCATTGCCAAATTCGCTGCGCTCGTAGATGTACTCGGTGAACAAGGCCTGACTCCACTCATCGCGTTGGCGCGAGTATTGCGCCCCGACAGTACCGGACTGCGAGGCCACATCATTGTTATCCTCACGCTGCACGCGGGCGTAAAAATCAAGGCTGTCAGTCAGCGGATTGCGCTGCGGAATCGAGTAGGTCGTGTCAATGGACTGTATGCGCTGCGACAAGCCCACGCCCGCTCGCCACTTGTGACCACGGCTATTGACATAACGACGGTCGACATCTGCCCGCAGACGCGCGCCGGTGTCAGTCCCAAAACCGGCTCTCAGCTCATACGCGGTGCGCTTGCGCGGCTGCAATAACACGTCAACAGGCACGCTTTCGTCATCACGTCCATCAACGTCCGGACGCACACGAACGTCTGCAAAATAGCCACTCGCCGCCAGGTTGCTCGAAAGCAAGGCCAACTGATCACTGCTGTAAGGATCCCCCTCCTCAACCGGCATGAGGCGGTCCATAAATCTTTTGCTCAAGATGGACTGATCGGCGGTGATACGTCCAAATCGATAGCGCTCACCCGACACCAGCACCAGGCTCACCCGGGCAATGTTCTGCGCCGGATCAACCCACAGTTGTCGCTCGGTGTAGCGCGCATCCAGATAGCCCCGCGCCCGCGCCCGGTTGATAAGCCCATCCCGAGTGCTGTCATAGACACTCTGGTCCAGAGGGTCGCCAAGCCTCAGACGCAGTTCGTCCAGAAACCGGATGGCAGCCGGTTCGGACTGAAATGGTCCTTCGATACGGACATCCACCTCAGCCAACGTCACCACCGGCCCGGCACTTATCTGCAACACCAACGCCGGACACTCAGCCAGGGTTTCAACGCGAGTCTCTACCTCCGCGTTGAAATGCCCCAGCGCCCGCAGGGCAGACTGCACCCGGTTTTCGGCATCGCGCAGATAAGCCTGGAGACGCGGTCCGGACACATCGCAAGCCATGTCCGGGACCGGCAAACTGTTGCGCACGTTGTCAAACAATCGCCCCGCTTCCATCCCCTCAATGCGCAAACCCACGCCCGAGTCGGCAAGGCTTGTGCCGATGCAGGACAAGCCCACCAGCGCCCCAACAACCAGCATCCTGGAGCGCCCCAACAACTCGACGCCAGAACCCTGCAACAATGGGCAGACCGCGCACCGCAGCTTCCATGCTCCACCCATTTCACGACCGGAGGCAGTGTGGGAGGATGTACAGAAATTCTGCTTACCTTTGGCCCTCAAACTGGTTTTTTCGAACATCGAACGCATCACGAATTTTTTGTCGTCCCATTGTAACGTGTCGGCAGATAGCACAAACAAGGCAACACGCTGCAAGTAACTTTTGCTCACAACCGTCCAGTCAAGACACTGCGTCAACTCCATACTGTTGCTGCGACGCAACAGAGCCCAAATACCTGACATCAAACACGCAGGGCGCTAAAAGTTCCACCCACCACCTGCCCGGATTCGATATAATCGCCAGTTGATTTCACGCCGTACCCGCTCACCTCGACCTTGCATGACAGGTGCCAACTATTGGCACATAAGCTTGTCACTGCAACAGGTCGTTTGCTGGTTCAAGCTTTCAGCAGTCAACTGCTTTGCTGATTGATGCACTTCCTGTCACGACTATTGGCAGCCTGTTGAACTTGAGCGATCGTCGCGAGCCGAACAGAGCTCCGTGGTCACGTCTTCTTGCTTGTTCAGTGTTGGCATCATCAGATGCGAACAGGTCAAAAAGTTGAACGCCGCGCGCTCTTGTCGGCATGGCAGGTCTACCTCAAGCCTTACACGCTGCAGGGGGGGAACGGTTCGGAATCAGACGGTACAGCTCGCATGAGCGACCCCGAATCGGATATGTCCCTGCCGGACAGTTTCATCCTCGCGATGACTTCCGTCAAAGGGACAATCTCCGCTGGTGACCGTGATCCGTTCGACGCCGTGTTGGCGCATCGACCCCCTTCAATACAGGGCCTTTGATATCGCCGCACAACTCTGTGCGTCTGCGTTCAGGCCCACTCAGTGGATTACCCGCAAGTCATGACAACTCCCATCGAAAACTTTCAGCAAATCGGCTTGTCCGAACCCCTATTGCGGGCTTTGTCCGACGTAGGCTACGAAACCCCTTCCCCCATTCAGGCCGCCTGCATCCCACCGCTGATGCAAGGCCACGACCTGCTCGGCGAAGCACAAACTGGCACCGGCAAAACCGCCGCCTTTGCACTGCCAATGCTGCACCGCATCGACGTCAGCCGCCACAACCCGCAAGTGCTGGTGCTGGCGCCGACACGCGAGCTGGCCATTCAGGTGGCAGAAGCCTTTCAGCGCTACGCCCACCACCTGCCCGGCTTCAATGTGTTGCCGCTATACGGCGGCCAGAGCATGGTCGTGCAACTGCGTCAGCTCAAGCGCGGTGCCCACGTCATCGTCGGCACGCCGGGTCGCGTCATGGACCACATCGAACGCAAGAGCCTGGTGCTCGACGACCTCTCCGCGCTGGTGCTGGACGAAGCCGACGAGATGCTGCGCATGGGCTTTATCGACGACGTCGAATGGATCCTCAAGCACACCCCGGCCGAGCGTCAAACTGCGCTGTTCTCCGCAACCATGCCGGACGCCATCCGCCGTGTTGCCCACAACTACCTGCGCAACCCGCAAGAAATCAAGATCCGCAGCACGACCTCCACGGTGGCAACCACCGAACAGCGTTATTGCCAGATCAACGTTCAGCACAAACTCGAAGCGCTCACACGAATCCTCGAAATCGAATCAGAGCTTGATGCCGCCATTGTCTTTGTGCGCACCAAAACCGCCACGGTTGAACTGGCCGACAAGCTTGAAGCACGCGGCTATGCCGCTGCCGCCCTCAATGGCGACATGACTCAACAACTGCGCGAGCGTGTCGTCGAACAACTCAAGAACGGCCATCTCGACATCGTCATCGCAACCGACGTCGCCGCGCGTGGTCTGGACGTGGCGCGTATCACCCACGTCATCAACTACGACATACCTTACGACACCGAAGCGTATGTCCACCGCATCGGCCGCACCGGCCGCGCAGGTCGCACCGGCACCGCCATCCTGTTCATCACTCCGCGCGAACAACGCATGCTCAAGGTCATCGAGCGTGCCACCCGCCAGAAGATCACCCCGCAAGCCCTGCCCTCACGTGAAGCCGTGGCCGATCACCGTATCGCCCAGTTCCGTCTGCAGGTCGAAGAAGTCATCACCAGCGAAGACCTCGAGTTTTTCATGGGTGTGGTCGGAGAACTGGAAAGCAACGGGCAAGAGCTGCACGAAGTTGCCGCCGCGCTGGCCTTTCTGGCCCAACGCGAACGCCCGCTACGCATGCCCAGCGGTCAGGGACCGGACATTGCCCAGATCGCCAACCGCCCGGATCGGAACGACCGCAACGAACGTCCCGAGCGCCGTGACCGGAACGAGCGCTCCGAGCGTTTCGAAAGAAGCGAACGCCCGCCACGCGAAGACCGTCCTCAGCGTGAAGAACGCCCGCCACGCGAAGCCCCGCCGGAACAGCGTCGTGACTACACAGAAGGCCAACTCAAGCGTTATCGCATCGAAGTGGGCCGCGAACACGCCGTCACCCCCAAGGATATCGTTGGCGCCATCGCCAACGAAGCCGGCATTCAAAGCCGCTTCATCGGGCAAATCAACCTGTTCGAAGACTACTCTGTCGTCGAACTGCCGGCAAACCTTGCCCCTGAAATCATGTCCGTCTTGCGCAAGGTTCGCGTGCGTCAGCAAAAGCTTGAGATCAGCGAGTTCAACGGCCAGGTCCCGGCTCGCGACACCATGCGCAAGCGTCCGCAGTCACCCGAAGGCGCACCGCGCCGACCAGCAGGCAAGTTCGACCGCGACGACCGCGCACCGCGCAAGGACTTCAAACCGAGCAAAAGCTTCAACAAACGCTGACCATCTACATTCAGCCTGCTAGAATCGCGGGCTGAATGCCGCCGGGGTGGTGGAATTGGTATACACAGCAGACTTAAAATCTGCCGGCGTTAGCCTTACGGGTTCGAGTCCCGTCCTCGGCACCATTTAAAAACAACGAATTACAGCGCAGTTCACGCTCAGCAGTGACAAACCAACTTACACACGTGTGTAAGTTGTGAGCCAGTCCTTCAGGGCAGCGCTGTTGTGCAACTGCCAACCGGGCCTGGAGGCCATCAAAGGCCTCCACAACCTGGGTGTTTGTTTGCCCCGGTTTTTATCGCGGCCAACTGCCTGATATCTGCCTTTACTCCACACCCAACGCGTTGAACACCGCATCCACCGGGTCAGCATAAAAACTCGTCTGGAACTTGGCAAACAATTCGCCAGGCACCGAGGGAATGTCGGTCACGCTAGACATCGGCAGCAGAATGCGCTTGGCGCCAGCATCAAAAGCCACTTGAAGGCTTTCGGCAAGATTTCGGACCTGCACTATCGTGCCGCCGAGGCTCATGTCGCCCAGCACCACCATCTGAGGTTGTATCGGTTTGGCCAGTGCGGCAGAGCATAGCGCTATAAGGCTGGCCAGGGTAAGCGCCTTGGGCGCGCTGGTATGCTGCAGCGCTACCAGGTGCAAGTGATAGTCGTGCTCGGTCGGTTTGATGGATGCGCTGATTCGCCCCGCATTAGCCTTGAAGTAGTCAAATGCCACCTTCAACGCCTCTCTCGGTGCCAGGCCAGACACCGACGCCTTACCGCCACCGGCGATGGTCTGAACCTCGATTCGATACGTTCCGGGCATCTCGCTGTCACCCAGGCTAATGGTATGCAGCGTTCCCGGGTTGAGTCGGCCATCCGGGATCAACGCGCCGCCGGTCTGCTCCGGCACCGAGACGAAGCGCTCCTGACTGTCTTCAAGGTCGATGTAACTGAAATGCACGTCGTAGAACTCCATGCCACCGATCTTCTTCAGCTGCTCCTTGACCCGACGACGCACCTCCAGCGCATATTCCAGGCAACGGCGCACTGCCGCCTTGTCGTATTCACCATGCGGATACAGCAGCTTGAGGAGTCCGGACACCGTTCTGCGCACCGCGATGGTGTCGCGCTGGTTGAGGTTATTGCCGAGCCTGAACCACTTGTCGATCGCATCCGAAAAGCCGCGTTTGCGCATTTCACGGAAGAACTCGGCCAAATAATCGACAATCAACCCGTACTGGTTGGTGAAGAACTCGGGCCGCATTTTCGGAATCTCCCAGCCCGGCACATAGGCATGGAAGCGGTCGAAGAAGGCCGAGTCAATCATCGCCTCTGGGAAGGGCGCGAGCAGATGGCTGGTCTTCACCAGCGACTCCACACTCTGATTGATGTTTCCGACGAACACCATGGAAGCATTGGCGTTAATCGCCTCACGCCCCCTGCTGAAGGAACCCGATGCCATGTAGTCCTTCATGATCTGCACACCATTGTGATCCTTGAAGCGGATACCGGCCACCTCGTCAAACGCCACGGTGTCCCACAAACCCACCAAGCCAACTGCACGCGCACTCATGTTGTAAAACAGGTTGGCCACCGTGGTCTGACCACCAGACACCAGAATGCTGTTGGGGCTGATTTCCTTATAGATATGGCTCTTGCCGGTGCCACGCGGTCCCAACTCGCAATAGTTGTAGTTGTTCTCCACCAGCGGAATCATGCGCGCCAGCAAGTGCCACTTCTCACGCACCTTGAAGCAGGTCGGCTCCATACCGGTGGAGCGCAACAGCACGTCCATCCATTCGGCCTCTGTGAAAGCCTTGCGCGCCTCGAACAAACCCATAAGATCCATGTTTGGCATCTGGATGGGTTTGAGTTCAGTCACGATGAAGGGCGAGCCGCGCTGGTTCTCCTCAAAGCGATACTGCAAAGTGACGATGCACCAGATCCCCCCGACCAGCAGTTTTTCGTACTGCCGTACAAAAGTATCCGACATCTCGGCGTTCTTCACCCCAAGGTTAGAGAGCAAGGCTTCGTACACATTGCGCTTGTCGTTGAGCTTCACGGTGACCTTGTCGATCACCTTGTAGCTGCCGCTCTCGCGAATCTTGGATTTAACCTTCTCGGCCTCGTCTGGTCGCACGTAGTTTTCGGCCATGATACGCTTCACATTCTGCAGGCCAACCTCAATCGTCTGCGCGTCATCCGATGCGCAATACATGCCAAGCAGGTACTCCAGCACATACACCGGCACATTGGCGCCTTCCTTGATCAGCTTGGTCAAGTCCTTGCGCACCACCTTGCCGGCAAAGTGGCTGTTGAGCAGCTTGTCGAGGCTCGCGGTATCGATGTTTTCAGTCATGAGCAATCAAAAGTCGTTAGTGAATGCCAGATCCACGCGCACCGGCATACGCAACACCTCCACCTTGGTGCTGGTGTCCCGCGCAGTCAGCCAATAATCCTGCGTCTTGTCGTAAGTGCCCGCCAGCACCGTCAAAAACACCGACCGCTTGCGCTCCTCCAGCAACTGCGATGCGCTATCAAAAGTCAGCGTCTGCTCCCCGCTGATCAGGCGCTCGCCGTCGCGCAGCGCAATCACCACGGTGCGCGGCAACACCCGCTCGGACACCGCCTCGGTCTGGATAAACTCAAAGCGCTGGGTGTTGGTCACCACCTTGTTAGAAGCGCCCAGCAGGCTGAAATCCACCTTGCGGGTCTTTTCCTTGTCCGACTCGCTCTCGCGCACAGTGATCACCGGCACCAGAATCTCTTGCGGCATCGCGCTGCCATGCACAAAGCGCGCGCCTCCGGTGAAATGAAAGCGGCTCGCGCCTTTTGGCACCCAAAAATCCAGGCTTGCATCGGGCAAGGTTGCTGCCGTCACTGCGGTATTGCCGCACCACGCCTTATCCGACTCGCCAATGCCCAGTCCAAGCAAATAGCGCTTCTTGGCCCGCAAAGTGCCTGCAGGCTGGGTTGCCAAGCCAGACTTATCGGCAGGCAGCAGCGGCGCCTCCTGATAGATGAATCCGTGATCAGCGGTCACCAGCACAGTCGAACCATTCAGACTATTGATGATGAACGCCACAATCTGCGTGAGCTGGGCAAGCGTCTCCTGCACAGCCCGAAAGGTCAAGCCCTCGGTGGCCTGTTTGTCGCCTAGCGCATCAATGTGGTCGTGATACACATAGATCACGCGCCGATCACGCACCAGCGCGCGGCCCTTGTCCTTGCCCAGCGCCAACAGCGCATCCGCCTTGATCGCCATGCCACCATAACGCCCGAGCTGCGCACTGCGTTGCTCCAGGGTGGCGACCGGCTGACCATCAAGCAGCACCTCCACGCTATCATTTTGCTTGTAGCCCAGCGTGTCGTGCGGCAACAGCGCCGCCATGCCAAGCGCGGTATAGCTGGGCAGCACACCAAGTTGCGCGCTCAAATCCGCCTTGAAGCGATTTTTGCGGTTAAGCGATTGCGCCAACTCCGCCGCCGCCTCATAGCGAAAAGCATCCGACACCACCACAAACACACGCCGCCCCGCGTCCGACACCAATGGCGCGACACGAGACCGGAAAAAGTCACTCTGCCTGGGCAAACCGGCCACCATCCAATGCTTGAGTAGCCCCTGCTCGCCCGCCAGCACCTTGTCCCATGCCGCGCCCAACTGCGGCATGAACCAGCCGGTGTACACCTCCTCGATACGCGTGCGCAGCTCATGCAGCACCGCCCAACCCATCGGCTCCACCGCATCGGCTGCAAAATGAAAATGCCGGTAAAGCTGATCAAAACGGTAAAGTGCATCGCGGTATGCGCTCAAACCCTCTTCTGCGCCCGAAAAGCTGAACCCTTCAGCATATTGCGCCCTCAGGTCGAGAAAAGCGGCAGCCGCCTCCAGCGCGTCGTAACAGGCGCCAAGGGCTTTGGCCTGCGGCGAGGTCCGGGCCAGCAGCGCGTTCGCCCAGTGTCCGTCTCGTCGCCGCGCAATCAAAGCCTGCAAGGCCTCATCCTGCGCCGACGCACCAGACAGCACGCGATCCTTCAGATCCTTCAGAATCCGCTGCTCCACCATCGAGAAGGTCATGATGTCGGCAAGCTGTTCAGCCGACAGCGCGGCCAACACGTCATCCAAGGCAATGTCGCGTGCCACCTGGCCAGCCACCGCGTCATAGCTCTCGAAGGTGCCGATATCGCCACGCCATCGCGACGCCAGCACCACCGCATTGGCGGCCAGTGCACGCTCCGGCAGCAAGAAATGTTTCAACGGCTCCGGGGGCGCTCCGTCAAGCGCACGGCAAAAATCCGTTACCAACACCCGATAAAGCAAATCGCGCAGTGACGGCTGCGCCTCCGGCCGATAACCCAGCTCACTCTCCGCCAAAGACCAGAACGCCGAGGCAAGCTCGTTGCTCTCGATGTCACGCCAGACTGCGGGCGACGTTTCCAGATCCACCGCTGCCCCGTCAGCAAAAGCCGCAAACAGCTTGAGTACAATCGACAGAAAATCCGTCTGCTCGGTTTTGAGCAACACCACCAGCATCTTGCGATCCAGCGTCCTGGCATCATCATCAGCCAGCACCAGCCGCCGCAAGCGCTCCACGCGATCCTTGGCGCGCAGAAACTTCGCACGCGTCTTCAGATAAGGCCGCAAGGTTTGGCTCGTCAAACCCAGATCCTCAAGCAGCATCGACGTTGAATCCGCACGAAACGCCTTGCCGCGCAAACGCAGGTCAAGCAACCAGTCGCGCTCTGGCTCCGGTGCTGCCGTTGGACTGTAAATCAACCAGCAAGCGGTCGGATCGCGCTCGATATCCAGCTTGAGCTTGAGCGCCGGGGTACGATCCAGGCGCACCACACTGGCCTGCTCCAGCTGCAACTGATCCACCCACGACGAAAACTCTGCGTCGGGGTCGTCCCAGAACAACAACTTCTGAGTAGAAAACTGCAATTGCAGCGCTTCGATAATGCGTTGGTGGCTCACTCTGGTTCAGGCCCTTGCAATATTCAAATCGTGCAAGCGGTGCTTGCACAAATGTCGTGTTGATCGATTGATACAACAGGGTGTTGCATAAATCGCTTCCGTCTCGCCACCCTCGCAATCACTGACGAGGCGTCCGGCAATCGAGTCGTAATTGGGGATGTTGAGCGCCCGGTTACGTACCTGTGCCCTGTGGGTGGCAACGTTGGCGATAGCGAGCATCTCGAAGGCATGACGGAATACTTCGGGGTCGGTCACGGGTTCAAACTGAGATCTTTGCATACGGATCATCTCTTTATTTAGGGCTTGCGGAGCTTCATCAACTTCTCTTCGTCTCCCGTTCGATTTCCCCGGCCAGAAAAGGCGCACGCCGACGCAAGCGATCCAGACTGATATCGCCGCTGTAGAAATCCTCTGCGTACTCCTCACGCAGCTTCAGGCACTCATAGTCATTGAGCTTGAGCCGGTTGATCGTGGCGTGGACCTTTTCGCGGATGTCCGACGGCAACTCGGGCTCCGGAGCTTGCTGCACCTGAATCATGCGCGACTCGCCAGTTCGTCACGGAAACGACTCCAGCGGATCCAGAACGCATCCACGTCACTCAGGCTTGCCCGCAATTTGGCGTCAATGTCCTGCAACTGCTGTCTCTGATCGTCAGAGAGCGGCTGTTGTGTCATCGCAGTCGTTCGCAGAAAGCCGCGCGCAAGGCCCAGCGCTTCCTCGGCCGGCACTGAAACCGGTTCCTTCAAGTTGAACACGTCAGACGCCAGCCAACTGTTCACGTCTCCCCTGCGCCGCCAGGGATAGAGTTGCGCCAGCACTTCGCCTTCGACCAAATCGAAGTCCCAGATGCAGTCGTTCTCCGGAACGAAGTCGGGTCCGACCGACGCCAGCACCAGTGACGAATGTGTGGAGGCGAGCAACTGCACGAGCACCTCACGCGTCCCTGTCAACGCATTCATCACGTTCAGCAACGCAGGGACGATCCGCCGCTGCCACTGTTGATGAAGGTGGCACTCGATTTCGTCGATCAGGAAGATGATTTCGCGCGCCGGATTGACACGAAAACGCTCGCAGGCCAGTTGGTGTTCGCGCCACGTCCACACCAGCAAATACGCCAACGCCGCAATTCGGCGCATGCCGACCGAAGCGTGAATCAAGGGCACGTCCTGGCCGTAAGGCATGCGCAGCAAAGGGAGATCCTTGACGCTATCACCCACCCTCATCGGGCTGCCCGGTCGCATTTTCTCCACACCCGATGGCGATAGTGCGTCCAACACTGTCACCAAGTCATCGAAGGCGGGTTTGCCGGCTTCCTGCCACAGCACCCAGTCATGCAGCAGCCCGTTGCATAGCTGAGTCTTGCCATCGCTTGTCGACAAGCCATTCCAGACGGCTTCTGGAGTGAAGTCAAAACTGCGGGGGCGATTCGGTGTGGCGGCCTCTCCTTTGTCGCTCTTCCAGTAATTGCGGGCAGGGTCCCACACCGAGAAGCTGCCATCGACGCCGGCATAGATCACCACACCGGGAATGGGCTGGCGTCCCTGGCTGATCGACCACTGCTGCGCTTCATGGTCAAACATCCGCTTGCCCGGGTAGTAACGTGTGCTGCCCGTGTAGCTATATCCGATGCTGGACTCTTTGGCGTCCTGCCGAGGCGCTGCCATCACGCCGCGTGCCCAGGTTCGCGTCAGCGCCCACCAGGCAATGTCGAGCACAAAGCTCTTGCCCAGGCCGTTGTCACCGGTTAGGAAATTCAGGCGGGGTCTGAAGTCGATGGTCAACTGCTGTGCAGGGCCGACGCCTTCGAGCGAAAGATTGTTCAACATGACGAATTCGCTCCGTGGAAGGTCACAACGAGAGTCATTAGTCTACGCGCCATTACCGCCTTTGCCTCAGAGGGGTAACGAAGAGGTTCCAGAGGTGTTCGGCCATGCCTTCGTTCGTCAGCAATTGCTCCTGTCCTCCCCCGAGTCTGAGCCCTCCCATCAGCGGCCGGAAACCGATGAGCTGACCATTGTCGGCGATGCTCATGCTCTCGTTGCAACTGTTCTCGGAGATGCCGCTTGAGCTGTAACAGATGTCACCCAGACCATTACCACGCCGTCCTCGCCAGAGACCACAATGACTTGCCTGACGACCATCGCGATATGCTGTGCCCTCAAAAGCATCCGCATCGCGACGATGAAAATTGACCTCCAGCCCCGGATTACGCTGCTTCAGCTCAATCAGCGAGTTCTCAAAGAAGCGTGCCAGATAATCAAACCCTTCACGCAGGGCCCGATCCCGATCGAGGTCGGTGAAGCTACGGGGAACGGCCAGATTGCTGGAGCGTGGGCCGCTGCTGCGGTCATTGCTGAAGTTTGAATTGACTGGACTGATACGACCGGGCTGACCGGCGGGTGTTGGCTGCACAGCAGATGCCCCCAGTTTGTCCAGAGCACGCGATACCGCATCGACAACCTGAACGAACCCCTCGTCAAAACTCGGAAACTGCGTGATGGGCCTGCCATCCACCGTGGCGGCTAGAAGCTTGCCAAATGACAACTGATGCCAGGCACATGGGCGCAGAATGACCGGGATGACGATCGCTTCACCACGATCGTGCCGTTGCAGTGCGTTGGTCATCTCGATCTGGTAACAGTAGTCCGAAGCGATAAAGTCGCTGCTGATCAGCAACAGAAGAATGTCAGCCTCTGCAAAATGTTGGTCGATCTGCCCCGCAAACGCTTCGCCCGGCACGATACGACGGTCGTGCCAGGTCGAGATCTTCCCCATGCGCTTCAGCGGCGAAAGATGTTTCTCCAACTCATTGCGCAGCGCCTCATCCGCATGGGCATACGAGAAAACCAGACTGGCCATGATCAGTCCTCCTTTCCGCCCGTCACCGCCTTCACCTCCGCCAGCAAATCCCCAAACCTGCCGTAGTTCACCTTCACCCCGTCATCCAGATCCAGGCTGATGCGCATGTCGGCGTAGTGGCGCAGCTTTTCGTCGTAGGCGAGGAGTTCGACGTGTTTCTTGCGCAGTCTCTGGAACTGCTTGTTCAGTTTGGTAAGCGCGGCGGTGGCGTCTTTTTCCAGCATCTCGATGCAGGTTGGCATTTTGCAGGAAAGGGGTAAAACGCCTGCCTGTCTTCCCCTTAGCAGTTCGTCGAGATTGTCACAGAACAGAACGCGCTGTGCGGCGAACTGCGCCACCAATGCGTTCCGTGTGCGTTGATTGCTCAACTGGCCTCCTCCGTGGCTTTGCGCTTCTCTGCCCTAGCTCTTCTTGTCGAGCGAATAAAGGCAAATGCCGCAACCACTAAGACCATACCGATTAGCACATCAATAAGCTTGGAATTCGACTGCGGTTGTTCGCTAGCCGGTTTTTTCTCCGCATTAATGCTGCCCAATTCTGCCAGCCGTGCCTCTTCTGCCAGCCTTGCCTCTTC
>DAIMZH010000032.1:0-36789 GCA_036734105.1 Azoarcus sp. | reverse complement strand
CGTACGCTCAAACTTGCCTTTAGCCATTTGGTAACCTCTGAGTATCAGTAAATTCGGATCTTGGCCGGCAGAACCAGCACACGCAGAAAACTTTGGTGCCCATGACGTGGATTGAACACGTGGCCTCTCCCTTACCAAGGGAGTGCTCTACCACTGAGCTACATGGGCATTTAAAACTGACGCCTTACCTGGAGCGGGTGAAGGGAATCGAACCCTCGTCGTAAGCTTGGAAGGCTTCTGCTCTACCATTGAGCTACACCCGCACACAACGCAGACGGCCCGCATTTTCCGCCACCCTTTCGGCTAGCCGACAGGATGAAACTTGGTGGAGGGGGAAGGATTCGAACCTTCGAAGGCTGAGCCGGCAGATTTACAGTCTGCTCCCGTTGACCGCTTGGGTACCCCTCCAAGCGAGAAGCGTCGAACTATAGTCGAAGGTTTCCGGGGTGTCAACATATTCTCGCAGTCTGATCAAGCAGCCACCAACTCGATGGCGATGCATGGTCGAAAGCGCGGAAATGGCAGGATAAAACCGGCGTGTTCCGTGCCTACGGGGTTCACCCGCGCATCATAATCCGGTTTGACTTAACGGCTAATGGGTGCAATTGCGATGGCTGAAATTATCTGCGTCATCGGGAACAAAGGTGGAACGGGCAAGACGACCTTGTCCCATATGTTATGCCAGGGACTGGGGCTGCTAGGGCATCGCTCGGCCTGCGTGCTGACCGACACGAGTCGTGAGCCGCTCAACCCCGAAGGCCGGCGCTACATAACGGCAGACGCACGGAGTCGCGAGTCACTTAACAAGGTGGTCGCAAAACTGCGAAGTCTGGACAACTGGATTGGCGTGATTGACGGCGGGGGCAACCGAAGCGAAATGGACAAGTTGCTTTACGGCTTGTCGGACATCGTCTTGCTGCCGTTTCGGGAATCACATGAAGATATCCGCACCGTTGTTGGGGACCTTGAGACCTTTCCTCGTGCGTACGCGGTTCCGAGCCAGTGGCCAAGCAACAACTGGCAGAGGGAGAATGCCGACCGGAGTGTGGGGAGATTGATGCGTCCCTACGCGCACCGCATTCTCAAGCCGGTCAATGCACTCTCGGCAAGCAAGCTGCTGCTGCACAAAGACCTTCCTGACCATATCCCGACACCACTATCAAATGCGTGCCGCGCGCTGGCCAGACAGGTGCTGGGGGTGCTCGAAATTGACTATGTAGATTTCCCGGATGATGAGGAAACCGACAACGTCAGTACCTCGCGCCTGACGGCCGAGGAAATTCCGATGCGTCTGACGAGCGCAGGCAGACGCGCCTGAGCGAACTCAGGGGCGCGAACCAGACTTGCGCGAAATTAGCAACAGGGCCTGAGTCCGGTTTTTGACGTTCATTGCACGGAATATCGCAGACATGTGCACCTTGACGGTACCCTCTGACAAACCCAACAAGTCGGCAATTTCACGGTTCGTTTTTCCTTGACCCAATAATTCGGCCACCCGCGTTTGCGCGGCGGTCAGGCCGAAACGGTCTGCAATGGACAGGCTGCTGCGACGCACGGGGCGAGCGGGCTCTACTTCATCTGGAAAATGAAGGCCACCTTCAAGTACGCAGTGAACCGCTTCGCGCAGCACATCACTGGAACTGGCTTTGGATACGAAGCCTGAAGCACCCGCCTGCACCGCCCGCTTCACCGAGGCGGAGTCGTCAAACGCCGAAACCACGATCGCAGGTACTTGCGGGAAACGCTTGGCCATCACCCCCAGCAGCGCGACGCCGCTCATGTCGGGTAGCATCAGATCGACCAATGCCAGATCCCAATCATCGTTTGCCTCCAGCAAGGACAAGGCGTCGCTTGCATTGTTCGCTTCGACACACTCTGTCCCCGGTTCAATTCGGGACAGGGTTTGTGACATGGCTTCCCGCACAAGCGCATGGTCCTCCACAATCAAGATTCTCGTCACCCTTCACCTCAAACCATGAAATTCGTAGCATTAATGCGCGAAGAATACCATGCGTCATTCCCGTCGGTTTGCTTGTGTGCATGTCTTGACCCATGAACCACACCGTCCAGTCAGGCATTAACGCACTTATGTGATAAGCAGAATGTGATAGAGGTTCGAATCCAAGAGATTGTTTTTAATATTTTTGTGAAAATCACTTAATACATTAATAACAATAAGGACACGTCTATGCGCGATTGCAACAGGAAGTCTGTAACTGAAGATCTTTATCATGGATAATGACGTATTTTCGTAACTGAACATTTTCGGCCTGACTGATACGGCGAACTGACATGCCACGACGAAGCTTTGCGGGTGCTGTAACGCTGCCCCACGAAAGGGGCCAATAATCGCAGGCTGTCAACCTGGCGAAACCGCCCAAGTTATATTTCTGTTATGCAGGGTTATTTTCCAGCTTTTGTTTTGAGCACTGGCATCAAACTTGCTTGGTTGGATTTGATCTGCGGCATGGACGCAAATGCGTGGCTGAACGACTATCGTCTGATTTACCCTGTCGACGAAGGCATGTGCCTTGATGTGACTCACGATCGGCAGCGTAACCAGTTTGTCGCTGCCCCTGACAATAAATGCGTCTGATTGCTTATTTATTCCTCCTTCCGGTCTGGATGTTTTTTTGGTTCGCTCCATTGTCCGCGTTTGCATTGGACAAGGGTGCCACTAACGAACTGTGGGTAGTTTCTGGCGACTTGTCCGGAGCATACGACATTGCCATCACTTCGTTTCGTCACGAACTTGCAATGTTGCAACCCGCAACCACAGTGCGGGTCATGACGCCAGAGCAAGCACTTAGACTTGAACGAGATCACGTAAGCATTATCGTGACGTTCGGCCTGCAAGCTGCGGGGGATATCGGTGCGGCTGCTGAACACATCACCGTGATCAACGCCTTGCTTCCAAGCTACGGTTTCAACAGTCTTCACAACCATCGCAGTCCCGCCGAGCGCGCCCGGATCAGTGCGGTTTTCATTGATCAGCCAGTCTTTCGGCAGATCAGACTGATTCGGGAAGCCTTGCCCAAGCAAAGCGAGGTCGCCATCATCGCTAGCGATAGCTCAAGCATACTGGCGGATAACCTGGCCGATGAGGCAATCCGGCAGGGCCTGTCTGTCAGGCGCCTGGACATTCCGAACAAGGATTCGCTGTACGATGCATTGCAGAGCACACTATCCGGGCGGGCTGCCCTGATTGCACTGCCAGATCGCAGCCTGTTCAACGCAGAAACCGTTCAGAACATCTTGCTTACCTCGTTCAGGATGCAATCGGCGGTCATCGGCTTTTCTGCAGCTTATGTGAGAGCCGGAGCTTTAATCAGTGTGCATACCACTCCGGAACAAGTTGGCATGGAAGCTGCGTTTCTGGTCAATGCCACTTTGTCTGAGCACGCTTTGCCGCCACCCCGTTTTCCTGAGTTGTTCGAGGTCGGCGTCAACCCGACTGTTGCGCGCTCGCTGGGCATTCCGCTTGATGCCCCAGCAAGCATCGAAAGGCAGCTCAGGCAGTTGGAGGGCTTACAGCCATGAATATCTTGTGGGGTGTTCGTGCACGAGTCACGCTGGTCGCGGTATTGCCTGCGCTGGTGCTGGCCAGTCTTCTGGTTGGTCTGTATTACACAGTGCGCAGTAGCGAACTTGAGGAGACCTATCTGAGTCGGGGTTCTGCGCTCGCCCGACAACTCTCAGCGGCGACCGAGTATGCCCTGTTCTCTGGAAACCGCGACACCTTGCAACAGCAAACCACTGCACTGCTAGGCGAAGAAGGAGTGCTCAGCGTACGCATCTACGACCGTCATCAGATGGTACTGGCAACCAGTGGCAATTCAGAAAAGATATCGTCATTCGGTCCGGACGCCAATCTGCCGGTTCAACGAGTTGCGGGCATATTCCGGATAACACAGCCGATTCATACTAGTCGCATCGAGATTGACGATGACTACATGCTTTTGAGATCAGGAGCATTTAGTGATCAAGGCGAGCCAATTGGGCATGTCGTGCTTGAACTGTCGGCAGGATTACTGCAAGCGCAACGCAGACAGTTGCTGATCTCGGGCATGCTGACTGTTGCAGGAGTGCTGCTCGCCTCACTGCTTTTGGCCTTGCGCATGAGCCGACAGGTGAGCGGTCCGATCCGGGAGGTCGCTGAAGTGGTTCAGCGTATCGGCCGTGGGCGCTTCGAAGAGCGCGTCCCTGTGCTTGGTGGCGGAAGTCTGCGTTCTCTTGCACACGGCGTCAATCAGATGGCCCGAGAGCTCGCTGGCATGCACGAGGACATGAATCGACGCATCAACGAGGCCACTTCGGAGTTGCGCACGCGCAAGGATGAGGCTGAGCAGGCCAACACGGCAAAGTCCCGCTTTCTGGCTGCCGCGAGCCACGACTTGCGACAACCAATGCATGCACTGGGATTGTTCATCGCGGAATTGTCCGAATGCAAACTCAGCCCTCGCGCCCGGCAACTGCAAGAACAGATTGCAGCATCTGCGGCCGCAATGGAGCAGTTGCTTGAGGCCTTGCTCGATATTTCCAAACTCGACGCCGGGGTGATGCAACCGAATCTTCAACACTTTCCACTGGCTGACCTGCTTGCGAGAATCACGGTGTCGCAACAACGCATTGCAAGTGAGCAGAAAGTCAGGTTGCTGGTCAGGAACTGTGACTCTTCAATACATACCGACCCGCTTTTGCTCGAACGCATAATCACCAACCTGATCAGCAACGCCATCACGCACGGAAGTTCGGGGGGTGTGGTCCTTGTCGCCTGTCGGCGCCGAAAGGAGCGCGTGGTGCTTGAGGTACGTGACAACGGGCCAGGTATCGCCCCCGAAGCACAGAACATTATTTTTCAGGAATTTGTTCAGCTCGAGAACCCGGCCAGATCAAGAGATCGGGGACTGGGGCTGGGTCTGGCGATTGTGCGGCGCCTGAGTGATTTGCTGCGGCTGGAGCTGAAGTTGCGCTCTGCCCCCGGCAAGGGTTCAACCTTTTCGATTACACTTCCGGCCACCACGCAGGAAAACGGGCAGAACGAGATACCAAGCCATCCCGTTACCGCCAATCTCAAGGGTCTTGTCATTGCCATACTTGAGGACGATCAGTTAGCGCTTGAAGCAATCTCCAGTCTGCTGGATAGCTGGGGTTGTCTGGTCATGGCGGGTGACACCGTAGAAAAACTACTCGAACAAATCCGCGGCAAAGCCCCCCCTGCGATCATTCTAAGTGACTACCGTCTTGGTGAGATTGACGGGATTGCAGCAATTGAACAAGTGCGCTCGGCGCTCGGTCTGGGCATACCGGCAGCGCTGATCACCGGAGACACAGCACCCGAGGTACTAAAACGCACCCGCCACGCTGGCTTGCCTGTGCTGCACAAACCCTTGCGTCCAGCGCGGCTGAGAGCATTCATCAACCGTTGTGCACAGCGCAACAGCCATTAGCAAGGCGACAAGACCTTGTTGCGCTCACCCTGCAATCACCCATTTCACCCGCGCAGATCACTGCGATGGGTGAGCAAAAGCCCTGCTCTTGCGGGTTTGCGCTAACATGGAGTTGTGCTTGATAACAACTCACAATCCAGTCAATTGGATACGCAGGAAGGAGACACCATGTCAGACAATAACAGCGCGCGCGACCCACTCGAATTTGTCAGCAACATGTGGAGCAATATGGGCTTTTCGCTGCCCGGCATCGTTACGCCCACGCTCGATATCGACGAACTAGATAAACGCATACACGATCTGAAGGCGGTAGAGCACTGGCTGAAGGTCAACTTGAACATGTTGCAAATGACCACTCAAGGTCTTGAGATGCAACGCGCCACTCTTGCTGCAGTCAAGGCCATGAGCGAAAACGCCAGCGTCAAGCGTGACAACGAGGAAGTCCCTCCGGCAACTGAAAACCCTTTCGCTGCTGCTGCCGGGTTATGGCCTTGGAACTTGATGACGACACCGCCGACGGAAACGGATGACAGTGAGTCGAAAGACAAAACCGCCAAAGCAAAACCCAAGTCGGCTAGCACCGCGCAAACCACTGCTCGCGGCACTGGCAGAACCACAACCAAGAAGGACTAAGCGCGCAGACCTGGTCGCGCCTTGCCATTGACGGCGCGTTTGGCGCTTCGCGCAAACTCTCGATAGCTTTGCGATATCGCCCAAAGTGCGTAACCCAGTATTGGGGCAAACGGCCAGCGTATGAAAACTGGCCGCGGGCTCCTGTCAGGTTGGCTCTTAGTCGTAGCTGCGGATATCGTCGATGACCTTGCCATCGTTCAGCAGTTTCCCGGGATCGAGGAAGCACACCTCGCCCCTGAGCTTGGTCTGCTCACGAATCGTCGATGCGATAGCTGATGCCAGTTCATTGCTGCCAGCATCGGTTTCACAGTTCAAGGTCATACGATCGTTCAGCCCCGGATTGTCCACGACCAACCTGGCACGTAAAATTTCGGGGTGGCGCTTGACGATGGCTGCCACCTGCCCAGGGTGAACAAACATACCCTTGACCTTGGTCGTTTGATCGGCACGCCCCATCCAGCCCTTTATCCGAATGTTGCTGCGACCACACGGAGAGGCGCCAGGCAGCAGCGCAGACAGGTCACCGGTCCCGAAGCGGATCAAAGGATAGTCGGGGTTGAGCGTGGTGACCACCACCTCGCCGACTTCGCCTGGCGCAACGGGGTCGCCGGTGCCCGGGCGAACAATCTCGACGATCACATCTTCGTCCACTACCAATCCCTCGCGCGCCTCGGTTTCGTAGGCGATCAAACCGATGTCTGCGGTGGCATAGGCCTGATAGGCGATGATGCCACGCTGCGCAAAAGACTCGCGAACACTGGGTGGAAAAGCTTCGCCCGAGACAAAAGCCTTGGTAAAGGTCGGCTTGACGCCTAACTCTTCCGCCTTGTCGAGAATGATGCGCAGGAATGAGGGCGTTCCGGTATAGGCATGGGGCTTCAGATCGACAATGGCTGCAACTTGCTGTTCGGTCTGACCAACACCTGCTGGAAACACGGTACAGCCTAGTGCATGGGCCGCAGTTTCCATCATCGAGCCTGCTGGCGTAAAGTGGTAGGAAAAGGTGTTCTGCACCAGATCGCCTTCACGAAAACCAGCCGCATGCAAGGCACGAGCCAGACGGTAGTAATCGGGGCGGCCAGACTCTGGTTCGTACAATGGGCCAGGAGAGGCAAACACGCGACGACAATCGCGCCCCCAGCGTAGCGCAGCAAAGCCGCCAAACGGTCGATCAGCCTTTTGCTGTTCCAGTAACTCTGTTTTGCGTATGACCGGCAAACGCGCGAGCGCCTGTCGGCTGTTGACTGATGCCGGATCGACGCCTGCGAGCAGACGCGCAAAGGCAGGCGCACTGAGTTTGGCGTGAGCTACCTGAACCGGCAGCCTTGTCATCAGCTCGCGCTCCCGCTCTGCCGGATCGCGAATCTCCTTGGGGTCGTAATACTTCATCGCTCATCCTATTGCTTGGAATTTTTCCCGTCCCTCGCGTTTCGACAGCAGGAATGATCAGATAGTGACTCAAACCACTTGCCACAAGCGGCACGAAACTGGTCCGGGAGGCGCTGACGTCGACGATTGAGAACGCCGACAGGCCTTTGCGTATGTACGTTCCGTGATCAGGACAACCAGCGCTTGCGGCGACGGTAGTGCTTGATCTCGCGAAAGCTCTTGCGGCCCTCGGTGGAAAGACCAAGGTAGAACTCCTTGACGTCCTCGTTGTTGGCGAGATAGCTGGCCTCGCCCTCCATGACGATGCGGCCGTTCTCCATGATGTATCCGAAGTCGGAGTAACGCAGCGCCACCATGGTGTTCTGCTCAGCCAGCAGAAAGCTGACGCCTTCCTTCTGGTTCAGGTCCTTGACGATCTCGAACACTTCTTCGACGATCAGTGGTGCCAAGCCCATTGAAGGCTCGTCCAGCAGCACCAGTTTGGGTTTTGCCATCAAGGCTCGGCCAATGGCACACATTTGCTGCTCACCGCCAGAGGTATAGGCGGCCTGGCTGTTGCGGCGCTCCTTGAGGCGCGGAAAGTAGGCATAGACCTTGTCGAGCGTCTCCTGCACTGCTGCCTTGCCATCGGTACGCGTGTAAGCACCGGTCATCAGATTTTCTTCGATCGTCAGGTGCGCAAAGCAATGACGTCCCTCCATGACCTGTACAACACCCCGCTTGACCAGATCGGCTGGGGTCATGGAGTCGACCCGTTCGCCGCGGTATTCGACGGAGCCCTTGGTCACGTCGCCTCGCTCGCCCTTCAAAAGGCTGCTGACAGCGCGCAGCGTGGTCGTTTTGCCAGCGCCGTTGCCGCCCAACAAGGCCACGATCTTGCCCTCTTCGACTGACAGCGACACGCCCTTGAGCACCAGGATCACGTGGTTATAAATCACCTCAATATTGTTGATACTGAGGAAGGAAGTATTGGGAGCGTTCATGTTCGATTCCCGAAAGTGCTCCCGCGCATCAGGCGCGGGAGCAGGTTTCACCTTACTCGGCGCACTGCTCTGCGGTGCGACGCTGGATGCCCTTTTCGCTGGCGTACTGGCTGGCAGCAGCCAACACCATCGGACGGATCACACGGTCATCCGCCTGATACCAGTCAGACGAGAAGTTCCACTTGGAACCATCCCACTGGTGAATACGCACCCATGACGAGCCCATGTGGTCAGTGCACGAAGTCTGCACCGGACGCATTACACCGCCAAAACCAAGTGCCTCAAGGCGGGCATCGTCAAGATTGAGATTCTCCAGGCCCCAGCGTGTTTGCTCGCCAGTCATGACTTGCCCTTTGCCAAAGCGCTCTTGGGCAGCAGCAACCCCTTCGACCGCCAGCATGGCAGACAACACGCCACGCATGTACAGCACTGAGCCAACCTCTTCGTTAGGACCCGTGCCCTGACCTTTGGCATGCACCATGGCCAGAATATCCTGGGCAACCTTGCTGTCGCGCTCGGCTCCGTGTTGCAAGGTCAGCGCCTCGTAACCGGTCGCACCAGCGCCAACGTCGACGACATCGGGCTCGGCACCCGCCCACCACACGCCCAGCATCTTGTCGCGCGGGTATCCGGTGGCTTGCGCCTCACGCAGGGAAGTCGAGTTCATCACGCCCCAGCCCCACAACAGCACGTGGTCCGGTCGCTCGCGACGAATCTGCAACCAGGTTGCCTTCTGCTCAACGCCAGGGTGAGCTACCGGAAGAAGCTGCAGATTGAAGCCATGCATCTTGGCGCGTTCCTGCAACAGCGGGATCGGCTCTTTTCCGAACGGGCTGTCGTGATAGACCAGCGCGATCTTCTTGCCCTTCAGCTTGTCCAGGCCACCGTACTTGTCGCCAAGGTACTGAATGGCCACATCAGCCGCCACCCAATAGGTGCCAAGCAACGGGAAGTTCCAGGTGAACACGGAGCCGTCCTGCGATTCGGAGCGGCCATAGCCAGCGGTGATCAAAGGAATCTTGTCGATCGGCGCCTTGTCGGTCAGCGCAAAGGTAATGCCAGTCGACAGCGGCTGGAAAACGGTCGCGCCCTTGCCTTTCAGACGCTCGTAGCACTCCACGCCACGGTCAGTCGCATAGCCGGTTTCGCATTCCTCAAAGCTGATATTGACGCCATTGATGCCGCCACGAGCGTTGACCAGCTTGAGGTAATCGACATAGCCGTTGGCCCAGGGGTTGCCGTTTGCCGCGTAAGCGCCGGTGCGATAGACGAGAACCGGGAAATATTGTTCTTGCGCCTGGGTCTGAGCTGTTGCGGTGCTGCTGAACAGGGCAGACGACAGTCCGATGGCCGCAACGGCCGCAGCGAGTGTCAGGTTACGAAGTTTCATGAGTCTCCTCCTAATGTTATGAGTGGGCACTACGGACTACAGACTACATCAATGGGGGAAGGGCCACAGACGCAGCTTCTGCTTGGCGATCGACCACAAGCGGGCGAGGCCATGAGGCTCGACGATCAGGAAGAAAATGATCAACGAACCAAAAATGATGAGTTCGGCATGTGAAATTCCGGCGGTCGACACCGTTACCCCGACCAGGCCGCCCAGGAAGGGCAAGAACTGGTTAAGGAAGATCGGCAGGGTGACGATGAAGGCTGCACCAAAGAAGCTGCCCATGATGGACCCCAGACCACCGATGATGACCATGAACAGCAACTGAAAGGAGCGATCAATCGAGAACGCAGCCGGCTCCCACGAGCTGAGGTGCACGAAGCCCCACAACGCGCCCGCCACACCGATGAAGAAGGAACTGATGGCAAAGGCCGACAGTTTGGCAAACATGGGGCGGATACCGATGACGGTGGCAGCCACGTCCATGTCCCGGATGGCCATCCACTGACGACCGATGCTGCCCCGGGTCATGTTCTTGGCGAACAGGGCGAAGATCACCACGAATACCAGGCAGAACAGGTATTTTTCGACTGGTGTATCGATCACCCACCCAAAGGCTTCCAGCTTGGAAACCGACACCGCGCCGGATGCCGAATTGTTGGTAAACCAGCCGATGCGGAGAAAGGCCCAATCGCACAAGAACTGTGCTGCAAGTGTTGCGACAGCGAGATACAAGCCGCGCACCCGCAAACTGGGGATACCAAACGCAATGCCGAACAAGGCAGCCGACAGGCCACCGAGCAAGATGGCCAGCACCAGAGGCATGCCATCTATTCGGATCATGAAGTTATAGGTGGCATAGGCACCTATCGCCATGAATGCGCCTGCCCCCAGCGTGATCTGACCGCAATAGCCCACCAGCAGGTTCACCCCAAGCGCGGCCAGCGACAGGATCAGAAAGGGAATCAGGATGGCGCGGAAAAAGTACTCGTCCGCGAGGAAAGGTACGACGACTGCCGCAAACGCAACCAAGGCAACGATGAACCATCTGTCCTGGGCGATCGGGAAGATCTGCTGATCGGCCTGGTATGAGGTTTTGAATTGTCCGTTTTCACGATATAACACTGTGTATTCTCCCGTTTAAACGCGGTCGATGATTTTTTCGCCGAACAGCCCTTGAGGCCGGAACAGCAGCACAACCAACGCCAGAACGTAGGCAAACCAGATTTCGATACCACCGCCGACATAGGGGCCGAGATAGACCTCAGACAGTTTCTCGCCGACACCGATGATCAAGCCTCCGACAATGGCACCCGGCACCGAGGTCAGTCCCCCGAGGATGACCACCGGCAATGCCCTCAAGGCTACGGTGACCAGCGAGAATTGCACGCCCATCTTGGACCCCCAGATGATGCCGGCCACCAGCGCCACCACACCGGCAACACACCACACAATCACCCAGGTCTTGTTCAGCGGAATACCTACGGACTGCGCGGCCTGGTGATCATCGGCCACGGCTCGCAAGGCTCGCCCGACAGGCGTTTTTTGAAAGAAAACGGTCAGCGCTGCCACCAATGTTGCTGCGATCAGTGCGGCGATCACGTCCTCCTTGTTGACCATGATGCCGCCCTCGACAAAGGACTCCAGGATGAAGACCGGGTCTTTCGGCATACCGACGTTGATGGCATATACCTCGCTGCCGAAGACAGTCTGCCCTACCCCCTCAAGCACATAGGCGATACCCAGCGTGACCATCAGCAGGGTTGCACCCTCCTGGTTGACCAGCTTGCGCAGGACAAAGCGCTCTACCACGATGGCGAAGGAGAACATCACAATGGCCGCACCGATAATGCCGATGACGTTGGCAAGAAACAGACTGTCGCCGCCAAGCCAGGCATTGCTCCACTGCGAAAACCGCGCCATCGCCAGCGCGCCGACCAGCACCATGGCGCCCTGGGCAAAGTTGAACACGCCCGACGCCTTGAAGATCAGAACAAACCCGAGGGCGATCAGCGAATACAGCATGCCGGTCATCAGCCCGCCTAAAAGTGTTTCTATAAAGAATCCCATGACCAACTCCGCTCAGTGTCCGCTGCCCAGGTAGGCGTTGATGACGTCCTGGTTCTTGCGCACCTCTTCAGGTGTGCCGTCACCGATCTTCTTGCCGTAATCAAGCACCACAACGCGATCAGATATATCCATCACCACACCCATGTCATGCTCAATGAGAACGATGGTGGTGTTGAACTGATCATTGATGTCGAGAACAAAACGACACATGTCCTGTTTTTCCTCGACGTTCATGCCCGCCATCGGCTCATCCAGCAACAGGATGGAGGGCTCCATGGCAAGCGCACGCCCCAGGTCAACCCGCTTTTGCAGGCCATAGGGCAAAGCACCCACGGGCGTCTTGCGGATATGCTGAATTTCGAGAAACTCTATGATCTCCTCGACCTTCTTGCGATGCTCCACCTCCTCGCGGCTGGCAGCACCAATCCAGATCGCCTGCTGAAGAAAGTTGCACTTCATCTTCAGGTTGCGCCCGGTCATGATGTTGTCGAGCACGCTCATGCCCTTGAACAAGGCGAGGTTTTGAAAGGTTCGCGCAATGCCTTGTGAAGCCGCCATGTAAGGCTCCATCTTCTTGCGCTCCTGCCCGCGGAACATGATCTGGCCTTCTTGGGGGTGATACACGCCGTTGATCACGTTCAACATGGAGCTCTTGCCGGCACCATTGGGGCCGATGATCGCGCGGATCTCGTTCTCCACCACGTTGAAGCTGATATCAGTCAGCGCCTTCACCCCGCCAAAACGCAGCGAAATGCTCTGCAGGTCGATGACGACGTCACCAAACTGTCTTGTCATGTCGGTCTCCCTCCTCAGGCAGCCTGTTTGCCGCCTTGCGGCGCGAAGGTCTTTACGTCTTCTATACGCAGCGTGGCGGCAACCTTGCCGGAACGCCCGTCTTCATACTTGACCTCGGTTTCGATGTACTGGCTGGGCTTGCCACCATAGAGCGCGTCAATCAGCACTGCATAGCGCTCGGCCACAAACTTGCGACGGACCTTGCGGGTGCGGGTCAGCTCGCCGTCATCGGCGTCCAGCTCCTTGTGCAGGATCAGGAAGCGCTTGACCTGCGACGAACTCATCATCGGATCAGCGGCGAGTTCGGCATTGACCTGTTCGATGCCCTCCCGAATCAGCCCATACACCGAATCCTGCTGCGCGAGGTCGGTGTAGCCGGAATAGGCCAGCCCTTTTCTCTCGGCCCAGTTGCCAACGGCTTCGAGGTCGATATTGATGAAGGCGGTCACGAAATCCCGCTCGTTACCGAAAGCCACAGCCTCCTTGACATGCTGGAAGAACTTGAGCTTGTTTTCGATGAAGTTGGGCGCGTACATCGAACCATCGGTGAGCTTGCCCACATCCTTGGCACGGTCAATGATCTTGAGGTGGCCATCTTCGTCGAAGAAGCCGGCATCTCCGGTGAGAAAGTACCCCTCCTCATTCAGTGACTCTGCCGTTGCATCCGGTCGCTTGTAGTAGGTCTTGAGCAGCATCGGCCCCTTGACCAGAATCTCGCCGTTGTCGGCAATCTTGACCTCCACAGCCGGGGCTGGCTTGCCAACCGAATCCAGCTTGATCTCGCCATCCGGTTGCAAGCAGACATAGGCGCAGGTTTCGGTCTGGCCATAGAGCTGCTTCAGATTGATACCGATGGAGCGATAGAAACGGAACAGATCAGGACCAATCGCCGCACCAGCGGTATAGGCCACACGGATACGGCTCATGCCCTGCACGTTCTTGAGCGGGCCATAGACCAGCAAGTCGCCCAGCCAATACTGAAAACGGTCCATAGTGGACACCGGCTTTCCGTCAAGGATATCGGCACCGCAACGGGTCGCCACATCCATGAAGTAGGAGAACATCTTGCGCTTGATCGGACTCGCATCTTCCATGCGGATCATCACCGTGGTGAGCAGGTTCTCGAACACCCTTGGCGGCGCGAAATAATAGGTTGGGCCAATCTCGCGGAGGTCATTCATCACGGTCTCCCCGGACTCGGGGCAGTTGATCGTGAAGCCGGCATACATGGCCTGCGCAAACGAAAAGAGGTGATCGCCCACCCAGGCCATCGGCAGATACGACAGGATGTCTTCGTTTTCGGTGAGCTTGTCGAACTCACTCCCGCCCTTTGCCGCAGCAATGAAGGCCGTGTGCGTCTGACATACACCTTTCGGCTTGCCGGTGGTGCCGGAGGTGTACAGCATGATGGAAACGTCGTCACCCGAGCCCTTGGCGATTTCACCATTCAGGAAATCGCTCTGATTACGGTCATGAATGCGACCGGCCTCCTGCACCTCATCGAGACCCTTGATCTGGGTTTCGGTGTAATGCCGCATACCTCGCGGATCGTCGTAGATCACATGCTGAAGAAAAGACACCTCAGGCATGATCTCGAGCATCTTGTCGACCTGCTCCTGGTTTTCAACCACCGCAAACCTGATCTCTGCATCCTGCAACACATAGGCCATCTCCTCGGCCACCGCGTCCTGATACAACATGACCGGAATGCCACCCAGGCACTGGCAGGCAGCCACTGACCAGTACAGGCGCGGACGGTTGTCACCAATCACAGCCAACCGATCCCCTCTCTTGAAACCGAGTTCGGCCAGCCCGCAGGCAATCGCCCTCACGTTTTCAGCCACCTCGGCCCAGGTGTAGGTTTGCCAGATGCCGTAAGCCTTTTCACGCATCGCAGGCCGCTTGGGACGCACCACGGCATGGTGCATCAGCAGACGCGGAAAGGTATCGAGCGCGGCTTGCCCGCTGGTGTCGGACATACCAGATCCTCCTTTGGTTTTAGTCTCAAAGTTCTGTGCGAGTAGTCCGCTCAGGGCACCAATCGCCAGAACCGCATGTTTTTTCGTAGCTTGTACATCCACTTTGCGTCACTGCCCACACCACGCGGATGCACATAAGCTCTTTTGGCCGGTGAAGTGTCGCAGTGCATGTTTGCGCAAGTGTTTGCGCAATGTATCGAATTGTGACAATCTCGAAATCACGCAAGCACTCAATCGGGCGGAGTTACAAAAAGCTGGTCGGCCGTCACACTGACGGCCTAAACGCCTCATTGCCGCACAAGCTCATGACAATCGACCCAACCGACACAAAAAGCTCTCAAGAGCGACGCCGCTACGACCTGCTGCTTGCCGGACTTGATCTGCTCGACCAGGCCATTGCCGTTTTCGACTCCACACCCCGGCTCGTCACCTGGAACAAGGCGGTTGTGCGACTACTCGGCTTTCCCGACAACCTGCTCAAGGTGGGCCTGCCCTTTGAAGAACTGGTGAGATTCAACGCGGCGCGGGGCGAATACGGTGACGGCGACGTTGACGCAATGATCGCCCAGCGCATGGCGTCAGCCAGATCATTCCAGCCACACTACACCGAGCGCACTCGCCCCAACGGCACGGTGCTGGCGATTCGGGGAGTGCCCATTCCCAATCTCGGTTTTGTGTCACTGTGGACCGACATCACCAATCAGCGGCGATACGAAGAGGTCATACAACAGCAGAACGCGGTTCTCGAAGCACGCGTCAGCGCCCGCACGCGTGACCTGGAAAACGCCAACGCCCGCCTGGCCCACGCCAACGCTGAAATCGACGAAATCGCGGGCGCCCTGCGACGCTCGGAAGCCCGGCTGCGCCTGATCATCGACTCCATTCCAGCGCTGATTGCCTATGTCAGCCGTGACGAAATCTACCAGTTTGCCAACAAGGGCTACGCAGAGTGGTTCGGACTCGATCAACAAGCCATCGTTGGACAAAGTATCCGACAGGTTTTTGGCGAAGCATCCTATCAACAGATCACGAAGCACATCGAAACCGCACGCAACGGCAAGCAGGTCAGCTACGAGTACGCCCGTGAGATCAGCGCCAAACGCACAGTATATGCACGCAGCGTGGTCGTGCCCGAGCAGGACAATGAAGGTCTGGTGCTCGGGTTCTTCGTACTCTCCATCGACATTACCGAACAAAAGGCACATCAGGCAGCCCTGATTCAGGCCCAGAAGATGGAAGCGGTCGGGCAACTCACTGGCGGCCTGGCACATGACTTCAACAACCTGCTGTCCATCATCATCGGCAACCTCAGTGTTCTCAATGACAGGCTGGCCCCCGAACAGCGCGAGCGCGAGTTCGTCACGCCTGCGCTGCAAGCAGCGCAGCGAGGTGCCGAGCTGATCAAGCGATTGCTCACTTTTTCGCGCCAGCAGACCCTGGAACCGAGACCGGTGGACGTATGCGCGCAGGTTCGCAACATGCTGCAACTGATCACCCGCTCGCTGCCCGAAAACGTCAGCATCCGCACCCTGCTGCCCGACGACCAGGTGTTTGCCTTCACCGACCCTCATCAGTTCGAAAACGCATTGCTCAACCTGGCGCTCAACGCGCGCGACGCCATGCCCCACGGAGGCAATCTCTCGATCGCCATCTCGCGCCGACAGATCGACGAAAATCTCGCCCAACTGGTCACCTTGCCGATCGGTCAGTATGTGCAGATTGACGTCACCGATACCGGCTGCGGCATCGACCCCGACACGCTGCCACGCCTGTTCGAACCCTTCTTCACCACCAAACCCTTCGGACGCGGCAGCGGCCTTGGGTTATCCATGGTGTACGGCTTTGTAAGGCAGTCCGGCGGCAACATCCGCATACGTAGCAAGCCGGGCAAGGGCACTACGGTCACCTTCGTACTGCCACGTAGCGAAGCACCCGCCGTGGCCGCTCCCCTGCGGCAAGACACTCAGGACTGCAACCAGACAAAGCGACCACCGGTGCTGCTGGTCGAGGACGAAGCCGAGGTGCGCCGTATCATCCGGCTGGAACTCTCCGCCCTGGGTTATCCTGTGCTCGAAGCGTCAAATGGCGTCGAAGCAATATCGCTGCTCGACAACGTGCCGGAAATCGGCATACTCGTCACTGATGCGGTGATGCCTGGCAGCACCGGCGGTGGCGCCCTGGCACGTCATGCCAGGATGCTTCGCGCTGACTTTCCTGTGCTCATGATCACCGGCTATGCGGGTGACGAGGCACTGGCAGACATCGCCGGGCTGGAGCTCACGATTCTTCGCAAACCCTTCGATCGCCGACAACTTGAACAAGCCCTGATTTCACTGGAAACACGGCCGGAGCCAAGTACATGACACCCACGCCAGCCACCATTCTGGTTCTCGAAGACGAACCGGACATTGCCCGCCTGATCTGCAGCAGTTTGGGCGAATACGGTTTTCGATGCGAACACGCCAGCACAGGAAAACAACTGCTCGAACGCGCCCGTCAGGCCACGCCGGAGCTCTGCATTGTCGATCTTGGCCTGCCAGACATGGATGGCATGCAGGTTGTGCGGGAACTCCAGGAGGGCGACCCCTGCGCAGTGCTGATCCTGACCGGCCGCAACGACATCACCGACCGGGTGCTCGGACTCGAACTCGGCGCGGACGACTACATCGTCAAACCCTTTGAACCGCGCGAACTCGTCGCCCGCGTCCGCTCGATTCTGCGCCGCTACCAACGCACCAGCCCCACCGAACCTGCAGCAACCGAGCGCAATCTTGCCCGCTTTGGCACACTGAGTTTTGACAAGGGCCGACACGCCGTAATCAACAGCGACGGCAGCGAAATTCATCTATCAGCGGCAGAAGCCGCTCTGCTGCTGGCCTTGCTGGCCCGCCCAAACCGCATACTCAGTCGCGAACAACTGCTCGGCGAACGCGATGTCGACCCCTACGATCGCAGCATAGACGTGCGCATCTCGCGACTGCGTCGTAAACTGGGTGACGATCCGCAAGACCCCCGTCTGATCAAGACGGTGTACGGCGCTGGCTATCTGTTTTCAAGTCAGGTGACCTGGGAATAGACCTGCCCACCCTCCGTCCGGCACAAAGTCCCTACTCCCAACGACCACCTGGGTGACAGCCTCACCACCTTGCTAGCACGGCGGAGCAACGCCATAATTATTAATTTTGAAGAGGAAGCATCATGAGCGCACGCCCGTTCCGCATACTTGGCATCCAGCAGATCGCCATCGGTGGCCCCAGCAAGGACAAACTACGCACGCTATGGGTAGACATGCTTGGCCTGCAAGTCACCGGCAACTTCGTCAGCGAGCGCGAGAATGTGGACGAAGACATCTGCGCCATCGGTAGCGGCCCTCTCAAGGTGGAAGTGGACCTCATGCAGCCGCTGGATCCGGAAAAGAAGCCCGCAGTCCACGCCACACCACTTAATCATGTCGGCCTGTGGGTGGACGACCTCCCGACAGCAGTGGAATGGCTGTCGACCAATGGCGTGCGTTTTGCCCCCGGCGGCATCCGCAAGGGCGCCGCCGGTTACGACATCACCTTCATGCACCCCAAGGGCAACGACGACTTCCCGATTGGTGGAGAAGGGGTGCTGATCGAGTTGGTACAAGCGCCACCTGAAGTAATCAGCGCGTTCGCCACCTTGCACCGATCCTGAAACTGTCGGCATTTTTTACACTGAGTTTTGCGGGCCTTCCCGAAAAAACTTTTTTTCTCTTATTTTCAAGGCTTTAATTTATTGGCACGTCACTTGCTTAGCTAGCTGCAGGAAAGTTTGAGTTGCGCAACCAAGGTCTTAGGTCGTGGTTTCAGGTGCCATAAATCGCACTTAAACTGCACTGTTTCTGGATTTTACCGGAGTTAAACATGAAAAAATTCTCACTGATTGCAGCAACCGCTGTTCTGGCAGGTGGTGTTGCTGGTTCGGCTTTTGCCGCTCCTTATGTCGCCTCGATCGGCAGCCTCGATGGCAAGATTCTCATCAACAACTTTGCAACCACTGCTGCCAGCGGAAACGTTGCACCAGGCTTCGATGGCATCTTCAACGTACAGCTTTCCGACCTCTTTGGTGACGTTTCAGTCAACGTTGCGCCGAGCGGAACCTATGAGTTCTTTGCCAACAGCGGTCTGTCAACTCTGGACTACTCCGGAAACGGAACCCCTGACATCGTGCTGAATAACCTCAGCGGTTCTCTTGGCCAGGGTAGCGTGACTCACAATGTGCCGGTCGGGCAGTACGATTTCGTGTTTGGTGGCGCCAATCTGGTGATCAACGGCGCGAGTGTTCCGGGTCTCCTGCCGGTCAACTTCACCGCCAGTTACGACGGCGTGATGTCCAACCCGCTGTTTGCACTTATAAATGGCTTGGCAGGTGGCGTATTTGTCAATCCAGACGGCGCAGGCACAATCAACGTGACAGGGACCATTGGTGCAACAGGTGCAGACCTGACCATCACCGAAACCGGTCTCACCTGGGTAGGCATTGAGCAAGGCCTGGCTGGTGCCGACTTCCTGATTCATGGTTTCACTGACCCGACCGACCCAGTGCAGCAAATGGCTTATATGCAGCACCCATCATTCAACAAGGCCGATGGCACGTTCAGCATTCGCGGTGCCTCGGTAACCGCAGTCCCCGAACCTGCGTCGCTTGCATTGCTCGGACTTGGCCTCGCCGGTCTGGGAGCCATGCGTCGCCGCAAGGTCGCCTGATCAGGTATATCTTCAAGCAAAAACCGACACTCTTTTCTGAGGGTGTCGGTTTTTTTTACACCTGAATATGTTCAATAAAATTCTCACCCTTTGCACCGGCAACATCTGTCGCAGCCCTCTGGCAGAGTATCTGCTTCGCACCAAACTTGGCGAACGTGGCAACAACGCCGAAGTGTCATCAGCCGGCATTGGTGCTTTGGTGGGTCACGCCGCCGACTCCGACACGCAAGCGGTAGCGCTTGAACACGGCCTGGACCTTTCGTCGCACCGTGCGCGCCAACTGACCGTCGAGATCCTGCGCCAGTCCGATCTTATTCTGGCCATGGAGAAACACCACATGGAATACGCCGCCCGGCTTGACGCTGCATCGCGCGGCAAGCTGTTTCTGATTGGCCACTGGAACCACGCCGAAGTGCCCGACCCTTACCGTCTGGGTAAGGAACAGCACGAGCTTGCCTATCAGATCATCAACGATTCGGTAGGCCACTGGCTAGACAAGCTGTAAATCTCGCGTCAGACGAGCAAGCAGTAAGCCTGCGCTCAGACTGAAGCACCAATGCGCAGGGCTGCTGAACCAAGCGGATTCAGAAAGGAAATACCTTGGGCACCAGCAACAACACCATTACCGAGTAGGTCAGACTGACCGGCAAGCCCACCCGAACATAATCGAGCATTCGATAGCGGCCAGGAGAGAACACCATCAGATGCGTCTGATAGCCGAAGGGCATCAGAAAGCAGGCGCTGGCGCCATACGCCACCACCATGACAAAGGGCGTCGGGTCAACGCCAAGAGCCTTGGCAGTGCTGAGCGCAATCGGAAAGACCAGCGCCGCAGCCGCATTGTTGGTGACCAACTCGGTCAGCAACAAGGTGAGCAGAAAGATGCCGATCAGGGCGCCCATAGGCCCGTGACCATCAAAAACCCGATTGACCACATTGGCTATCAGCGCTGCGCCGCCGGAGCTTTCCAGCACCTGCGCGATGGTTAAGGCCGACCCTATGATCAGCCACAGCTCAAACGGAAACCTGCGCCGCATCTCGTTAAGCGTCAGCAAACGGCTAAGCAGCAGTCCGACCATCAACACCAGCAAACCGGTAAACAAAGGCACCAGTTCAAGTGCCGACAAGGCAATGACCAGCGCAAACCCGCCAAGCGCCCAGGCGCTCTGTCGATCGCTCAGCCGGGGCGTCTGAAGGCTCTGATCCAGCACATGAAAATGTCGTGCGACATTGTGGTGATTGCGGAAATCCGGGCCAACCGCGAGCAGCAGGCAATCCCCAACTCTCAGCGCTACCCGGCCCAACTGCCCCTCCAGACGTTTCTCGCCGCGTCTGATACCCACAACCCCGGCGTCGAACATGGTCCGAAAGTCCACATCACGCAAAGTTTTGTTGGCCAGACTGGATTCGCTGGACAGCACCACTTCGACCAGATTTGAGCCCAGCAAGGCGTCAGCACGATGGCCAAACACCTGCAAACCTTCAAAGCGCTGCAAAGCCTGTACCTTGCTGGTTTCGCCGGTAAAGATCAGGACGTCGCCAAGCTCAAGGATCTCACTTGGTGCGACCGGCGAAACAAGGCGATCGCCACGAAGCAACTCCAGCAAGAACAAACCATCCAGGTTGCGCAATCCGTTGTCCAGGATGCTGCGGCCAGCGAGCGGCGAGCCCTCGGAAACACAAGCCTCCAAAAAGAAAGGCTGCTGATTTTCGCCCTCAAACGCATGCTGCTTTGGCAGCAGCCGCGCACTGAACAACAGCACACCGAGACAAGCCAAGGCCACCGGCACACCGACCCACGCAAACACGAACATGCCGAGCGGCGCCATGCCGGCACCCACCACAAAGGAGTTCACGACCAGATTGGTGGACGTGCCCACCAGCGTCGTCATACCACCAAGCACAGAAGCATACGACAAAGGGATCAACAATCTTGACGCCGCCACCTTGCGCTGGCGGCTCAGTACCCCCAACAAGGCCCCCACTACCGCCGTGTTGTTGAGGAAAGCGGAAAAACCGGCGGTGCTCGCCGTCAGCTTCAGCGTGGCAGCGGTTTCACCGCCTGTGAGCAGTTTGTCAGCAAGGCGGTCGAGAAAGGCGGAACGCTCCAGCGCCAGCGACACCAGCAACAACACAATCAAGGTCATCAAAGCCGGGTTGGTGTAGCTCGCCAGCCACACCTTCTGATCAACCAGACCGAGCAGATAGTAGCCTCCGGCCAACGCTGTAAACAGCACGCCGGGGGCAAACCGCCCCTGCACCAGCAACACCAGCAGACCGGCGATGGAGGCCAGCACCAGATAGGCCGTCATACGATCAGGCGCCGACACCCCAGGCCGCGAAATGCGGATTGGCAAAGTCTGGCTTGGCATAGCCCAGCGGCGCACCATCAAGCGTGGTCACACGACCACCGGCGGCCAGCAACACCGCATGACCAGCGGCAATATCCCACTCCATGGTGCGCCCGAGGCGCGGATACACATCTGCCTCGCCACTGGCCACCAGGCACAACTTGAGCGATGAACCCGCACTGCGCAGGGCAGCCACCTTACGCCCTGCCAGAAAACGATCCAGCGCGTCGGCATCACCGTGCGACCGGCTGGCCACCACGGTCAAGCCCTCGGCAGGCTCCTCACGGCAATGAATCGCGCGGCGTCCCTGCGAATCCTCCATGAAGGCGCCGACCCCCTGAGCACCCGCAAACAAACGGCCGAGCGCAGGCGCAAATACCACCCCCAGCACCGGCACACCGTCACGTACCAGTGCGATGTTCACCGTAAACTCGCCATTGCGGTTGATGAACTCCTTGGTGCCATCCAGCGGGTCTACCAGCCAGAAACAGTTGCCCACCGTTGGCGCGCGTCCCGCTGCGACTTCTTCCTCAGCCACCACCGGCACCTCGGGCGCCAGTGCGCGCAAGCCCGCCAGAATCACCGCTTCGGCCTGCTCATCGGCTTCGGTCACCGGCGAGGCGTCAGCCTTGCCCCGCACTGCGAAGTCGGTGGCATACACCTGCATGATCACTTCGCCAGCCTCACGCGCAATACGCTCGCAATGGCGCAACCACTCTTCCAGCCCAGCTTGCTTGCTCATGTGTTCTCCAGAAGTCGGACAAAAAACGTAGTCTGACGTACTATTGTAAGAGCTGATTCAAATTTCTTGCACCACATCGTCCAACCACTCGAACGAAGTGCCCATGATCCATACTGACACCCTTACCCACTTGCAAAGGCTGGAGGCCGAAAGCATCCACATCATGCGTGAAGTGGTCGCTGAAGCCGACAAACCCGTCATGCTCTACTCCGTCGGGAAAGACAGCGCCGTCATGCTGCATCTGGCCCAGAAGGCATTCTATCCGGCCGTCCCGCCTTTTCCGCTGCTGCATGTCGACACCCGCTGGAAGTTCCAGGAGATGTATCGCTTTCGCGACCGCATGGCCAAGGATATCGGCATGGACCTGCTGGTTCACATCAACCCCGACGGTGTGGCCAAAAACGTCAACCCGTTCACCCATGGCTCGGCCATCCACACCGACATCATGAAGACCGAGTCGCTCAAGCAGGCGCTCGACAAATACGGTTTCGATGTCGCCTTTGGCGGTGCCCGTCGCGACGAGGAAAAATCCCGCGCCAAGGAACGCGTCTTCTCGTTCCGTACCGACCAGCATCGCTGGGACCCGAAGAACCAGCGCCCCGAGTTGTGGAAGCTATACAACGCGCGCAAGAGCAAGCATGAATCCATCCGCGTGTTCCCGATCTCCAACTGGACCGAGCTCGACATCTGGCAATACATCCACCTCGAAAACATTCCCATCGTGCCGCTGTATTACTCCGCACCCAGGCCGGTGGTCGAACGCGACGGTTCGCTCATCATGGTCGACGATGAGCGCATGCCGCTCAAACCCGGCGAGGTGCCGATGATGAAGAAGGTGCGCTTTCGCACACTGGGTTGCTACCCGCTGACCGGCGCCATCGAATCCGATGCCGACACGCTGCCGGCCATCATTCAGGAGATGCTGCTCACCCGCACTTCCGAACGTCAGGGGCGGGTGATCGATCACGATAGCGCCGCATCCATGGAAAAGAAAAAGCAAGAGGGGTACTTCTGACATGTCACATGTGTCCGACCTGATCGCTACTGATATCGATCAATATCTCAAGCAACACGAAAAAAAGAGCCTGCTGCGCTTCATCACCTGCGGTAGCGTGGATGACGGCAAGAGTACCCTCATCGGGCGTCTGCTCTACGAATCCAAAATGATCTTCGAGGATCAACTCGCCGCTGTCGAAGCCGACTCCAAAAAGTTCGGCACACAGGGCGATGCGATCGACTTCGCCTTGCTGGTCGATGGTCTGGCCGCCGAGCGTGAGCAAGGCATCACCATCGACGTGGCCTACCGCTTCTTTTCCACCGACAAGCGCAAGTTCATCGTGGCCGACACCCCGGGCCACGAGCAATACACCCGCAACATGGTGACCGGCGCCTCTACTGCGGACGCCGCCGTGGTCATGATAGACGCGCGCAGGGGTGTGCTCACCCAGACCCGTCGCCACAGCTATCTGGTGTCCCTCCTCGGCATTCGCCAGATCGTGGTCGCCATCAACAAGATGGACCTGGTCGACTACGCAGAGCCCGTGTTTCGTCGCATCGTCGAAAGCTATCTCGACTTTGCCAAACAGATTGGTCTTGAGCAGGTCACCTTCATCCCGATGTCGGCCTTTCGCGGTGACAACATCGTCGACCCGAGCGACAAGATGCCGTGGTATCACGGCACCACGCTGATGGGTTATCTTGAAACGGTCGAGATCGACGCCGAGCAGGCCCGCCGTGGCGCCTTCCGCCTTCCGGTGCAGTGGGTCAATCGCCCCAACCTCGACTTCCGTGGCTTTGCCGGCACCATTGCCGGTGGCAGCATTCGGCCGGGCGACCGTGTGCGGGTGCAACCCTCGGGCAAGGAGAGCACGGTCAGCCGCATCGTGACCATGGACGGCGACATTGACGAGGCCGTGGCCGGTCAGTCGATCACGCTGACGCTGGCCGACGAAGTCGACATCTCGCGCGGAGACATCATCTCAGCCGCTCAGACACCGGCGGAGGTTGCCGACCAGTTCGAGATCACGCTGATCTGGATGCACGACGAACCCATGCTGCCCGGCCGCCCGTATCTGATGAAGATAGGCACACGCACCGTCACCGCCACCGTCAGCGAGATCAAGCACCAGGTCAACGTCAACACGCTGGAACATATCGCTGCCAAAAAGCTCGATCTCAACGCCATCGGCGTGTGCACAATCAGTCTGGACCGTCAGATCGCCTTCGACGCTTACACCGACAACCGCGACACTGGCGGTTTCATCATGATCGACCGGCTCAGCAACAACACCGTCGGCGCCGGACTCATTCACTTTGCGCTGCGCCGGGCCCACAACATTCATGTGCAAGCAGTCGATGTCAACAAACAGGCTCGCGCGGCACAAAAGAGCCAGCAGAGTTGCATCATGTGGTTCACCGGCATCTCGGGTGCAGGCAAGTCATCAATTGCCAATCTGGTCGAAAAGAAGCTGCACGCGATGGGTTATCACACCTATCTGCTTGATGGCGACAACGTGCGTCATGGCTTGAACAAGGATCTCGGCTTTACTGATGCCGATCGGGTCGAAAATATTCGACGCGTAGCCGAGGTAGCCCACCTGATGGTCGATGCCGGGCTGATCGTGCTCACTGCCTTCATTTCGCCGTTCCGCTCGGAGCGTCAGATGGCGCGCGCGCTGTTTGAGGATGGCGAGTTCTTCGAGGTGTTTGTGAACACCCCGCTGGAAGTCGCCGAGGGGCGTGATCCCAAGGGCCTTTACAAGAAGGCACGCAAGGGTGAACTGAAAAACTTTACCGGTATCGATTCTCCCTACGAACTCCCTGAATCGCCAGAAGTGGTAATCGACACCACCAGCCTAAGCCTTGACGCCGCAGCCGAAGCCGTCATCGCTCGACTCCGGGTTGAAGGCATCATCAACACCTGAAGCGTTTTCTGGTCAGGGTGTCGAAGGCTTGCCTGAAGCACTCTCCAGTATCTGTTCAAGATAGCGCCCGTATTGGTTCTTGCCGAACAAGCGGGCGCGCTGCTGCAAACCCTCAACATCAATCCAGCGGTTCTGAAACGCGATTTCGTCCGGGCTGCCCATCAACAAGCCCTGACGGTCTTCCAGGGTCCGCACAAAGTTGCCGGCATCCAGCAGGCTCTCATGCGTGCCGGTATCCAGCCAGGCATAGCCGCGTCCCATCAACTCCACACTCAGCGAACCCTCGGCCAGATACATTTCCAGCAAAGTGGTGATCTCCAGTTCGCCACGCGCCGACGGCGTGACCCGTGCTGCCTTGGCCGGGGCGCTGCCGTCCAGACAATACAGACCAGTAACCGCGTAGTTGGACGGCGGCACAGCAGGCTTTTCTATGATCGCCCGCACCTTGCCCGCCGCATCAAAATCCGCCACGCCATAGCGTTGCGGGTCGGCTACGCGATAGCCGAACACCGTGCCACCGGTGTCCTTCTCGCTGGCGCGCGCGAGCATCTCGGGCAGGCCGTGGCCAAAGAAGATGTTGTCACCCAGCACCATGATGGACGGCGAACCCGCCAGAAAGTCTTCGGTGAGCAGATAGGCCTGGGCCAGGCCGTCCGGGCTGGCCTGGACGATCCAGGTGAACTCCACGCCCCACTGCGAGCCGTCGCCGAGCAAGCGTTGAAACTGAAGCTGATCCTCTGGCGTGGTGATCATGGCAATCTGCCGGATGCCAGCCAGCATCAACACCGACAGCGGGTAATAGATCATCGGCTTGTCGTAGATCGGCAGCAATTGCTTGGACACGCCCATGGTGATCGGATACAGCCGGGTGCCTGAGCCACCGGCCAGAATGATGCCTTTGCGTTGAGTCATGATGATGAACCTTGATGATGATTCGAAATTCTGAGTGCAAGCCCGAGTCTGCCCGGATTGACCCTGTGGCTGATGACCGGCTCAGGGAGCGCGGACAACCGGAGTTGCCTGGGTGCGCACAACTCAGGCCACACCTAGCCGTTTGCCGACCCCGTCGCGTTCGAGCAGAGGACGCCACCAAGCCTCGTTATCGAGATACCACTTGACGGTGCGTTGCAGGCCTTGCTCGACGGTCACCGACGGACGCCAGCCCAGTTCGTTGCGGATGCGGCTCGGGTCGATGGCGTAGCGCTTGTCGTGGCCGGGGCGATCAGTGACAAAGCTGATCTGCTCGCTGTAGGGCTTGGCAGCAGGGCGCAGTTCGTCCAGCGTGCTGCAAATGGTGCGCACCAGATCGAGGTTTTTTGCTTCGTTTTCGCCACCAATGTTGTAGCTTCGACCCAGCTCGCCTTTTTTCAGCACCAGCAGCAGCGCGTCTGCATGGTCTTCGACATAAAGCCAATCGCGTACATTCGAACCATCGCCATAAACCGGAATCGGTTGTCCGGCCAGCGCCTTGAGAATGACCACCGGCACGAGTTTTTCCGGGAAGTGATACGGGCCGTAGTTGTTGGAACAGTTGGTCAATACCACCGGCAAGCCGTAGGTTTCGTGCCAGGCGCGCACCAGGTGGTCGCTGGCCGCCTTGGAGGCGGAATATGGGCTGCGCGGGTCGTAAGGCGTTTCTTCGGTAAACTTGCCGGTGTCGCCCAGGCTGCCAAAGACCTCGTCGGTGGAAATGTGGTGAAAGCGGAAGTCGACCGGCTTGCCGCGTGACTGCCAGTAGCTACGGGCCGCCTCCAGCATGTTGTAGGTGCCATTGACGTTGGTTTCGATGAAGGCGCCGGGGCCATCAATCGAGCGGTCCACATGGCTCTCCGCGGCAAGATGCATGACCGCATCCGGCTGGTGTTCGGCAAATATGCGGTCGAGCGCGGCGCGGTCGCGGATATCCGCGTGCTCGAAGGCGTACAGTCCGCTGTCGGCCACGCTGGCCACGTTGTCGAGACACGCTGCATAGGTCAGGGCATCGACATTGACCACTTCGATGCCACGGCTGACTGCCAACCTGACGACCGCCGACCCGATAAAACCGGCACCGCCGGTGACAAGCAACTTCATTGGGTGTCACTCCATTCAAACGGGGATTCAAACTCGGAAAAAGCCGGGGCGCGCGCATCCTTGGCAGACAGCAAAGGGGCAACACCGAGGCCCCAGTCAATACCAAGCTCCGGGCTGTCCCAGCGCACCGCGCCGTCGCACTCGGGAGCGTAGTGATCGGTGCACTTGTAGATGATCTCGGTGTCTGGCTCCAGCGTGACGAAACCATGCAGAAAGCCAGGTGGTATCCACAACTGCCTGCCATTGTCGTAGGACAGTTCAACTGCTACCCACTGGGTGTAGCTCGGACTGCCGCGGCGGATATCCACCGCCACATCCAGTAGCCGACCACGCCCACAACGCACCAACTTGCCTTGCGCATGCGGTGGACGCTGAAAATGCAGGCCACGCAAGGTGCCCACCTCTCGCGACATCGAGTGGTTATCCTGAACAAACTCTGGCAGTTCAATACCGGCGGCAACAAGCGTCTTGCGATTCCAGCTTTCAGAAAAGAAGCCGCGCTCATCCTCAAAGCGACGCGGTGTCAGCACCAGCACCCCGGGAAGTCGGGTTTGTTCCAGTTTCATGTTTGGCAGTCAATCCATTGATATGACAAGAACTGCGAAGTATACGTCCTGATGATGCCAATGCATGTGAAAGAGCACGCGCACAAACAACAAAACCCCCGAGTTGCGAGCAGCGTCGGGGGTTTTGTACAGCAAACAGCGACTGGTTTTACTCAAATTCGATGATGATCTCGTCTACCGTCAAACTTGCACCGCTTTCAGCGACTATTCTGGCAACTTTGCCATCCTGCTCGGCCTTGAGCACGTTTTCCATCTTCATCGCCTCGATAACAGCAAGCTTTTCACCAGCCTTGACCTCCTGCCCCACCTTGACCGAGACCTCGCGCAGCAGGCCGGGCATCGGTGACAGCAGGTACTTGGACATGTCCGGCGGCAGCTTGACCGGCATCAGCGCTTGCAACTCGGCCCAGCGAGCACTCATCACCATCAGCCGCGCCTCGGTGCCGTTGTGCTTGAGGTTGTATTGCAGACCCTTGCGTTCGAACTGTAGCGTGAAAAGCGCACCGTTCACACTTCCATTGACCAGCACGTCGCCAAAGTTCCAGTCCAGCTCAACCTCGAAGTGCTCTTCGCCGAGCTGTACCCGGTAGCCACCCGACTGCGGCTGCACCCGTACGGTGCTGCGCTCATCAGCACGGATCACCGTATAGTCGTCACCTACCACGCGCTCATGACCCGGCATCTGTCCGGATAGCTGCGCATCACGATCTTCATGGAAGCGATGCAGCGCAGCAGCCACGCTGACGAACAGCATGGGATCGTCGTGTGGCACCATGGTGGCATCAAAGCCATGCGGGTATTCCTTGGCAATGAAACTGGTATCGAACACGCCCGACATGAAGCGCGGGTGCTGCATCAGTGCTGCCTGGAAAGGGATGTTCGAGCTGATACCACGGATCACGAAGCCGTTAAGCGCCTCGCGCATGCGCTCGATGGCCTGCTCGCGATTGGCACCATGGGTAATCAGCTTGGCAATCATCGAGTCGTAATACATCGAGATTTCGCCACCGTCGTAGACGCCGGTGTCGACCCGCACCTGGCCGTCGATACCGGTCGGCGGCTGGAACTTCACCAGACGACCAGTAGAGGGCAGAAAACCCCGGAACGGATCTTCGGCATTGATCCGGCACTCCATGGCCCAACCATTGATGCCCACATCGGCCTGGCTGATGGACAGCTTTTCACCGGCAGCGACCCGGATCATCTGCTCGACCAGATCGAGGCCGGTGATCAGTTCGGTCACCGGGTGCTCTACCTGCAGACGCGTATTCATCTCCAGAAAGTAGAACTCCTTGGTGGCCCCGGACACCACGAATTCAACGGTGCCTGCCGACTCGTAATCGACCGCCCGGGCCAGCGCCACGGCCTGCTCGCCCATGGCCTTGCGCATGTCCGGGTCGACAAAGGGAGACGGAGCCTCTTCGATAACCTTCTGGTGACGACGCTGGATGGAACAATCGCGCTCGTTCAGGTAAACATAGTTGCCCTGGCTGTCGCCCAGCACCTGAATCTCGATGTGGCGCGGTTCGAGCACGTATTTCTCGATGAAAACACGATCGTCACCAAAGGCGTTCTTTGCCTCGTTACGGCAGGAGGTGAAGCCTTCGTGGGCGTCATTGTCATTGAAGGCAACACGCAGCCCCTTGCCACCGCCACCGGCGGAGGCCTTGATCATCACCGGATAACCAATGCCGCGGGCGATCTCGACCGCCTCTTCCGGCGTTTCTATCGGGTCGTTATAGCCGGGAATGGTATTGACCTCGGCCGCGATGGCGAGCTTCTTGGACTCGATCTTGTCGCCCATCTTGGCAACCGAATAGTGCTTCGGACCGATGAACTTGATGCCTTCCTCTTCGAGACGACGGGAGAACTCGGCATTTTCGGACAGGAAGCCATAACCCGGATGGACCGCCTCGGCACCGGTCTGCTTGCAGGCAGCGATGATCTTGTCCATGACCAGATAGGATTCCTTGGAGGCGGCAGGGCCAATGCACACCGCCTCGTCGGCGAGCTCCACGTGCAAGGCCAGCGCGTCAGCCTCGGAATACACGGCAACCGTGGAAATGCCCATTTTGCGGGCGGTCTTGATGACCCGGCAGGCGATTTCACCGCGGTTGGCAATCAGAATTTTCTTGAACATTTGTAATAATCCTCCGGGCGATCAGAGCGGGATATTGCCGTGCTTGCGCCACGGATTGTCGAGTTGCTTGTCGCGCAGCATCGCCAGCGAGCGGCAGATGCGCTTGCGGGTCGCGTGCGGCATGATCACGTCGTCGATGAAGCCACGGTGCGCGGCAACAAAAGGATTGGCAAACTTCTCCTTGTACATCGCCTCGCGCTCGGCGATCTTCTCGGGGTCGTTCTTCTCCTCACGGAAGATGATCTCGACCGCCCCCTTGGGGCCCATCACCGCAATCTCGGCACTTGGCCAGGCGAGGTTGACGTCGCCGCGAAGGTGCTTGGAACTCATCACGTCATAGGCGCCACCATAGGCCTTGCGGGTGATCAGGGTGACCTTGGGCACGGTGCACTCGGCATAGGCATACAGCAGCTTGGCACCGTGCTTGATGATGCCACCGTATTCCTGGCTGGTGCCGGGCATGAAGCCGGGCACGTCTACAAAAGTGACCACCGGAATGTTGAAGGCGTCGCAGAAACGCACAAAACGTGCAGCCTTGATCGAGCTCTTGATATCCAGACAACCGGCCAGCACCAGCGGCTGATTGGCCACGAAGCCGACGGTCTGGCCCTCCATGCGGCCGAAACCGATGAGGATGTTCTTGGCGTAATCCGGCTGCAGTTCGAAGAAGTCGCCCTCGTCCACCACCTTGGTGATCAGCTCCTTCATGTCATAGGGCTGGTTGGGGTTGGTCGGCACCAGCGTGTCGAGAGACTCGTCCATGCGATCGGCGGGATCGGCGGTGGGACGCACCGGCGGCTTCTCGCGGTTTGAGAGCGGCAGAAAGTCGATAAAGCGACGCAGTTGCGCCAGCGCCTCGACGTCGTTCTCAAAGGCTAGATCGGCAACACCGGACTTGGTGGTATGCGTCACGGCACCACCCAGTTCTTCGGCCGTAACGGTTTCATGGGTCACCGTCTTGACCACTTCCGGGCCGGTGACGAACATGTAACTTGAGTCCTTGACCATGAAGATGAAGTCGGTCATCGAGGGCGAATACACCGCCCCCCCGGCACATGGCCCCATGATCATCGAGATCTGCGGGATCACACCGGACGCCATCACATTGCGCTGGAAAACGTCGGCGTAGCCGCCGAGGGAGTCCACCCCCTCCTGGATGCGGGCGCCGCCCGAATCATTCAGGCCGATGACCGGCGCGCCAACCTTCATCGCGTGGTCCATTACCTTGCAGATCTTCTCGGCGTGGGTTTCGGACAGCGAGCCGCCGAACACCGTGAAGTCCTGGCTGAAGACGAACACCAGGCGGCCGTTGACCGTGCCATAGCCGGTAACGACGCCATCACCCGGCACATGGTCGGCACCCATGCCGAAGTCGGTGCAACGGTGCTCCTTGAACATGTCCCACTCTTCGAAGCTGCCTTCGTCGAGCAGGAGTTCGATGCGCTCGCGCGCAGTCAGTTTGCCCTTGGCGTGCTGAGAGTCGATGCGCTTCTGACCGCCACCGAGGCGGGCTTTCTGGCGCTCCTCATCCAGTTGGCGGATGATTTCGTGCATTGATGGTCTCCTTACGGTTTCCGGTAGATCGGCTTGATCAAGCCGACAAAAGATTCTGATGGTAAATTGCTGTCATTCAAATGCTGTAGCAGCTGCAAGGCCGCCACCGATGGGGTGGTCTCCCCTTGTTCAACAGACGCGGTGAGTGCGGGCAGCGCGGCTCTTACCGCTGGATGGTTTCTGAAACGACTGCGCAGTCCGGAGTCGATCAGCTCCCACATCCAGGCGCGAGCCTGTCTGCTGCGTCGGGTAGTGAACTCACCACTTTTCTGCATGGTGTCACGGTAGTCACAAACGGTTTTCCAGAACTCAACGACGCCATCCATCTTCAGGGCAGACAAGGTGAGCACCGGTGGTGACCAGTTGGGGCTGGCTGGTTTCAGCATATGCAAGGCGGTCTTGAGCTGAGCCTGCGCACGGGTGCTTGCCGCAGGGTCAATGTCCGCCTTATTCACCACCACAAGATCAGCCAGCTCCATGATGCCCTTTTTGATGCCTTGCAAATCATCGCCCGCATTGGGTAGCTGCAGCAGACAGAAAATGTCACTCATGTTGGCCACTGCGGTTTCACTCTGTCCAACACCAACCGTCTCAACGATGATCACATCAAACCCTGCTGCCTCGCACACCAGCATGGTTTCACGAGTCTTTTCGGCCACGCCGCCAAGCGATCCTGACGAGGGGCTGGGTCTGATGAAGGCAGCCGGATTCTGGCTGAGCCGCTCCATGCGGGTCTTGTCACCCAGAATGGAGCCACCATTGATTGATGAAGATGGATCAACCGCCAGCACCGCAATTCGCAAACCTTGCTCGATCAGATACAGTCCAAGCGCCTCAATGAAGGTTGACTTGCCAACCCCCGGCACCCCGGAGATACCGACACGCATGGCACCCCCGGTATGCGGCAGCAAGGCCTCCAGCACCGCCTGAGCACGAATTTGATGCTGAGGGTTCTGCGACTCAATCAGCGTGATGCTCTTGGCCAGCGGGCGCAACTGACGCGCCAGCACGCCGCTAACAAGCGTTTGATCATTCGCATCAAGTACCACCGCAACGAACTCCCTCTCAGTCAATTTCAACAACACCAACCTCATCGTCTGACAACGCAGTGAAAATTGATTTGGTATCCGCAAGCAGTCGAGTACGTATTTCTGCATTCGAGCAGTTGCCGCAATTCAACCAAAGAATTTTAGGCGGATATCCACTCATCATATGCAGTTCAAGAAAATCAACATCTTTGGTTACGATTACGTATTCATGTCCAAGCGCAAACTCCCATAAATCCATATCGCTCGCTGACTCCAGGCCCAATAACTGCACATGGGATGATCCTGGATAGCAGTCAGCGATATCTGCAAGTAGACGGCGTGAGATATTCTGATCAAGGGGCAGCTTCAAGCCGCCAGCCTCGACAGTCGAGACTCTCGTGTTGCCGCAAACATCAGGCAGGCGAGAATATCTTCGTGCTCCAGTTCAGGGTAGTCGTGAAGTATCTCAACCTCACTCATTCCCGCGGCCAACCACCCAAGAACATCGTAAACAGTGATGCGCATGCCACGAACACATGGTCGACCACCACGCTTACCGGGTTCAAGGGTAATTCTATTCGTCGTGTCGATCATGTGCTTCTCCTGCAAACTTCAGAATACGGTGGCCTGACTGCTCAATACCCTTCACTCACCTTTTGCGGCCCTGATCTGCTTCAACACTTCACGCGCTGCCTTGGGAATCGGAGTGCCCGGGCCGAAGATACCCTTGGCGCCGAATGCATACAGTGCCTCATAGTCTTGAGCCGGAATCACGCCACCGACAAAGGTGATGATGTCGTCTGCGCCGAGCCGCTTCAGTTCGTTGATCACTGCCGGCACCAAGGTCTTGTGGCCTGCTGCCAGACTTGAACAACCAACCGCATGCACGTCGTTTTCAACCGCATGGCGGGCAGCTTCTTCGGGTGTCTGAAACAGCGGACCCACGTCGATATCAAAGCCCAGATCGGCAAAGGCTGAGGCCACCACCTTGGCACCACGGTCATGACCATCCTGCCCGAGCTTGGCGATCATCACGCGCGGCCGACGGCCTTCGACAGCGACGAACTGCTCGATCTCTGCCTTCAGCGCCATCCAGTCCTCTTCCCCTTCAACCACCGCGCCATATACACCTGACACAGCCTGCGGGCTGGCACGGTAGCGACCAAAGACTTTCTCAAGCGCATCCGACACTTCACCAACGCTGGCACGCAGACGCACTGCCTGCACCGTGAGCTCAAGCAAATTGCCTACGCCAGTTTCGGCAGCCTGAGTGAGCGCATCCAGTGCCGCCTGCACTGCCGTGCTGTCGCGGGTTTCACGAATCTTTTTGAGACGAACAATCTGCGACTCGCGCACTGCGTGATTGTCGATGTCCAGGATCTCGATCGGATCCTCCTTGTCCATCTTGTACTTGTTGACGCCAACGATGACATCCTTGCCGGAATCGATGCGAGCCTGTTTGTCAGCTGCGCACTCCTCCACCTTCATCTTGGCCCAACCCGACTCAACCGCTTTGGTCATGCCACCCATGGCCTCGATTTCTTCAATCAGGCTCCAGGCCTGATCCGCCATGTCCTGGGTCAGCTTTTCCATCATGTAGGAGCCGGCCCATGGATCGACCACATTGGTGATGTGCGTCTCTTCCTGGATGATGATCTGGGTGTTACGGGCAATCCGGGCTGAAAACTCGGTGGGAAGCGCAATGGCCTCGTCCAGCGCGTTGGTGTGCAGGGACTGCGTGCCGCCAAACACTGCGGCCATGGCCTCAATGGTGGTACGCACCACATTGTTGTAGGGGTCTTGCTCAGTCAGCGACCAGCCAGAGGTCTGCGAGTGGGTGCGCAGCATCATGGACTTGGCATTTTTCGGATTGAACTGCTTCATGATCCGCCACCACAGCAGACGCGCAGCGCGCATCTTGGCGATCTCCAGATAGAAGTTCATGCCCACTGCCCAGAAGAACGACAGCCGTCCGGCAAAGGTGTCAACGTCCATGCCACTGGCAATGCCGGTGCGCACATATTCCAGCCCGTCAGCCAGCGTGAAGGCCAGCTCGATTGCCTGATTCGCCCCCGCTTCCTGGATGTGATAACCGGAAATTGAAATGCTGTTGAACTTGGGCATGTGCGCCGACGTGTACTGGAAAATGTCAGCGATGATCTTCATCGACGGCGTCGGCGGATAAATATAGGTGTTACGGACCATGAACTCCTTGAGGATGTCGTTCTGTATGGTCCCGGAGAGCTTGTCCTGGGAAACGCCCTGCTCTTCAGCCGCGACGATATAGCCCGCGAGAATGGGCAGCACAGCGCCGTTCATGGTCATCGACACCGAGACCTTGTCGAGCGGGATGCCGTCAAAGAGGATCTTCATGTCTTCGACCGAGTCGATGGCCACACCCGCCTTGCCGACATCGCCTGTGACGCGCGGATGATCAGAGTCGTAACCACGGTGCGTGGCCAGATCAAAAGCCACCGACACGCCCTGCCCGCCGGCAGCCAGCGCCTTGCGATAAAAGGCATTGGATGCCTCTGCGGTGGAAAAGCCGGCATATTGCCGAATGGTCCACGGCTTGACTGCATACATGGTCGGCTGGGGGCCACGCAGATAGGGTTCGAAGCCGGGCAAGGTGTCGGCAAACGGCAAGCCTTCAACATCCGCCCGGGTATACAACGCCTTGACCTGCAGGCCTTCAGGCGTACGCCAGGTCAGGTTTTCAGGGTTGCCGCCCGGCGCATGCTTGGCCGCCACTTTGCGCCATGCCTCCAGATCAGCCTTCGGGTATTCCGGGTAATCGGAACTGGACATCGTTCACCTCGTCATTGACACCGGACGTCGTCTTGGGAAGTCCGGCAGGGGTTGTGTTGATTACACCGATTAATCATACGGTTTTCGGCAACAAACGCCAAAATCTGTAAAGCTTCTGATGCGACGACAAACCCACCCACGCACTCGCGCGGGTGGGCGTCGGCGCCCGGCGCAGGCCTCCTCTCCCCAGGCGCACCAAACTGATGCGCCATCCTCTGCACAACGCCGGAAATCAACTCGTTCAACTGGCAATATAATACTTTATCCATAATTATAGATGCAAGTGACTTGTCAACGGTACAATCTGTCAAGCTCTGCGCGACAGCACGTGCCGGATGGACGTGTCCGGCGAAGCAGGCGCCTGATGGCGCAGTGGCGACTGCCTGTCGCACCCGCCTGTGTCAGCGCAGCGCCTACTGCCTCTTGAAGACAACTAGACCGACCTTGCGGAATCGATCATGAATACCCGAATCGCACCTCTTGCGCTCTATCAGGAAGTTGCCGAACGCCTTCGGCAACGCATCTTCTCGCACGAGCTACCACCAGGAACCTGGGTCGATGAACAGGCACTGGCTGATCACTATGGCATCTCACGCACACCGATGCGCGAGGCACTTAAGGTGCTGGCTTCCGAAGGCCTGGTCACCTTGAAACCTCGCAAGGGTTGTTATGTCACCGAAATTTCCGATCGCGACCTGGACGAGATATTCACCATCATGGCCTTGCTCGAAGGTCAATGCGCTCATGAGGCCGCCATCAAGGCCGACGCCAGCGGCCAATCCCGGCTAGCCGACATTCATACCCGTCTGGAGCGTGCCGCGGCGGTGGGCGACATCGACGGCTTCTTCGAAGCCAACCAGGCTTTTCATCGCGAGTTGCAGTCACTTGCCGACAACCGCTGGCTGCTGAATGTCATCGAAGATTTGCGCAAGGTCATCAAGCTCAGCCGCCACCATTCGCTGTTCTCTGAAGGTCGACTCGAACAATCGCTGGCTGAGCATCGCAAGATTCTGGCTGCGGTCAAAGCCGGCAACGCTGAACAGGCCGAAGCCGAAATGCGCAATCACATCCGCAGTGGCCGTGTCGCACTCGATCGCATCGCCAAATCACGCACCAAGGCAGCCTGAAAACAGCAACTGATTAGCGACAGGCCTTCAGGCCTGTCGATCTGAACAAGATTTGGA
>DAIMZH010000031.1:0-37840 GCA_036734105.1 Azoarcus sp. | reverse complement strand
CGTCCGCGCTATCCTTCCCCGCCCTGAACGGCGGGGCTTGTCGCGCAACTGGTCACAGCACAATAGCGAAGGCTACCGTTCTTTCTCCAGAGCTCCGCTCAGTTTCGCTCGATCAGCTCAATCCTGTAGCCGTCCGGATCTTCCACAAAGGCAATGACGGTGCTGCCATGCTTCATCGGCCCGGCCTCTCGCACCACCTTACCACCACGCTCGCGCACTTCGGCGCAGGCCGCAGCAGCATCTTCAACAGCCAGCGCAACATGACCATAGCCGTTGCCAAGCTCATAGCTGTCGACATCCCAATTGTGCGTCAACTCCAGCACGGCACCTTCGGCCTCTTCCTGGTAGCCGACAAAAACCAGCGTAAAGCGCCCTTCGGGGTAATCCTTGCGGCGCAGCAGTCGCATGCCAAGCACCCCTGTGTAGAACTCGATTGAACGATCAAGATCGGTGACCCTGATCATGGTATGTAACATTCTCATGTTGATCTCACTCTTCCAGTAGTGCGGGTGTATCACCCGAGCCATCGATGACCGGCAAGTCACGCCCCTGAATGCGCAAGCCAGCACGCAGGCGTTGCCAATCCGGACAAACGGACTGCACGAGAGACCAGAATCGCGGGGAGTGGTTCATCTCACGCAGGTGCGCCACCTCATGCGCCACCACGTAGTCAATCAACTCAGGCGCAAGATGTATCAAGCGCCAGTGCAGACGGATACCGGTTCGCAGGCTGCAGCTTCCCCAGCGGGTTCTGGCGGCGGTCAGGCTCACTCTTGGCATGCTCACCCCCAGACGCAGACAATACTCCTCGACACGTCCCACATAGAGTTGCATGGCCCGCGCCTTGAGCGCGGCAACCAGCCTTTTGCCGGCATCACCGCTGGCTGGCAAAGACAACTCGGTCAGCCCATCGCTGGCGGTCGACCACTGCGGCTGACGCAGCCCGGCCACCAGGCGAAGTCGGCAAGGATTTCCAAGCACCGGGATCAAGGCGCCGTCATGCGGACACAAGCGCGTTGCCCGCAATGTGGCAGCACGCGCATCAAGCCGCTGCGCCAGCCAGTCACGATGCTGGCGCAAAAAACGGACGATATCCCCGTCTCTGACACCCACAGGCGCACTGACGCGCACCCCACGCTCATCCACGCTCAACGCCAGCGTGCGCCGGTGACTACGCCGCAACTGATAGTCGACGGCCAAGCCATCGAGGTCGATACGACAGGCGATGACTGGAAAACTACCGCCCAAGCGCCCAATCAATCGATCGAACGCCATGTATAACCACGCGCGGTCACCTCCCGGCATATCTCTTCCATCGCCGCTTCAACCCGCGCCAGCGTGCCCTTCATACCGAGCTCCACACAGGGCGGAAGACCGTCTGCCATGACGGTTGGCAGGCTGAACAGGCTGGCATCAGGGTAGTCGGCGGTGATTCGCTCCATCAGGTCAATCAGACGCCCCTCGTAAGCTCCTTCGACGCTGATCGAACGCTCAACATAATCCTCTGCGTGGTGGTGAGCCAGGTACACAGTGTCGAGCACCCACTCCACCATAGGCCAGGCCATGACCGGAAAACCGGGCACGAAGTAGTGCTCGCGGATAGAGAACCCCGGTATCTGGTTGAAGGGGTTCGGGATGATCTCACTGCTCACCGGGAAAACACCCATTTCGAGACGGTGTGGTGTGATGGTGTCGCCGAAGCGCCCGCGTATGGCCTGCTCAGCATCTGGATGCAACGCGAGCGGCAGGCCGAGCGCTGCCGCAGCGCACTGACGTGTTCTGTCATCCGGCGTAGCACCGATGCCACCAAAACTGAAAACCGGATCACCACAGGCAAAACTTTCCTTGAGCATCTGCAACAGCCGGACGGGGTCATCTCCGACATATCGCGCCCAGGCCAGTTGCAGGCCGCGCGCACCGAGCAATTCGATGAGTTTGCCAAGATGCTTGTCGGAACGACGCCCGGAAAGAATCTCGTCACCGATGATGATGGCTCCAAACTTCATAAACACACCCTTCAGCGAGGAAGTCCCGGCATCATGCCCTTGAGGCCACGCATCATCTTCTGCATGCCTCCCTTGGAAAACTGCTTCATCACCTTTTGCGTCTGCTCGAACTGCTTGAGCAAACGGTTAACCTCCTGCACCGACACGCCAGCCCCGGCAGCGATGCGGCGTTTGCGGCTAGCCTTCAGGATTTCAGGCTTGGCACGTTCGTCCAGGGTCATGGAGTTGATGATGCCCTCGATTCTTGAAATGTGCTTTTCTTCGGCGCCGCCCTGCATCTGACCCGCCATCTGGGAAAACTGGGCAGGCAGCTTGTCCATCATGGAAGACAAACCACCCATCTTGCGCATCTGGGCAATCTGCTCCTTGAAGTCACTCAGGTCGAAGCCCTTGCCGCTCTTCAGCTTGCGCGCAAAGTCGCGGGCTTTGTCTTCATCGACGCCGCGCCGCGCCTCTTCCACCAGACCGAGAATGTCACCCATGCCCAGAATCCGGCTGGCCATGCGTTCCGGGTGAAACTCCTCAAGACCACTGAGCTTTTCGCCAATACCGGCAAATTTAAGCGGCTTGCCGGTGACATGGCGAACCGACAGCGCGGCACCACCACGCGAGTCGCCATCGAGCTTGGTCAGCACAATACCGGTCAATGGCAAGGCTTCGTTGAAGGCCCGCGCAGTGTTGACAGCGTCCTGACCCAGCATGGCATCAACCACAAACAAGGTCTCGACCGGTTTGACCGCTGCATGCAAGGCCTGAATCTCGGCCATCATGGCCTGGTCTATGGCAAGGCGTCCTGCAGTGTCCAGCAACACCACGTCGTAGTAGTGCGTACGCGCGAATTCCAGCGCCTTGTTGGCGATATCAACCGGCTTCTGATCGACGGTCGAAGGAAAGAAGTCTATGCCAGCCTGACTGGCCACCGTGCGCAACTGCTCGATCGCCGCCGGGCGATACACGTCGGCAGACACCGCCAGCACCTTCTTCTTCATCCGCTCGCGCAGCAGCTTGCCGAGTTTGCCGGTGGTAGTGGTCTTGCCCGCGCCTTGCAGGCCAGCCATCAGCACCACTGCGGGCGGTTGGGCCGAGAGGTCCAGCCCGGTGTGCTGCCCCCCCATGAGCGCCTTCAGTTCGTCGTGCACCACGCCGACCAGAGCTTGCCCCGGGGTCAGCGAGGCAATCACCTCTTGTCCGATGGCTTTCTCGCGAACCCGTGCGACCAGGTCCTTGACCACCGGAAGCGCCACGTCGGCCTCCAGCAAGGCCATACGCACCTCGCGCAAGGCATCCTGGATGTTGTCTTCGGACAGGCGAGCCTGACCACGGAGAGTCTTGACGACTTTGGATAGGCGTTGGGTAAGATTGTCGAGCATGATATCCGTGAATCGTTTGCCGGGAAGAGACACGCGCAGGCCAGAAGACTTGTACCATTCCGACACGCTTGCCATGCATTGAATTACGCCAGACTCGTCCCGGCTGGAGTAAACTGCAGGAAATTATGAACGTCATTCTACTTCATCTGATCGCGACTCTGCTTTATGGTGGCCTTGCCTTGTGGTTTCGCCATATCTGCCATAAACAGGCACCACAACGGCCGTGCATGTCACGCAACGAACGTGCGGTCCTGCTCATCGCACTGATTGCGCACGGGCTGGCCATACACGCCGGCATGTTTCCATCCGATGAAATGCGCTTTGGCTTTGGGCTCGCGGTGTCGCTCATCATCTGGCTTGCAGTGTGTTTCTACTGGATAGAAACCTTTTATGCCCGTCTGGACGGTCTGCACGCGCTGGTGCTGCCTGCCGGCCTGGTCGGGAGCCTGCTGCCGCTGCTCTTTCCTGGCCCGCATATCCTGATCAACGCCTCCTCGCCAGCCTTTCGGGCACATTTCATCATCGCCATGCTGGCTTACAGCCTGTTCACGCTGGCTGCACTGCACGCCATGTTGATGGCGGTAGCCGAACGACAGTTGCACAGCGGGCGACTCAGCAGGGGCATTGCCAACCTCCCCCCCCTGCTCACCATGGAAGCCCTGCTGTTCCGCCTGATCAGCATCGCCTTTGTGCTACTCACCTTCACTCTGGTGTCGGGGATCGTTTTTTCCGAAACCCTGTTCGGCACAGCATTCCGTTTTGACCATAAAACCGTATTTGCCATCACCTCCTGGTTGCTGTTTGGTGCCTTGCTGACAGGTCGCCATCTATGGGGCTGGCGTGGACGTGTCGCCCTGCGCTGGACTCTGGCGGGCTTTCTGGCCCTGGTGCTTGCCTACGTCGGCAGTCGCTTTGTCATGGAAGTCGTACTCGGTCGCCTGGGCCTGCTCTGAGCTTTCAGAACCCCTCACTCAACTACCGCAAATTCCGTGGAATCACTCTCGATCGAAATTCAGTTCGGCGCTCTGGCAGGTCTTCTTGTCCTGTCAGGCATGTCCTCCATGACGGAAACCGTCATGATGGCTTCCAACCGGTACCGACTGAAGGCACTTGCTGCCAACGGCCATCGTGGTGCACGCCTGGCAATCGACCTGCTCAACAAGACAGATCGCCTGCTTGGCGTCATCCTGCTGTTCAACAACCTGGTGAACGTCGCGGCGGCCACGCTGGCCAGCCTCATCACCATTCAACTGGTGGGCGACGATGGTCTGGCGCTGGCTGCTGGCACGGTGCTGTTGACCTTCCTGATCCTGGTCTTTTCCGAAATCACGCCCAAGGTCATCGGTGCGCACCATGCCGACCGTCTGGCGCTGGTGGTCAGCTACCCGCTCACCGCGCTGTTACGTCTGTCTTACCCCGCCGTATGGTTTGTCAACCTGTTTGTGTCTGGCATCCTCAAGCTGCTTCGCCTTGAGCCGACCGGCGACGGCGGCACTGGAGGCAAGCTTTCGGTTGAAGAGTTGCGTTCCATGGTGCTGGAGTCCGGCCATTACATCCCGCAAAAAAACCGCGACATTCTGGTCAACCTGTTCGACCTCGAACATGTCACCGTAGAGGATGTCATGACCCCGCGGGGCGCCATCGAGCGGCTGGACCTGCGCGAATCCGAAGACGATATCCGCAGGCAGATCGCCACCTGCTACCACACCCGCCTGCCGGTTGTGGACGGCGACAACGAGCGCGTGATCGGAGTGCTTCATTTGCGTAGAATGCTCGCAGAATCCCTCGAATCCGGCTTTTCGGCAGAAGCCATTCGGAATCTGGTCGCCAAACCCTACTTCATCCCGGCTGACACACCGCTGTATTCTCAGTTGCAGTTTTTTCAGGAAAATCACCAGCGCATGGCCTTGGTCGTGGATGAATATGGCGAGCTGCTCGGATTACTGACCCTGGAAGACATCATCGAAGAGCTGATAGGCAAGTTCACGACCAGCCTGCCAGACAGCGGCGCACAACTGGTCTGGGATGGTGACAGTGTACTGGTCGACGGCACGCAAAACCTGCGGGACCTGAATCGCCGCCTCGGCATCAGTCTGCCTCTGGACGGTCCGAAAACCCTGAATGGACTGATTCTCGAAACCCTGCAGGATATCCCGGAAGCCGACCTGTCCATGCGCATTGATGGCATCACCATCGAGGTCATCCAGGCTGAGGACAAAATGGTCAGAATGGCGCGGCTTTATCGCCCCGGCAGCTAACACCGCGCTTGCACCGGGCCACTATCACCGCTGCACCGAGTCCGGCAAAATCGTCGAAAATGAAGCTGTTCGGCATCACCCTAGCCTTTACAAGGGCATTCAGTACGTTCACCATCAGCGAACTCGCCGAAAATGACAGCCATGGTTGCCAATCCGCAAAAACCGCTCAGCGGGCTTGCCCGCGCACTGATACAGCAAGGACGGCTGTCCGAAGCAGACGCAGTTGCCTGCTCGGACGCGGCCCCAGCAGGGCCTTATGGCTTCATCCAGGAACTCGCGCAGCGACGACTGCTATCCACTACCGAGACTGCCTGTTTTGCTGCAGAGACCTTTGGCTACCCGCTCGTCGATGTCAGCGCACTCGACCTGCCGCACCTGCCGAAAGACGCCATTGACCGCAAACTGATCACCAAACATCAAGTCATTCCCTTGGCCCGACGGCAAAACCGGCTGACCATCGCCACAGCCGATCCGGCGAGCATGCGGATTCTTGACGAGATCCGCTTTCAAAGTGGCATGCAACTGGACATCGTCGTCGCCGAGGCTGGCAAACTCGCGACGGTAGTCGAAAAAATGGCGGAGTCTGCCAACCAGACGCTGCACGACCTCACCGGTAGCGATTTCGACCTTGACCTGCTCGACAAGGATGCCTCGGCTGAAAGCAACGCAGACGACGAGGCTGCAGCGCAAGAAGTCGACGATGCGCCGGTTGTACGTTTCATCCAGAAAATCCTGATAGACGCCATCAATGAGGGCGCCTCTGACGTGCACTTCGAACCTTACGAGAAGTTCTATCGCATCCGGGTTCGCACCGATGGTGTGTTGCGCGAGGTCGCGCAGCCGCCGATCGTGCTAAAGGACAAGATCGCAGCCCGTATCAAGGTCATCTCGCGACTCGACATCTCGGAAAAACGCGTCCCTCAGGACGGTCGGATGAAGCTGGTGCTGTCAAGAAACCGGGCAATCGACTTCCGGGTTTCATCACTGCCAACGCTTTACGGTGAAAAGATCGTAATGCGTATTCTCGATCCGTCTTCCGCCATGCTGGGTATTGACGCACTCGGTTACGAGCCAGAACAGAAAAAGTCCCTGATGGACGCCATACAGCGCCCATACGGCATGATTCTGGTGACTGGCCCGACCGGCTCCGGCAAGACCGTCTCGCTATACACCTGCCTGAACATTCTCAATACCGCCGGTGTCAATATTTCCACTGCTGAAGACCCGGCCGAAATAAACCTGCCGGGCGTCAATCAGGTCAACGTCAATGACAAGGCCGGTCTGACTTTTGCGGCTGCGCTGAAATCCTTCCTGCGCCAAGACCCTGATGTGATCATGGTCGGTGAGATTCGCGATCTCGAAACCGCCGAGATTTCCATCAAGGCAGCACAGACTGGTCACTTGGTGCTGTCCACGCTACACACCAACGACGCTCCAGGCACGCTTGAGCGCCTGCGCAATATGGGTGTTGCACCCTTTAACATTGCCTCATCGGTCATCCTGATCGTCGCCCAGCGACTGGCGCGCCGCCTGTGTAGTTGCAAACAGGCACTGGATATCCCGGTAGAAGCCTTGCTGCAAGCGGGCTTCACACCCGAAGACCTGGATGGAAGCTGGCAACCCATGGGCCCGGTTGGCTGCGAACGCTGCAAGGGTTCCGGCTACAAGGGTCGGGTTGGCATTTATCAGGTCATGCCCATCAGCGACGAAATTGCGCATATCATCATGGCTAATGGCAACTCACTCGAAATTGCCGAACAGGCTGCCAGCGAAGGGGTCAAAAATCTTCGCGAATCCGGCCTGCTGAAAGTCAAGCAAGGGCTCACCTCCCTCGAAGAGGTTCTCGCCACCACCAACGAGTAATCAGCAAAAAGAAACTCAAGAAACCACGCTTATGGCCACCACGACCCGAACCCAGCGCGCCAACAAAGGCGCCCCCAAGGAAACCCTGTTCCAGTGGGAGGGCAAGGACAAATCTGGCAAGCTCATGCGGGGAGAGGTTCGCGCCTCCACCGAGGCCATGGTTAAGGCCAATCTGCGCCGCCAGGGTGTGCTCACCACAAAAATCAAAAAGCAACGGATGTCACGTGGTCGCAGGATCACCGAAAAGGACATCTCGCTATTCACCCGTCAGTTGGCCACCATGATGCGTTCCGGTGTGCCCTTGCTGCAGTCTTTCGATATTGCCATCAAGGGTGCCACCAATCCAAGCCTCGCCCGCCTGCTGAATGACGTCCGCTCCGATGTCGAAACCGGTGCCAGTCTGTCCCAGGCTTTCGCCAAGCATCCGGCCTATTTCGACGCATTGTTCTGCAACCTTGTTGGTGCAGGCGAACAGGCCGGCATTCTCGATAACCTGCTGGAACGGCTTGCGATCTACAAGGAAAAAATCCTGGCGGTCAAAAGCAAGATCAAATCAGCGCTGTTTTACCCCATCGCGGTAGTCGTGGTCGCCACCATCGTGGTCGCCGTGATGATGCTGTTCGTGATTCCCGAATTCAAGAGCATGTTCTCCAGCTTTGGCGCAGACCTGCCTGCGCCCACGCTGGTTGTCATCGCCATGTCCGACTTTTTTGTGGCATGGTGGTACATCATCTTTGGTGCCATGTTTGGTGCCGGCACCTTCGTGGCCTACACCTACAAGCGCTCGACCAAGATGCAGATCGCGGTCGACCGGCTGTCGCTGCGCATCCCCGTCATAGGCGATATCCTGCGCAAGGCCACCGTGGCCCGATGGGCTCGGACCCTGTCCACAATGTTCGCGGCTGGCGTACCACTGGTCGAAGCTCTCGATTCCGTCGGTGGCGCATCTGGCAACCATGTATATCTCACCGCAACTCGGCAGATACAAAACGCCGTGAGCACTGGCACAAGCCTGACTGTCGCCATGCAGAACGCTGACGTATTCCCCAACATGGTGTTGCAAATGACTTCCATAGGTGAAGAGTCCGGGCAACTGGATTCCATGCTGGGCAAGGTCGCCGACTTTTTCGAACAAGAAGTGGACGATGCTGTGGCCGGACTATCCACGCTACTCGAGCCCATCATCATGGTCTTTCTTGGTGTGGTTATCGGTGGCCTTGTCATCGCCATGTATCTGCCTATCTTCAAGCTGGGCTCCGTGGTCTGACCCCCTCCTCCCGAAATTCGCCCGGCAAAGACGTTTGCCGGGCACAGCCTGACGCCAAGCCACCCGATGTCCTACCTGATTGACAACCCTCTGCTGTTCATCTCACTGACGAGCCTGATCGGGCTTTTTGTCGGCAGTTTTCTCAATGTGGTGATTCATCGCCTGCCCATCATGATGGAGCAGGAGTGGCAGGCGCAGGCAGCCGAGTTACGCGGCGAACCAAGCCCGGAAGGGTCACGCTTCAATCTGGCCACGCCCCGGTCACGCTGCCCGCACTGCGGCCATCTGATCAGCGCGGTCGAGAACATTCCAATTGTCAGCTATGTTTTCCTGCGCGGCCGCTGCCGACACTGCAGCGCACCCATCAGCCGACGTTATCCACTGGTCGAGTTGCTCACCGCAGCACTCACCGGACTGGCTGCCGCACATTTTGGCGCCACGCTCGCTGCCCTTGGAGCGATCCTGTTCATCTGGGCAATGATCGCCCTTGCCTTCATTGATCTTGACACCCAATTGCTGCCGGATCAGATCACCCTTCCCTTGCTATGGCTAGGTCTGGCCTTCAACCTGGTCGGCACCTATGCCGATTTATCGAGTGCGGTCATTGGCGCCATGGCGGGCTACCTGTCACTGTGGTCAGTCTATTGGCTGTTCAAGCTCATCACCGGCAAGGAAGGCATGGGCTATGGAGACTTCAAGTTGCTCGGTGCCATAGGCGCCTGGCTAGGCTGGATGCTGCTGCCCCTGACCATACTCCTTTCGTCAGTGGTCGGAGCATTGGTCGGTATCGCGTTGATCGCACTGACCAGGCACAAGCGCGAGCAAGCCATCCCGTTCGGCCCCTACCTTGCCGCGGCCGGCATCATTGCCCTGTTCTGGGGGGACGCCATCACAAGCGCCTATCTGAACACCTTGTCGTGACACCTGAATGGCCTCGCCAGCTTGAAAAACCAGTTGTGCACCTCATCTCGTGGTTGTCTGGTCGTATCTGCTAAAATCGCAAGGTTATTTATGGAGGTTTTCCATGCCAATTTACGAATACCGGTGCAGTGCCTGCGGCTTTCAAAAAGAGCACTTGCAAAAGCTCAATAGCGCGCCGCTCACCACTTGTCCAGCCTGTGGCGCCGAGCACTATGTCAAGCAACTGTCGGCGGCCGGGTTCCAGCTCAAGGGCAACGGCTGGTACGCCACCGACTTCAAGAACAAGGGCGCAAGCACCTCGCCAAGCGCCACGCCGACCACCCCTGCTTCGTCCGAAGCCGCAAAACCGGACACCACTTCCACCGGCTGTGGCGGAGCCTGCGCCTGCCATCCGGCCTGAAACCTGCCGGCTTTCGATATGCGCACGGCCTTCGGGCCGTGCTTTAGTTTGGAAAAATAGCGATGCGAACCCATTACTGCGGGCAGGTTACATCTGCCGATCTCGATAGAACCGTTTCTCTGTGCGGCTGGGTCTTGCGCCGTCGGGACCACGGAGGTGTCATCTTCATCGACCTGCGCGACCGCGAAGGTCTGGTACAAATCGTCTGCGACCCGGATCGCCCGGACATGTTCCAGACAGCCGAATCGGTGCGCAACGAGTTCGTATTGCGGGTCACCGGTGTGGTGCGTCGCCGACCCGCCGGAACCGAAAACGCCAACCTCGTGTCCGGCGAAATCGAAGTGTTGTGCCACGACATCGAGGTGCTCAACGCGTCGGTCACACCGCCTTTCCAGATCGACGACGACAACTTGTCCGAGACCGTGCGTCTGACCCATCGCGTGATGGACCTGCGGCGTCCGGCCATGCAAAAAAACTTGATGCTGCGCTACAAGGTGGCGATGGCGTTCCGGCGCTTTCTCGACCAGCACGGCTTCATCGACATCGAAACCCCCATGCTCACCAAGAGCACACCTGAGGGCGCACGTGACTATCTGGTGCCGTCTCGCGTCCATCCGGGGCAGTTTTTCGCGCTGCCGCAATCGCCACAGTTGTTCAAGCAGTTGCTGATGGTGGCGGGCTACGACCGCTACTACCAGATCACCAAATGTTTCCGCGACGAAGACCTGCGCGCCGACCGTCAGCCCGAGTTCACCCAGATCGACCTCGAAACCTCGTTCATGAACGAGGACCAGATCACCGGCTTGGTCGAAGAGATGGTGCGCTTCGTCTTCTCCGAATCGCTTGGAGTAGACTTGCCCCAGCCCTTCCCGCGCATGAGCTATGCCGAAGCCATGCGTCGTTACGGCTCTGACAAGCCTGACCTGCGGGTCACCCTCGAACTCACCGAGGTCACCGACGCGGTCAAGGATGTCGCCTTCAAAGTGTTCAGCGGCCCGGCCAACAGCGGTGGTCGTGTAGCGGCCATGCGGGTGCCCGGCGGCGCCAGCCTGACACGCGGCGAGATCGACGAATACACCCGCTTTGTCGGCATCTATGGTGCCCGGGGGCTGGCCTACATCAAGGTCAACGATGTCTCGCAGCCAAACGAGCAAGGCCTGCAGTCGCCCATCGTCAAGAACCTGTCCGAACAGGCACTCATCACCATCCTGAGCCGCACCGGCGCACAGAATGGCGATCTGATCTTTTTTGGTGCCGACAAACTCAAGGTGGTCAACGATGCACTGGGCGCGTTGCGCGTCAAGCTTGGTCACGAAAAAGACTATGTTACTGGCGAGGCCTGGTGCCCGGTGTGGGTGCTCGACTTTCCGATGTTTGAATACGACGAGAACGACAAGCGCTGGACCGCCTGCCACCACCCGTTTACCTCGCCCAAGGATGACCACCTTGCGTTGCTCGAAAGCGACCCCGGCGCCTGCCTCGCCAAGGCCTACGATCTCGCACTCAATGGCTGGGAGATTGGTGGCGGCTCGGTGCGTATCCATCGCGCCGACATTCAGAGCCAGGTTTTCCGGGCACTCAACATCAGCGACGAAGAGGCACGCATCAAATTTGGTTTCCTGCTCGACGCACTCAAGTATGGTGCGCCTCCGCATGGCGGGCTGGCCTTCGGTCTTGATCGCATCGTCACCCTGATGACAGGTGCCGAGTCCATACGCGACGTGATTGCCTTCCCGAAGACGCAACGCGCCCAGTGCCTGCTCACCGATGCGCCGGGCGAAGTGGACGAGCGACAGTTGCGCGACCTGCACATCCGTCTGCGCCAGAAGGTCGACACCCAGGTGGACGTCAACAAGCAGGCCTGAACATCCTCCAAGTGGACACGACGCCCGCCTGAGCGGGCGTTTTTTCATTTCAGCTTTAGGCGTTCACGGTCGATAATACGCCATCGACAACTCGCCACGCTCTCACCGCGCCCATGCTGGAACTTGAAAAGCTCAGCGTTCTGGTCATTGAATCCCGCCAAGGCATGCGCGCCCAGTTGCGCGCCATGCTTACGAGTCATCACGTATCGGCAATTCAGTTTGCCAGCTCGGCGGGTGCAGCGGTTCGCAAGCTCAGGCAGGAGACCTTCGATCTCATCTTGTGCAGCCACGAGCTGGGTGAAGGACAGGACGGCCAGCACCTGCTGGAGGACTTGCGCACGCATCGCATCGTGCCACGCGAAACCCTTTTCGTGATGATCTCCAGCGAGAGAAACTATGAGCGCGTGATTGGTACCGCCGAACTGGCACCAGACGACTACATTCTGACGCCACTGACACCCAGCACACTGCTAGACCGGCTGCAGCGCGTACTCGCCCGACGAGAGGTCTTCCTGCCCGCCTGGCGCCTGATGGACGCTGGCAACACCGCGGGCGCAATTGAATATTGCCTAAGCAATGAACCGCTCTTTCCATATGAACGCCCGCGTTTCATGCGGCTACGCGCCGAACTTCACGAAAGCCAGGGGGAATTTGCGACTGCCGAAAAGATCTTTCGCGCGATAGTGGCCGAAAAACCCCTTCCCTGGGCTCAGCTCGGGGTAGGACGGCAACTTTACCGTCGCAGGCAATTCGAAGAAGCGGTCTCGATACTCGAATCACTGGTTGGGGACCACGACTACTTTATCGAAGCCTACGACTGGCTCACCCGCTGCCGGGCTGCGCTGGGCGAATTTCAACGCGCTCAGGAAGTCATGTCCAAGGCGGTTTCGCTGTCTCCGCAGCGGGTAGCCCGTCTACGTGAATACGGCGAAGTCGCCACCAAAGCCGGTGATTACGCCGAGGCCGAACAATCACTCGCTGAAGTCGTCAGAAAGGGCAAATACTCCGACTTCCGAAACCCCGAGGATCACCTGCGGCTGCTCAAGGTTCAACTGCTGGACAAAAAGCATGATGCCGCACTCGCCACCATCGGTGATCTTGAAAAAAGCATGCCTGGCGAAGCCGCTACCGCTGTTTGCGCCAGCCTGGGGCGAGCGCTGGCTGCCCGGGCCTCCGGCAAGGAAGGCGAAGCCCGCGAAGCTCTGAGACAAACCATACTTGGCGCCACCGGTCAGCCGCTCAGCGCTTCGCTCAAGCAAGAGTTGATTCGCACCGGCCTGGATCTTTCGCTGGACGAAGAGTGCGGTTCGCTTGTGTCAGACCTGCTTCGTAACGCCGAAGACGAAAAGACAGTTGAAGATACCCGCGCCCTCATGGCTGAGCGAGGACGAGAAAAGCTGAGCGTCCAGATCGAGCAGGACATTCAGAAGGAAGTCAAAGAGCTGGTCAGTGCAGGTGCAGCAAAGGCGCAATCCGGCGATTACGATGGTGCGGTGGCTGCCATGATGAATGCCGCCCGTCGCATGCCAGGCAACCCTAATGTACTCTTCAATGCTGCATTGGCCTTGCTGCGTCGTATCGAACGAAAAGGCTGGAACGAACATTTTGCAGAACAAGCCCGCAAACTCATCATTCGTTGTCGTAAACTTGACCCTTCAAATCCAAAACTCGAAGCAATGACCACCTTCCATCAAGGCCTGCTCAAGAAATACGGGATCCGCTCTGGCGCTGCCAGCGCTTCGCTGACGGATGCAAGGCGAGACGCAGTGGCATCCGTGCTCAATGGGCGAGGCTGAAAACACATGTTCAAAAAATCAAGGCCGGCGACCTGGCTGGTGCTCGTCTTTGCACTGGCTGTTGCCGCATTGCAAGGCAACTGGCTGGGCGATGGCGGCATCTCCCTCTTCGGCTCTGCCGCGACACAAGACCGCGCCACCCGCCTGGGAGTCCCCCCTGAGGCCATAGACACACTGGACCTCATCCTCGCTGGCGGCCCGTTTCCCTACCGGCAGGACAACACCACCTTTCACAACCGCGAGCGACTTCTGCCGCGCAAACCAACCGGTTACTACCGCGAATACACAGTCGTCACGCCCGGCGCAAGCAACCGTGGGGCGCGGCGCTGGGTTACCGGTGGCGACCCACCCGAGGTTTTTTACTACACCGATGACCACTACCGTAGTTTCAGGCAAATCGACATACGCCGAGCGGCCGAGTAGCTCCCGGCCTGAAATGCATGACTTCGAGCCGGGGTCGGCTTTACCATGACGGGTAACACAATCGCTGAACTGCAGCCAGGTCTTTACATCACTGCTGCTGCGAGCTTTCCCGACCTTGTCAGCACAGCACAGCAGCTTGACTACCACGTCGCCACAGCCGACCTGGCAACATGCCGTGACAAACACGACCTGCTTGAACGGCTCGCTCGCGCACTGCACTTTCCCGACTGGTTTGGTCACAACTGGGACGCCCTCGCCGACTGTCTGCTGGATCTCGACTGGCTTCCCGCCCGGGGTCACGTCCTGCTCCTCAGCCACTGTGCCGAATTCGCCAACACCGCGCCCGAAGCATGGCACCAGGCCAGCAGCATCATGGCTGAGGTGACGGAGCAACGCGCACAGCACGAACTCCCCATGTGGGTGTTTTGCGACGACGCGGGCCCTGCAAGCGAAGCGCCAGACCGGTAGAATGGAAGGCGGTTCACACATTGATGGATTCTGCTATGTCCGACACACCAAAACCCGGCACCAAAAACGTCGCCCCTGCCCTCAAGGCTGAAATCCTCGCCGAGGCGCTGCCCTACATCAAGCGCTTCTTTGACAAAACCATTGTCATCAAATACGGCGGCAACGCCATGACCGATGCTCACCTCAAGGACTGCTTTGCGCGCGACGTGGTGCTGCTCAAACTGGTCGGCCTGAACCCCGTGGTGGTGCACGGTGGCGGACCGCAAATCGAAAGTCTGCTAGCCCGTGTCGGCAAAAAAGGCGAGTTCATACAGGGTATGCGGGTGACTGACGCCGAAACCATGGAGTTGGTAGAGATGGTGCTTGGCGGACAGGTCAACAAGGAAATCGTCAATCTCATCAACCAGCATGGTGGCAAGGCAGTCGGACTGACCGGCAAGGACGCCAGCTTCATCCGCGCACGCAAGCTGCTGATGCAGAAAAAGGATGCACCGGTGGGCGACGTGATTGACGTCGGGCAGGTTGGCGAAATCACCAGCATAGACCCAAGCCTGATCGCCTTTCTGGACAAGGGCGACTTCATCCCGGTGATTGCACCTATTGGCGTTGGCGCCGAGGGCGAAACCTACAACATCAACGCAGATGTGGTCGCCGGCAAGCTGGCCGAAATTCTCAAGGCCGAAAAGCTCGTGCTGCTGACCAATACCCCAGGTGTGCTGGACGAAAACGGCAAGTTGCTCACCGGCCTGACGCCGCGCGAGATAGACGGCATGGTGGCGGACGGCACCTTGTCCGGCGGCATGTTACCCAAGATCGCCTCTGCCCTCGACGCCGCGCGCAGTGGAGTCAAGTCGGTGCATATCATTGACGGTCGGGTTGAACACTGCCTGCTGCTCGAAATCCTGACCGACCATGGTGTTGGCACCATGATACGGAGCAGTTGAGGCGCATCCACCGCCAAACCGGGCGGTCGGCAATCCGTTTGCACGGCCACCCGGCGTATCTGCGCGAGTCAGCCGCAGTCGACAGCGCAGCGCCGTCAGCTCTGCTGTCGCTCCAGCACCGATTCGACATAGCTCAGCAGCGTCCCAACGGTCGCAAAGGTGCTGCCGTCAAGGTCGTCGTCCTCCGAGATGAAACCAAAACGCTCTTCAAGCGCATGAATCAGTCCTATGACGGCCATCGAGTCGAGCTCGGGTAAAGCGCCCAGCAATGGCGTATCGACGGTAAAGCCTTGCGCCCGACCATCGAGCATCAACACCTCGTCAAGCACCGACAATACTTCGTTCCTGATATCCACTAGATCACTCCGGCAACTGAACCGCCCTCCATGACAAGACCAAAGGGGGCGTCTGTGAGGCTCGCGATTATAGACGAGCCAGACCACTTGGCTCTCGTTTGGTCAAACAAAATCAACCACCAAACGCACTTTCTGTCTCCGAACAACCATTAGGCCACTTATATCCAGGGCTGTCAGTGCATACTTTCAGGTTTGCAAACCGTGCACCAAAAGCAAGTGATGAATGACTCATTCCTCCTCCACGACCTCGTCCGCAACGCGGCGCAACGCCAACCCGATGCCGTCGCGCTCAGCCTGGGCACGGCCCGGCGCAGCTATGCCGACCTTGCGCATGACATCAGCGCAGTCGCCAGTGGTCTGATTGAACTTGGCCTGGCGCGATCAGAGCGTGTCGCCGTATGGCTGGACAAGCGCTTCGAGACAGTCTCTGCTTTGTTCGGCAGCGCGGCGGCGGGCGGTGTCTTCGTACCCATCAACCCGGTTCTGAAACCGCAACAAGTCGCTCATATCCTGCGCGATTGCAATGTGCGAGTGCTGATCACGTCGGGCGAACGTGCGCACAGCCTGGGCGGGTCACTGGCAGACTGCCACGATTTGCGGCATCTGGTGCTGATCAATCAATCAGGCCAGACGCAAAGTTTCGCTGACGGGCTGGGTGTGCATCATTGGTCAGACTTTTCAGTCGCCTCACGCCATGACGGGCACCGCGTCATTGATGTGGACATGGCTGCAATACTCTACACTTCCGGCAGCACCGGTCACCCGAAGGGCGTTGTGCTATCGCACCGCAACATGGTGGTCGGTGCCAGCAGCGTGGCCCAGTATCTGGAAAACACCGCCACAGACCGACTGCTCGCGGCCCTGCCCCTGTCCTTCGACGCGGGTTTGTCCCAGCTTACCACCGCCTTTCACGTTGGCGCTCGTGTTGCCCTGCTCAACTATCTGCTGCCACGCGATGTCATCAAGACCATGGCGCACGAGAAGATCACCGGCCTGACAGCGGTTCCACCGCTATGGATACAACTGGCGCAACTGGAATGGCCTGACAGCATCGCCGCACAGTTACGTTACCTCGCCAACACCGGCGGTCGCATGCCGACCGACACCCTGCAACGATTGCGCGCAAAACTTCCCCACACCCGCCCCTACCTCATGTACGGACTGACCGAGGCCTTTCGAGCAACTTATCTCCCGCCGGAACAAGTCGACCAACGCCCGGACAGCATTGGCAAGGCAATACCCAACGCCGAGGTACTGGTGCTGCGTGACGATGGCAGCCCTTGCGCACCAAACGAACCCGGCGAACTGGTTCAACGCGGTGCACTGGTCGCTCAAGGTTACTGGAACGACCCGGAGCGCAGCGCCGAGCGCTTCAAGCCACTCACACAAACTGCCACGGGGCGCCAGGCGGGTCTCACGCTACCCGAAATCGCGGTATTCTCCGGCGACACCGTGCGCATGGACGAAGAAGGTTTTCTTTATTTCATCGGCCGGCGCGACGAGATGATCAAGACCTCTGGATACCGTGTCAGCCCGACCGAAGTAGAAGAGGTCATCTACGCAACAAAAATGGTCGGCGAATGTGCAGTCTTTGGCGTGCCCCACGACAGCCTTGGGGAAGCCATCTGCGTGATAGCATCCCCCCCGGAAGGCGGCAACCTGGACATGCTCGCCTTGCTGGCGGCTTGTCGCGCCGCATTGCCAGGCTTCATGGTGCCCAGCCATGTGCAGGTGCGCCCTCCTCCACTGCCCCGCAACGCCAACGGCAAGATTGACCGCAAGGCGCTCGCCGCCGAATACATCGCCCGACTGCAAAAACCATGACTCAGCGTCCCAGCCCAGCACACAGCCCGATGAGCCAGTTCCAGTCAACAGACAGCCAACTGCTCATCAACCGGATTCCACTTTCAAGGCTGGCCGAACAGGTCGGCAGCACACCTTTCTATGCCTATGACCGAAGCCTGCTGAGCAGTCGCGTCGCGGCACTGCGCGCCACCCTGCCTGCTGATATAAAACTGCACTACGCGATGAAGGCAAACCCGATGCCTGCGCTGGTATGCCACATGGCCTGTCTGGTCGATGGCATCGACGTTGCCTCTGGCGGGGAGCTTCGTGTTGCGCTGGATGCAGGTGCAAACCCGCAGGAAATCAGCTTTGCCGGTCCGGGCAAACGGGAAGCCGAACTGAAACAGGCCGTGGCTGCCGGTATTCTGGTGAACATCGAATCGGCCCGCGAGATCCCTCTGCTGGCGGCCGCGTCCGAATCGCTTGGACTGACAGCAAGAGTCGCGCTGCGTATCAACCCGGACTTCGAACTCAAATCTTCGGGCATGAAAATGGGGGGAGGCCCGAAACAGTTCGGCGTTGACGCCGAGCTGACGCCGACACTACTCGCACAGATCGCCTCTGCCGGATTGCACTTCGAGGGGTTTCATCTGTTTGCCGGTTCGCAAAACCTGAAGGCAGAGGCTATCGTCGAAGCGCAGCGCAAGAGCTTTGAACTGGCCTGCCGTCTCGCCCAGGACGCGCCATCTGCGGTGCGCTCGCTCAACCTCGGCGGAGGTTTCGGCATTCCCTACTTTCCCGGCGAGCAAGCGCTGGACCTGGCCCCGGTAGCCGACAACCTGGCGAGCCTGCTGTCAGAACTGCCCAAACACATGCCGGACGCTGCGCTGGTCCTCGAACTCGGTCGCTACCTGGTTGGCGAGGCCGGTATCTACGTTACACGCATACTCGACCGCAAAACCTCCCGCGGCCAGACCTTTCTGGTCGCCGACGGCGGCATGCATCACCACCTGGCAGCCTCGGGCAATTTCGGGCAAGTCATTCGCAAGAACTACCCGGTTGCCATCGGCAACCGCCTGTCTGCGCCTGACATGCCCATCGCCACGGCAGTTGGCCCCTTGTGCACCCCGCTTGATCTGCTGGCCGATCGCATGCCCATCGGACACGCCGAAATCGGCGACTTGCTGGTGGTCTTCCAGTCCGGCGCCTATGGCCCGAGCGCCAGCCCTCAGAGCTTTCTTGGCCATCCAGCCGTCACTGAGGTTCTGGTATGAACCTCCTCTCAAGGTAGAATGCAAACTTAATGATCGCCGCAAGAGGCTTTTCGGGTCACGATCCACAGTCCTGCGCATTTAACAGTCACGTTCGATAGGAATGACGTCCTTGTCCGCTCGGTTCTTCGGCTTCATCGCCTCTTCCTCCTCCACAGACGCGTCAGTGCCGTCGGGTATCGACAGCACGCGTTATTCGATAATAGCCTTCAGCGGCGGCTTCATCGCCCACGACAGCAGCGTATCAGTGCATCAGGACGGCGACTGGCTTTGTCTTGTCAATGGATTGCCTCGTTTTGACATCCCTGACCTGCAAGCGCTGAGCCGCCAGCATGGCGCTGGCGCCTGCTGGCTTGCCGCCCAGCAGCGCTGGGGCTCAAGTGTCGCCAGCCATGCACGGGGGCGCTATGCGGCGCTGGTGCTTAACACCCGACAGCAGAGCGCGACGTTGATCACCGATAAGCTCGGCACACGCCCGATCTGCCACGCCGCACTTGATAATGGGTTGGCTTTCTCAGACCGGGCCGACACCGTCCCCGGAAACAAACGCCAACTGTCGGCGCAGGCCATCTACGACTATCTCTACTTCCACGTCATTCCCGCGCCGGAAACCGTCTTCAAGGGAGTAGAACGACTGGAAGCTGGCCGTCGCCTTGAGTGGACGCCAACTGCCAGACAGATCATCCGTTGGTGGCAACCACAGTTCTCCGAGCATGAGTTCGGCGACCTGGAAGCACGCAAACAACAGTTTCTCGACACCATTGAGGCTGGGGTTGCCGAAGAGGCAGAAGGGGCCGAAGTGGGCTGTTTTCTCTCCGGTGGCACCGACAGCTCAACAGTCGCAGGCATGCTCACGCGAGTGCTGGGTCGGCCAGCACGCTCCTATTCCATCGGGTTCGACGCGAACGGTTACGACGAGATGGCTTACGCGCGCATCGCAGCCCGTCGCTTTGGGCTGGATCACCGCGAATACTATGTCACGCCGGAAGACTTGCTTGATGGCATGCCGCGCGTGGCAGCGCACTACGACCAACCGTTCGGCAACTCCTCTGCAGTGCCTGCCTGGATTTGTGCCAGCCGGGCTCGCGAAGATGGTGTGAACAAACTGCTGGCCGGCGATGGCGGCGACGAGTTGTTCGGCGGCAATACCCGCTATGCCAAACAACGCATCTTCGGCTGGTATGAGAACATTCCCGGGCTGATGCGCAGCGCCGCACTGGAACCCATGCTCAAACTCCCCGGCATGAATCGCGTACCGCTGATCAAGAAAGGCGTCAGCTATGTCGAGCAGGCGCGGGTGCCCATGCCTGACCGCCTCCAGATGTATAACCTGCTCGAAAGACTCGGCCCGGCCAACGCCTTTGAACCGGCGTTTCTGGCGCGTGTCGACCGGCAGGCACCCCTGCACCTGCAACGCATAACCTGGGCCGACTCCAGCGCTGGCCATCTGATCAACCGCATGCTGGAATGGGACTGGAAATACACGCTGGCCGACAACGACCTGCCCAAGGTGGTCGGCACCACCGAACTTGCCGGTATTGACGTCGGTTTTCCGCTGCTGTCCGATGCCTTCATTGATCTGTCGCTCAGCATCCCGCCAGACTGGAAAATCAAGGGGCTGACCCTGCGCTGGTTCTTCAAGGAGGCGCTGCGCGGCTTTCTGCCTGATGAGATCATCACCAAGAAAAAACACGGCTTTGGTCTGCCTTTTGGCGTATGGGCCAATCAGCACTCCGGGCTGCAAACGCTGGCGCGTGACACACTGGGCAGCCTCAGGCAGCGCGGCATCATTCGCGCCGACTTCATCGATGGCCTGTTGACCACCCACATGCCCGCCCATCCCGGCTATTACGGCGAAATGGTGTGGATTCTGATGATGTTCGAACTGTGGATGCAGGCTCACGACTCACCCGAGATTGCCGCCTGATACGACACCCGGCAACCGCGGCCGAGGTCACGGCAAGCTAAGACGCATCACGCGGCTGTCTTCTCCACGCACCTCCACTTCGACACCCAGTCTGCCCGGCGTAAACCACCATTTCGTGCTCCGTCCGGCTCCGTCCATCTGCACACCAATCCGACCGTTGTCCTGCAGACGCGTCAGCGTGTGGTCAACGGTCTCGTGGGCCAGACGTGGAAACATGACCACCAAAAACTGATCGTCAAGGCTTTCGCGCTCCGGCATCAACTCCAGACGCCACGCCCCGACCTCCTGCCCTGGGTCACGCGCAACAATCCCGGCAATCTCACCCTTCTCGTCATAATTGACGCCATCGACAAAGAACTCGAAACCTTTTCCGCCAATGCTCAACACGTGAGCGTTCAGGGGATACAGAACATGGCCGTCAAGATAGCCACCGCCCCGGCCTGGCCCATTACCAGGAGAAATCCAGGAGCGGAACCCACTCTCGGTGACAATCGGCGCCTCCATCGTGTGCAATAACCAACGCTTTCTGAACTCCGGGCTGCTTGACTGCACATCGTCATACACCACCACTACGTCGGCGATACGATCATAGGCAAAGATTCGCCAGGCACGCTCGACCCGCTGGGTGCGATGCGAAAAGCTGCCCTTGCCGGACATGCTGTTGGTGTAAGCCGGGGTAATGTCGGCGATCGCAATCGCCAATTCGTCACTTTCGTGCCAATGCACGATTCGCCCGGTGTGGTAGATATCCTGCTTGCGTTGCCACTCATCCAGATTCAGCGGCGCAGGCTCCATACCCCAGCCCGACCCTATTCTGCGCTGTCCACCGTCATTGGCGATCGGACGCATGTTGCCATTTCGCAGCGGCATGGGAATCGTGTCCGCCGGGTCATAGACTGTGATGGTGTTGTGCGCGACCGTCTGATAGGAGTAGTTCATATGATGATCGCTGCCGTAGGCAGGCCCATACAAACCACTGTCTATCGCTAGCGGCCCGCCCTTGAAGATCGTGAATGCGCCCTGGTCCAACTGGGTGTGCGACCAATGATTATCACCCGCCCGGAAGCTCAGATAAGTTGCGCCATCAGTCCAGTCGCTACGTGCCATCACCATGCCAATACCGTCGAACAGACGCGCCAAAGGCAAGCCGGCACGGGCCTCGGCCACCTCAGCCTGCGACACGCCAGGCGTCAGCGGACCCCACGGCCACGAGGTAGGCGTGTGCGCTCTGGGCGGATAAGGGCTTGGCCACAGACCCGGCAGATGAGCATATTCAATCGCCAGCGCATATTGATCCGGCACCATACGATCAAAGTGCCTGGCATCACCCCAACGAAAATGCGTGCCGTCGGGTCGCTGCCGGTAAATCAGGAAATCAAGAAAGCCACGCAGATAGGGCTCACTGACAAACAAGTCCTCCCCTGTAGCGTTACGCCACATCGCTGGCACCCGCCACACCGCCTGCCCAACCCCAATCCCGATGTACTCTCCACCCTCATGCCAGCCCCCATTGCGTCCCATCACCTGGCGCCAGACCGGCAGCATTTCATTTTTGAGCAGATGATGTGCCACCCGCATCGCGGCCTCGCCCTGCCAGTCGTCGCCATACAACACGATCGCCAACATCAGCAGACGCTGGAACGGGCTGTTGTACCAGATCACGTTATAGGGTGACAAACGCTGCTCGCGTATCACACGGTAGGCAAAGTCGAAGCCCTCTACCAAGCGTCCCCGCAACGCCTCACGTTGCGACTCCGTCCAGTAGTGATAAAGCCAGTCATAACCCTTGGCGACAATCTCCGTCCCATTGGCACGAAAATGAAAACGCTCAGCCATCAGGCGCTCAAACAGGATATCCAGGTTCTGACTGCCCGGCTCGATGAACGCCATGTTGATGGCAGCGTCAAGATTACCGCTCCCTTGCGCTGCAGCCCGTCGCTGGTCGTTGAGATAAGCTATGCCTTGTGACTTGAGCAACGCAATGTCTGCTGCAGTCGGGACCGGCAACCTCGGGTGGACATGGCGAAAACCGGGGAGTGACACCGGAGGCAAGGCGTCCGGCTCGGGGTGAGAAGCGCGTTCGCTGCTTCGTACAGGCCTTTCAAGCACGCTCGGTGACATGACCAGCGCCGCGCTCACCGCCAGCACGCTGCACAACGCGCCCGCCCCCAAGACCCATACCCAGGCTCCAGGAGTCGGCTTTGACGCTCCCGGCACAGGCTGACCGTGCTCGGCACGACGAAGCTGCGTCGGCCACAACCAGGCACAACACCATCCCGCCACCGCCAGCAGCACATCGGTCACATCGGAATAACGACCCGGCAGATATTGCTGCAGCCATTCGGTAGCAAACACCAAGCCACCAATAAACAACGCACCTATCGTCACCACGCGGGCGCGTTGCGCCGCCGGAGTCACCAGACTCACCAGAAATCCGAGCACCAGAAACTGCATCACCCACGCCGACGCCCCCAGAATGCCGGTGCTGCCTTGCATATGCCCCGCCCCGAAGGCAATCGGATTCATGGGGCGCACAATCCCATCAGTCGGCTGCCACGGCAACACCTGCCCGAACACGAAGACCGTCAGCAGACTGAGCAAGGCGAGCAGAAGCGCTATGCCTCTATGGCGCATCATCAGCAACAGCAGCGCCAAGGCCAGCGCCAGACCGATAAGCGCAGTCAATGACACGCTCCACTGCTGGGGTGGCATCTTGAGAAACAACACCGCCACCACAAACTTGACCGCCATCGCGACGACAACAAGCGACACCATGAAGCGTGCCAGTGGTCTATCGGTGCGCACGCACAGGGCACACAGCGCCAGAACACCAAAGGCCTGCAACGCATACTCCGCCACTGCCCACACACCGACGCCAGCAAGGCTCACAGCCAATGCTTCGGACGACAAGGAACCGGTCTCGCGCAGGACCGGAGCAATCGCCCCAACCGTCAGAAAGATCGCCAGGCATCCCGCCCAGAAAGCGGCCTCGACCAGCGCCCCTGGGCGTAGCCAGTGTTCGCGCATGCGGTGCAGCACCGCCGCTGGCCCGGATCGCACCAGCAAGAGCCAAGCAATCAGCGCCCCGAGCAGCGTACTCAAGGCATTCACTATCAGGTCACCCACGGAGGACACCCGAAACGGAAGATAGCTCTGAAGACTCTCCATGGTCAGGCTCAAGCCGCTTCCCAGCGCTGTCGCCAGCAAAAAGGCCACCCAGCCGGGCATCATCCGCGCAAGCAAAACAAACAGCAGAAAGCCAAGCGGCAGATAAGCGAGCAGGTTGACCACCAGATCGCTTTGCGAATACCGGCCATCAAACCCCATCGTCAAAAACGCAAACGGAGAGGCCTTCGGCGCCTCCCAGTCGGTAAACGGGAACAGGCTGCCATAAACTATCAACGCTACATAGGCGATAATCGCCGCAGAGATCAGGCCTGAGCCAAACCCTCCCGGCCTCGTGCTCCGGCTCATTCAACACACCTTTCAACTGTTGTCGTGTGCATATCGCACAGCAACGGACAAGCACAAACGTTTACCATCTCAGCTTTCCAAAATCTCAAATCGGCGCATCACCATGTCCGAACTGCTCACCAAAATCGACAAAACGCTGCGCCATCATGGCAAACAGGCATCCCGAAAACTGCGCTCGGCATGGTGGAGCGTTCGCCACCCTCCGGCAGACAGGCCCATTATCGTACTCGGATGTTCGCGTGCCGGCACGACGGTCGTGTATAAAACCCTGTCGGAGTCCCCGCAACTGGGCACGCTGCAGCGTGAAACACACGACTTCTGGATGGACCTGCACCACCCTCGCGCCAAGCAGTGGGACACTCACGCGCTGGACGCCAGCGATGCCAGCGACGCAGATCGTGACCTTGTAGCCCGCCACTTTTACGCGTGGACCGGCCAGCACCGTTGGGTAGACAAGAACAACCAGAACGGACTGTGCATCCCCTATCTTCGCGCGCTGTTCCCGGACGCCGTGTTTGTGTTCGTCAAGCGCAGTCCGGGCGACAACATCAACTCGCTGATCGAAGGCTGGGGCAAGCCCGACAAATACGCCACCTGGTCAGACACATTACCGGCTCAGGTCGCCATCGATAACGGTCACTATTCCCGCTGGTGCTTCTTCCTTGCACACGGTTGGCGCAACTTCCTGAACGCGCCCATAGAAGACGTCGCGGCATTCCAGTATCAGTCCATCAACAGCGCGATCCTCGAAGCGCGTGCCAGCGTACCAGCGGCGCAATGGGTAGAGATATTCTACGAAGATCTGGTCCGTGATCCGGTCACCGGCTATCAGCAGCTTTATGCGGCCTGCGGCCTGGACTTCACCGAAGAGGTACGCCAGCACTGCGAGCAAGTCCTGGACAAACCCTACGACGTGTTTGGCGAGATCAAGCTGGACAAATGGAAGGAAGGACGAAACCGCGCCCGCGTCGAGCGGGTGCTCCCGCAACTTCAGCCGCTCGCCGCCCAAATGGGCTACACCTTCTCATGAGCTCGCCACGCTTCAGTGTCATCATCCCGGCCTACAATGCGGCGGCTTTCATCCATCGCGCGATAGACTCTGTGCTGGAACAACACCATGCTGCGCATGAAATCATCGTAGTCGATGACGGTTCGAGCGACAAGCTGCACGATGTGCTGGCCCAGTATGGCAACAAGCTGCGTTATCTTCGGCAGGACAATGCCGGTGTCTCCGCCGCCCGCAACCTCGGCGCTCGTGAGGCCAGTGGTGACTGGCTGTGCTTTCTCGATGCCGACGACTGGTACTACCCTGACCGCCTTGCGGCACACGCCAGCCTCATCGAAAATCAACCCGACCTCGATTTCCTGACCGGCGACTACGACTACGTCCGTCCTGACGGCAGCCGCATCTCGGGCTCAATGGAACTGCACGCATCCGGCCGTCACATGCTTGCCAAGGCGGGCAATTTGCTAGATGTCATCATGACCGCCAGCGACATGGAGGAATTCGTCGCCCAGCACTTTGGCGACACCCACACGCTCAGCGTGCCCAGAGACGCCTTTCTGCAGGTCGGCGGCTATCCTGGCGGCTATCGTGTCGCCGAAGACGTGTTTCTGCTGACCCGGCTTTGTGCCAGCGCCAGCCGGATTGGCGTAAGCTGCCGCCCGCTGGCCGCGTACCTCATTCATGACAGCAGCGCCACCAGACGTGACCCTCTTCAGGCGCAACGCGATAATGTCAAGACCTTGACCGCCCTGCAGTCTGAGGCACGCTCCTGCGGATACCCCGCCCCTGTAATACGCGGCACAACTCGCCGACTGGCCAGCGCCAGGCTCAATCTGGCCTATGCGCTGCGACGGAAAGGAGAGGTTTTCAGTGCCATCAGCATAGCGGCGCCTGCCCTGCTCACACGTCCCTGTTGGGCAAATATCCGCGCTGTGCTGTCGCTGCTCCGACGCTAAACACTTGCCCTTGATCAAGGATCCGCAGCCTGTTCATGTCATTCAACTGTGCGATAATTCACCCAAGTCAATTCAACCAAAGCGACAGGCTAGTGGACCAGCAGGTATACTCTGACCACAAAAAACGGGTTAAACGTCGTGCATTGGCGCTGCCCTCCCCTAAACGTCACTCATCTGCAATGCTGTCACAATGGCCCTTCTGAAGGATTTACACGCATACCGAGAACTGATGGCCACGCTGGCGTGGAAGAACATCGCCATGCGCTACAAGCAGGCCTACCTGGGCATAGCCTGGGCAATCATCAAGCCGGTTTCCTTGATGCTCATCTTCACGCTGGTGAAGAGTTTCGTCGGCATTGACAGCGGTGACGTGCCATACCCCATTTTGGTGTTCGCCGCCCTGATGCCATGGATCTTCTTTCAGGAATCAACTTCGGACGGGGTCAACAGCGTGGTCAGCAACACCGCGCTGGTCAAGAAGATCTATTTTCCCAGGGAAATATTCCCGATCACTTCAGTACTGACCAAACTGGTGGAGCTCGGTATCAACTTTGTCATCTTGGCCGGCCTGATGGTTTGGTATGGCATGATGCCAACGCACCACATCATCTGGGTGCCAGTGATCCTCGCCTACACCGTGCTCGCCGCGCTGACTCTCGCCTTCGCAGGCGCTGCCATCAACGTCTACTACCGTGACGTCGGTCAGGCCTTGCCGGTCCTGCTGTCGCTACTCATGTATGCCTCCCCGGTCATCTACCCGCTGGCACTGGTAAAGCAAAAACTGCTGGTAGAGCAGGCCGCCGGCGACTGGTCAGAATTTCTCTACACTGCCTACACACTGAATCCACTAGCCGGCATCATCGACGCCTTCCAGAGCGTGGTCTTGCGTTCTGAAGCCCCAGACCTGCACGCGATGATGCCCGGTATGATCACCATCGCGATCCTGCTGCCCCTCAGTTACCTCTACTTCAAACGCGCCGAAAGCTACTTCGCCGACGTCATATAGAGAATCACCCCATGCCCGCCATCGAAGTCAGCCATCTCACCAAGGAATACCGTCTGGGCGCCCTGCAGGGGCTCAAGAAAACCCTTCTGAGCACCGCTGCCCGCCTGGTGGGCAAACCCGTTGAGCCCGCCCCACTTTTCAAGGCACTAGACGACATCAGCTTCACCATTGGGCAGGGGGAAGTCGTCGGCATCATCGGTCACAACGGGGCAGGTAAATCGACCTTACTCAAAACGCTAGCGCGCGTGACTACCCCGAGCAGCGGCACCGTCAAGGTCAATGGCCGCATCGCCCCCTTGATCGAAGTCGGCGCGGGCTTCGTCCCCGATTTCACTGGACGCGAAAACGTCTACCTCAACGGCGCGATCCTCGGAATGTCGCGCCAAGAGATTGATCGAAAGTTTGACGAGATAGTCGACTTTGCCGAGATGGCGGAATTCATCGATACCCCGGTCAAGCGGTACAGTTCGGGGATGCAGGTGAAACTCGCGTTTGGCGTTGCGACAAGCGTTGAGGCTGAAATACTGATCATTGACGAAGTCCTGGCTGTCGGAGACCTCGCTTTTCAACGGAAATGCTTCGATCGAATTGAAGATCTGATAAGGCACCAAGGGCGCAGCGTACTCGTTGTAAGCCATAACATCCGTCAAATTGAACGTATGTGCAAGCGGGTCATTCTGCTTGACCATGGACATCTCAGGGAAGATGGGCCTCCAAAAGAGGTCTGCGACAAGTTCTATGCTCAAAGCCAGTTGAAGATTACCGACAATACGGCCCGCACACGAACCCAACGCGGACGCTTCGAGACCACTGGCGAAGTCGAACTCGTTGAAATGTCTATGGAAGACGAGTCCGGAAACCGCTTAACCAATGTGCACCCTGAAGACAGATTCTCGGTCCACATCAGGCTTAAGTGCAACATACCCATAGACAATGTCACTATTGGTCTGGGAATACACACAACAGACTTCGTCTACTTGACAACGCACAACAGCGAGGCACTGGATTCAGTGGTCAACCTGGATGCTGGAACACATGACATCTATCTGAGAATCAAAAACTTCCCACTCCTGCCGGGCGTCTATATGTGGAGAATGGGGATAACATGTGGCGACACCGGTAAAGCGATATTCTATTCTGAAAACATTCAGCAGATATCCGTCTCTGCACCCGCCAACGCGCGTATCCCATCTTCGATGCGTGACGGCTTCTTCACACTAAATGCCGACTGGGATTTTGGCAACATTCCCGGCGATCACTAACGCTCTCTCAAGCAGACTCAACTTTTAGCGGCCTGAATCGCACGCAATGCCCGGACCCGGGAAAACAGCATTGACACGCAGGTTGGCAAGCATAAACAGCACCGACGAACCCTAACACCTGAAATCAATCTCTCATGAATACCTCGGATCGCTCGTCTAACCCAGTCACTGATCTGGCCTCCTGTCGAATTTGCGGTCACTCTGGTCAAAAAGAGCACTACAGAGTTCGCGAGATGATGTTCGGCACACGCGAAGAGTTCACGTATTTTCTTTGCGAACAATGCGGATGCTTGCAGATATCTGAAACACCTACCGACCTTTCGCAATACTACCCATCGAACTACTATTCGATCAGTCAATCGGATGTCACTCCCAGACATCGATCGCTTTCAAAACCCAGAGCACTGCTCGAAAAAATGCGCGCCACAACAGCGCTGTTTGGAAAAGGATATCGACTAAATCGACTCGCCTCCCAGTTCGTCGACCTGCCGCCGGAAATATATACGGTTGGATCATTTATAAAGGCGTGTGGAATAAAATCCTGGCACGCCGACTTTCTGGATGTCGGCTGTGGCTCGCACTCCTGGTGGCTAAACAGCCTCCAGGCCTTGGGGTTCACCAACCTTGCCGGTGTAGACCCCAATATCGAAAGCGCAATGAACGACAACGGAATACGTTATCACAAGGCGCACATACAGGATATGAGCGGCCAGTATGATCTCATTTCTCTACACCATTCCCTGGAGCACATACCAAATCAGCTAGACGTGCTTGTGGCAGTCAAGAAGCTGTTAAAGCCGAATGGTCGCTGTCTTATCAGGGTTCCTTTGGTTTCTTCTTTGGTATGGGAAATGTACGGAACCGACTGGGTAGAACTCGATGCTCCACGGCACCTCTATTTGCACTCTGTGAGAAGCATTGAAACACTGTGCAAGCAGGCCGGGTTTCGAGTGATGCAGACCACCTGGGATTCGGGTCCTTTTCAATTCTTTGGGAGCGAATTGTATAAACGCGACATTCCGCTGGATTCCGCAAAATCCTTCTGGAAGAATCCCGACAACAGCGATTTCACATACAGTGAAATGGCCAACTTTTCCGCCCTGGCAGTGCAGGCAAACAAGGATGGACGTGGCGGTCGGGGTTGCTTTGTAATACAACCGGACACTTAAAGGCACAAGCTTCTCACTTAAGCAGCGTCCATACGCAAGCATGTCCACCACGCACGTGTCCATGAGACAGACTACACGGCAAGGAGCGAACTCTGCAGCAGACCCACTAACCTCGTCATACCGCGCAGATCAGAAAATGCTTACTGGACAAGCGAATATCCGCGCCGCAGCCAGCCTTTGGTCAATTCGTTTAAAAAGCATATAGAGAAAAGTTTTCATCATTTATGAAAAATTTGCATAACGAGCAGGTCGGCAACGACTCCCAGTCGACATCGAACATCACCGACCACAGCCTTCCTCTGGTCTATGTCTTGATTCTGAACTTCCAGTCCTTGTCAGACACCATTGCTTGTGTCGAAAGCGTGTTGAAATCGGATTACGCGAACATCCGCATTCTGGTCATGGACAATGCATCACCCGATGGAAGCGGTGCTCGTTTAGCTGAACTTTTCGATCAGGATATGTTTTTGCAAATAGCAACGAACGAAGGCTATGCTGGCGGCAACAACATCGGAATGAATATTGCGCTGAATGCCGACGCTGACTATGTTTTTATCTTGAACCCGGACGTTCGGGTTGAGTGCGACACGATATCGGCCTGTGTACACGCTGCGGAGTCAGATGATTCCATTGCAGCTATCAACCCGATTCAGCTCAGTCAGGAAACTGACTTGATCGACAGCAAGTTTCTCAATGCGATTTTGAAACCAAGCGGTTTCAGCAACCCAACCTACCGCCGCGATGGCTATCCTGCAACAGCCCCAGTCAAAGAACTGTTGGGAGCTGCATTGTTCATGACGACACGCAGTATCAAACGCGTGGGAGGCTTCGACCCACTTTATTTCGCCTACGGAGAAGAGACGGATCTGTGTCGCCGTTTTTGTTATCACGGTTACAAACTGATGGTGATCGGCACGTCACCAGTCAGACATCTGCGTACAAAGGAGACAATGGGCGCAAGCGACCGCATCCTGTTTCTTAGACTCAAGGGGATTTACCTGGGCTTGCTCAAGGACCCCTACCGCTCGTTCAAGCGCTCACTTCGACTTTTTGCAAGACAGTTTCTACAGGAACTACTCGGAAAAAGGCGTAACGAGTATCCCTTCAATCAATATCCTGTCACGCGGGTTCACTGTCTTCGTGCTTTTTTTTGGATACTTACGAATCTGTTTAGCATCAGACGGCATAGACGGCTGGAGCAGTTAGGGCGCGCTCACGTATGAGCTTGCCGTGAAGGACTTTTGAATATGAAAATACTCTACGCCAGTCTAAGGCCACCATATCCTTTTTTTATCGGGGGGGCGGCCCGCTCAGCGCACAACATGCTGACTGTTCTCGCAAACAATCTGGGCTGTGACTGTCTAGCGGTTGGGGCGCGCGATTTCAAGCCGGAGTTGTGGTCCCTCCCTGAGCAGGACACTCATGCACAGCTCAACATCAGATCCGTATCAGAATCAGAAGGTGTTGTGGAGCTTGATTGTGGCTACCCGGTGCGACTTGTCGGGGCTTTCCCTGACTCGCTCGAATTGACAATCAAAGACTGGAAGCCGGACGTCATCTGGACTCAGCTCGACGGCATCGAACAGATTGCGTCAATCGGCCTGGACGCCAAGACACCCACAATTGTATTTCTTCGCGACGCTGAAGACCCAGTCGCGTCCATCAAGGCAATTGCGCGCTCGGGAGCGGCGGTGATCTGCAACAGTCGCTTCATGGCGGACCGGGTCCGAAAGCTGACCGGGACGATACCGCATGTGATCTATCCCTCCTTTGACCCGTACAACGGGTCCCCGGCAGCACAAGATGGTTTCATAACCATGATCAACCCTCATCGGGTGAAGGGGATTGAAACCTTACTCAAGATCGCCGCGAAGCTGCCTGACCAGCGCTTCCTGATCGTTGAGTCCTGGCCACTCGGCGCGGACGATAAACGTTTGCTCCTCGAAGCCATCGCCAAGCTTGGAAACATCGAATACTCGGACCGTGTCCCGAACATCGAAGGCATCTACCGGCAGACGAAACTCCTGCTCGTTCCGTCTGTTTGGGAAGAGGCGTTTGGACGTGTCGTCATCGAAGCTGAATCTTGCGGCATTCCGGTGATCGCGAGCGCGCGGGGCGGACTTCCTGAAGCCGTTGGCAAGGGAGGCATCTGCATAGACGACTATCTCGATGCCGACGAGTGGGCGAAAGAGATACGCTCCTTGCTCTCAGATCCACAACGATATGAGTCAATTTCCAGCGCTGCCAGGAGACACGCCAGAAGCGACTTGTTTTCGACACACCATGCGGCACAATCCTTCCTGAATTTTTCCACTGAGCTGATACAAAGCGGTGGCCCTGAATCAGCACAAGGTTTCAATCTTCGCGACATGTTCATGAAACTGGTGCGAAGAACTTCGCGTCGTTAAGCAACTCCCCACCGAAAGTCCAAGGGCTGAAACCGAGAGATCTATGCGAAACTCACTGAAACTGATCGCTACAGCCAGCGTTATTTTGCTAAGCGCGTGTTCGAAACCCGACATTTCACCAGTCGCTTTTGAAAACGTCAGCGAAGCCGCTGGACTATCCAGCATGATCGGGATGACTTTTGGTGCTGCCTGGGGGGATTTCGATGGCGACCGACTGCCCGATCTATACGTCACCAACCACCTAAACGAACCCAAGCTGTTCCGCAATCTCGGCAACGGGCGCTTCGAGGACGTCACCCTTCGCTACTTCAACCCTGAAGACATCGCCGGCGACAGCCACGGTGCCGCTTGGGCGGACGTCAACAACAACGGCATGCTGGATCTTATCCAATTGACCGGCGCGGTGGTTGGCGTAGGCAAGGAACCCAAACGATTGTTTTTCAACCAGGGTGACCGCTTTATCGACGAGGCGGAGGCAATGGGTGTCATCAATCTTGAGGGCCGTACTCGCATGCCACTATGGCTTGATCTCGATGGCGACGGCAAGCTCGACCTGATTCAGGGTGCAGAGGCCCGCTTCGACGATGTCACACCGCCCTTCACGTTCCTGCAGCAGGGTAGCCGCTTCGAGAAAGCCATGGAATTGCTAAGCTTTCGTTCGCGCTCGGTGCCCTTCTGCATAGTGACTCAACTCGTTGATGACGGACACCCCGAGCTGGTTTGCCGTGTGGCAGGCCAAAACTTGACCTCACAGATATTCAGTACGGCCAGCCAGCCGCCGCGTGAGCTCGACTGGCTGCCTATCACCGCGTTCGAGGATATCGCTGCCGGCGACTTCGACAACAACGGTCGTATTGACTTGTTTCTGGCGCGCCGCAACCCATCTGGCCGCATTGCGTTTGGACGACCCGCTGATGAGCACCTGATAGCCGACTTTTCGATCAACAGGACGGACTTCCCAAGTGAGACCGGTTTCGAATTCCATGCGCAGGGCCCGCTACAAATCAAGCTTTTACCGCATCGTCCGCGGGGGTGGCTTACACCCGCGCAGATCCGCTTTGGCAGTGACGCCAAGACTATGGATAAGCTGGAATTCGAACTGACACCTGAGCTTGCGTCAGGCATGGCAAGCTCCGCCTCCGACGCAAGGGGAGAAATCCGCGTTGGATTCCAAGCCCCAGACAGATGGCAGGTGCGTGTTTTCCCGCCTAACGAAAATAACGGCGAATTGCCGCGAAACGTGCAGGTGCAACTCAGTATTCAGGCTACGAGTACCATTCGGGGCCTCAAAGCCACATCTGGCGCGGAAAACCCAGAGCATGCGCCTCAGCGATTGTTCATGAACCGTGGCGACAAGCTTGTCGAAGAGAGCGAAAAACGCGGGCTCAACAAGATTCCGATAGCCGCCATGAACGTGGTCGCCGCCGACTTCAATAATGACATGCACCTGGATCTCTTCATCCTCGGCTCGGGTGACGCCGGCATGCACGACTCCGTCCTGATGCTCAACAAGGGAAATGGTCATTTCGAAGCGGTCCCGGTTGGAGCAGGGATTACCCCACGCGCGGGAGTCGGAGACAGCGTGACCACGGTCGATTTCGACGGTGACGGCTTTATTGACCTGTTGATAGCAACAGGAGGCAGCATGGGACGTAGTCTGGGACTACCATCCGATGGCGGAAGCTATAGCCTTTTACGCAACCAGGGTAATGCCAACAACTGGCTGCAGATCGACCTTGAAGGCACACGCTCGAATCGTGACGGGATTGGCGCACGGGTTGAGGTCAGCACCGATAAAATCACGCAAACACGCATTCAGGATGGCGGAATTCATCACCGTGGGCAAAATCACAGCCGCCTGCATTTTGGACTCGCCCAACACCAGACGGTCAGCACGGTAGTGGTGAAGTGGCCGAGCGGGACCACGCAAACGCTGCAAGATGTCCCCGCCAACCAGATCCTGCGTATCATCGAACCCGCACAATAAGCACCAACAAGGATTTTGACGATGTTCTTCTGGCAAAAGAAAAAACCCAGCTACGAGCGAGCCATGGACTGGTTCAAGGCCAACATGGTCGCGGGCCAGGGCATCATCGTGCATACACGACAAAAAGTGCCCTACCCCGAAGTCACCGGTTATTACATCCCCACGCTTTATGAGTGGGGAGAAACCGAGCTGGCGCGCACGTGCACGCGCTGGCTGCTTAGCATACAGCTCGCTGACGGCGCCTTCCCTGCACCCGACGGCACACCCTACACCTTCGACACAGCCCAGATCATGCGTGGTCTGTGCGCCGCCATCGACGACATTCCCGAGGCAGCAGACTCGCTGCGCCGCGCCAGCGACTGGATGCTGACCCAGGTAGCCGATGACGGTCGGCTGTTGACGCCCTCCACCGAGCTGTGGACTGGCATTGCCAGCGACCTCATCCACACCTACGCGCTATACCCGCTGCTCGAAGCCGGACGGCTACTCAATGAACCCCGGTACACTGAAGCGGCCCGCTTTGTGCTTGAGCATTACAAGCAACGCGACGACCTGGTCCCCTTCAACCGTCTCACCCACTTTCATGCCTACGCCATGGAAGCGCTGCAAGAGATGGGCGAAATCGAACTCGCCACACGCGGCATGGCCGAAGTCGAACAACAGCAACGCGCCGATGGCAGCATCCCGGCCTATCCCGACGCCAAATGGATCTGCTCAACCGGCATGGCCCAATACGCCATCGTGTGGTATCGCCTCGGCAATCCCGGACCAGCCGACAAGGCCATGGCCTATCTCGAAAAGATCCAGAACAAGAGCGGTGGTTTCAATGGCAGCTATGGAGAGGGCGCACAATACATTTCGGGCGCAGAGATTAGTTGGGCGGTGAAATACTTCCTCGACGCCTGGCGACTCAAGCAGCACAAGGACGCAGCCAATGCTTAAGACTCTGACCGTATTCGGCACCCGGCCGGAAGCCATCAAGATGGCACCGCTTATCGCCGAACTCGAACGCCACCCCACGCTCATCGACAACCGCAACTGCTTCACCGGCCAGCACAAGGACATGGTCGAACCGCTGATCAAGCTGTTCAACATCCGCATTGACCACGACCTGCAACTGATGCGCGACAACCAGACGCTCGAACACATCACCATTGCCGTGCTCCAGGAAGTCGGACGCATTCTGCGTAGCGAAAAATTCGACCTGGTACTGGTGCAAGGCGACACCACCACCTCGATGGCGGCCGCACTCGCAGGTTTTTATGCTGGCGTCAGGGTGGGGCATGTCGAAGCCGGCCTGCGCACCTTCGACAAGCACAACCCCTATCCGGAAGAATCCAACCGCAAGATCATCGACGCAGTTGCCGATGTGTTCTTTCCGCACACCGACATGGCACGTCAGCACCTTCTTGCTGAAGGCTTGCCCGAGGCCAGCATGGAAGTCACCGGCAACACAGTGATCGATGCCCTGCTTGATGTCGCAGCCCGCCCCTTCGACTTCGCTGGCAGCGCACTGGCCGCACTGCCGTTTGGTGACAAGCGCATCGTGCTGGTCACCGCCCACCGACGCGAAAGCTTTGGTGAACCTTTCGAATCACTGTGTCGCGGCCTGCGTGAGCTTGCCCTCAAATACCACGACGACATCGCGCTGGTCTACCCGGTGCACCGCAACCCCAACGTGCGCAGTGTAGTCAATCAGGCACTGGCAGGACTGGACAACGTACACCTCATCGACCCACTCGACTACATGCCGCTGGTGCACCTCATGAAGCGCGCCTACATGGTGCTCACCGACTCGGGCGGCTTGCAGGAGGAAGCCCCCAGCCTGGGCAAGCCCGTGCTGGTGCTGCGCAAGGTCACCGAACGCCCCGAAGGCGTCGAAGCCGGCACGGTCAGGGTCATTGGCACCGATGCCGACACCATCGTCGCCGAGGCCTCCCGCCTGCTCGACGACCCGGCCGCCTATCAGGCCATGGCCTCAAGAGTAAACCCCTATGGTGACGGCACAGCCAGTCAGCGGATAGTCAAGCGCATCCTGTCTGACGCCGGACTGACAGCAGCATGAGCACGCAACAACTCGGTGCCCCCCGCGTCAGCATCATCATGCCGACCTACAAGCGTGCCCACTTGCTGGGCGACGCCATCCGTAACGTGCTTGACCAGAGCTTTACCGACTTCGAGCTCATCATTGTTGACGACAACTCGCCTGACGACACCCCGCAAGTCATCGCCAGCTTTGACGATCCACGCATACGCCATGTACGCAACGACCCCAACCTGCGCCTGCCCAGAGCGCTCAACCGTGGGTTTTCAATGGCTCGTGGCGAATACCTCACCTGGACATCGGACGACAACCTTTACGCTGACAACGCCATTGCACGAATGGTCGAGACACTGGACCAGGGTGATTGCGACCTGGTTTATGCCGACTACTACCTGTTCGAAGACCTCACCCCAAGCGGCGACTTTACCGGCCTGAAGCACGACCGCCTTCCGGCAAAACTGCAGCTCGAAAAAGGCAACCACATTGGCGCCTGCTTCATGTACACCCGGCGAGCCTACGAGACAGTCGGAGACTACGACCCGGAGCTTTTTCTGGTCGAGGACTACGACTACTTCATCCGCATCGCCGCAAGCTTTCAGGCCAGGCACATTGCCGAGCCGCTCTACTACTTCCGCCGCGACGACGACACGCTCTACCTGTCGCGCTTTGCCGAAGTCAAAGCCTCCGATGTGCTAGTGCGTTTCAAGAACGGTCTCATTAATGAAGAACAACTCATTGACGCCACAATCGACCTGCTCAAACGCACCCCTGAAGGCCTCAAGCTCGCTGTTCTCCCAACCCTGCTCGGTCTGTTCGGCAATCTGTCTTACCGCTTGCGAAGCGGTATCGAACGCCGCATCGCCAGGCAACTTAACAAGTCGCTGAGTCTTAGCGTTCCGCCACTACTCGCGCAATATCATGCGGGCAAGCTGTCCTTTGGTGAAACCCGTGACGCCCTCAAGCAACAAATGCAAAGCCTGGGCACGATTCAATACAAGGCCGCCAAGTGAAGCTCGCAGACACATTCATCACCGCCTTCAAAGGCCCAGCGCAGGCTCGCGCAGCGCATCATCACGCCCTGCTTGCACAGCCAAGCGTCGCCAAAGGCATCGCCACCCTGTCAGCCCTCACCCAACCCGACCCGGACGATCACGAATCACCGATCTTTCTGCTGTCAGCCGGCTGGCGCTCCGGCTCAACCATGCTGCAACGCCTCATCATGTCCGACTCGCGGGTCATCATCTGGGGTGAACCCTATGACGAGTGCGGCACCATCCAGGCACTCGCGCAAGGCATGCGCGCGTTTCGTCAGCATTGGCCCCCTGCAGACTACTTTTACGACGGAAGACCGCCTGAGCAATTGACCGGTGACTGGATCGCCAATCTGTTCCCCTCGCTACAAGACCTCAGGCAGGCACATCGCGCCTACTTCGACACCTTGTTTGCCCAGCCAGCGCAGCGTGCTGGCGCCGAGCGCTGGGGCATCAAGGAAGTCCGGCTCACCGCCGAGCACGCTCATTACCTCAAATGGCTATACCCGAAAGCACGGTTTCTGCTGCTCTATCGCAATCCGCTTGAAGCCTATCGCTCCTACAGCCGCTACGGTCG
>DAIMZH010000030.1:5607-38183 GCA_036734105.1 Azoarcus sp. | reverse complement strand
GATCGCGAAAGCTCGCACAAGCACCATTGAGGCCGCTGTCTGGCTCCACCTGGTCCACTGCCGGAAACATTGCGAACCAGCGGAAAAAGGCGAACTCCTCCGCGTCCCAGACAGTACGCGCCAGTTCGCTCGAAATACCGTCGCCAAAACGTGAGGCGGTTTCCCACTGAGCCATCGGTATGGGTTGATAGGGCGCAGAAAAACGGCGGATGAGGTTGTCGTCCGGCGTGGCGATGAGCGGCTGGCTGCGGCGCGTGTTCAGATGAGCGTAGTGGTAGCTGCTGCCGTCAAACACGATCGCGGTCCAGTTGTAGGGTGACGCTGGTCTGGGGGCTGCGTCTATCGCGACCACAGGTATGCCTTCGGCTTGTGCCCAGTCGCGTGCAGCCTCAATGGCGTCGCCTCTGGCTATGGCGCTGTTGCCAACCCATGTGAGCAGGGCGACAGCCGCGACAGCGGCAGGCACCCGGCTGCGTCGCCAGATGGCGCTGCCCAGCAGGCCGGCCAGAACGATGCCGCTGACCCCAAGATCGATGATGAAGGTGGTGCCGAGCCCAAAGCGATGGTCAGACAGCGGCGCCAGAATCATGGTGCCGAACTGAGTGATCAGGTCGCCGAGAATATGCACCAGCAGCGCCACGCCGACTGTCAGATAGTAGGCTTGCCAGCCGAAGATCGGCGCGCTGCTTTTGCGCCTGGACACCCTGAACAGCCCTGCCATGATCCACGCGATCAGCAGCGCCCATAGCGGCAGCAAGATGAGCGAATGCGTGACCCCGCGATGGCCGCGCAGATAGGCAAGCTCCGAGATATAGCCGAGCACGAAGTCGAGGTCGGGAAAGGTCGCGGCGACTGTGCCGACAGTCACCATCTGCCACACAGGCGGTGATACGGTGTGTTGAGGCTTGTTGGGTTGTCGCGCAAGCAGGCGTCCGGCGAGCGCGCCAGACAGCGCGTGGGTCAAGGTATCCATGGCGCTTTCGATAGTCGATGAGAGTGTTTTGTTCCGGCTTTTCGGTGCCCAAAAGCGGTCATGGGACCGGCACGCAGTGTATCAAGTCAGGCCGGGAGGGCTTGGGGCAGCTTGCTGCCGTGGCAAACACGCAGGCAGCGGCAGACATTGCGGAGTCAGATGAGCCCGGCCGCCCGCAAGCCTGCAATGGCCGCACTGGTGGCAATGATCGACCCCAGCGTGGTCAGCGCAATGATGTTGGCAGCCAGCGTGGCATTGCCGCCCATGGCGCGGACCATGACATAACTGGCTGCGGCCGTCGGGGCGCTGGCCATGAGCAGCAGCACACCGAGCTCCACGCCTCTGAAGCCAACCGCGATGCCGCCGCCGGTAATCAGCAGCGGCACCAGTATCAGCTTGTGGGCAGTAGCCTGCAAGGTGTTGCTCAAGGCGTTGCGCAGGCTGGCAAAGTTGAGCGATGCGCCAGTGCACAGCAAGGCGAGTGGCAAGGTCATGTCGGCAAAGTAGCGCCCGGATTGTTGCACCAGCGACGGCAGCTTTATCTCGAAATACGACACCGGCAGCGCCAGCACAATGCCAATGATCAGCGGGTTGGTGAAGATGCCACGGATGATGCCGCCAACGCCGCGTCGCTTGGACAGCGAACGGTTGAGCGTGATCACCGCCAGCACATTGAACAGAATGGTGACCATGCCAAGGTAAAGCGAGGCGGTAGCAAGGCCCGATGCACCATACGCGTTAACGCAATAAGCCAGCCCGATGATGCCCATGTTGGAGCGAAACGCGCCCTGAACCACCACACCACGGTCTTCAGCCGGACGCACGGTATGGCTAGTCAGCCACTCCAGCGCAACAAAAACCGCACAGGTGGCGAGCAAGCCATAACCGATCAGCCGGAAGTTGGCTGCGTCGGCAAAGTCGGTAGTGGCAATGCTGATGAACAGCAAGGCAGGTAAGGTGACATTGAACACCAGCCGTGAGCCGGCATCCACAAAGGCATCGGTGATCAGACCGACGCGCCGGAGAATGACACCAAGCAATAGGATAACAAAGATCGGCCCGGTGACCGAGAAGGCAAATTCGAGTGTCTGCAGGAAGTCGGTCATGCCGTACCCCGAGCCGCAAATGACACCTTGTGAGTGAGTTTGCGGCGGTCAAGATTGAGGTTGCCTCACAAAGCGGCTGTGCATCCGTGCGTCTTGCTTTCCGTCACAACGCTTGGTCGAGGCTTGAGCCTGAGGGACCTGGTTTGTCCGGCAGGTTGCAAGGCCGCCACTTTACGCCGTGGCGGGATGTGTTGCAATGCGCAAAGGCTGATGGCGGCAAATCGGCCAATCAGTTGACCAGGCTTGCATGGTGGGCGCTGGCGGCACAAGATAGGGCCGTCTGACTTCAAGAATCTGCAACCATGTCATTTCCAATTCGATACATTGAACCCGTCTTCCGCCCACCCAGCGAGGCCGAATCGCTGATATTGCCGGTGACCGATGGCTGCTCCTGGAACAAATGCACTTTCTGCGAAATGTACACCGCGCCGCAAAAACAGTTCCGGGCGCGCGATGAGGCAGAAGTGCTGGACAGCATACAGCGCAGCGCAGTGGTGTTTGGTGACCAGGTGCGACGTGTTTTTCTGGCCGATGGCGACGCGCTGGTGATGCCAACCCGGCGCTTGCTCAAGGTGCTGGAGGCGATTCGCACCCACATGCCTTCAGTGCATCGCGTGTCCAGTTATTGTCTGCCGCGCAACCTCAGACGCAAGACCGTGGCTGAATTGACCGAGCTGCGCGAGGCGGGTCTGCAACTGGTTTATGTCGGGGCAGAATCCGGCGACGATACCGTGCTGGCGCGGGTCAATAAAGGTGAAACATTCGAGACCACGCGCGACGCGCTGGAAAAGCTGGGAGCAGCAGGCATACGTCGATCAGTGATGATTCTGAACGGGCTCGGTGGTGCTGCCTATAGCGAACAACACGCCGATGAGTCGGCACGGCTGGCAAACGCCACACAGCCTGAGTATCTGGCCACTTTGGTGGTGAGTTTTCCTAAGGGCGAGCAGCGTTTCCGTGCCGACTACCCGGAGTGGGAGCCGTTAGACCAGACCGGCCTGTTTCGCGAGATGGAACGCTTCGTCTCGGCGCTGGCGCTCAAGCGAACGGTGTTTCGCTCTGATCACGCCTCCAATTGGTTGGTGCTCAAGGGTACGCTGGGCGCTGACCAGGAGCGCATGTTGCGGCAGATACGCGAAGCCATCACCAGGCCAGAGCAAGCCCCGCTCAGACCAGCCTGGGCACGAGGTTTGTAAGCTGGCTGGCGTGGCGATACGGCTTTTGACATGGTCGCCACGCCCATGCGCTTAGCGTACTCTGCGTGCCGAAGCCTCCGGCAGCAGCCCGCTTGGGTGAAAGCGCAGCGTCAGCAGCAGCACCAGGCCCATCACTACCACCCGCATATGGGCAGCGCTGTCTATCATGTGCAGGCGCAAGGCGTTATCAACGGCCATGCCTGAGGTGAGTGTTTGTGCCAGCCACTGGCCTATGGGTTCGGCTTCTACCCAGAAGAACCAGATCAGGATGCCGCCGAGCACCGCGCCATAGTTGTTGCCAGAGCCGCCAACAATGACCATCACCCACACCAGAAAAGTAAACCGCAGGGGGATGTAGGAGCCAGGGGTAAATTGACCATCCATGGTCACCAGCATGGCGCCTGCCAGCCCGACCACCGCAGAACCCAGCACAAACACCTGCAGGTGACGCCCTTTGACGAATTTACCCATGGCGTTGGCGGCGGTTTCATTGTCGCGGATGGCGCGCATCATGCGACCCCACGGCGAATGCAGGGCGGTCTGGGCAAACCACAACAGGGCAATCAGCACCGTCAGAAGAATGCCGGCATAGGAGAGCTTGACCAGCATGACGGCAAGGTCTGATGCGCTGACCCCGAAGGTGACGGCCCAGTCCTGCACCCAGGCGCTTTGCTGCAGGTCGATCTCGAAAGGCACCGGGCGGGGCAGGCCGTTGACGTTTTTCACGCCGCGCGTCAGCCAGTCTTCATATTTGATGATGGCGAGGATGATCTCGGCAATGCCGAGCGTGGCAATGGCGAGGTAGTCTGAGCGCAAGCCCAGCGTGATCTTGCCGATCAGCCAGGCGGCACCGCCAGCCAGCATGGCACCCACCACCCATGACAGCATCACCGGCAGGCCAAGCCCACCCAGATAGCCAGCGTGAGCCGGGTTGACCGCCGAGATGGCGGCGGCTGCCGGTTGATACCAGGCACGTGACAGAAAATAACCTCCCACCAGAATGGCGGTGAGCACTAGTGCGCGGTTGCGGCCCTCGGGGAGCTTTTTGTAGGCAACGATGGCCGCGACGATGGTGGCCAGTGCCATCAGCAAAGCGGTGAGCATTTGCAGGCCGCCAGCGTGCCAGGCCTCTTCGACAGGTGGCATGGCAATCAGCACCACCGCCAGGCCACCCAGCGCGGCAAAGCCCAGCAGGCCAACGTTGAACAGTCCGGCGTAGCCCCACTGAATGTTGAGGCCAAGCGCCATGATGGCAGCGATCAGGCTGTAGTTGAAGATGGTCAGCGCCAGCGTCCAGCTTTGCACAAAGCCGACCACCACGAAGGCCAGGGCCATCAGCAGGAAGAGGACAGGGGTTTGTTTCTGATTCAGGCTCATATCGACTTCCCCTTGAAGATTCCGGTAGGACGAATCAGCAGCACCAGCACCAGAATGACGAAGGAAATTGCCAGCTTGTAGTTGGTGGACAGGAACTGCACCAGACCTTCAGGCGCGAGATCACTGGGTAACAGGTAGGTCAGAAAGCGTTTGTAGGCATAGGTTAGCAAGACTTCGGAAAAGGCCACTACGAAGCCGCCAGCCACCGCGCCCAGCGGGCTGCCCAGCCCGCCAACAATGGCAGCGGCAAAGATCGGCAGCAGCAAGTGGAAGTAATTCATTGGCGAGAAGCCCTTGTCCAGCCCGTAAAGCACGCCACCCAGTGTTGCCAGCGTGGCGGCCAGTGCCCAGGCAATCAACACCACACGTTCCGGTTTGATGCCGGACAGCAAGGCCAGATCCTCGTTATCGGAGTAGGCGCGCATCGACTTGCCGGTGCGGGTGTGATCGAGAAACCAGAACAGCGCAGCCACTGCAATCAGGGTAATGACGATGGTCAAGCCCTGACTGGTGCGCAAGGCAAGGCCTTCGGTGAGGCCTGACCACTCGCGAAACTCGCGCACGGTCACGATAAAGCGTTGCCCGTCATCAAAGCGTTGATCGCCTGGCCCGATGATGATGCGCACCAGCCCGTTATAGATGAACATCATGCCCAGAGAGGCAATCAGAAAGGTGACCGGGGTGGCGCGGCGATTACGGTGATAGCGATACACCCAGCGGTCGCTCAGCAGGATGATGGCAATCATCAGCACAATGGCTATTGGCAGCGCCAGTAAGGCGGTGGGCAATATGCCGAACGAGATACCCTGAGCTTGCAGCCACCAGGTGATGAGAATGGTCAGCATGGTGCCCATGGCCATGGTTTCGCCGTGGGCAAAATTGGAAAAGCGCAGAATCGCGTAGATGAGCGTGACACCAAGCGCACCCAGCGCAAGCTGGCTGCCATAGGTGGCCGCAGGGATGATGACGAAGTTGCTCAGCAACACCAGGGCATTGAGTAGATTTTCCATGCTCAACCCCCCAGAAAGGTTCGACGGACTTCGGGGTTGGCGAGCAAGGCCTCACCAGTGTCAGTGTAGGCATTGGCACCTTGAACCAGCACATAACCCTTGTCGGCAATGTTGAGCGCCTGCTTGGCGTTTTGCTCCACCATCAGAATGGCGATGCCAGTGTGGGCCACGTCGATGATGCGGTCAAACAGCTCGTCCATGACGATTGGCGAGACGCCTGCGGTTGGCTCATCCAGCATCAGCACCTGGGGCTGAGTCATCAGGGCACGACCAACCGCAACTTGCTGTCGTTGTCCGCCAGACAGTTCGCCCGCCGCCTGACGACGTTTTTGCTTGAGGATCGGGAACAGTTCGTAAATCTGCTCCATGGTGTTCCGAAAATCATCGTTGCGGATGAAGGCGCCCATCTCCAGGTTTTCTTCTACCGACATGGTCGGAAAAACGTTGTGGGTTTGCGGCACAAAGCCCATGCCCTTCATCACGCGGTCTTGCGGATTGAGTGCGGTGATGTTTTCACCGTTCAACCTGACCTCACCTTCGCGCAGGCTGAGCATGCCAAAGATCGCCTTCATGGCAGTGGATTTGCCGGCTCCATTCGGGCCGACAATCACCGCGATCTCGCCTTTCTCGACCGAGATCGTACAGCCGTTGAGGATATTGGTGGCGCCGTAGCCCCCTGTCATGTTGTCGCCAATCAAAAAGCTCATGCCGCCGGCCTCTTTTTCTCGCGGGTTTTCAAACCTCGTCCCAGGTAGGCTTCAATGACCTGTTCATTGGCCATGACTTCACTTGCAGTGCCTTGCGTAAGCAGTTTGCCGTCGGCCATCACAATCACGGTGTCGGTCAGGCGGCCGATGAAGTCCATATCGTGCTCGATCATGCAGAAGGTGTAGCCCATCTCCTTGTTGAGCTTGAGGATGGCATCGCCGAGAGTGTAGAGCAGGGTGCGATTGACACCGGCACCAACTTCGTCCAGAAACACGATCTTGGCGTCGGTCATCATGGTGCGGCCGAGCTCAAGCAGTTTCTTCTGGCCTCCCGACAGGTTGCCAGCCAGTTCGTCCGCGACGTGTTCGATTTCGAGAAAACGGATCACCTCGTCAGCCCGGTTGCGCACTTCTTCTTCTTGCTGGCGCACCTTGCGGCGGTGAAACCAAGCGCCCCACAAGGACTCACCCACCTGGTTGCCGGGCACCATCATCAGGTTTTCACGTACGGTCAGGGTGGAGAACTCATGGGCAATCTGGAAGGTGCGCAGCAGCCCCTTGGCAAACAGTTCGTGCGGTGGCAGGCCGGTGATGTCTTCGCCGTCCAGCAAGACCTTGCCGGCGCTGGGCTGATAATGGCCTGCGATCACGTTGAACAGCGTGGTCTTGCCAGCGCCGTTAGGGCCGATCAGGCCGGTGATCTTGCCATTCGGGATAATGAGCGATACATCATCAACGGCGTGGACGCCGCCAAACTGCATGCTCAGGTTTTGAACCTCGATCATGGGTGCAATAAGGCGGTCCGAACCTGCGCCCGGACCGCCCCTGTTCAAAGTGTTGTCAAAGCCCGGCCGGCTGGTCGGGCAGGATGATCAGCGATGGCCGATGACTTCGAGCTTGCCGTCGCGCACTTCATACAGCGCATAGCTACCGGCGCTTTCGCCGGGCTCGACAAAACGCACGGCCGAGGCACCGACATAGTTGATCTTGCCGCCATCTGCGAGGATTTGCAGGCCTTTGGCGAGTTCACCCGGGAAGATTTCTTCGCCTGGGCCGTTGGCGATTTCCATTACCTTGGTCTTGACCATGGCGCTATCGGTCGTGCCTGCCGCCTGCATGGACAGCAGGATCAGCGCGGCAGCGTCGTAGGATTCCTGGGTGTAGGGGCCGACAGTGACGCCTGCGGCTTCGGCGAGCTTGGCAAATTGTGCACCACCTTCGCTGTCGGAGCCGGGAGCCAGACCCCACGAGCCGTTGAGACCGCTTCCGATTGCTTCGGGCAAGCTTGCGCCAATCATGCCATCGGGCAAGGCGAAGGTTTCGAACGCGCCGGTGTCAAGCGATGAGCTGATGATGCCACGACCACCACGGTCGAGATAGCCTGCCACGATGAGGATGTCGCCACCGGCGGCGGCCAGCGCGCCGACTTCGGCGGTGTAGTCACCCTTGCCGTCTTCGTGGGAAGAGGCCAGCGTGATCTTGCCACCGAGCTTTTCGAAGGCGGTCTGAATGCTGTTGGCCAGACCCTTGCCGTAGTCGTTGTTGGTGTAGGTGAGCGCTGCAGTCTTGATGCCACGCTCCATCAGCAACTCGGCGAGCACTTCTCCCTGACGTGCATCGGACGGTGCGGTGCGGAAGAAAAGACCGTTGTCTTCAACGGCGGTGAGGGCCGGAGAAGTGGAGGACGGTGAAATCATCAGCATGCCGCGCGGCAGCGCCACGTTTTGCAGGACTGCGGTAGTGGCGCCGGAGCAGGCTGCGCCGACCAGTGCAGCGATACCTTCGGAACTCACCAGGCGCTCAACTGCAGCGGTGGCTGCGGCGGCGTCGATGCAGGTGGTGTCTGCGCGCACCGGAACAACTTTGGTGCCGCCCAACAGCAAACCACTGTCGGAGATTTCCTTGATGGCCATTTCGGCGCTGCCGGCCATCCCGGGCGTCAGCGATTCGATGGGGCCGGTAAAGCCCATGGCCACACCAATCTTGATAGTGTCGGCAGCGTTGGCGTTGAAGGCCATGACGGTTGCCAGGGCCGAGGCGGTAACGAGTTGTTTGATCACAGTTGTCTCCACGAGAAAGTAAGGGGTATCTGCGGGTGCTCTAACACCAGCAAGACCCCGCCCAACATCGATACGCAAAAATCGCAACAGTTAGTCTAGCGCAAAGCGCTTGACCGGAGAATGTTGCAATCGTAGGGGTTTACGGTAATCGCGGGCTTATTTTCTTTTATCAGGCGCATTATCGGCTTGCTCGGGCGGCTCCTGCGAGGTTTGATCAGTTGGGTTGTGGTCTGGCGACTCGCGGTCGGGCTCTGTCCCGGGATTGAGTTCAGCCTCCTGGTTGTCAGTTGGCACTGGTGTTACGACTGTTTTATCGAGCGCAGTCAGGTGTGAATCCGGGCTGTCCGAGGTGTCGGCTTCAGCCTCGGCCCCTTGCTCGATTCGATACTCTTCCACCGCCACCGCAATCTCGGCGGCTGTTGAGGCAGTTCTGACCATGGGAACAAATTGCGCGGCCTCTTCAACGATTTCGTCTTCGGTACGTTTGGCGATGGTCAGTGCGAACATCGCGAGCGGGGCAAAAACCACCACAAACACGGCAGGAATGGTGGCCGGACCAAAAACCTCCATCAGCGCGCCGCTTACGGCAGGGCCGATTGCTGCCCCAATGCCGTGCAGCAGCAAAATGCCTGCGCTGCCCGAGAGGATGTCGTCCTGTGTGAGGTGATCGGCAAGGTGGGCCACCACAATTGGATAAATGGCAAAAGCCATGCCGCCAAAAGTGAAAGCTGCTGCAAGCAGGTATTGCCCCGGCGCGTTGATCAGCAGCATGGCCAGTCCGGCTAGTGTTGCCCCGGCGGCGGCAATGCCCAGCGCGAGCCGTCGGTCACCCCGGTCCGAAAGGCGTCCCAGCGGCCATTGCAGAGCACCGCCGCCAAGAATGGCAAGTGTCATGAACATGGCGACTGCACCGGCTTCCATGCCCAGGCGTGCCGCATACAACGGGCCAAGCGCCCAGAACGTGCCCATTGCCAGCCCGGAAGCCAATGCGCCAAGCATTGCTGCCGGTGCAGCATCCCAGATCCGGCCCAGGGTGAGGCGGGGAACATTGTGAATGACCGGCTGTTGTAGCCGTGTCGAGGACACCGGCAGCACCGACAGGCACACCATCATGGCCGCTACCGAAAACAGCACAAAGCTCTCAGGTGAGGCGAAGTGCAGAAACTGCTGCGCGCCAGCGATGGCCAACATGTTGACGACCATGTAGAAAGCAAAGACCTGCCCCCGATATTCCGGTCTGGACTGCGTGTTGAGCCAGCTTTCAATCACGGTATAAAAGCCGACCAGCACGATTCCGGTGGTCAGACGCAAGGCGAACCAAACCCATGGATTGATTATGATTGCGTGGGCGAGCATGATTGCGGCGATGGTCGCAGCAAAAAAGGCGAATGCGCGGATATGACCGATTCTGCGGATTTGCGACGGCACCAGCCAGGAGCCGAGAATGAAGCCGATGAAGTAGGCAGAGCCCATAAAGCCCAGCATCTGGTCGCTATAGCCCTCCAGATTGCCGCGCAACACGATCAGGGTGCTGAGCAGGCCGTTGCCGATCAGCAACAAGCCGGTGCCGAAAAGAATGGATCGGATGGGGCGAATCATGAGAAGCATGGCGGATTGTGTCTTCAAGGGTGGGGATGCGTGGCTTGTGGCGCTGCATCTGTGGTCTGCAAAACACCAAGAGCGGATGGGCCTAGTGTCTGCTCCTCCATTCTCAGGACAGACGGGGTGGCTTGCAATGCTTTGACGCCTGAAGGCGTCCGCAATTTCACATTGTGTTGTCTTATTGTGGAAATGTGATTTGCACGCAGCCGAGACTCTACGGTCGGACTTGCCGTGCTGGTGCGACTACCGGACGGCTTGGCTTCAGTGGCTTGTTACTACGCGATTACGTCCCAGTTCTTTGGCCTTGTAGAGTGCCTGGTCTGCCAGCATGAACAAGTCTGCAGCGCTCTCGGTGGTGATCACCTGGGCAACGCAGCCGAGGCTGATTGTTACGTGGTTGGTAATGGCGGAGTGCGCGTGAGGAATGTGCATTGTGTCGATCAAGGTCCGCATGGCTTCGGCAACACGCTCGACGCCCTCACGGTCGGTGGCGGGAAGAATCGCCGCGAATTCCTCGCCGCCATAGCGCGCGAACAGATCACTTGGCCGTTTGATTGTGGTGTTCAGCGCCTGCGCAATCGTGTGCAGGCAGCGGTCTCCCGCGCCATGACCATAATGATCGTTGAAGGCTTTGAAGTAGTCGATGTCGAGCATGATCAGGCCGAGTGACTTGCTGCCGCGTGCATGCCGTCTGATCTCGTTGTCGATTGCCCGATCAAGGCGGCGTCGGTTGGCTACCTGGGTCAGACTGTCGATCTGCGACATTTCTTCAAGCTGGTCAGTGGCGATCTTCAGGTTAATGTGTGCACGTACACGGGCACGCACGATGTCGCCGTGATAGGGCTTGGTAATGTAATCCACAGCACCAAGACTGAGGCCTGCTGCCTCTTCGCTGACTTCACTCAAGGCGCTGACAAAAATGATCGGTATGCGTTGTGTGGCTTGGTTGTCCTTGAGCGCACGACAGACTTCGAGGCCGTCCATGTCCGGCATCATGATGTCGAGCAGCACAAGGTCGGGAGGTTTGCCGCGGGTGGCGATTTCGAGTGCGCGACGACCGCTGCTTGCTGCCTGAATGACATACTCGTCCTTGAGCAGGTTTGCCAATACCTTGATGTTGGTCGGCATGTCATCAACAATCAGCACTGTGTGCGAGCAGTTTGCTGACTCTGTGGCGGACACCACGGTGTCGCCCAGTGTGCTTGGCGCCAGCGCGATATCGCTCTTTTCTGTTGCGCGAGGCTCGGTTTCAAGCCAGCGCAGCAGGCATGCGAACAGTTCTTCGCTGCTGAACGGCTTACCCAGATGATCGTTCATGCCGACGTCGAGTGCTTGCTGACGGTCCCCGTTCAGCGTGGCGGCAGTGAGCGCGATGATAGGGGTGTGCGTGTCAAATGAGCGGATTTTCTGGGTCGCCCGGTAGCCATCCATGACGGGCATGTGTATATCCATCAGGATCAGGTCGAAGTGTTCCTTGCGCATCAGGTTGACCGCTTCGGAGCCATTATTAACGACAACTACATCGAGGTTCATTCGTGCCAGTTGTGCAAGTACAACATCCTGGTTGATGGTATTGTCGTCGGCCACCAGCACCCGCTGCCTGCGGAAGCGAGTGTTTGACGAATTGCATGTGTTCTTCGTGGCGGTGTCCGCATGGTCTGCGACCGGATTGTCGCGGGTGTTGAGCTCGCTGCTGTCTGCTTGGGCCAGCGGCAGCGAAAGCCTGAAGGAAAAGCAGCTACCCATGTCGACCGAGCTGTCTACCTTGATGCTGTCGCCGCCCATCAGGGTGACCAGTCGTTGACTGATCACCAGCCCCAGTCCGGTGCCACCGTAGCGTCGCGTAATCGATCCGTCAGTCTGCGAAAAAGCCTCGAATAGCCCGTTTTGTTTGTCCTTGCCTATCCCTATGCCGGTATCGCTGACGCTGAAAAGCAGGTTTGCCTCGTGTTTCGTGATGTGGGCAGCATCAATGTACAGGCTGACCTCACCGTGTTCGGTAAATTTCACTGCGTTACCCACGAGGTTGGCTAGCACTTGCGTCAGGCGCAATTCGTCGCCCACCAGGCGGTGCGGCACTTCTGGTGCGATGACAAGGTTCAGTGTCAGTCCTTTGCTTCTGGCTGGTGTCTCAAAAAGCGTTGTCAGATTGTCAACGATGGTTTTCAGCTCTAGTGGCTGGCATTCAAGATCGAGTTTGCCCGCCTCGATTTTCGAAAAATCCAGCAAGTCGTTGAGTACGCCAAGCAGCAGTTGCCCTGATTTGAAAATCTGCAGGCTCTTTTGCCTCACCTTGGGTGGCAACTCCTCCTCAAGTTGTAACTCGCTCAGGCCAATGATGGCGTTGAGCGGCGTACGGATCTCGTGGCTCATGTTGGCCAGAAACTCGGACTTGGCGCGGTTGGCCGCTTGTGCTGCCAGCTCGGCCTCGCGCTGTCTTTTCATCATGCTGAGCAAGCCAAGCAGGCCTGCTATTGTCACTACCAGTCCGCCAACCAGCAGGGCGATGATGATCTGGTTGCGTGCTTCGGTCTCGGCGGTTCGCAAATCAACAAGCTCTTCAAGTCGCTCCTTGAAGTGCCACATGCCGGCGTCAAAATTGCGACCGGGGGTAATGTCATGAATGACTGACAAAAGCAACTCGCGCCCTTGCCAGTTGTAGGGGTGTGAGTAGACCTCCACGCTCCGGCTCGTCAGGTCTGCAAGGCGGTGACGAAAAATGAAATAGTTGCGCCCCTGTGACGCAGCCAGCACGCGCTCCTCGGCGATCTGGTCCAAGCTCAAGGTGTTGATCGTGTTGATGCTCATCTGCCGGAGGGTGTCACGATCATGGCCATAAAACACGGCTGCTGCCGGGTTGGCATCGACGATGCTGCCGTCTGCCGGGTCTATCCACAGCATGGGGATGTCCTGACGCTCGAAAAAGCTCTCAAAGTCAAGCGCCGAGCTCACGTGCGAAAACAGCAGCCATGCCAGCCCAAAAGCCAGTCGGTGCAGCGACGCGTGATGCCAGACATGGTGCCAGGCGTGCGCATGGTTGTGCTTGGCAATTGAGCCGTGACCGACCGAGGGCGCGTGAAACTGGTGTGTTGAGCCTGGGTCAGCATTCACCAAGGTATTGCGGGTCACCGGCAGTCCCCTATTTTTTTATGTGTGTCGTCAAGGTGTGCAACAGCGGAACAAGAATACGCTCGGCGTGAGCAAATTCGAACTCGTCCATGGCGTCAACAAATGCCTGCCATTCAGCGCGGAAAGCTGTGGGCAGATGTTGTCCGGCGGCTTGTATGCGCGCGTCTTCCACATAGAGGTTGTTTTTAACGGCGATGAGGAGCGATTGCAGGGTGTCGATAAGCGTTTGGTCGATAGTGCTGCAGTCAATGTCTGGCGCTGCCGGGGTGACTGGCTGCTCGGCTGTCAGCCACATTTCGATTGTAGTTACCGCCTGTTGCAGTGTCGTGTTGAAGGTTTCGCAGATCGCAAGTGGCGGCAGTCTGCCCTGCTTCAGAATCCGGTCCAGCGTAGAAGCCTGCTCTGACAGGCTGATCAACCCCAGACTACCGGCGACGCCCTTGAGGTTGTGGCTGGCGCTTTGCAGCGCGGCGAGTCTTGCGTCCAGGGGTTCCGGTGATGCCTCCTGAATCCGGCCTAGCGTCGGTCTGAAGTCGTTCTCTATCTGGCGCAACAGTTTTTTCAGCAACCTTCGGTACAGCGCTTCGTTTCCGCTCAGCATCATGATGCCTCTTGCCGGATCGAAGTCGCCGGTGCTGACCAGGTCGCCAGCGTTGTCTGCAAGCTGCTCGCGTACCGGCAGTGCCTGGTCAGACGACGCCTTGCCCGCAGGGTCTGTGCCTACTAACCAGCGCGCCAGCATTCGATAGAGCGTGGCCGGATCAACGGGTTTGCCAAGATGGTCATTCATGCCGGCAGCGAGCGCCTTTCGGCGATCTTCTGACATGGCAGCAGCGGTCAGCGCAATGATTGGCAGCGTGCATCCGTTTGCGCGCAGTTGTCGGGTGGCCTCGTAGCCGTCCATCACAGGCATCTGAATGTCCATGAGGATCAGGTCGGCAGGGTGATGATCCAGTTTGCGCAGGGCATCAAGCCCATTTTCTGCGGTGACTACCGTGAGGCCAATTTGTTGCAGTTGCGCGCAGGCCACCTCCTGGTTGATGGCGTTGTCCTCGACCAGCAACACGGTGCCACTCAATTGTTGGTCCGATGCCGCGTTGGCGTATCCTGCGAGCCGGTCGGAAACCTGGCCAGCGGCGCATCTTGACAGGCTTAGTTCGAAGCTGAAACTCGAACCACGGTGTTCTTCGCTGTCAAGCACGATACCGGTGCCGCCCATGGCTTGCACCAGGCGCTGACTGATGACAAGCCCTAGTCCGGTGCCGCCATGTTCGCGCGTGATTGAGGTGTCTGCCTGACCGAAGGCGCGGAAGATCTTGCGTTGGCTGTTGAGGCTGATGCCTATGCCGCTGTCGCAAACCCTGAACCGGAGGCGATCGACAGCGGCATCGAGTTGCTGGCGTGATAGTTCCAATCGGACATGCCCAAGCTCGGTGAACTTGATCGCGTTGCCAATCAGGTTGGTCAGCACTTGGCGAATGCGCAACTCGTCGCCAATGTAGGCTTCGGCCAGCGTGTTGTCAGCGACTATCTCAAGCGACAGCCCCTTGGTTTCGGCGGTCAGCTTGAACAGGTTTGCCAGATCGTCCAGCAAGGCAGGAAGCATGAAGGGGTGCGGGTCGATCAGCAGTTTGCCGGATTCAATCCGGGAGAAGTCCAGCACATCATTCAGAATGCCCAGCAACAGTCGCCCGGAACGGTGAACCTTGTTCAGGGTTTCGCGCAACACCACTGGGTTTTGCTGGTTTTCTGCCAACTGGCTGAGTCCGATGATGGCGTTCATCGGCGTACGTATTTCGTGGCTCATATTGGCGAGAAACTCGGATTTCGCCCGGTTTGCCTCGTCTGCCGCCTGTTTGGCGAGCTGCAGCGTTCTTTCGGCTTGCTTGAGAACGCTGATGTCCTGGATGAATGACCAGATCACTGGTCTACCTTCGGGGGTGATGGTCTTGAGACCATGCAGCAGCACTGGATAGCGGCTGCCGTCCTTGCGGATGAATTCCTTCTCGAACGGGCCATAGCGCCCGGTTTGTTCAAGGGTGTTCAGCAGGCTTTGTTCAGCGTCGACGTACTCTGGTGGGGTTACGTCGTGCGTGCTCAGGCGAGAGAACTCATCGGCCGTGTAGCCAACTGACTGGTTGAGCGCGGCGTTGAACTCCATAAAGGCGCCGGTGGCATGGTCGTGCATTGCAATGCCCACCGGAGCATTCTCGAACAGGTTGCAAAACTTTTCTTCGGCTGCTTTCAGTCGGGTGATGTTGGTATGCGTGCCAAGCATCACACGGGCTTGCCCGTTCGCGTCAAACTCAATAACCTTGCCACGCCCCTCGACCCAGATCCACTCACCACTTTCGCCACGCAGCCGAAACGCTTTGGCGAAGGCGCTGTTCTGCGCAATGTCCTGAATCGCCTCGGCGACGGTTCTGTCGCGGTCGTCCGGATGAAGCAGCTCACTGAAACGTGCAAGAGAAATCGGAAACGCGTCTGCTGGGTAGCCGAGTTGTTGATAGGCCCGTGCAGACCACTTGACTTCGTTGGTCTGCAGGTCCCAGCGCCACATGCCGATGTCAGAGGCTTCCATCGCAAGCTCAAGCCGGAGTCTGGCTTCCTCCAGCACGAGTTGTTGCAATTTGCGATCAGTGATGTCGTAGATGTAACCGTTCCAGAGCACCGAGCCGTCGCTCATTTTTTCTGGCGTGGCGCGCCCCTGCAGCCAGCGTTCGCCTTTGGTCGGGTGCCGGTAGCGATACTCGCATTCCCACAGACAAAGCGTCTCGGCGGAGTGTTGGATGCTTTCGTTTATGAAGCCTATATCGTCTGGATGCAGGTTTCCGAAAACGATGCTGGCATCCTCGCGAACCTGTTCCGGTGTGACGCCATAGATGTCTTCAATGCCGTTGGCGCTGAACGGAAAGCAACTGCGCCCGTCGGGATATTGCCGGAATTGATACAGCATACCCGGTGTGTTTTCTGCCAGCTTGCTGAGTTGTCGCTTCTGGTCAAACTCATCAGTCACGTCGGTATGAGTGCCGATAACCCGCAGCGGCTTGCCATCTGGCCCACTACTGAAGACCTTGCCCCGGTCCAGAATCCATTTGTAGCTGCCGTCCTTGCAACGCACCCGGTGGGTGTTTTCATAGATTGGTGTTTCGCCCGAAAAGTGGCGCTTGATGTCGGCATAGACCCGATTGCGGTCGTCTGGATGAATACGCGAGTCCCATTCGTCCCGACTGTCGCCGACCTCGTGATCGGCATAGCCGAGCATGGCTTTCCAGGTTGGCGAAAAATACACCTGGTTGGTCTGGGCGTTCCAGTCCCACACGCCTTGCCGGGTGCCCTCAAGCACTGCGCGCCAGCGCTGTTCGCTCCGGCGAATCTCCTCGTTGGCATTCACCTGGTGAGCGTGTCGATTCAGCAACTCACTCCAATGCTCATAGGCCAGCGCGACCAACTCTTTCTGGTGCAGCATGCCCACGATACAGCCTTGCGCATTACAGATAACCAGATGCTTGATGCCATGATTCCGGCTGATCGCCAGCGCCTGCTGAAGCGATACATCATCTTCGATTGTCAGCGCTGGCGCGGTCATGAAGTTGACGGCTGGCTCACTCCAGTCGGTGCGCTGCTGCAAGGCGCGGATGATGTCGCTGCGCGTAATGATGCCGGCGCTTCCGTCGGCCATCGGGATGAGCGCGGCTGAATGCGCTGCCGAGTGCATCTTCAGCATCGCAGTCTTGAGGTTGTCGCCACAAGCGAGCGAAGTGTAACTTGTCAGCCTCAGCAAATCCCGGATTTTCCGGGTCTCGGCCAGCGATTGGGGGTCAAGGCGGTTGATCAGATTGGAGTAGCTGATAACGCCGGCCAGCGCCCCGTCATCGTCAACCAGGCAAAGGTGATCTGTTGGCGAAGCTTGCAGTTCGGCCAGTGCGCTGGCGACTGTGTCGTTCGGGTTCAGGCAGGCAACAGGTGGCAGACTGGCGTGCACCAAACGGGTGTCGAAAGGCACGTCGGCCAGCCGTAGTGTCACCGCGATCTGTGTGGTGATGATGCGGTAGGTATCGCCGCCTGTGACGATGACGGCATGAATATGCTGCTCGGCCATGGTGGCAATCGCAGCGGCGACCGACTCATCCTCGCGCAGCGTGATGACCGTGTTGGTGGCGACTTCCGAGATTGGCCACATCAGGGCGGGTGAGTATGTGTGCATGTTCGACCTGAGTTTGTGACTATTCTGCAAAGGTCCGGCGTACCGGTGCGCCATCGCCCAGTTTGAACAGTTGTTCGGTCAGCTCAGGCTCAAGCAGTGGATGGTCGAACAGATAGCCTTGGCCCGTGGTGCAGCCGTTATGCTCCAGGAAGGCGAGTTGCAAAGGTGCTTCCACGCCTTCGGCAACCGTGTCGAGCCCAATTGTCTGGGCGAGCTGAATGATCGTACGGCATACAGCCTCGTCCCGACTGTCCAGGCCGATGTCACGGATAAAGGCCTGGTCGATTTTCAATGCATCGATGGGCATGGTGTTCAGATAGGCCAATGACGAGTAACCGGTGCCGAAATCATCGATAGACAACCGCACTCCCAGGGCCTTCAGGGCAAGCATTTGCTGCACCGCCAGCTCGGGGTCCTTCATCGTGGTGCGTTCGGTAAGCTCGATTTCCAGTAGTTCGCCCGGTAGCGCATGCTGCGCCAGAACCTCGCGAACCTCGGCAACAAAATCGTTGCGCCAGAACTGGACAAAGGAAACGTTGACCGCGATCACGAACTCGGTATGGCCTTGCTCCAGCCATCGCTTGCGCGCCGACACAGCCTCTTCCAGCACAAAACGCCCGAGCTCGGAAATCACGCCGGTCTCCTCGGCCACCGGTATAAAAGTGTCTGGTGGCACGAATCCGTCAGATCGCCGCCAGCGCAACAAGGCCTCGGCCCCGGTGATGCGTCGGGATACCAGATCCACTTGAGGCTGAAAACGCAGGCTCATCTCGCCGTGTGCGCAGGCGCTTCTCAAGCCAACTTCGACTGACAGCCGTTCGGCAGTTGCCCTGGCCATGTTTTCGTTGAAATAGCGCCAGCCATTACGACCAGCACTTTTGGCTTGATACATCGCCATGTCGGCTTTTTGCAGCAATTCTTCAAAGGTGTTGCCATCTTCCGGATACAGTGCAACCCCGAGCGAGGCCGAAATCGACACTTCGTTATCCCCAAGCGGGATCGGCTGGACCATGGCTTGGATCAGCGCATTTGCGCGGCGGTTCAAGGCCGGACCATCCATACCCGCAATCAGGAGCACAAACTCATCGCCACCAAAGCGACTGACGGTATCGTTTTCTCGCACATTTTCGCGGATCCGGTGGGTGACTTCCTTTAGTGTCTGGTCGCCTGCGGTGTGACCAAAGACGTCGTTGATAGTCTTGAAACGATCCAGATCGAGGAAAATCACGGCAAAGCCGGTGTTGCCGCGATCGGCGTTGAAGATGGCTTGCGCAGCACGATCCTGCAGCAGGTGGCGGTTGGGCAGGCCGGTGAGCGGATCATAAAAGGCCAGACGGTGAATCTCGTCCTCGGCGATCTTGCGGTGTGTGACGTCGCTGAACACCCCGATGTAGTTCGTGGTGGCACCGTGGTCCGAGCGCACCCGGCTGATGGCCAGCCACTCGGGGTATATCTCACCACTTTTTCGACGGTTCCAGACTTCGCCTGCCCAGCGGCCAGTGGTGTTGATATCTTCCCACATCTCTGCATAAAACGCCCTGGGGTGACGTCCTGAGGCGAGGATGGAAGGCTTCTGGCCCAATACTTCGTCTTCTTCGAAGCCGGTTATCTGGCTGAAAGCGGCATTGACCGAGATGACGCGCTGCTCTGCGTCGGTGATGACGATACCTTCCGAGCCGGCACGATAGATTTGCGCAGCCAGCTCGATCTGCAAGTCCTTGTTGCGGCTGTCCGAGATGTCGGTGGTGATACCGCCCACGCCGATAAGCTCGCCCTGGGCGTCGAAAAGCGGAAACTTCTGACTTAAAAAATAACGTGCGGCCTGACCGGGACGATGCAGTTTTTCTTCGTATATCAGGGGCTGACGGGAGAGCAAAACCTGCTGATCGTTGAGAGCGTGCTGTGTTGCATCTTCAGCGGGCGGGATATCTTCGCGTGACAGGCCGACCAGGGTTTCAGGGTCACGCCCGACCAGCGCGGTCACCGCCCGGTTGGCGAGCAGGCAGCGGCCCTGAGTGTCAAAGGCGTAAATCGCGGCGCTGCTGTTTTCGAGTAGCGTGTCGAGCAACTGCCTGGTGTCGGCGAGTTGGAGTTCAGGCGTCCGATCTACGCACAGCACCAGAAAACGGCGGTCCAGATGGTATTTGACCGGCAAGGGGTGGATATGGGTTTCCGTCGCCAGGGTGTTCCCTGATGGCGTACGGAAATTGACCCTGACGGAGGCAGCGACGTCCGCCGCAGAATTGGGCCTGAGCAGCGACATTAAGGCGGGAGCCCCGTCATCGCCTGCCAGCCTCAGCAGCGAGTGCTGCCGCATCCCGCCTGCGGTGCGGAAGCCGAAGCTGGCCGCCGCAATGTCGTTGGCCTCCTCAATGATTCCGCGATCATCAACCACGAACGCAGCCAGTGGCAGTGACATGAACAGAAGCTGATAGCGCCTGCGATTGCTTTCCTCGGCTTGTTGCGATGCGATCAGTTCGCTGTTCTGGATTTCCAGTTCGGCATGATAAACACGCAACTCATGAAGCAATGCAGACAGGTCGTGCGCGCTTTCCACGTCCAGTTGGAACTGACCTGTCTCGCCTGCGCTCAGAGCCTGTTCCGCCCTTTTGCGCAGTCGCTCCATGGGGTTGCCGGGGAGACTCATGCCATTGCTCCGCCAACCACGAAAAACCATAACTCTGTTGCGTTGGCTGTTTTGTCAGCCATCAGCCTTCTCCCCGCTGTTTGCCTACCAGCTAGTAATGTTAACGTGACTGACCACAGCACCAAACTCATGTCCGCGTATGGGTGCCACATTCATCACAAACCAGCGTTTTTCAGAGATGCCATGGCAGGGATACTGCATCGAGAAAGTCGAGCTTGACCCCTCTAACACCGCCTTTATGCCCATGAAGGCGCGTATGGCGTCTTGTCCGTCGCTATTCTGATTGACGCGGCAGACATCCAGATAGTTTCGGCCAAGACCGCTGTGAGACAGGTCGGAATCACCGTTGGCATTGGCAAAGCGCTTCCAGGCAGCATTGATCAAGGCGATGGTGCCGTCTGGCGAGAGCACCGCGACATGCTCGGGGAGCGCATCAAGGACTGCCTGAAGGCGGTCGCGGTCACGGGTGGCAGTGATATCCACAAAGCTGGCGACTGCACCGTGCTGATGTGTTGATGGGATGCTGTAAGGCAGAATGCGGATGAGAAAGGTTCGCCCGTCCGCTGCCATAGCCTGCTTTTCGACCATGCGCTCAGTGCGTATCGTGGCGCGTATGTCTGCGATCAGCCCAGGGTATTGCAACACATGCACAATCTCGTCCAACGGACGGCCCACATCGCCCTCTCGCAGGCGGAAAACCGCCACCGCATCAGGGCTGAAGCGGGTCAGGTTAAGCCTGTCATCGACAAAAATGGTGGCAACTCCGACCGCCTTGGACATACTGTCCAGGTCGGCATTGATGCGGTTGATGATGCTGACTTTTTCCTGAAATTCAGCGTTGACCGTGTTCAACTCTTCATTGACAGACTGAAGCTCTTCGTTGGAGCTCTGCAATTCCTCGTTAGAAGCCATTAGCTCTTCGTTGGTGGCCTGCAACTCCTCGTTGGAGGTTTCCAGTTCTTCGATGGTCGCCTGCAGGTTCTCGCGGGTAGCCTCCAGTTCACGTTGCAGCACGTCGACCCGGGCAACGGTCTCGGCATTCATGTCCATCGGAATGACGTCTGGATCAGCAGCGCTGGCGGCTCTTGGCTCAAAGACCAGCAGCGTGAACTTTTCATCTCCCCTCGGTTGCAGCGGCTTCGCCCTCAAGCGCAGCATGCGTTCGCTGCCGTCATCCAGACTGACACGCAGGTCATCCGAGACTCTCTCCTGCTGCTCTTTGGTAGCCTTGTACAGCAGCGCAGAGGCCACCGGCACCAGGTTTTCGGGCAGAATGCGAGACAATTCAAGACTGGCCGACCCCTCGCGCGGGCGAAAGAAAGGCTGGACCTTGCCATACAAGTGAATCGCCTCGTGATGATCGTTGACCAGGATGGCGGGTGGCAGGTATTCGCTGACCAAGGCCGACATGGCTTCTTCGGTGACGAAACCATCGCCCAGAGGTTTGCGATGCTCGGGGTGTCGAGCATGCAGGAGTTTGGGCACATAGGGTGCTTGTGTGCCGGATCCAGTTACCCCCAGACTCAGGGCGGGCGTGTTCTCATCGCGCTGAAACAGCTTGTGTTTGCTATGTCGCGTGACAAAGCCACGGCTGTTGCCAGCCAGAGACTCACTGGAGCCCAGCAACAGAAACCCGCAAGGCTCTATGGCGTATTGAAGGCGATCCAGAGCGCGTTTCTGGGCCTCGGGCGTGAAGTAGATCAAGGTGTTGCGACAACTCACCAGACTCATTCGGGTGAAGGGTGGATCGGCCAGCAGATTGTGGCGGGCAAACACGATGCACTGCCTGAGCTCGGGTTTGACCGAGTAGCTGTTCCCTTTGTGAATGAAGAAACGTTCCAGACGCTCTGGGGTGAGTTCAGCCGCGGCTGATTCGGGATAGCGCCCGGCACCCGCAAAGTCGATATTGTGCTGATTGACGTCGGTAGCGAAGATCTTGAGGCTGGGCCAGCGGTGAGTACGCTCAAAAGCTTCGTTAAAGGCAATCGCGATTGAATAGGCCTCTTCACCTGTTGAACAGCCCGCAATCCAGACCCTCAGCCCTGCGCCATGCTGGAGCCGCTTGATGATCGCGTCGATCGCCTCTGTGGTCAGCGTATTGAACACGTCCGGGTCACGAAAGAAGCTGGTCACCGGGATCAGTATCTCGCGTTTCAGAGTGGCAGCTTCATTGGCGTCGCTTTGCAGCAAGGCAAAGTAGTCGTTGAAGTTTCGCATATGACGCACCTGCATGCGCCGCTCGATACGCCGGTTCAGGGTTGCGGGTTTGTAGTCCTTGAAGTCGATGCCGCTGACGTCGAGCAGCAACTTGATGATGCCTTCGCGGGCCTTGTCTTCACCAAGCGGCTCAATGCCGGGTTGGTTGGCGTGCCTCGCGTCATCCTGCTCAATGGGCAGGTTGTTGATATGCGACAGAATGCGTTTGGCCAGTTTGTTTGCTGGCAGCACAGCATCGACCAACCCTGTGGCGATGACACTGCCCGGCATGCCGTCGAACTTTGCTTCGCCTGGTTTTTGCGCAAGCAGAAAACCACCGGCAGCGTTGAGTGCCGCAGCGCCACGCGTGCCATCGGACCCAGTGCCCGACAACACAACGCCGATGGCGCGCTTGCCGGCATCGTCAGCCAGTGCGGTAAAGAAAATGTCTATTGGAAGGCTGAGCAGATGCGGGCTTTTGGGCGTCAGTTGAAAACGCCCGCTCTGAATCCGCATGATGGTGCCAGGCGGAATGAGGAAAACCTGGTCTGGTGCAATGGGCAAGTCGTCCTCTACCATCCGCACACGCATGCGCGTGTAGCGTGCGAGCAGGTCGCTCATCATGCTTTTGTGATCCGGTGACAAGTGCTGGATCACCACATAAACCGCGCCCGTGTCGCTTGGACAGTTGTTGAAAAACAGATCCAATGCTTCGAGTCCGCCCGCCGAAGCTCCGATTGCGACGATGAAAGGGTCGTTGACAGCATCGCCGTCCGATTGAAGCTTGTCGGGTTTTGCGTGGTCCTGCTTGCTCATCGGATAGTTCCGTGTGTGGTCTGCTGCGTGTTCAACCAGTGCTTGAACAGTCGAGAGGTTTTTGTCGGCTTGAGCGCACAAGACCGAATCCTTTGACCGGCACTAAATCGGCAACGCCGGGTCAAGGTTCGCGGGCTGCAGTCAAGCGCAGACACGCTGCCGCACGCGCAGCGCAGAGGGCTGGGCAAGCCTTGGTGCATAGCCCACTTGCAGGCCGCACCCGCGCGCTTCGCGGCTTTTGAAACCACCTTGCTTACGGTCGGAAGGTTCGAGGCTGGATTCGCAGACATGCCTCGAATTATAAGGCCAGATACGCTATCGGTATTCAGTGAAGTTGGCCTAAAGTTATATTGCAAATGTAAATGTCTGTCAGCTTGGGACTGATCTGTTGTGGCAGCGTGAAAAATTTTGCCTGCGCCACCATTGTGCTTGTGTGGTTGCATCAAGCGCCTTGGAATAGACCGAACCCGGTCTTCCAGGCACACTTTGCAGCCTGACCGGCTTTCCAGGCCAAATTGCGCGACAATTGTCGGCGTGCGCAAGCTGATCTCTTGCCAGGCAGGTCGGCCGCGTCGGTTTCTGGTGTCTGCGGCGCGCTGTCACCATCCTACCGGACATCAGCTCAACTTTTCAACCCGGCCCAACGGCTTTTCAAATCGTGTTTTTGTGACTGACAGCACCACTCCCAAGCTTCGATCATTCCCAGACCGTTTGCGGCAGATTGCCCTGTTTGAACTGGGTGGCCTGCTGATCATGACACCTCCCTTTGTGTGGGCGAGTGGCGTCCCCTTTGCAGACTCCATCGCCATGCTGGCCTTGCTCTCGCTGATCGCGGCTATCTGGAACGGCACCTATAACACCTGTTTTGACTGGGTCGATGGTCGCCTGAGCGGGCGCACTGCCGACCGCAGGCCGGTGCGCCTGCGTGTGTTTCATGCCATTGGATTTGAGCTGGGCTTGCTCACGGTGTCCTTGCCGGTGATCATGTGGTGGACTGGCATGAGCTTTATCGAAGCATTGGTGGCCGATATTGCGCTGGCGCTGGCCTACACCGCCTATGCCTTTTTTTTCAACCTCGGCTACGACCGGATCTTCCCGATTGCGCCGGTAGCCCCGCAAGGCGGGCCAGAGAACACGCGGGAGGCTCATGAGTCTGACTGACCAGAACATGCCAGTAGCGCGCGAACATGCCGAAATGTCGGCGCTCAACACCTTTGGTTTGCCGGCACTGGCCAGCCAAATGTTTGAAGTTTGCAGTGTGCCGACACTGCAGGCGCTGATTCGCGCCGGCACGCTCAAGGGGCGTTCGGTGCTGGTGCTGGGTGGTGGCAGCAATCTGGTGTTTGCCAGCGGGCATCTCGATTGTGTGCTGCGAATACAGATTGGTGGCAGGCGATATCTTGGCGTGCATGAGGGCGCGCATCGGGTTGAGGCTGGGGCGGGCGAAGGCTGGCATGACTTCGTGCGCTGGACGCTGGAGCAGGGCTGGCCCGGCCTGGAGAATTTGTCGCTGATCCCTGGCACAGTCGGTGCCGCGCCGATTCAAAATATCGGCGCCTATGGGCTTGAGCTGACCCGGCGTTTCCACAGTCTGACGGCTGTGTCGCTGGACGATGGCAGTCTGCGTGAATTTTCCCGCAGCGATTGCCGTTTCAATTACCGCGACAGCGTCTTCAAGCAGCAAGAAAACGGGCGCTGGGTGATCGTGTCGGTGTGTTTTGACCTGCCGGTGGCCTGGGAACCCGAGCTTGGCTACGCCGAGCTTGCGCAGGCGCTGGCGCAGAACGGGCCGGCACCCCCCACCGCCTTGCAGGTGTCTGATGCAGTGATTGACATCCGCCGCCGCAAGCTGCCTGATCCTGCGAAGCTGGGCAACGTGGGGAGCTTTTTCAAGAATCCGCTGGTAGACCCCGGCACTCTGGCGCGACTTCTGAAGCAGAACCCCGGCATGCCGCATTATCTGCAACCGGATGGCCGCGCCAAGCTGGCTGCAGGGTGGTTGATTGATCGCTGTGGCTGGAAGGGGCGCGATCTTGGTTCGGTGGGCTGCTATGAGCGGCAGGCGCTGGTGCTGGTCAATCGAGGAGGTGCTGTGGGGGAAGATGTCTGTCGACTTGCGCAGGCAATTGAAAAAGACGTCGAGCTGCGCTTCGGGGTGCAACTTGAGGCTGAAGCGCGCTTTGTTTGAGCGTAGAATTGATGCGAATCAAATTCCTCATCAAAAGGTCGCTCATCATGACTTTTGCGCGTTTTTCGTCGCTTGTCGCATTGATTGCGTTTTCCCTGTCAGCCCCAGCGTTTGCCCAGTCCGCTGCTGACTGGATGACACGTGCCGAGCAGGACCCGGCCGAACGAGTCCTGTTGATCAAGGAGGGTCAGCGAACCGCCGAATTCTGCGGTAACTGTCATGGCAACGATGGCAACAGCCCAATCGGACAAGTGCCTAATTTGGCCAGCCAGCATCCGGTATATCTTCTTAACCAGATTCGGGCCTTTGCCGACGGTCAACGCAAGGACCCCTTCATGGAAGGGCTGATGCGTGTCCTGAGCGAACGCGAAAAAGCGTCCATCACGCTGTTTCTGTCGTCCTCAGTAGTAAGGCCAGCCAGTGCTCAAGCTGGGCCGCGTGCCCAAGAAGGCAAGCAGTTTTACGAGCAATTGTGCGCCCGCTGCCATGGCGATGACGCGTTGGGTGGTGCTGAGTTTCCGCGGCTGGCCGGTCAGCAGCGCGAATATCTGCAAATCAGCCTGGACCGCTATCTCACCATGTCCGGGGAGCGCATCTATCCGCCCATGACCTGGGCGGTGACACAGCTTGGCGAGAAAAACTTCGACGCCATGATTGACTACCTGAGCAGCCTGGAGCGCTGACACCCAAGCCGATGTGTCGCTCAGCCGCCCAGCCGGTGACTTAGCGCGGTGGCGCAGTCGCGCACCTTGGTGGCAATCGGGCCATCCCATTCCGGGTCAAGACTGCCAGCCGGGCCCATAGCGGTGATTGCCAGCGCGATGTGCGCGTTGTGGTCGAACACCGGTGCGCAAAAAGCGTTGATGCCAGGTATCGGATGCCCGACTGCGCGCGCCATGCGCCGCTCACGCACTGCGGCAAGGTCGGCTTCTATGTGTTTGCGCGACGGGCGCAAGGCTGGCTGACTGGCGCTGGACAACCGGGCAAGCTCGGCCTGCACCAGCGGCTGGGTGACGCGCTCCGGCAGAAAGGCCGCGAAGACCCGTCCAGTGGCCGTGTTGAGCAGGCTCATCACCGTGCCTGGCCGCATATTCACGTGGATCAGGCGGCTGCATTCTTCAATGCTGACAATGGTCGGGCCGTGATTGCCCCACACCGCAATCGCCACGTTTTGCTCGATGTCGTTGGACAACTCAGCCACCACCGACGTGGCTACTCGCAATGGGTTGAGCCCTTGCAGCGCCGAAAGCCCCACCTGCAGCGCAAAAGCTCCCAGACCATAGCGTCCGGTGACAGCGTCCTGCTCGATCAGCCCCAGTTTGCCAAAGCTCACCAGATACGGGTGCGCCTTGGCCGGTGGCATGCCCGCCTCGCGCGCCAGATCCTTGAGCATCATCGGCGTTGCGTTGTGCACCAGCACCTGCAGCAATGCGCCGCCTACCTCAATGGACTGTATGCCCCGCCGGTCTGTCTTGGCGACCCGGCTGTCGCTGCTGTCTTCGGTCACATCATTCCCCTTTCGTCGCGCGATTTTAGCAGGCTGCGCAGCCAGTCAATTGTCCTTGTCAGGTCCGGGTGTGCCCGATTCCGACAGGGGTATAAAGTTATACGATAGCAAAGACGTTGCATAGTAACGAAATTTAGGTTTAGTATGCATGCCACAAACCCATAACCAGAGATCAACGATGAACACCAAAGCCTTTGCCTCCCAGGCCGATCTGGAAGAGAAGAAAGTCGCCTTTGAGCAGCTCTCGCAAAACGCCTACGCCTTCACCGCCGAAGGCGACCCCAACACAGGCATCATCATTGGCGACGACTCGGTCATGATCATCGACGCCACGGCCACCCCGGTTGCCGCTCAGGCAGTGATCAAGAAGGTGCGCGAGCTTACCGACAAACCGATCAAGTACGTCGTGCTCACTCACTATCACGCAGTGCGCGTGCTGGGCGCCTCAGGCTACAAGAGCGAAGGGCTGGAGCAGATCATTGCCAGCCAGGACACCTACGACCTCATCGTCGAGCGCGGTCAGCAGGACATGGATTCCGAGATTGGCCGCTTTCCGCGCCTGTTCCAGGCCGTCGAGAGCGTGCCCGGCCTGACTTGGCCCAGCATCGCCTTCAAGGGTGAGATGACCCTGTGGATGGGGTCACTGGAGGTCAGGATCAAGCAGGTAGGGCGTGGTCACACCAAGGGCGACACCATCGTCTATCTGCCATCGCAGAACATCTGCTTCTCCGGCGACCTGGTCGAAGCCGATGCCGCCTGCTATACCGGCGACGCCTATCTGGCCGACTGGCCACAGACGCTGGACAATCTTGCCGCGATGAATTTTGCCAAGCTGGTTCCCGGTCGTGGTCCGGCGCTACTGACCCCCGAAGCGGTTCAGGCTGGCCTCGCCTATACCCGCGATTTTGTCAGCACCTTGTACAGCAGCGCGCAAGAAGCCGTCGCCAAGGGTATGGACCTGAAAGCCACCATGGCGCTCACCCGCCAGAACATGGACCCAAAGTTTGGCCACGTCTTCATTTACGAACACTGCCTGCCTTTCGACGTAACCCGTGCCCATGACGAAGCCAGCGGCCAACGCGATCCACGCATCTGGACTGCCGAGCGCGACCAGCAGATGTGGCACGCCCTGCAGGAATAAACCGTCCCTGGCGAGAGACCCAGCACCGGTGACATGACCAACAGGCGGCACCGGCAATTGAATCAGGGCAATCGATAAACCCCGGCCCACTTGCGGGCAGCGCGCAAGGCAGCGGTTCAGTCGCGTATCGGCTTATCGAGATGCCCCGAGGTGTGAGAGGAGACAGCCGTGCTGAGCACGTATCAATACCCGAAATTTGCGTATCAAGCCCCGCCCGAGATCACAGAGTCCCGCAATGGGCATTATCCGGTCGTGGTCGTCGGTGCCGGCCCGGTCGGTCTGGCCGCAGCCATCGACCTGGCCCAGCAAGGCACGCCGGTGCTGCTGCTCGACAACGACGACACCGTCAGCATAGGGTCGCGCGGTGTGTGCTATGCCAAGCGGGCGCTGGAGGTGCTGGACCGCCTCGGCTGTGGCGACGAGATGGTGGACAAGGGCGTGTCGTGGAACGTGGGCCGAACCTTCTTTCGTGAAGAGGAGGTATTCAACTTCAACCTGTGCCCCGAGCCAGACCACCACCGCCCCGGCATGATCAACCTCCAGCAATACTATCTGGAGGAGTACCTGGTCAAACGCGCTCAGGCGCTGGGCAACATAGACCTGCGCTGGAAAAACAACGTGATTGCTGTCGACGCGCAGGGCGACAGGGTCAGCCTCAGGGTCGAAACTCCGGACGGCGCCTACTCGCTGAGTACCGACTGGCTCGTTGTGGCAGACGGCGCCCGCTCCCCCATCCGTTCCATGCTCGGGCTGGATATCGACGGCAAGATATTCATGGATCGTTTTCTGATTGCCGACGTGGTGATGAAGGCGGATTTTCCCACCGAACGCTGGTTCTGGTTCGACCCCCCCTTTCATCCCAATCAGTCGGTTCTGCTGCACAGGCAGGCTGACAATGTGTTCCGTATCGACTTTCAGCTTGGCTGGGACGCAGACCCCGAAGAAGAGAAGAAACCCGAAAACGTCATCCCGCGCATCAAGGCCATGCTTGGCGATGATCGCGAGTTCGAGCTGGAATGGGTCAGCGTGTACACCTTTCAATGCCGCCGCATGAAAGACTTCCGCCACGGTCGCGTGCTGTTTGCCGGCGACGCCGCGCATCAGGTCTCGCCCTTTGGCGCGCGCGGTGCCAACTCCGGCATACAAGACACCGACAACCTGGTCTGGAAGCTCAAGCTGGTGCTTGACGGTCGCGCCCCCGAGGTGCTGCTCGACACCTACTCGGACGAGCGCTGCTTTGCCGCCGACGAAAACATCAGCAACTCCACCCGCTCAACCGACTTCATCACCCCCAAGAGCCGGGTCAGCAAAAGCTTTCGCAATGCGGTGCTGGGGCTGGCCGAGCACTACCCGTTTGCCCGATCGCTGGTCAATTCCGGCCGCCTGTCGGTGCCCAGCTTTTATACCCAATCTACCCTCAACACCCCGGACAGCGACAGCTTTGCCGGCCACATGGTGCCCGGCGCACCCATGGATGACGCGCCAATCGCCACCGTCAGCGGCGAGGGCTGGTTGCTGCAGGTGCTGGGCAACCGCTTTCAGTTGCTGCACTACGTTGACGACGCCAGCAGCCTGGACCCGTCCACTGCCAGCACGCTTGCTGCGCTCGCATCCCACCCGGTGCCGGTTCAAGCGCTGGTAATCGCCCGCAGCGGTCAAGCTCCGGCTGGCCTCATCACCGTGCTGGACACGCATGGCCGAATCGCCCAGCGTTACGACATGCAGCCAGGCACCACCTATCTGGCCCGCCCGGATCAGCATGTTGCCGCCCGCTGGCGCAGCCTGGACACCGACCGCATCCGCGCCGCCACCGCCCGCGCCACCTGCAACTGAAGGAGCCAACTCATGCCGCTGATCACCCACAGCAACCTGTCCGAACCCGGCAAACAATACTTTCGCGCCTTTACCCCCGGCGACGACTTCTACGAAGCCCTGATCGACACCCACCGCGAACTCAGCGACGAGCAGAGCGAACTGCTCAACGCCCGCTTGATCCTCCTGCTGGCCAACCACATCGGCGACATCTCGGTGCTGCGCGAGGCGCTGCAGATCGCTCGAAAGGGTGTGGTGACTGATTAAGGCGTGCAGCAATCGGTGAGTCTTTCATCACCACAGGAGCAGGCAAGCAAAGGTGTCGATCTGGACTGGTTTGCCATTTTTGACTAAGATGAAGGCCAAATGGCTTTTATTGAGCAGGAGCGCTCCATGACCACGGCCAGTCTGAACCCCTCGATTGTTTCAGCGGTAAACCTGCTTGGTGGTGAGGGTGTGCTGCGTGCGCAGCCCCGGGTGGTCATGGACTGGATTCCCTTGGTCCGGCAAGGTCTGCCTTCGGCATCAGTCGATGCTGTCGTGCGCATCACACGCATCACCCAGAGCGACTTGGCCCACGCGCTGGCCATCCCCGAGCGAACACTGGCCCGGCGTAAGCGTGAAGGCACGCTGTCACCCGAGGAATCTGCCAAGTTTGTGCGCTTTGCCCGCGTGGTCGAACGTGCCGAAACGGTCTTTGAAGACACCGACAACGCCTTGAACTGGCTGCAAAACCAGAACGCAGCACTCGGCGGTGTCAGCCCGCTGTCGCTGCTGGACACCGATATCGGTGCAGACAGCGTGCTGGACACCCTAGGGAGGATAGAGCACGGTGTGTTTGCCTGATGCGCACCGTCTGGCGCATCACCACGGCGCGCTTTGCCAAGACAGCCTTCAGCGGTGAAGGCGCCAGACTCTACGGTGGACGCTGGAATTCGAAGGGCTACGAGGTGGTCTACACCGCCGAATCCCAGTCCTTGGCCTTGCTGGAATTGATGGTGCAGGACGACCCGTTGCGGGCGCACTACGTGCTGATTCCAGCCCAACTGCCTTCAGACCTGCCCGAGACCCGCATCGACGTCGATGAACTGCCGGATGACTGGCGCACACTCGGCTCCAGAGATGTCCTGCAGGCCTGCGGGCTGGACTGGCTGGAAGGTGGGCGGACGGCTGTATTGAATGTCCCCAGTGCGGTGGTGCCAGCGGAGCGCAACTACTTGCTGAATCCACGCCACCCCGGCTTCTCGCGCATCCTGATCGGCGAAGCCTATTCCCTGCAAACCGACATCCGCTTGCTGCGCAATCTCGGCGAGCCAATCTGACGGCAATCGCTGTTGAACTTGCCTGGCGCGACCCTGAATCCGTGCGCGTTTGTCATCCATCAAGCTCAATGCATTGATTATTTGAGATAATTTCGGCTCATCACCAGCCGCCTGCAAGGGGGCGGTTAGTCGAGCCTATCAAGGCGCTGGTGGCAACGCGCCGATTGCCTCAAGAATGGACGGACCTTGCGGAGATCTTCAAGCCCAAGGCATGTAGCAGCTTGAGCACCGTGTCATAGCGTGGCTTGGCTCCGGGCGAAAGTGCCTTATAGAGGCTCTCTCGGGCAAGACCCGCATCTTTGGCAAGTTGCGCCATGCCACGGGCGCGCGCGACATCACGAACGGCAGCCAGGAACACATCAGGGTTTGGGTCTTCCAGAGCCGCCGTCAGATACTCCGCGATGGTTTCCTCATCGTTCAGGTAGTCGGCAGCATCAAAGGTGGCCGTTTTGATCATCATTCACTCCTTGTCCAAGGCTCGCGCCATTTCGATCGCACGTTTGATGTCGCGCTTTTGCGACGACTTGTCCCCGCCCAGCAAAAGCAGTTGGATTGCTGTCCCACGTCGCGCGTAGTAAACGCGATACCCGGGACCGACATGGATGCGCCTTTCCGAAACGCCTTCGCCCACCGGTTCGCAGTCGCCGAAATTTCCATGTTCAGCAGACCGGATGCGATGGACGATGCGAGCGCGTGCCAGATTGTCTTTCATGCCGACAAGCCAAGCGTCGCAATCGACCTTACGCAGCAAGGTGTTCATGGTGGCAGTGTATCCATACGGATACGTTCGCGCAAACCATGTTAAAGCTCGCGATCGACAGCACGCTCCGAGGGTGTGACCTCGTCTGCCTACGGTTGCGGCACGTACTCTATGCGGAGAACGAAGGCAGCATTGACCTATACGCGCACGAAAAATCTGAGGGCCGTTCAGTTCTTACTGGGCTACTAAAAGTTGGAGTCGACAATGCGGTACCTGGGCATCGAGGTCGATGATGCCTTGGAGATCTCTGAGCAGATCGAAATCTGAGGTTAAACCGCCCGCCAGCACTCTTGAGGCGGTGGGCGGCTACTTACGGCGATGATTCCGAGAGGGTGCTATCGGCCAACTGCTGCCGTTCAACCTACCGAAACCATGGTCATTCGAGCGTCAGGTCCACTCCGAAACCTGTCGGACGACCCACTTCGGCTGATCGGCCTGACCGGCCGTTGGGTTTCTCCGCCATCAATGGTCGCAACGAGTCTGTCACCGGTCGTAGCCCTGAAATCCTGGTCGAGTGACCGCTTGTCACTTCCGGCTACAGCCGGATCTGACCCGTTGCAGTCATAGAGATTACCGCAAATCTGCCGATCAGCCAGACGGGCCTGCCGCGAGTTTCGCTTCCGGGAAGCTGACGTTCGTGACCTCACGCTCTCGGCCATCAGAAGACGTTGCGGACGCGATGTTTCCTCCAACGCGAACGACATGTAACCGTTCAGGAACTGACCGTTTAACTGTCATCGTCCATGGACAAATACTTGGTCTGCGCCGATGGTTCGTTTGCACGGCTGCTGCCCCCTACCTGGAAATCCACGCCCGGTCC
>DAIMZH010000030.1:0-5507 GCA_036734105.1 Azoarcus sp. | reverse complement strand
TCCACGCCCGGTCCTTGTGAAGACTCCGTCAATGCCGTATATTGAGCGGGTGAGGACAGTTGCTGAAACCGCTATCTTTCGACGTTATGCCAGCGAAGTCTGGTCGGAAGTCGAGCGCGTCGAGTTCATCAATTGGATCGCTACCAATCCAGAAGCCGGTGACGTCATCCGGGGAAGTGGTGGCTGCCGTAAGGTCCGCTGGTCATCTGCGGGGCAAGGAAAACGCGGCGGCGCCAGGGTCATCTACTTCAACGCGAACACCGAAACAATTTGGCTCTTCATCGTCTACAAGAAGGCCAAGTTCGACAATCTCCCCACGTCCTTCTTGGCAGAGTTGAAAAAAGGAGTCGAAGATGCCCTCTGAGATCGAAACGTTCCAGCAGGATCTGCTTGAATCCGTCAAGCAAATGAGACGCGGCGAGGCCGTGCGCACCACGCGCGTCGAGTTGTCCGAAGCAGCTGAGGCTCGCGCAAAGATGGGCTTGTCTCAGCAAGCCTTCGCTGACCTTCTTGGCGTGTCCGCCAGAACCTTGCAAGAGTGGGAGCAGGGTCGTCGCTCGCCCACGGGTGCTGCCAAGACGCTGCTCCGTGTTGCCGTAGCTCACCCCGAGGTCTTGCAAGAATTGCGCGTTTAGATCAATCCCTTTCGGATAATCGCAAAGCTCGATACGGGAGGCAGATTGATGATCTGGATGCTGTCGTAGGGCTTGGGAATGTCATGAGGCGGCTCAGGGTCGAGTCCGGCCGGAGAACGCACCCTCAGACCGCCCGAAAGCAGTCGCTGAGTTTGAAAGTCAGCAACCCGGCTGGCAGCGGTCGCTCAATCTGCTCGTCGTGACCGGCAGCAACGGCCCAAACGCGGACGGTCAGCCTCTAGCTACTGCTTTTCAGCCAACGTCGTTCGCCGCGAAGGCTGCATCGAGGCTGCGAAGCCACCCTCAAGTCATTCTGGCGTTCAGTTGCGTATTGGCCGCTATGAAATGCTTAGCGGACTTTGCGCGAGGAAGAGGCTTGCCGTGCCAGCGACGCACTTCAGCGTCAGCAACCGAACCTCGCCGCCAAGCCCTCAAGCGTCATGTTCTCCGCAATCTCGTCATGCGGAATCAGCACATAGCGCCACGGTTTGCCCCCATAACTTGCGGCATGCTCCGACGCATTCGCGCACCATTTGACGGCTGCCTCTTTCTTGGCAACGACAACCGGGTCGTCAAGCTCAGTGCGTTTCTTGGGCTCCAGCATGAAGATCGTGTCACTGGTTTCGCCAACAAAGTCAGGCTGATATTCCAGATGATCCGCAGCGTTCTGGTAGTAAATCTGAAACTGCCCCTTGGCCGGCTTGAACCACTTGCTGGTCTCGCGCTCCAGAATCACCGCCAGCTTGCGTTCCGAGTCAGAATCGAACTTCTGCACCGGATACAGACATTTCTGAAAGCCGCCAAACAAGTATTTCGCCATGTTGCTCTTGTCGGTCGGCTCGACCCGGTAGTTGGCGGTCGGTTCCTGCACTGAGTACGTGTAGGCGCTCTGCTTGAGCTCGGTAAAGCCTTTGCTGACTTTCACCTCGTAGCCGGCAACATCTACCCAGTAATGGGCTTGCATCTGGGCATGGATGAATCGCGCAATATCCCTTTGGTAACAGCGAAGCACCTTGCGGGTGTCGTCCTCGGTCAGGTAGCTCTTGAAATGATCAACGGTTTGCGTGGCCAGCTCGTAGAGCAGATCGGCATGTTCGTCGTAGGAAACGTCGTCGAAATCCACCAGGCCGCTGACCACGTAGTCCTCCAGCCGGGCTTCTTCGAAACCGCCGCGACCGAGCGAAACCACTTCGAGCTGATTGGTGCGCAGGAGCTGAATCCACAACTCATCGGAAACCGCCGGATACTTCAACGCGGAAAGATCGAGCGTGAAAGGCTTGAAGCCGGATTTCACCTCGCCCTTGGGCACCACCAGAATGCGCGGGATATCGATGGTTTGCTGGGTGACCAGCTCGACTGTTTTTGCCACCACGGCGGCAATATCCGGCTGTTCACCGACACCTTCCAGTTCCAACTGCACCGGTTGATGCTGCGCTTCCACCGCCTTGACGATGGCCGCCTGGATTTCCGGCTTCTTCAGGTATTCCACGGTCGGCAATGTCTGCGGCTGGTTTTCCAGCTTGCGGATAACGTCGTAGGTGATTTGTGCCAGCTTTTGCTCTTCCGGTTTGGTGAAAACTGGTGCTTGGTCCTGCCCGGCCACCGTCGTGCTGCTCGTCGCATGGGCAGGCGTCAAACCCAGTTTCGTCGCCAGTTGTGACTGCGACACCACGGTCGTTGTTTTCTGCCCCAGCGCATCCATATCCAGCACGAGGCCCTGCAAATGAATCGCCGAATCTGGCTTGTTGGCCTCGGCAATGATCTCCTGGAATTTGTCGTGGGCAATGATGTTCAGTCGATCCACGGCCGTCACGCCGGTGCGCTTGCCGTAAGGCAGGCGCAGACCACGCCCGATGGATTGCTCGATCAGAATCCGGGCATTGGCGGCCCGCAGCGGCACGATGGTGTAAAGGTTGGTAACGTCCCAGCCTTCCTTGAGCATGTTGACGTGAATCACGATCTCCGTCGGTTCATCGGTGTGTTCCACCTTGAGCAGCTTGGCAATCATTTGCTCTTCTTCCGCGCCGCTCTTGCTCGAATCCACCTGGATGACCTTGTCGCGGTAGCGTCCCTCGAAAAAATCGACCGACTTGATCAGCTCTGACAGTTGCCCGGCATGGGTGGTGTCGCGGGCGATCACCAGCAGGAAGGGTTTCACGATAGGGTTGTCGCTCTCACGAGCATAGGTCTCCAGCTCGACCTTCACGCTTTCATGCAAGCGCACGCCGTCTTCCAGCTTCAGGCGTTCGATTTCTTCCGCCGACATGCCTGCCGGGTTGAAGTTCTTGCGCGTCACGACGGCCGGCTCCTTGACGAAGCCATCCTTCATTGCCTGCCCCAGCGGATAGTCGACAATCACGTTCTTGAACGGCAGCGCACCGCGCGCGGTTTCAACAAACGGCGTCGCGGTCAGCTCCAGCCCGAGGATAGGCTTCAGCTCGTTGATGGCGCGAATCCCGGCGCTGGCGCGGTAGCGGTGCGACTCATCCATCAGCATCACCAGATCCGGCAGGCCGGCCAGATAGTCGAAATAGCTCTCGCCGATGTATTCCGACAGCCGCTTGATGCGGGGCGACTTGCCGCCGCGCACCTCCGAGTTGATCTTGGAAATATTGAAAATATTGATCCGCACCCCGCCGAAAAGCCTGCCGCTGCGCGGATCGTGCTGGTCGTAATTGTCGCCGGTGATGATTACAGGCGCATCGATGGCAAATTCGGCAATGCCCCGGAAGACGTACTTGGGATGATTACGGTCGCTGAAATCAGCAATCAGCTTGTTGTAGATGGTCAGGTTCGGCGCCAGCACGAAAAAGTTGTTGATGCCGTGCGCCAGATGCAGATAGCTGATGAAGGCCCCCATCAGCCGCGTCTTGCCGACGCCGGTAGCGAGCGCGAAACACAGCGAGGGAAACTCGCGCTCGAAGTCCGTCACCGACGGAAATTCGCTGCGAATGGCCGCCAGCATGGCGGCGACATCGCCCCCCTTGCCGGGTGGCGCTATCTCGGTAATCCGGTCGAGAATTTCCAGCGAACGACGTTGCGGATGGCGGAGGCTGAGGCGGCCGGCGATGGCGTTGACGTGGCGGTTCATTCAGCCGCTCCCTTCTTCGTTGATCTTGTTTTGCGTGCCTTGGCTGCGGCTTTTGCGGCGTCTTTTCCTGGCATCAGAAAGCGCAGCTCACGGCGCAGTTCGTCTTCGAGCTCCTCGACGGTCGGCAGATAAAGCTGGTAGCGGCTGGTGAAGATATTGCGTTCCAGTTGCTCACCCAGCGTGTACTTCACCACCGCATCGTTCTTGTCCGGGCAGAGAGTCAGCCCAATCGTCGGGTTGTCGCCTTCGGTGCGCCGTTCGCGGTCGTAGTAATTCACATAGAACTGAATCTGCCCAAGGTCGCCATGGTTCAGCTTGCCCACCTTCAGGTCGATCAGCACAAAGCACTTCAATATCGTGTGATAGAAAACCAGATCAATATAGAAATGGTCGCCATCCAGCGTAATGCGCTCCTGCCGGGAAACGAAGGCAAAACCCTTGCCCAGTTCCAGCAGGAAGTTCTGCAGGTTGCCGATCAATGCCTGTTCCAGCTTGGATTCAATCAGTCGCGGCGATTCGGGTAGATCGAGAAATTCCAGCACCATGGGGTCTTTGAGTACGTCGATTGGTTGGGCAATCTCCTGCCCGTGACTAGCCAGCCGCAGCAATCCCGCCTTGTCACGGCTCTTCGCCAAACGGTCGAACAGCAGGCTGTTGATCTGTCGCTCCAATTCCCGCGCTGTCCAAGCGTTACGAACGGCTTCGATTTCATAGAAGTGACGCGCCTCACCACGGCTGACGCGCAGCAGTGTGCGGTAATGCGTCCAGGAAAGATGCGGATGCAAGCTTCCCGGCAGGCAGGTGGTGGCGGTCGGAGCAATGGCGGAGGATTGTCCACGCGCTGCGTGGACAATCGATGCCAGAGAAAATTGTCCACCCGCCGCGTGGACAATCCCGTCACTCGGCAGCAGTCCAGGATAGGTCAAATAGAACTGTTTCATGTAAAACAGGTTCTGGGCCGACCAGCCTTTTCCATAAGCGGTCGTTAGCTCTGCGGAAAGTTGCAAGACCAATTGCTGACCGTAATCCGCCCGTTTCTTGCCTCGCTGCTCCTCCTCAACGATCTCGCGCCCGATCAACCAGTTGGCGATCACCTGCGTGGTATTGACCGTGCGCGCAATGTTGCCGCGCGCGGCCTCCAGAATCTCCCGTACCCGGCCAAAGAGCGGTGGCGCGGTTTCGGCCGCAACAGGCTTCTTCGTGGCCATGGCTTATGCCTCCCCGTCGAAGAGCGATTGCTGGCCAGGCTTGGGTGGCTCTTTGGGCAGGTTTTCCACTTGCAGGGAATAATCGTCATGCCCCCACTCGCAGCGCGACAGCACCTGCCGGGGAATCTTCTTCACCGTCAGGTTCGGGTAGGCATCCAGCTTGGCGCGGAAGGCCGTGCACAGCACCAGCAACGTGCGATCCGGCCCGACTTCGTCGGAAAGTTGCTGCAATTGCTCATGGGTCAGGCTGGCCGTGGTGACATAGACGAAATCCCGCTCGGTGGAATGGCCGTGCTGCCAATACACCGCATCGGAAGGCGCGTAGGTGAAGCCTTCCAGCTTGCATAGCGCCTCGGCCAGCATGGCGGCGTTGTAGTCGTGGTTGATGACCCAGTTGCCCCACTTGTCCTTTTCCAGCAGCGAGGGGGCGAGGCGGTAGTAGCGGAAACCGCCGCCGCCTTTCCAGTTGACGGCCTTGCTGATGCCACCTTGGTCTTCGCCGTCGATGACCTTTTTGAGGCGCGGGATGATGTGGGTGTGGCAGTGCTCGCCCAGCTCGATCATGATCCAGCG
>DAIMZH010000029.1:0-38257 GCA_036734105.1 Azoarcus sp. | reverse complement strand
GATTTCTTGCAGGATGTTTCGCTGGACTTTGCGCCCGAATGGGTGCACCCCCATCAGCGCGGAGAAGCCGTGTTTGTGCCCGATGTTGCGGCATTGCCCGAAAGCGGACTCAGCGACTTGCTGCACGAGCAGAAAATCAAAAGCCTCATCGCTTTGCCCCTTCTTGGCGCACACGCTTGCCTGGGTTGTGTGGGTTTTGATGCCGTCACCGCGTATAGATCCTATGCGCCCGAAGAAATCAAACTCTTGCGTTTGTTTGCAAGCTTATTGGTGAATGTGCGTGAGCGCAGGCAAGCGGAAGAGAATGTCAAAGCAAGCGAAGCCTTGCTGCGCGCGGTGATTGACGGCATGCCAGATCCTATCGTCATGAAAGACCGGCATGGCAACTTTCTGCTCGGTAACCGCAGTTGCGCGACACTTTACGGCACGACGCCGGAGGCGATGCTCGGCAAGCAGGATGGCGATTTCGGGGTGCCCCCTGAGATTGCCGAGGCCTTTCGGCAAAATGTACTCGCAATCATGGCGCGCGGACAAGCAGAGGTCGTGCTGGAGGAAAGTCGTGATGCCATCACGGGGCAGATTCGGCACTACCGCTCTTTCAAAAAGCCGCTCAAGGACAGGGACGGGAATAATCAGATACTGGTCATTGCGCATGACATCACCGACATCGTCGAAGCGCAGGCGCAGGTTGTCGAAAGTGAACGCCGTCTGCAGGAGGTCATGCAGATCACCCGCGAAGGGCTGTGGGATCGGCATGTGCCGAGCGGTCGTGTTGCGCACAACCGTCAGTGGTACTTGTCGCTGCAGGTGCTCCCGGAGGATACCCCCAATACCGTTGAAGGCTTTGCCGAGTTTGTGCACCCCGATGACAGGAAGCTCGTGTGGCAGCGTCTGGAGTCTTTACTTACCTCGAAAAATGACCACTATCACTCCGAGCATCGTCTGGTGCGTGCAGACGGCGAGGTGATCTGGGTGCAAGATAGGGGCAAGGTAATAGAGCGGGACCACGAAGGAAAGGCGGTGCGCCTGATCGGTGCCTTCAGCGACATCACCTATCAAAAAGAGCATCAGCGTGAGCTCGAACGCATTGCCCATTTCGATGCCTTGACCGGCTTGCCCAACCGCACCCTGCTGGCCGATCGCATGCAACAGGCCATGGCACATTGCCATAGGCGCGGACAGCAGTTGGCCGTCGCCTATCTCGACCTCGATGGCTTCAAGGCGGTCAATGACCACTACGGGCACGATATGGGCGATCGCCTATTGCAGGTGTTGGCTGATCGCATGCGGGTTGCGCTGCGCGAAGGCGATACGCTGGCGCGGCTTGGCGGCGATGAGTTTGTCGTGGTTTTCCTGGACCTGGATAATGCAGGCACCTGTGTGCCCATGTTGAGGCGCCTGCTAAGCGCTGTTTCCGAGTGTGTCATCGATGACGATGTGACGTTAAAAGTGTCAGCCAGCCTGGGCGTGACCTTTTTTCCGCAGGACGAGGAGATTGATGCTGACCAATTGTTGCGACAGGCAGATCAGGCTATGTACCAGGCCAAGCTGGCGGGTAAGAATCAGTTTCACCTCTTTGACACCGAGCGTGACCGGAGCGTGCGTGGCCACCACGACAGCCTTGATCGTATCCGGCAGGGGTTGAGCCGACAAGAGTTCGTCCTTTACTACCAGCCCAAGGTCAATATGCGCACCGGCCGACTGGTCGGGGCGGAAGCGCTGATACGCTGGCAGCACCCGGAGCGTGGCCTGCTGGCACCGGCCGCGTTTTTGCCGGTGAGCGAGGGTCATGCAGTGGCGGTGGAGATTGGCGACTGGGTGATCGAGTCAGCACTTTCCCAGATGCAGGCCTGGAAGCGTTCCGGCCTGGTGCTGCCAGTGAGCATCAATGTCGGCGCACTGCAGCTCCAGAAGCCGGACTTCATCGACAAACTGCGCAGCAAGCTGGCAGCCTCGCCTGATGTCGACGCGAGTGACCTGGAACTGGAGGTGCTTGAAACCAGTGCCTTGCAGGATGTTGCCAAGGTTTCGGCTGTGATGCGCGAATGCTCCCTGATGGGCGTCAACTTCGCCATCGACGACTTTGGCACGGGTTATTCATCTCTGACCTATCTCAAACGCTTGCCGGCGTACATGCTCAAGATTGATCAAAGCTTTGTACGTGACATGCTCGACGATCCAGAAGATCTGGCGATCCTGCAGGGCATACTCGGACTGGCCTCGACCTTCCGTCGTCGCGTGATTGCCGAGGGAGTCGAAACCGTGGCGCATGGCGAGCTGCTGATCGAAATGGGCTGCGAACTTGCTCAAGGCTATGGCATTGCGCGACCAATGCCGGCAGAGGCGATTCACGACTGGGCGATGGGCTGGCGACCGCCAGTGAGCTGGCTGGCACGACGGGTACGGCATCGTGACGATCTGCCGCTACTCTTCGCCGAAGTCGAGGCGCGAGCCTGGGCGTTGGAGGTGGAAAGCTACGTGAAGGGTTCGCCCGAGGCACAAACCCACACGAACTATACGTCCAGCCTCGCTCTATGGTTGACGAATGGAGGCGAGCAGCGCTTCGGACAGCAAGCGACGTTTGTCACACTGTCTGCGCAGTATCATTCGTTGCAGTCGCACGGCTGGGCCTTGCTCACGCTCAAGGATCAGGGCAGGCATGCCGAGGCAGTAGCCGGGCTGGCAGAACTGCACGCATTGCGCGACAGTCTGGGTCGGTGCCTGAAAGAGTTCTCTGCTTAAGCAGGTGACAACCGTCTCCCGATGTGTTGTCGTCACAGTGGCTTGCGTCCCTGCGCGACTTGTCAACGCCAAGACTGGCGACCCGCTAGGTGCCACAGTAACGAGGCCCCACAACAGGCTCATCGCCTGTTGTGGGGCCTCGTCTTGCAGGCAGCTCCTGGAGAGCTGCCTTGCGCCTTAGCCTGTTAGCGTCTCAGCGACGACGCCGGGGCGCGGCAGGGCTACGACCTTCGATGTGTCTGAAGGTGATTCGCCCTTTGGACAAGTCATACGGAGAAAGCTCCAGCGTGACTTTGTCGCCAGCGATAATCCGAATGTGGTGCTTGCGCATCTTGCCCGCTGTGTAGGCAACCAGGGAGTGTCCGTTGTCCAGGCACACCTGAAAACGGGAATCAGGCAGAACTTCCGCGACGACACCTTGCATTTCCAGCAATTCTTCTTTTGCCATGATGGGCTCCAGTAAGTGGGTAATTAGAGGGCGACCCCGGAAGCTTGCCTCCAGACAAAGGCGTGGAGGCGATCAGGTTCAAGCGACCTGAATGTTGCTTGCTTGCTTGCCCTTGGGGCCGGTCGTTACTTCGAACGTGACCCTCTGACCTTCAGTCAGGGAGCGAAATCCATTGGACTGGATCGCTGAAAAATGTGCGAAGAGGTCTTCGCCACCCTCGTCGGGGGTGATAAAGCCGAAACCCTTGGAATCATTAAACCATTTGACGATGCCATTAGCCATGTCTTGAAACTCCGTAAATACGTGACGGGGCTGAGCCCCGGAAAAGGGGCGAATCAAGACGGCGAGGTACGAATGAGGGGAATGACGCCGTAGGACTACGGGGACTAAACCGACTAAACTTCTACACTGCTTAAATTCGCTGCAATGCACCATACAGCTTAAACCCCACCAAGGCAAACCATTTTTTGTCTTTTCTGCCGTGACATGCCTTTTGTATGCCGTATGATTTGGCTCTGGCGCCTGCCGGACAATCTTTTTGGCATGCTCGAAAAACGGTGAATGTTGTGAGGGGTTTTGGTAATGCTTGGTCGGGTGGCGATAATTGGGGGTGGTTTGAGTGGGCTGGCAACGGCCTATGTGTGCAAGCAGCATGGGGTGAGTTTTTCGGTGTTCGAGCCGGTTCATCACATGGGGGGCAACATGCGCACCGTGCGCGGGCTTGATTTCGGAATGGCGGACGGCCGCCGCCGCTGGGTGGATCTGGGCGTGAACGATTTTTCGCGAACCGGTTACGTGGAACTGGTCAAGGTGATGGATGCGCTCGGTGTGGAGTATCGCCCCCTGCAGGACCGGGCTTCGTATTCCAGTATTGATCGCCGGGGGCTTTCCGCGGCTGAAATTGAAACCGGTTTTACCCTCGAAAAGGGCTGGAACACGCAGGCTTCAGCCGATATCGAGCAGGGTTTCAATGATTTCAGAGCTTATTGCGAGGAGTATCTGCAAGATCTGCTGTTCAGTGATGACCCTTGCTTCAAGTACATGACGGTGGGTGAGTTTCTGCAAAGGTCGAAGTTGGACCAGAACCCCGACTTTGTGCTGCGTTGCCTTTTTCCGCGCATCGTCGGAATGTATTTCACCAGCGGGGTACCGCCGCAGGACTTGCCCTTCCGGGTGATTCTTCACTATTACTACCTGCAGGAAGGTCTCGGGCACAAGCCGACGCCAGACCCTGAGCGCATGTACTGGGTCAACGGCGTGCGCAGTTGGGTGGATGCCTTGTGTGCTTATCTCGATCCGGGGTTTGATGGCAACACCGCAACGGAGGCCTTGCGGGTCAATACCAGCGCCCGCTTTCGCGTTGAAGATGACGGCAGGATTGCGGTGACCTGCTGGCCAACCGGCAGCGAACACAGCAGCCAAGTAGAGCACTTTGATGCGGTGGTGGTTGCTCGTCAGGCATGGGATGTCATGACGAGTTTTGACGATGCGTCACAGGCTGCGCCAGGCCTGGCCGAAACGCTGGCTTGCTTTGGCTGGTCCGACGACAAGGTGTTTGTTCACACCGCCAGCGAAGCGATGCCCCCAAGCGTCAATGCCTGGTCAACCTACAATCTGAATCTTCCGCGCTCTTTTGCGGCGGAAGATCTGTCATATTCGATGACGTATTGGTGTAATCGTCATCAAAACGACCCCGAAAATCCCGAACTCAACTGGGAAAACCCCGAGTTTCGCAGTCAGGGCGCGCTGCCGGATTTCTTTTGCACGCTCAATCCCAGGACTCCGCTGCCCGATCGCAGCATCCTGCTCCCGCCATGGGGCAACGCAGACGACGGCCCATGCACCATGTTCCGTTTCAAGCACAATGTGATGGACATGACGGCCTTCATGGCACAGGAGCGATTGCCTGCGTTGCAGGGGCACCAGGGAGTCTGGCTTGTGGGCGGTTACACCATTGGGGTTGGGCTGCAGGAAGAGTGCTGGATTGGGGCGGTGGATACTGCGCAGGTAATGCTGGGGGTCAAGCCGACTTTCACTTCGAAGTATTTACATATGCAATCCGGACGCTTGAGCGTGCCAGCTTACATACGGCGACTGGTGAGTGGCACCGACCTTCAGGCGTATTGAGCCGAATTACGCTTGTTCAACAATTGGTTTGGTGCCATCATCGATACCCAAAGTCATATGCTTTCATCACGGACATGGATGGGTGGTCATGGCACTGAACGGAATTGATGTGGATGCGATGAAGGGCTTTGCGGCTGCGGTCAAGGCAGACCCGGCGGTGGCTGCGGTCCGGTTTGTGGCACGTTCCACCTGGAAGGGTGGGGCACGCTGTGATGCGACTGTGGCCGAAGTCTATGCTGCCGGGCAGGTGGTGTCCCGACCGGGTCGCCAGTTTGCGGTCTCCATGGATGAGCCAGCGGTGCTGGGCGGAACCGATCAGCACCCCAATCCGGGCGAGCTGTTGGCAGCCGCCTTGTGCGGTTGCATGACTGCTGGCATTGCGGCCAACGCGGCCTTGTTCGGCACTGAAATCGAAAGCATTGAGGTGGACACCGAAATCGACTGGAACATGCTTGGACTGCTAGGCCTTGATCGCGAGGTGCCATGCCAGGCGAGTGCCATCCACTATACGGTGCGGCTGAAAGGCAAGGGTGACAAGGCCAGCCTGCTGCGCAGCAAGGAGACGCTGGACCGCAAGTCTGCGGTGCTCAACAGCTTTCTGTCGCCCATCCCGGTCAGCAGCACGACAGTGGTCGAGGGTCTGGACGCACCATGAAGGTTGGGGTCGGCTATAGCGACCATCCGGATAGCGCCACGGCGGCCCGCCAGGCGGTTGCTGCCGCGCGGGTCGGCAGCAACCTTGAACGATGCGACATGGCCTTGCTGTTCTCCACTGCCAGTCATGATGCGCTTGTCCTGCGTGATGCGGTGGCGGTGGCGGTGGGTGGCCAGACGCCGGTGGTGGGAGGGTGGTCGGTGGGCGCCATCACCAACCAAAGTTTTGGTTACGCCGGCGACCAGGTTGGGTTGGCGCTTTTGGAGTTTGACGGTGCGCGCTGCGAGGTGTTTGCCGAAGGCGACCTGGCGGACGGGGAGTTCGCCGTGGGGCAGCGACTGGGCAAGCGACTGGCCGTTGCCGGTGTGCTGGCCGATACGGCGGTGGTGCTGCTCTACGACACGGTTGATCGCACGCGCGGTGGCATGCGTCTGATCATGGCCACCCCATTGTTGGAGGGCATCCAGCAGTCGCTCGGTTTTCTGCCAAAACTGGTTGGCGCGGGTCTGGCTGGTGACATGCTCGGAACGCCAACCTGGCAATGGACCGGCAGCCAGACGCTTCAGCGGCAGGTGCTGGCGCTTGCGTTCAGCGAAGGCGGTTTGTGTATGGATAGTGCCATCATGCACGGCTGCCAGCCCGCCACTGGCTATTACACCGTTACCCGCGCCGATGCCCAGACTGTGCTTGAAATCGACGGGGAGCCCGCGCTCGACTTCGTTCGCCGGATACTCGGGCCCGCGCTTTCGCCGCGTGATTACGGTTTTTTTGTGACCCTCGGGGTGAACAAGGGTAACAAATGGGCAGCGTTTGACGAGTCCAGCTATGTCAACAGAATGTGCCTCAAGGTGGACAGCAAACGTCGCGGCCTGGTCATGTTTGAACCCGACCTGGTGGAAGGCACGCAGGTGCAGATCATGCATCGCAGCGTCACACTGGACTATATCGGACCAAGAATCGAGCGCCTGTTCGATGGCCTGAATGGGCGACGACCGGTGTTTGCGCTATACATCAACTGTGCCGGGCGGGCTGCAGGCTATGCCGGCATCGAGGATGAAGACGCCCGCATCGTCCAGCAAGCCGTGGCGGACAGGGTTCCGCTTCTCGGCGTCTACACCGGTGTTGAAGTCGGAGACGTGCTGGGGCGTCCAACTGCATTGGACTGGACAGGCGTGTTCTGCCTTTTCAGCGAGTAATTTGTCATGACAAGCCCCTCTTCGCCGCCGACTGACGCCAGTTCCGTGCACAATGAAGTTGCCTATCTGAGGCATCGAATGGAGTTTCTCGCCGCCAGTCTGGTGCAAGCCGATCTGCGGGCTGCCCAGATGCGGCATGAGCTTGAACAAAAAAGACGTGGTTTTACCTTGATGGGAGAGTTGGCAGCCTCGCTGGGCCTGGAGGGGAACGCGGAAGATGCCGAAGACGCCTTTGTGGTGGTCAGCAGCCGCATCAACAGTGCGCTGAACATGCAGCGCACAGCAGTGCTGGTGCCCAGCGACAACGGTTTTGTGCCGACTGCCCTGCATGGTTATGAGCCGCACACCCGATGTTCCATCATGGCTGCCAGATTTCATCTGCCGGTAGAATTTCTTTCGCCGCTGTCGCCGGTGCTGGTCACCGCCGAGTCTTCGCCCGAGCTGTACGATGACTTGCGACAGACGCTTGGCCTGAATTACTTCATCTCCACGCCGGTGATGCTTCATGGCGAGGTGATCGCGGTGTTGTTGACCAGCCGACTGCGTGAGCAACGGCCTTTTTTGCCCCGTCTCGGCGCCAGCGATGTTGAAACCGTGCAGGCGGTCAGCGCCTATCTGACGGCCGTGCTCGCGTCACAGCGGATGCGTCAGGCCGAGCAACTGGCCAATCTCGATCCGCTTACCGAGTTGCCCAATCTCAGACACGTGCGCAGCCACTTGTCGCACACGCTGGCGCTGGCTCGACGCGAACGTGCCAAGGTGGCGGTGATGTTCATCGATCTTGACGGTTTCAAGGCGATCAACGACACGCTGAGCCATGCAGCCGGCGACATGGTGTTGTGCAAAGTGGCTGAACGACTCAAGCGTTGCGTGCGCGACAGCGACATGGTCGGCCGGATTGGCGGGGATGAGTTCGTGCTTGTTCTGTCCGGCATTGACAGTCGCGACGATGCAGTGGTGGTCACCCGGGCCATTCTGGCCGCACTCGACAAGCGGATCGATATCGATGGCACGGCCTGCCGGGTGGGCGCCAGCATTGGGATTGCCTGCTATCCCGAGCATGGAGAGTCGGCTGAAAGCCTGATGGCCGCGGCTGATGAGGCCATGTATGGGGTCAAGGCCAATGGCAAGCATGGCTTCGGCTTTGCGGGCCAGCAATCGGTTCAGGCCTGAAAGCCTGTCGCCCATCAGTTGCTTTGTATCGCCTTGTGAATCGCCTTGCGGCAGACCGGCATGGAGCTCTATTCTTGGGGTTCATTTCTGGAGGCCCACATCATGCGACTGCGTACGGTTTCGCTAGTCTTGTCTATCGTCTTTGCCCTGCCTGCCTTTGCCCAGACGCAGATCCGGGCGGTCACCTTGTCCACCTCCGGTCTGGCGCTGATTGAAGCTCAGGGCACGCTGGCGCCAGAAGGCTTGAGCCTGAATGTGCGAAGAGATCACATTGACGACTTTCTCAAGTCGCTGCGTGTGCTTGACCCCGCTGCAGCCGTGCCTCAACTCACCCTCACCGGCCCGGGTGGCGCGGAGGATGTGTTTTCCGGTTTGCCGTTTGGCCCGGACGCCTTGACCAGCTTGCGCGTATTGATTGACGCGATGACCGGCGCGCCGGTCTCGGTTGAGCGCCGGGGCGTGACGCAATCAGGTCGCTTGATGGGATCTCGCGATATTGCCTGCACCGAGCAGGCGCAAACTGCTTGCGTCGCCCTCGCGCTGCGCACCGACGAGGGCGCGATTGCGCAGGTGCTGCTTGATGAAGCAACAGCGCTGCGATTTGCTGACGAAACTGACCGCGCAGCGCTGGAGCGCGGATTGGTGGCCGTGCGTGATGCCGCCACGGCGCAACAGCTTGCAGTGCGCATCAGCAGCAGCGATACCACGCCGCGCGAGCTCACGCTGGGCTGGCTGCAGTCAGCACCCCAGTGGAAAACCGCCTGGCGGGCCGAAGACAGCGCCGATGGTCTGGTGCTGACTGGCTGGGCCGTGCTCGAAAACGCGACCGGACAAAACTGGGACAGCGTCGAGCTGACGCTGGCGACTGGCGCGGTGCAGGCCCTGCAGGCGCGGCTCTATGAACGCACGCCGGTGGCGCGCAAGCTGGCCGCGCCGCTTGCACGATCCGTCGCTGCCATGCCGGCCCCGATGGCCTCCATGGCTTTGTCTGCCGAGGCCGACTTTGCGGTGGCGCCGGTTGCCATGGACGATGGCGAAAGCTTCTCGCGCTTCACACTTGCCACACCAGTGTCGCTTGCTCCGGGTGACATGATCAGCTTGCCTTTTCTCCGCGAAAGACTTGAGGACGCGCGTCTGACACTGTTCCGTGGCGGCGCTGGCGCGGTGCACCCCATGATTGCACTGAGTGTCAAAAATCCGCTGCCCTTGCGGTTGCCTGCCGGGGTGCTCACCCTGTACGAGTCCGGACGTGGGCACGCGGGCGACGCCATGATGCCGGAGTTGGCGCCGGGGGCAAGCGAGATTGTGGAGTTTGCGCGGGACACCGCAGTGCGGATTGACGAGCGCAGCAGTGTCGATCAGCGTCTGCACAGTCTGCGCATCATCGATGGTGTGCTTGTCAGCGAAGAGTGGCTGGAGCGACGCACCAGCTATCGGATTCAGGGCGCGGATGACAGGGCGCGCAGCCTGACCATTGCCCACCCGCTCAAGCACGGCTGGGAATTGCAGACGCCGGGGGGCGAGGCGACATTCGACGCGGTAAGTTTCAAGGTGGCTGTGCCGGTGGGGCAGCTCACCGAGCACCAGGTGCTTGAAAGACGCTTGCGTGAAACCCGTTTTGCCCTGCTTGATCTCGATGTAGATCAACTCGCTTTCTGGCAAGGACTGGCGCCAGACGCCAAAACCCGCTCATTGTTTGCCTCCTTGCAGAGCTTGCGCGCCCAAGAGTCCAATCTGCATACCGAATTACAACGATTGCGCGACGCCGAGTCTCAGCTTATTGCGGATCAGCAGCGACTGGTTGGTCTGATTGTGCAGCTTGGTGACGACAGCGCTGCCACCCGTCAGCGACGTGTTCGGGTGGATGCGATTGAAGCCGAGATAGAGGCCGGCCGAAAAGCGGTTCAACAGGCCGAAGCGCAACTCATCCGCCTGTCCCAAGAGCTCCGCGAGCTTGTTTTGCGCGGTTTGTGAAACCGCTGTAGCGGACTCAGCTTGCCTATTGGTCGGCTTGTTTCTCCTCTTGCTGCTGCAAGGCCCACATGCGCGCATAGTGACCACTCAGCGCCAGTAGTTCGGAATGCGTGCCGCGTTCCACGATGCGGCCGGCATCCATCACGATGATCTGGTTGGCATTCATGATGGTCGACAGCCGATGCGCGATGACCAACGCGGTGCGCCCCTCTGCGGCAAGCTCTAGCTGCGCCTGAATGGCCTTCTCGGTCTGCGAGTCCAGGGCTGAGGTAGCCTCATCAAAGATCAGGATGGCCGGATTTTTGAGCAAAGCCCGTGCGATCGCTACCCGCTGTTTTTCGCCACCGGAGAGCTTTAGCCCGCGTTCGCCAACCCGGGTCTGCATACCGTCGGGCAGGTGCGCGATGAAACTGGTCAGTTGTGCTGCCGCGGCTACAGCCTCCACCTCTTCACGGCTTGCCTCGGGCCTGCCGTACTGAATGTTGTAATACAGTGTGTCATTGAACAGCACCGTGTCCTGCGGCACGATGCCGATGGCGCTGCGCAGGCTGATTTGCTTAAGCTGACGCAAGTCATAGCCGTTGATGCGGATAGCGCCGCTACCCACATCGTAAAAGCGGTAAAGCAGACGCGCCAGCGTAGACTTGCCGGAGCCTGAGTGTCCGACAACTGCGACTGTGTGACCCGCCGGAATCTCGAAGTTTACGTCGACCAGAATTTGTCGCTTGGGATCATAGGCAAAGCAGACGTTCTCAAATCGAACACCCGCCGGACCCACCGGCAGGGATAGTGCGTCGCTGGCATCGGCCACCTCTTCCTCTTGCTTGAGCAGGCCGAACATGCGCTCGATATCGGTCAGCGCCTGCCGTAACTCACGGTAGATCACGCCCAGAAAGTTGAGCGGAATATAGAGCTGGATCAGAAAGGCGTTGACCAGCACGATGTCGCCAATCGTCATCTCGCCGGAGGCGACACGCTGCGCAGCCAGCCACATCATGATGGTGACGCCGATAGAGACGATGATGGCCTGACCGACGTTGAGTGCGGACAGCGAGAACTGGTTTTTCAACTGTGCGCCAGTCCACTTTTCGATTTCTTCGTCGTAGCGTCGCGCCTCAAAGGCCTCATTGTTGAAGTATTTGACGGTTTCGTAGTTGATCAGGCTGTCAATGGCGCGTGCATTGGCTGCAGAGTCCAGTTCGTTCGCCTGTCTGCGCAAGGCGGTGCGCATGTTGGTGACCACCACTGTAAATGTGATGTAAGTGCCGAGCGTCATCAGTGTGACGATCGCAAAAATGGCATCGTAGTTGAGCAACAGAATGCCAATGACCAGGCCGATTTCCACCAGCGTGGGCAGGATGGAATACAGCGTATAACTGATCAGCGAGTTGATGGAGCGGCTGCCGCGCTCCATGTCACGGGTCAGTGCACCGGTCTGGCGTTCCAGATGAAAGCGCAGGCTGAGCCCGTGCAGGTGCCTGAAAACCTGTAGCGAGATATGTCGCACCGCCTGCTGTGTAACCCGAGCAAACACGATCTCGCGCAACTCGGTGAACAGCGAGTTTGACAGCCTGAGCACGCCATAGGCCAGCAGCAAAGTGGCAGGCACCACGATGAAGGCCTGCTCTGTGGTAATCGTCAGCCCATCAATGATGCCCTTGAACACCAGCGGCACCGACACGTTGGCGCCCTTGGCGAAAATCAGGCAAGCGAGCGCAAAAAGCACCCGCAGCTTGTAAGCCCAAAGGTAGGGGAAAAGACTCTTGAGGGTTTGCCAGTCGTGTCGTTCGGCCGTCTCGGGGGCGGGCAGTGCGGTGGTGGATGCGCGTCTCATCGGCGAATTGTAAAGCAGCGCGGACAGGCCCGCGTGAGATCAGCCGAAGAAATTGCCAGTAGTGCTCAATAGCCAGTAATAGCCGTAAATACGCGGGATGCGGAACAGCACCGAGGCCGCCAGCACCGAGGTCCAGCGAATGCCGAGCACCCCGGCGGTCCAGCAAGTCACCGAGTAGGGTAGCGGGGTGGCCGAACCCAGAGCTACCGCCCAGAAGCCGTATTTTCGGATGAAGTCGTGGTGATCATCCTTGAAGTCACCAAACAACCGCTGCAACCACTTGAAGTGACCCAGCCAGCGCCCGATGCTGTAACCAAGCATGCCCCCAATCACCGAGATCACGCCGAGAATGCCCACATACATTGGCCAGTCGGCGGCAAGGCGGCTGCGTGAGACCACCACCAACAGGATGTCTGGCGGGAAAGGCGTCACAAAAGTGTCGGTGACCAACAGGATCAGCGCCAGGCCGACAAAACCGATGCGGTCGACCACCCATTCCGTGCCGGCGGTGAGTTCCTCTTCAAACAGATAGCCGAGCAGACCCATCGCCACCAAGAAGGCGACAAGACCGACAACAGCCTTGATCAGGTTTTTCTGGATCATCCGGGAAGGGGCTTACAAGCAGCCATAAAGGCTGACAAGAGGGTCAAAAAGCGAAACCGAACAATCATCTACAACTACCGCTTCTTCGTCAATGAAAAGTGGCACAAATCCGACACTTGGGTCTTCCAAGTGTCGGTAAACCGTCTTCTCATCGTAAAACTGACTCTGGTTTGAAACCTCGCACCTTCAGTGCGAAGTGAAGGAGGCCCCTCCGGTCTGAAGGCCTGTTGCTGATCACTTTCTAGTCGCTGGCGGCGAATGGTACGGGAAACACCTTGTTGACAAGAGGGTCGGTCTACGTCAAATTAAAACGAACGTTTGAATGGTGTTTGAGAAAGCTGAATTTCCAGACTGCAATTTGTCCGGCAGAGGCAAAGCATGGAAAACAGATCAAACGTTCATGCCAGGCCACCAAAGTAGCGTTGGCCGAAGCAAAACTGGAGACTTGTGCGCAACTTGAACTTGCGTGCCCAAAAATTCGTGGTGGTCCGTCGGCGCAGACCGACAACTCTGGAGGAGGAGTCATAAATGAGCTTCAAGCAAGGCAAAGCCGCGTCGCGGCTGCCCGCGCTCGGCATGAGCGCAGTAGCAACCGCAGTTGCGTTGGCGTTTGCCAGCCCGAACACGGTTCACGCCTTTGAATTTACCAGCGCCAGCGGCGAGGTCACAGGCAGTTTCGACACTACCTTGTCAGTCGGTGCGCTGTGGCGCATGGAGGGGCGTGAAAAGTCGCTGCTCAGCATAGCCAACGGTGGCACCTCGCGCGACCCAAACTCCGACGACGGCAACCTGCGTTACCGCAAGGGCGAGCTGGTGTCACTGGCCTTCAAGGCCACTCACGACCTTGAACTCAATTATCGCAACTATGGTGGGTTTTTCCGGGCCTCATATTTTTACGACGACGCGATCATGGGCAAGCGCTCGCTCAATCGCGCCTCGCGTAAAGAGGCAGGGCGAGACGCCGAAATCCTCGACGCCTATGTGCGCGGCCGTTTTGATGTCGGTGGGCGCGATCTGAACCTGCGCGCAGGCAAGCAGGTAGTGAGCTGGGGTGAGAGCACCTTCATCCTCAACGGCATCAACGTGCTCAACCCGGTCAACGTCACCCGCCTGCGCACCCCCGGCTCCGAGCTGCGCGAAGGCCTGACCCCCATCCCCATGATCTGGGCCTCGCAACAGCTCACGGACAACGTCTCTCTGGAGGCGGTGTGGATGGCGCAGTGGGAGAAGACCAAGATCGATCCGGTGGGGACGTTCTTCAGCACGAATGATTTTGTAGCGGTGGGTGGAAGCAATGCTTACACCGGGTTTGGGCGCAGGAATGATGGGAACATGATCACCCCGGGGTCCGGCATCTTCCCTGCCGATCCGGTTGGTCCGCTGATTGCGCCGCGCGCTAAAGACCGCACCCCGAGCGATGGCGGAGAGTACGGCATCGCCCTGAGGGCATTCTTCCCGGAGTTGAATTTCACCGAAATCGGTTTTTACCATGTTAACTACCATAGCCGTACGCCGTATGTTTCGGGTTATCGTGGGGGCATCACGGCACCAGCCAGCATCGCCAACAACCTTCCTCCCGGCGCTGCAGGTGCGCTCACTGCGGCCGGTTTGCCCGTAGCCCCAGCTTTCCCCGGTTGTAACGTTGTCGATATCCCGACCTTTGGCTTTTTGCATAATGCCGGGAATATCGGGCTGCTTGCGGCGCAGCTAGGCGGCAACGTTGCGCTCGCCACCCAGATATCCGCACTAAACGCAACGAATGCTGCGTGCGGTGCGTCTGCACTTGGAGGCGGGGCGGGAACATACTTTGTTGACTACCCCAAAAACATCAAACTCTTCGGTTTGAGCTTTAACACGCAAGGGCCAGCGGGCATTGCGCTGCAAGGCGAATATTCCTACCGGCACAATCAACCTCTGCAACTGCCCTCGGCAGAACTCCTCGGAGCAGCATTAGGCATTGGAAACCAGTTGACCGGGACAAACCCTGCTCAGGCAGCTGCAGTACCTTATGGCACCGAGATCAAGGGTTATCGCCGGGTCAAGATGCATCAGCTTCAGTTCACCGGCACCAAAGCGTGGCCGCAAGTACTGGGTGCCGATCAGCTAGTAATGGTTGGTGAGCTTGGCTACACAAGGCTCAATCTGCCTTCCGGGCTGAAGTTTGCTGCCCCCGGTTGCCATCTGCCACAACCCGGATCAGCAACGGCAGCGTCGTTCGGTTCAACTGATGGCGATTGCTTTGCCACCGAGAACTCCTGGGGTTATCGTTTGCTCGCCAGGGCCGAATACCCGAACGCAATCGCTGGCGCGACCTTGTTACCGCGTATCGCCTTCTCGCATGACGTCAGCGGCCGCAGCCCGACCTTCAACGAAGGTGCAAAGGCGGTTACGCTTGGTCTTGGTGTTAATTACCAGCAGCGCTGGCAGGCCGACATCGCTTATACAACCTTCTTCGGCGGCAAGAAGATCAAGGGGGTCGATGCAGACGGCACGCCCTACGCCAGCCACACCAACCCCATGAAAGACCGCGACTTCCTGTCGATCAGCGTCAGTTATTCGTTCTGAGAAACGGCACGGGATTCAGGAGATAATCGAAATGCGTAAAACACTTTCAATACTTGGCGCGGCACTGACCATGGCGTTTGCCTCGACCGCCGCTCTGGCTCAGGTGTCGGCTGCTGATGCGGGTCGCCTTGGACAGAGCCTGACGCCAATGGGTGCTGAGCAGGCCGGCAATGCCGCCGGCACCATTCCGGCCTGGGACGGTGGTTTGACCAGCGCACCGGCGGGTCATGTGACCGGAGGGCACTATGCAGACCCCTTTGCCGGTGACCAACCCTTGTTCACCATCGACGCTTCCAATTTGGCGCAGCACCGCGACAAGCTCACGCCGGGTCAGATTGCCATGCTCGAAACCTACCCGACCTGGAAGCTCAATGTTTACCCCACCCGCCGCAGCGCGGCCTTCCCGCAGGCGCATTATGATCAGACCATGGCCAACGCCACGCGGGTGACGCTCGCAGCCGATGGCAGCACCTTTACCGGCACCAGCGGTGGCATTCCTTTCCCGATTCCGCAAAACGGCATGGAGGCCATCTGGAACCACCTGGCCCGTTATCGCGGCGAAGCCTATGCGATGAACTGGAGCCAGGCGGCGGTGACGCGCACTGGCGCCTACACACCAGTGCGCTTCGAGTATGAATACGACTTTCACTACGGCAGCCTGAGCAAGTCGCCGGAGCAGATCGAACAGGACAAGCTGTTCAACTTTCTGCAGACTGTGACAGCGCCGGCGCGGCTGGCCGGACAGATCCTGCTGGTGCATGAGTTTCTGGGCAACCGTCAGGCCTGGACCTACAACCCGGGGCAGCGCAGGGTTCGCCTGGCACCCAACGTAGCTTACGACAACCCCGGCACCGCAGCCGACGGCTTGCGCACCAACGACGACTTTGACATGTATAACGGTGCCATTGATCGTTATAACTGGCAGCTCGTTGGCAAGCGCGAAGTCTACGTGCCTTACAACGCCTACAAGCTGGTCGGAAACACCGTGAGCATGGCCGATGTGTTGCAGCCAGGCCATGTCAACCCGGATCATGCCCGCTATGAGCTGCACCGGGTGTGGGTGGTCGACGCCACGCTGAAGGACGGCACCAGCCACATGTACAAGCGCCGCACCTTTTATCTTGACGAAGACTCCTGGTCCATCCTGGCTATCGACAAGTACGATGCGAGAGACCAGTTGTGGCGTTTCTCCGAGCTGCACACCATCAACTGGTACGACATTCCGATGATTTATCCCAATCTGGAAGTCCACCACGACCTCCAGTCTGGCCGCTACATTGCCATGGGATTGCGAAATGACGAGCCGCGCGTTTACCAGGCAGTTGAGCCGCGATCGGCACGCTTTACGCCGGCTGGCTTGCGCGGGGCAGGAACCCGCTAAGCATGGTGCGCCGTCATGCGCACCGGCCGCATCCGGTGCTGCGTGATGGCGTATTCGCCCATGCTTGTTTCGCTGTTCTCATGCCCAGGTCTGCTGTCACCAAGCAGCAGGCAGGGGTCTGCTTTGCCCATTGCAACGTGTTGCCGGTGCCCTGATCATGCAGAAAACCGTTGGTCTACTCTTTGTCTTGCTGGTGTTGTTGCTGGCCGGTTTTGCGTTCTCTCCGCGCACCGACCCACCCATGCCGGCCACGCAAACCCGAATCGATACCTTGTTGATGCTGGATGCGCTGGCGACAGGATCGCGCATCGTGGCGGCAGGCGAGCGCGGCAGTATTTTCACCTCCGACGACCACGGACATAGCTGGCAGCTTGTTGACAGCACCAGTCAGGCAACGCTTACCGCGCTGGCGCGTGTGGATGAGCAGACGCTGGTCGCAGTGGGTCATGACGCTGTGATTCTGCGCAGCACCGATGATGGCGCAAGCTGGACGCAGGTTCATGCAGACGCTGGCGCAGAAGAGCCATTGCTGGCGGTGCATTTCGATGCCCATGGCAATGGTCTTGCCGTTGGTGCCTATGGGCGTTTCATGACAAGTGCCGACGGTGGCCAGAGCTGGCAGTCAAACCCGGTGGAAGGTTTGGACTTTCATTTCAACGCACTGGCACACACCGGTTCGGCCTTGATCATGGCGGGCGAGGCAGGCACCTTGCTGCGCTCGTTCGATGGCGGCGAGAGCTGGGAGACCCTTGAGTCGCCTTATGAGGGTTCCTTCTTTGGTGCGCTTTCCCTGCGCGATGCTGCAGTGCTGGTGTTTGGCATGCGTGGCCATGTGTTTCGCAGCGAAGACGATGGCGAAAGCTGGCACGAGATCGACACCGGCGGTGGCACAACCTCAATGTTCGGTGGTCTTGTGTTGTCTGATGGCCGCGTAGTGCTGGTCGGGCAAAGCGGCGCGGTGCTGATCAGCGCAGACGGCGGTCAGCGTTTTGAGCCGCTGGCCGGGGCGCAGAGTTTGTTGCGGTCCAGCCTTGTTGAGACTGGCGACGGTGAAGTGCTGTTGATTGGTGAGGAGGGCTTTGAACGCTTCCGTGTTGCAGCCACTGGCAGGGGGACTCTGTGATGCTGAAGCGTCTGGTTGAATTGCTTGGTACGCTGCTGTTTGCCCAGCGCGGTGTCTTTCTGGGCTTGTTTGTGGCGCTGACGTTGGGCTTTGGCATCTCGGCCAGCCGTCTACAGGTGGACGCCGGCTTTGAGAAGATGATCCCGCTCGAGCATGAGTACATGCAGACTTTCATGGCCTACCGCAACACCTTTGGTGGAGCCAACCGGGTGCTGGTTGCCTTGCGACAGCACGAAGGCGACATTTATAACCCGGAGTTCATGGCCAGCCTGAAGGCTGCGACAGATGAGGTGTTCTTCATCCCTGGCGTGGACAGGGCAACGGTGACTTCGCTGTTTACACCCAATGTGCGCTTTATCGAAGTGGTGGAGGCCGGTTTTGCCGGGGGTAACGTAATACCGGCCGACTTTGAAGGCAGCCCTGACGATCTTGAGACTGTCCGGGAGAACGTGCTGAAGTCCGGCAGGGTGGGGCGTCTGGTGTCGAATGATCACCGTGCAGCCATGATTACCGCAGAATTGCTGGAGATCGACCCGAACACGGGTGAGCGCCTCGACTATCTCGTTGTAGCTAGGCAGCTTGAAGAGCTCAGGGAGCGTCATGCGACCGACGAGCTGGATGTGCACATCATCGGTTTTGCCAAGGCGGTGGGCGACATCACCGAAGGCGCGCGCGGCGTGCTGATGTTCTTCGGCGTGGCCTTTGCGATCACCGCGGTGCTGCTGTTCTTTTATTCCGGCTCAGCCAAGCTTGCCGGGTTGACCCTGCTGTGTGCCATGGTGCCGGTGGTGTGGCTGATGGGGCTGTTGCCGCTGATCGGCTTTGGTATCGACCCCATGTCCATCCTTGTGCCTTTCCTGATCTTTGCCATTGGTGTCAGCCACGCAGTGCAGATGACACATGCCTGGCGGCTGGAGATCATGCAGGGCAGCGACCCGATGGCGAGCGCGCACATGGCCTTCAGGCGTTTGATCATGCCCGGTTCCATGGCGCTGACCACCACAGTGGTGGGTTTTCTGGTGATCATGCGCATCGAGATCGATATGGTGCGCGAGCTGGCGCTGACCGCCGGGTTGGGGGTGGCGCTCATCTTGATCACCAACATGTTCTTGTTGCCCTTGCTGCTGTCGCTTACGCGGCTGAGCAAGACCGAGATGAAGCGCAGCCAGATTGTCGAGAGCAAGGACCACTGGCTGTGGAAGCGTCTGGCCACCTTGGCCGAGCCCCGCCGAGCAGGCATTGTGCTGTTGATTGCCGTGTTGCTGCTCGGTGGCGCGAGCTGGAAGTCGCGCGACCTGCGCACTGGTGATCTTGGTCACGGCATCCCCGAACTGCATGAAGACTCCCGCTACAACCAGGATACGGCGGCGATTGTTGGTTCCTTTTCGATTGGCGTCGACGTCTTGTCGGTCATAGTCCAGACCCAAGGCGTGGATGGTGCCTGCACCAACTTCGAGATCATGGACAAGCTGGACCGCTTTGAGGCGACCATGCGCAATGTGCATGGGGTGCAAAGCGTGGTGGGCTTGCCTGGCGTGGCCAAGGTCATCAACGCCGGCTGGAACGAAGGCAGCCCCTCGTGGCGGGTGTTGTCGCGCAACCCGGCGGTGCTGGCGCAGTCGGTAACACCGGTGGACACCGCTACCGGGCTGCTCAACACCGACTGCAGCGCGATGCAGGTGCTGATCTTTACCCGCGACCACGAAGGGCCGACCATTTCGCACATCATCCGTGAGGTCAAGGCTTTCCGGGATGCCAACCGCAGCGAACACATAGACTTTCTGCTGGCTTCGGGCAATGTCGGGGTGATGGCCGCCACCAACGAAGCAGTGGATGCCGCCTCCACTGCGATTCTGGCCATGGTGTTTGGTGCCATCAGCCTGTTGTTCTTTCTGGAGTTCCGTTCTTGGCGGGCGACGCTGTGCATCATCCTGCCCTTGATGATTGCAGCGGTGTTCTGCAATGCGCTGATGGCCATGCTTGGGATTGGCCTCAAGGTGTCAACCCTGCCGGTGGTGGCTATCGCGGTGGGAATCGGCGTGGACTACGGAATCTATTTTTACGAACGCATGTCGCATCGTTTTGAACATGGTGATTCGCTGCCGGATGCCTTTTATCAAGCGCTTGCCCAGCGCGGCACGGCGGTAATGTTTACCGCTACCACCATGGCGGTAGGGGTCGGCACCTGGACCCTGTCGGCGCTCAAATTCCAGGCTGACATGGGGTTGGTGATGGCCTTGATGTTCCTGATCAACATGTTTGGTGCCTTGCTGTTGCTGCCGTCGCTGGCGGCGTTTCTGCTGGGTAATGGCGAAGGGGCGCACAGAAGAACCTCTGAAGCTGGAGCCTCGGCAAAGGCCTGAATGTCTGAGCAAAAGATTGTTGACATGGCAGTTTTCAAACGTACAATTCAAACAAACGTTTGAATGAGGCAAAGATCTCATCCAGAGGAGACAAGACAATGAGCAGCAATACCGGCAGGCACGCAACCGAGACAGGCAACCGCATTCTGGATGCGGCGGAGACCTTGTTTGTCGAGCACGGCCTGGAGGTCACCTCCATGCGCATGATTACCACCCAGGCCGGCGCCAACCTGGCGGCTGTCAACTATCACTTTGGCAGCAAGGACAAGCTGATTCAGGAGGTTTTCAAGCGTCGTCTCGTGGCGCTCAATGAGCAGCGCCTGAAAGAGCTCGATGAGGTGGAGCGCAAGGCGGCCGTGTCTGGCAAACCGGTCAGGGCGAGTCAGGTGCTTGATGCCTATTTCGGCCCGGCGCTGGCGCTGGCCAGTGATACGGAACATGGTGGTCACACCTTCATGCGCCTGCTGGGTCGCACCTATACCGACCCCAATGCCTTTGTCCGGCAGTTTCTGGCCGAGGAATACGCCGAAACCCTCAACCGTTTTCTGGATGCGCTGTATGCCGCCTTGCCGGGTGTGCCGCGTGACGAAATCCTGTGGCGCTTTCACTTCATGATGGGGGCCACCTCTTACGCCATTGCCGGTACCGATGCGCTGAAGCTCTTTGCCGGCGGATTTGAGGATGAAGACCCCCGCCTGTTGTTGCCCCGTTTGATGTCTTTCCTGCTGGGCGGACTGCGTGCGCCACTTCCCGATCTGGCGTTCTGTAACAGTCTGGCCGAACAAGCTGCTCAGGGTAGCGCGGCAGCCTGAACATTGGCCTGCAAACCCATTTTCATACAAGCAACAAAGCGTGGCAGAGATCACGTCATTTTCAGGAGATAGCAATGTCCGGTTTTCTTTTGTTTTGCCTCCCTCCCTTGGTGGTTGCGCTCGCCTACGGGCGAGCGCCTCTTTTTGCCTGGGCTGGTGCAGGTGGTGCCTGGTTGTTGTTCATGGCGATTTCGGCCAACTGGCCGCTCGGCTTAACGATTAGCGTGCTGTTTTTATGGGCAGTGGGGTTTGGCGTGTTCATCAGTGACAAGCGCCGCAGCCTGATTACGGCGCCCATCTTCAAGACCTTCCGCAAGGTCTTGCCGGAAATGTCTCAAACCGAGCGCGATGCGCTGGAGGCTGGCACGGTTTGGTGGGAAGGCGAACTCTTCTCTGGCAAGCCAGACTGGAAAAAGCTTGAAGCCTATCCGTGGCCCAAGCTGAATGCCGAAGAGCAGGCTTTTCTGGACACTGAAACCGACGAGCTGTGCCGCCTGTGCGACGACTGGGAGGCCAGCAAGAAGCAGGACTTGTCGCCCGAGGTGTGGGATTACATCAAGACCAAGGGCTTTCTGGGCATGATCATTCCCAAGGACTATGGTGGCAAGGGCTTCTCTGCCTTCGCACACTCTCAGGTAGTGACCAAGCTGTCGTCCCGTTCCTCGGCGCCCGCAGTGACTGTCATGGTGCCCAACTCTCTTGGGCCAGCCGAATTATTGTTGCACTACGGCACGCCGGAGCAAAAAAATCACTATCTGCCGCGTCTGGCCAGCGGTGAGGCGATCCCCGCCTTTGCCTTGACCAGCCCGTGGGCTGGCTCCGACGCAGCCTCCATTCCGGACGCCGGGGTGGTGTGCAAAGGCATGTGGAATGGCGAGGAAGTGCTCGGCATGCGGGTCAGCTTTGACAAGCGTTACATTACGTTGGCTCCGGTGTGTTCCGTGTTTGGTCTGGCTATTCGTCTGTATGACCCCGAGCACTTGCTGGGTGACGAAGAAGATATCGGCATTACCTGCGCGCTGGTGCCGCGCGAAACACCGGGAGTGGATATTGGCCGTCGTCACTTCCCGCTAAACGCGGTGTGGATGAACGGCCCGATCCGTGGCAAGGATGTGTTCATGCCGCTGGACTTCATCATCGGTGGCCCGAAGATGGCTGGACAGGGTTGGCGCATGCTGATGGAGTGTCTGGCGGCCGGTCGTTCGATTTCGCTGCCCGGCTCCAACACCGGCATGCAGAAGATCACCGCCCGTGCGGTGGGTGCCTATGCTCGCGTGCGCTACCAGTTCAAGACCTCAATCGGACGCTTCGAAGGCGTCGAGGAGGCACTGACCCGCATAGGCGCCAACACCTATCTGTCGGATTCGGCACGCATCGTCACTGCCGGTGCCATCGACCTTGGCGAAAAGCCGTCGGTGGTGTCGGCCATCGTTAAATATCACGTGACCGAGCGTGCCCGCCAGACGGTTAACGACGGTATGGACGTGATTGGTGGCAAGGGCATCTGCCTGGGACCGCAAAACTTTCTGGGTCGTGCCTATCAGCAGATTCCGGTTGGTATCACGGTTGAGGGGGCCAACATCCTGACACGCAGCCTGATCCTGTTTGGTCAGGGGGCGATCCGCTGCCATCCCTATGTGCTCAAGGAGATGCACGCTGCCCAAAACAACGACCTGAAAGCCTTTGACCAAGCCTTGTGGGGACATGTAGGTTACAGCCTCAGCAATGCCGCACGCGCCATGGTGATGGGGTTTACTGGCTCGAAGTTCGTCAAGGTGCCCGAAGGTGTCGCGCCGGAAACCCGTCGTTATTATCAACAGCTCACCCGCTTTTCGGCGGCCTTTGCCTTTCTGGCCGATATCTCGATGGGCACCATGGGCGGGGCTCTCAAGCGCAAGGAGAAGTTGTCGGCACGTCTCGGTGACATTCTGTCGCTGATGTATCTGGCCACCACCACGCTCAAGCGTTTTGAGGCCGAAGGCCAGCAGGCCGCCGACGCACCGCTGATGCACTGGGCAATATGGGACTGCATGTTCAAGATTCAGGGCGCATTTGAAGGTGCCATTGCCAACTTCCCTAACCGCTTGTTCCAGATACTGCTGCATCGTCTGGTGGTGTTTCCGCTGGGCAGGCCGTACGTGGTGCCATCCGACAAGCTTGGCCACGAAGTTGCCTCGCTGATGATAGCGCCATCGGCAACCCGTGACCGGCTGACCGCCGACGTTTATCTGCCTGCTGATGAGGATGAGGCGGTCGGTGCGCTGGAGGCGGCCCTTGCCGCAACCGTTGCAGCCGACCCCATTGAGGCCAAACTGCGCAAGGCGCAGAAGGGTGGCAGTTTCAGGCCCGGGCTCAACGTCAGTGGCGATGTTGACTGGGTGTGGCGCGAGGCGCGCGCCGCTGGTGTGATCACGGAAGAGGAGTATGCCACTGTCGCCGAGCGCAACAGACTGCGCGACAAGGTCATTCGGGTGGATGACTTTGCCTATGACTTTGGTCTTGGTGATGCCTTGCTTGATGTTGGCACCGATACCAACAAGGCGCCAGCGCTGCGCAAGGCAGCCTGACAGCGGTTGAGTGGCTGCGGTGAGGCGGGTCTGATGACGCGCCCGTCCTCATCGCCAGCCAGGCCGCCTGCCAGTGATCACAGGAGTTAACACCGAATGACACGAGACGTTTTTATCATTGATGGTGCCCGAACGCCTTTTCTCAAGGCCAGAAACGCGCCAGGGCCATTCGCCGCTTCGGACCTGGCCACTGCCGCCGGGTCTGCCCTGCTGCTGCGGCAAGCGTTTGCACCGGATCAGCTCGACGAGGTGATTCTTGGCTGCGCCAGCCCGTCACCTGACGAGGTCAATATTGGTCGTGTAGTAGCGCTGCGCATGGGTTGCGGCCACAAGGTGCCTGGCTGGACGGTAATGCGCAACTGCGCCAGCGGCCTGCAGGCGCTGGATTCGGCGCTGGTCAACATTCAGGCAGGTCGTTCCGAGCTGGTGCTTGCGGGCGGGGTGGACGCCTTGTCGCGTGCGCCGCTGCTGTTGTCGGATGCCATGGTGCGCTGGATGTCTGGCTGGTATGCCGCCAAAAGCATGGGGCAGAAGCTGGCCGCCTTGCGGCGCTTCAAGCCAGGCTATCTGGCTCCGGTGATCGGCATCATGAAGGGTTTGACCGACCCGGTAGTGGGTCAGTTGATGGGGCAGACCGCAGAAAACCTGGCGCATCATTTTGGCATCAGTCGTGAAGAGATGGATGCCTTCTCGGTGCGCAGTCACCAGCGCTCGTGCGCGGCGCAAGATGCCGGTCGGCTGGATGAGGTGGTGCCGCTGGTGGACCGGGATGGCACTGTATATGCTGCCGATGACGGCATACGCCGGGATTCTTCAATGGAAGGTCTGGCAAAGCTCAAGCCCTTCTTCGACAAGAAATATGGGCGGGTCACACCGGGAAACAGCTCGCAGATTACCGACGGCGCAGCCTGGTTGATTCTGGCTTCGGCTGAAGCGGTGGCGCGTCACCGGCTGACGCCGCTTGCACGCATTGTCGATAGCCAGTGGGCTGGCCTGGACCCGGCACAGATGGGGCTTGGGCCGGTGCATGCGGCCAGCCCGATTCTGCAGCGTCAGGGGCTGGCGCTGAGCGATATCGACTATTACGAGATCAACGAGGCCTTTGCCGCGCAGGTCATCGCCTGCTTGCGCGCTTGGGACGATGAGGATTACAGCACCGGTCAGCTCGGGTTATCGGCTGCACCGGGCAAGCTTGATGAAAACCGGCTTAATGTAGATGGTGGTGCGGTGGCGCTTGGTCACCCGGTAGGGGCCAGCGGCGCACGCATCGTGCTGCACCTGCTTCGGGTGATGCAGCGTGAGGGTGCACAGCGTGGGCTGGCGTCCATCTGCATAGGCGGTGGCCAGGGTGGGGCGATGTTGCTGGAGGCGGTGCGATGAGTGCGCAATACAAGCATATCAACCTGATAAACAAGCCGAACGGCGTGCTCTGGTTGCAACTGGACAAGGCCGGATCAAGCACCAACACCTTGTCTGTCGACATGATGGACGAGCTGGCTGCAGTGGTGACCGAGCTGCAGCGCGATCCACCCAAGGGGCTGGTGATTGCCTCGGCCAAACCGGCTGGCTTTATCGCCGGGGCCGACATCGAGGAGTTCACCCGCATCGAATCCGGCACTGCAGCGCGTGCGCTGGTCGAGCGAGGGTGGTCGCTGTTCAACTGGCTGGAGCAGGCCAGCTTTCCCACGCTGGCGCTGATTCGCGGGCACTGCATGGGCGGCGGCCTGGAGCTGGCGCTAGCCTGCCGTTATCGGGTGGTGGTGGATGATTCCGCTACCCGGCTTGCTTTGCCAGAGGTAATGCTGGGCATCATGCCGGCGTGGGGAGGCATGCTGCGTCTGCCGCGCCTGATCGGGCCAGCGGTGGCGCTGGACCTGATGCTCACCGGCAAGGGCGTTGACGCCAGAAAGGCGCGCAGGATAGGTCTGGCCGATGAGTGCGTGCCGCCACGCGTCATGGAGAACGCTGCCGAAATGCTGGTGCTGTCGGGCCAGCCTGCTCACCGCCCCCCCTTGCTGGCGCGCCTGATGAACGGGCCGCTGCGCAAGCTGGTTGCCGGCAAGGCGCTCAAGCAGCTCGAAGGCAAGGCAAACCGGCAGCACTACCCGGCACCCTACGCCATCATCGACACCTGGGCCAGCTACGATGGCAACGCGCTGGATGTGCCTGCCGACGCGTCTGCGTCGCTGGACGAGATATTCCGATCACCGACCGCCAGAAACCTGGTGCGGGTGTTCTTTCTGCAGGAGCGGCTGAAGGGCTTTGGCAAACCGGCTGAAGGGGCAGTGCCCTTCAAGCCACGGCATGTGCACGTGGTGGGCGCGGGCGTGATGGGTGGCGACATTGCCGCCGTCTGTGCCCAGCGCGGCATGCGCGTGACGTTGCAGGACCAGTCGGTTGAACGCATCGCGCCAGCCATCAAGCGGGCGGCAAAGTTCTTCGAGCGCAAGTACAAGGGCGACAAGCGCCAGGTGCGCTTTGCGCTGGACCGCATGATGCCAGACCCGGCTGGCGACGGCATTCGCCAGGCTGACGTCATCATCGAGGCCATCTTTGAAGACCTGGACGCCAAACGCGCCCTGTTTCAACGCATCGAGCGCGAGGCCCGGCCTGACGCCATCATCGCCACCAATACCTCCAGCCTGCGCATCGAGGATATCGCCAGCGCCCAGCAGGCACCTGAGCGGCTGGTGGGCATCCACTTTTTCAACCCGGTCACCATGTTGCCGCTGGTCGAGGTGGTGGAGGGTGAAGGCACCGACGCTGCTGCCGTGTCGCGCGCCGCAGAGTTTGTGCGCGCCATGGACAAGCTGCCGTTGCCAGTGCGCAGCGCGTCGGGCTTTCTGGTCAATGCCGCGCTTGGGCCATACATGCTGGAGGCCTTGCGCTGTGTCGAGGAGGGCATTGCCCCCGAGGCGGTAGACCAGGCCCTGAAGGATTTTGGCATGCCGATGGGGCCGGTAGAGCTGGTTGACAGCGTTGGGCTGGATATCGCGGTTGCCGCTGGCAAGGCGCTGACTGGCGAGGCTGCTGCCGAGCCGCCCGCCCGCCTGCTGGCGCTGGTCAAGGCGGGCAAGCTTGGGCGCAAGAGCGGCGAAGGCTATTACCGCTGGGACAACGGCAAGGCTGTTAAGGACAAGAACAAGGCAGCCGGCGCCACAGCGCAGATCGCCGAACGCGTGCTGGCGCCTTTGCTGGCTGCGGCTGAGCGCTGCGTCAGCAATGGCGTAGTGGCCGATGCCGATCTGGCTGATGCCGGCATGATCTTCGGGGCCGGTTTTGCCCCCTGGACTGGTGGCCCAATGCATTACCTGAAACAAGGAGAGACAAACAATGCCGGACAATGAAGACATCATGTTTGACCTGCCGCCAGAGCGTCAGCCAGCCCTGCGCATCATGACCATGCCGGCCGACCTGAACCCGGCTGGTGATGTGTTTGGTGGCTGGATCATGGCCAATGTGGATATCGCCGGGGCCATTCCGGCAAGGCGTCGCGCCAAGTCGCGGGTGGCCACCATTGCGGTCAATTCGTTTTTGTTCAAGCAGCCGGTATCGGTGGGTGATCTGGTGAGCTTTTATGCCGAGGTCAGCTCGGTCGGGCGAACCTCGGTGACGGTCGACGTGGTGGTCTATGCCGAGCGCGATCCGGAGAACCCTGTGGTGGTCAAGGTGACAGAGGCCACCCTGACCTATGTCGCGCTGGATGACCGTGGGCGCAAACGCCCCATTCCTGCGCAGTAGTTTTTGCTGGCTCAGGCGTGCCCAGGCAAGCCGGGTGGGCGCCCTGCAGTCACATTGCCGGCTCATCAGCCGTGATCAACATACTTGTCCCGTAACAGGGGATGAAACAAGGGGGAGAAACACGTGAGCAAACTGATTATCCGAAAGGTGGCGGTGCTTGGCGCTGGCGTCATGGGGGCGCAGATCGCTGCGCACTGCGCCAACGCCGATGTGCCGGTGGTGTTGTTTGACCTGCCTGCCGATGGCAAACCCAACGCAATTGTGGACAAGGCGCTGGCCGGACTCAAGAAGCTGGACCCGGCCCCCCTGGCTGCGCGTGACAAGCTCGGCTTTATCCAGGCGGCCAACTACGGCAGTGACCTGGAAAAGCTGCGCGACGCCGACCTCATCATCGAGGCCATTGCCGAGAAGATGGAGTGGAAGCAGGACTTGTACGCCAAGGTGGCACCGTTTGTGCGCCCGGATGCGATCTTCGCGTCCAACACCTCCGGCCTGTCGATAGAGGCGCTGGGGCAGGCGATGCCAGCAGAGCTGCGCGAGCGTTTCTGCGGCATTCACTTCTTCAATCCGCCACGCTACATGCCGCTGGTGGAGCTGATCGCCACCAGCCAGACCAATGCCGGCATGCTGGACGCGCTGGAGACCTGGCTCACTGGCCGGCTGGGCAAGGGTATCGTGCGCGCCAAGGATACGCCCAACTTTGTCGCCAACCGGGTTGGCGTGTTCTCCATACTCGCGGTCATGCACCACACCGCCCGGCTGGGGCTGGGCTTTGACGAGGTGGACGCGTTGACCGGCCCGCGCATCGGCCGCCCCAAGAGCGCCACCTATCGCACCGCCGATGTGGTCGGGCTGGACACCCTGGCGCATGTGGTTGGCACCATGCACGCGACGCTGCCGGATGACCCGTGGCATGCGCTGTTTGCGCAGCCGGACTGGCTGCAGGCATTGATTGCCAAGGGCGCGCTGGGCCAGAAGACGCGTGCCGGCATCTTCCGCAAGCAGGGCAAGCAGATCATGGTGCTCGACCCGGCTGCTGGCGATTATCGCCCAAGCGCAGGTGAGGTGGCGCCGGAAGTGGCCGACATGCTCAAGCTGCGCGACCCAGCCGAAAGGTTTGGCCAACTGCGCGCCAGCACACACCCGCAGGCGCAGTTTCTGTGGGCCATCTTCCGCGACGTGTTTCACTATTGCGCGGTGCATCTTGGCGATATTGCCGACAACGCGCGGGACGTGGACCTGGCCATGCGCTGGGGCTTTGGCTGGGCGCAAGGGCCATTTGAAACCTGGCAGGCGGCTGGCTGGCGCGATATTGCCGAAGCCATCCGCGCCGACATCGACGCCGGACTCGCCACCAGCAAGGCCGCTTTGCCGAGCTGGGTTTTCGAGCGCGATGGCGTGCATGAGGCCGCAGGCTCTTTCTCGGTCGAGCAATCCTGCCTCAAGCCGCGCTCTGCCCTGCCGGTGTATCAGCGCCAGCTCTACCCTGATCAGGTGCTGGGTGAAGCCGCGCCGGACAAGGGCGAGACCTTGTGGGAGAACGACGGCGCAAGACTGTGGCGGCGGGCCGATCAGGACCAGGGCATTGGCATTGTGTCGTTCAAGTCCAAGATGCACGCAATTGGCGACGAGGTGCTGGATGGATTGATCGAGGCGGTGGCGCGGGCTGAACGTGATCTGGACGGCGTGGTTGTGTGGCACGAGGCACCGTTTGCGGTTGGTGCCAACCTGCAGCAGGTGGCCGAAGCCTGCAAGGCTGGGCAGTTCGACATGCTGGCGCGCACGGTTGCCAAGTTTCAGCAGGCCTCGATGACGCTCAAGCACGCTCAGGTGCCGGTCGTGGCGGCGGTGCAGGGCATGGCGCTGGGCGGCGGCTGCGAATTCCTGATGCATGCCGGTCACCGAGTGATGGCGCTGGAGTCCTATGTGGGCCTGGTCGAGGCCGGGGTCGGTCTGATTCCGGCTGGCGGTGGCTGCAAGGAGTTTGCCTTGCAGGCGCACCGTATGGCGCAGCACGCAGCAGGGGGTGATGTGTTTCCCTATGTGCAGAACGCGTTCCAGACGGTTGCCATGGCCAAGGTGGCCAAGAGCGCGCTCGAGGCGGTAGCGATGGGCTTTGCCAAGCCGTCGGACGATGTGCTGTTCAACCCGCATGAACTGCTCTACGCCGCGATTCGGCGTGCGCGCAGCATGGCAGAGGCCGGTTATCGCCCACCCATGCTGGAGCCTGCGGTAAAGGTAGCGGGGCGCAACGGCATTGCCACCTGCGAGCTGATGCTGGTCAACATGGCAGAGGGCGGATTCATTTCCGAGCATGATTACAAAGTGGCGCGAGCGGCGGCGACCGCGCTGTGTGGTGGCGAGGTCGAGACCAACGCACGGGTTTCCGAGCAGTGGATTCTGGACGTGGAGCGGGCGCTCTTCGTCGATCTGCTGAAAACCGAAAAGACCCAGCAACGCATCATGCACATGCTGGAAACCGGCAAGCCGCTGCGCAACTGATCATCAGGAGACAACATGAAAAAGCAAATACAGGAAGCCTACGTCGTTGCCGCAACCCGAACCCCGGTGTCCAAGCGCAACGGCATGTTTCGCAATGTGCGGCCAGACGACATGCTGGCCCATGTACTGGCGGCCGTGGTGGCAAAGGTGCCTGGGCTGGATTGTCACGAGATCGGCGACGTCATCGTCGGCTGCGCCATGCCCGAGGCCGAACAAGGCATGAACGTGGCGCGTATCGGGCTGCTGCTGGCGGGTCTTCCGGAGACTGTGCCCGGCCTCACCATCAACCGTTTCTGCTCGTCCGGGCTGCAATCGGTGGCCGACGCGGCAGCCCGTATCCGCTTGGGCGAGGCCGATGTGATGATCGCTGCAGGCACTGAGTCGATGAGCGCGATGCCGCAGATCATGGGCAACAAGGTCAGCCTCAACCCGGCGATCTTCGAAAGACAGGAGAATCTGGGCATTGCCTACGGCATGGGCCTGACCGCCGAGAAAGTCGCTGAGCAATGGAAGGTGAGCCGCGAGGAGCAGGACGCCTTTGCTTTGCAGTCCAACCAACGCGCCTGCGCTGCCATTGCCGCCGGCCACTTCCAAGACGAAATCACACAGTACACGGTGCGCACCCACATGCCGGGTAACGACGGCGCGGTGAGGGTGCTCGCTCAGATATGCGACACCGACGAGGGGCCACGGGCGGATGCATCACTGGAGAGTCTGGGCAAGCTGCGCCCGGTGTTTGCCGCGCGTGGCTCGGTGACCGCAGGCAACAGCTCGCAAATGTCCGATGGCGCAGGCGCGGTGCTGCTGATGAGTGAAGCGGCGATCAAACGCTATGGCGCGACGCCAATCGCCCGGGTGTCGAGCTATGCGGTTGCCGGGGTGCCGCCGCGCATCATGGGCATTGGCCCGGTCGAGGCGATTCCGCGCGCGCTGGCGGCGGCTGGCGTGGCGCAGGCAGATGTCGACTGGATAGAGCTCAACGAGGCCTTTGCCGCGCAGGCGATTGCGGTGATGCGACAGCTTGAATTGGACCCCGCAAAGGTCAACCCGCTGGGCGGCGCGATCGCGCTGGGTCACCCGCTAGGGGCAACCGGCGCCATCCGCGTGGCTACGCTGATGAGTGCAATGCAGCGTGACCCGGGCCTGCGTTACGGACTGGTGAGCATGTGCATAGGCACCGGCATGGGCGCGGCAGGTCTGTTTGAGCGGGTGTGAGCCTTGGCAAGAGGGTTTGGCGGCCTGCCGAGCTTGAGGCTGACCTGCTGCGCCAATGGGATAAGCGGTCCATGTCGGGCTATTTTGTCGTTGCACGGAAGCACTATGTGCCTAAAGACCGAGCAGCTATGGCTTCGCTTTTAAACTTGGCTCGTCATGGTCGCTAAAGTCCGACATGCCGCTGGGCTACTCGCTACGGCTCCGTCCCGAAAAAATGTCGCCTAGACAATCTTCTTCCATCATATTGAAATAGAATCAGGGGCTCAATTGGCAGGAGACTAATAATGAGAGCCCATCCCAACTTTTCAGGCTTTGCTGGCGTACTACGTCTTTTTCTGGTGCTGTTCGTGTTGTCAATTTCGCTGAAGGTGCTGGCGGCCAGCCCTGGCGTCACCGATACGCTCATCAAGCTTGGGCAGTCGGCTGCCCTGAGCGGCCCGGCTGGCGAACTGGGTACCGAGATGCGGCAAGGCATGCTCGCCTATTTTGAGGAGGTCAATCAGGCTGGCGGTGTAAATGGCAGGAAGATCGAGCTGGTGTCACTGGACGACGGCTATGAGCCGGATCGTGCCGCCGCCAATACGCGCACACTGATTCAGGATCAACAGGTTTTTGCCTTGATCGGCTATGTCGGCACACCAACCAGTGCCGCCGCCTTGCCGGTTTTCACCGAGGCACGGGTGCCATTCATCGGCCCATTTACTGGTGCCGAATTGTTGAGGCAACCCTTTAACCGCTACATCTTCAATGTGCGCGCCAGCTACTTCGAAGAGACCGCCCGCATCGTCAATCACCTGGTCAGCACCGGTGTCACCAGTATCGCGGTGTTCCATCAGAATGACTCTTACGGGCAAGCCGGGCTGGAGGGCGTTCAACGCGCGCTGCAGGCTCATGGGCTGGAGCCGACGGCCATCGCCACCGTTGAACGCAACAGCGTGGATGTCAGCGAAGCGACACGGGTACTCAAGGCAGCGGCCCCGGCAGCCGTGGTGCAGATCAGTGCTTACGCCTCCTGTGCTGCGCTGATCCTGCAGATGCAGGACATGCTCAGCCCGCCGCAGTTTTTCAATGTATCCTTTGTTGGCAGTCGCCCACTTGCCGAGGCACTTGGCGACAATGGTCGTGGGGTGATGGTCTCGCAGGTGGTGCCTTTTCCCTTTTCGGGCTCAACCCCGCTAGTGCGCAACTACCGCAGCGCCATGCAGCGTGAAGGACATGAAATCTCGTTTACCAGCATGGAAGGCTATCTGGTGGCGATGGTCATGGTCGAAGGCTTGCGCCGTGCGGGTGCCGAACCCACGCGCGAAAGCTTGATCAGTGCACTTCAAACCCTGCGAAGACACGACTTTGGCGGCTTCGAACTCAGCTTCAGCAACAACAACCACAATGGGTCGAGCTTTGTCGACCTGACCATGATCAGCCGGGGAGGTAGGTTTATTCGCTGACCTCACCTGGCAAGGACGAGGAGACTGTTTTGAGCAATACCGCTTTGCTGGATGTGACTGAACGCATTGCCACGATCACCCTCAACCGGCCAGCGCAGCTCAATGCCTTATCGGTCGAGATGATGCAGGACCTGCTCTGCGTGGTGCGCGCATTGCGCCAGCGCCAGGACTTCGATGTGGTGCTGATCAGCGGTGCTGGTGAGCACTTCATGGCCGGTGGCGACCTCAAGGACTTCTCCACTTATTTCGCCCAGGATGCCGTAAGCAGACAAGCGAGTTATCAAGCCATCATCACCGATCTGATCAATCCGATTGTTGATGGTTTGCAGTCGCTCAAGCAGCCTGTCGTCACTCAGGTGCGTGGTGCCTGCGCCGGTTTCGGCCTGTCGCTGGTGCTGGGCAGTGATTTTGCCGTGTGTGCCGACAACGCCAAATTCACCACCGCCTACAGCGCCATCGCCTTGCCAGCCGATGGCGGCATGTCGCACTTCCTGCCGCGCATCGTCGGCGCCCGCAAGGCGCTGGAACTGCTGATGCTTGCCGACCGCTTCGACGCCGCCGAGGCCTTGCGCCTTGGCATCGTCAACAAGGTGGTTGCGGCTGATACGCTGGAGGCCGAAGTTGCCAAGTTGCTGTCACGCCTGCGCAGCGGCCCGCTGCATGCCTATGCAGAGATCAAGCGTCTGGTCGCAGCAAGCGCCACTGCTTCACTGGTGGAGCAACTCCACAGCGAGGCAGAAGCCTTTGGCCGCTGCGGTGGCAGTGACGACTTTGTTGAAGGCGTCACTGCCTTTCTGGAGAAACGCAAGCCGGTTTTTGGAAAGGGTGATTAGTCAAGAGGGGCTCAAGCTGCAGCCGAGCTCCGACCCCAGTAGTGCCCCGGCTGTCACTGTGCCATCGGCACCGTTGGGCGCTACAAGCGGACCCAAGCAAAAGCTCACCATGAGTTCTTGCAAAAAATAACGCACAAACATTGTGCATCTGCGCGATTCTCAAATTGATTCATTATTCAACTTGGTTAATGAATGGCGAATGGTTATGATGTGGACGTCTGCGGAAGATGTCTACATTGAGAATTTCTGAAGATCAGCAGAACAATCAAGAATATTTTCCGACTTTCAGTTCCAGGCTCACTTGGCGAGCCTATGCGTATGGATAATGAGTCACATTAAAGCGCTTTCATCCTCAAACCATCAATAATTAGCCATGACAGATAAGCTTGTTGCATTCGGAAAGCTTGAGAGAGCCACTGCCGACGCAATTGTGCGCATTCACCCGTTGGTCGATCACATGACTGATGTAGCTGCGTGCTTCACTGCAATGTGTCAGTGCCGAGCCATCATTCGCGCTTTACAAGTTGCTGCATCACGCGAACTGACAAGCCAGGATATTGCCCGCTTATCTGTTCTAGTTTTTCTTCACGACATCGGTAAAGCAAACAGCGGCTTTCAGGCCAAACGCTGGAAAAATGAGGAAGAGATACCAGCAGATTGGCCAGTACATGTTCATGCAGGTCACGGAAGTGAAGTTTTTACACTGTTTGAAGAGCCATCAGCAAAGAACGCGATTTCGCCACTGATTGAGAAAATCAGCACCTGGGGTGATGCCGTTGACTCGTTATTGGTCGCAAGCATCAGTCACCACGGGCGCCCCATCATGGACATGCCAGTTCGTGGAGCCGGTATATGGCGTTCCACGGCAGGCAAGTATTCCCCGGATGCGGTACTCACAGAAATTGCTGCTCGCGCGTTCGACCTTTTCCCAGCGGCATTTTCGTCGGGCGGGCAGGCCCTCCCCGATATACCTGGCTTCGGTCATCTGTTTGCTGGTCTCGTGCAGTTGGCGGATTGGCTTGGCTCCGACACTCGTTTTTTCCCGTTCAGCGAGCCAGGTGAAAATCGATCAGTTACCGCACCCAACAGAGCCAATAAGGCAATTTCATCAGTAGGCCTCAATGCCGATAACTGGCGTAAAACGCTGATTGATAACCCACTGAGTTTCGCTGGTGTTTTTACTGTCCCCAGTCCTCGCCCCATTCAGGCTGCGATGAGCGACGAGGCACTGGGCCCTCTCGTCATACTCGAATCGGAAACGGGAAGCGGTAAGACCGAAGCGGCTCTGTGGCGTTTCATCCACCTATTTCGCGAAGGACTGGTCGACAGTCTTTACTTCGCACTTCCCACACGAGTTGCAGCTAGTCAGATCTACAAACGTGTCACGGATACACTGCAACGCGTATGGCCCGAGGGCGCACCGTTGGCTGTGCGAGCTTTGCCCGGCTACGTCGCCGCCGACGGACAGACCGCGATACCGTTGCCCGACTTCAAGGTACAGTGGGCCGACAACCCGGACGACCGCAGGGCGCCCAATCGCTGGGCTGCCGAATCGGCCAAGCGGTTTCTCGCTGCGCCGGTAGCCGTCGGCACCATCGACCAAGCGCTCCTGGGGGCACTGCAAGTGCGACACGCCCACTTGCGCCATGCCACGCTTTCCCGCAGTCTGCTCGTGGTGGACGAAGTCCATGCTTCCGACGCGTACATGACCGTATTACTGGAGCGTCTTCTCAAGGCTCATCTTGGTAACGGTGGCCACGCTCTGCTGCTGTCCGCGACGCTGGGCTCCACCGCCCGCAATCGCTATCTCGCCTTGACGCCGCAAACCGGGCAAGAACTGCCCCGGCAAATGTCCTTTGAAGCGGCATGTGCCGCCCCGTATCCCGCCATTTCCGATCACCGAGCGATTCGTACGACGGCGCCGACCGGTCATTCAAAGAATGTCGAGTGGACGCTTCATGACATCATCGACTCGCCTGAGCGCATTGCGCAGGTGGCGATTGGTGCAGCCACCCTTGGCGCAAAGGTGTTGATCATTCGCAACACTGTTCCCGCAGCAGTCGCCACTTTGGCCGCGTTGGAGCGAAGCGTTCCCGATCTGAACTGGCTCTTCAGTCTCAACGGCATACCCACCCTCCATCACAGCCGTTTCAGCCGCCAGGATCGCCCCGCCCTGGATGCGGCCATCGAGTTCCAGTTAGGCAAAACTCGCCTTACCGGTCCGCTCATCGTTATCGGCACACAAACGCTGGAACAGAGTCTCGACATTGATGCTGACCTGCTGATCACTGACCTTTGCCCGATGGACGTACTCTTGCAGCGCATTGGACGACTGCATCGCCATGTTCGATTTTCCGACGAACGCCCCGAACCCTATCGCACCGCCCAAGCCTTGGTCCTGACCCCGACTGCGCACGACCTTGCCCCCATGCTGACCCGCTCTCAGCACGGGCTGGGCCGTTTTCACAACGGTGGCGGCATCTATGACGATCTGCGCATTCTCGAGGCAACCCGTGTTTTGATTGCCGAGCGACCGCAGATATCCATTCCCGACGACAATCGTTACCTTGTCGAGGCGGCAACGCATCCCGATCGCCTGCGTGCCCTTGAGGCTCAGCATGGAGCGTCGTGGCAGAAAGTCGGCCAGCAAATTGAGGGCGATACCAGTGCCGAACGAGCCATCGGTCACCTGCATGCACTGGACATTGACCAGACCTTTGGCGAAACCGCTTTCCCCACCGATGTACGCATCGCTACGCGCCTAGGTGCTCAAGATCGCATCATTCACTTCAGTCTAGACGAAAGCCCCTTCGGCTTGCCTTTCGGCGAACTGCCAATACGTCACCACCTGCTTCCCAAAGACCTGTCACCCGACGCAGAGCCGACGGACATCACGATCAATGAAAACCGCATCACCTTTCGACTGGGCCAGGCTCAGTTCTGCTACAGCCGCTTGGGGCTCGAACGCCTCAGCACAGAGTAAATACCTTCTGCAGGAGATCGACCGTGACACTGCTGTTCAACCTCCTTGATGAGCCGCTGATACGCACCCGACTGGTAGCTGGTGGCCAGTCTCATGCATACAGTCTGCCAGGACTTTTCGCAGCATTGGGTCGCGACGAAGTGAGGGACTTTCCCGCGCTTCGACCGCATCAACGCCATCCGTGGCATGCGTTCCTGGTTCAACTCGCGGCCATTGCGCTGCATCATGCTGGATCAGAGGAACCCTTCGAGACGGAAGGGGCTTGGCGAGCGGCGTTGCTCGCACTCACGCCAGAACACCCGGATGGTGCAGCTTGGTGCGTGGTCACGCCGCATGATCGGCCTGCGTTTATGCAGGCGCCTGTTCCGCAAGGAGACGTAAGCACATGGAAGAGCTCGCTCTGCGCTGCCGATGAACTCGACATGCTCGTGACTTCAAAGAACCATGACTTGAAGGCGACCAGGATGCGCCATGGCGAGATCGATGACTGGATCATGTCCTTGATCAGTTTGCAGACGCAGGAGGGCGTCCTCGGCGCTGGGAACTACGGAATTTCTCGCATGAACCGCGGCTACGGTAGCCGCCCTGCCATCGGCGTGGTGTCAGCTGGTCACTGGGGCGCACGCTGGAGGCGGGATGTCGGGACGCTAATGAACAGTCGCGCCGACATAGTCGAGCAACAAGGAATGCCGGGGTGTGACGGCATCGCTCTGGTCTGGCTCAGAGAATGGGACGGCACCGCAAGTCTGGGGTTTGCTTCCCTTGACCCGTTCTATATCGAAATCTGCCGGCGTGTTCGACTCGTGTGCAGCGAGAGCACACACCTGATCCACGCGCTCACCACCGGCAGCAAGGTTGCACGCATTGACGCCAAGAGCCGCAACGGGCTCACCGGTGACCCGTGGACACCGATCGACATCGCTGGTGAAAAGGCGCTCACCATCGGTCGGGAGGGGTTTCACTACCGACTTGCTGCCGAACTTCTATTTGGCAGCAAGTATTCCCGTTCGACGATGCAGATCGTCCAGCCAGAGGATGGCGATCGAGGGATCGTGGTGCTCGCGCAAGGAGTTACTCGAGGCCAGGGCAAGACCGAGGGCTATCACGAACGCCGTATTCCCATATCGAAGACTGTTCGCAAGCTGATGCTGGCAAATCAAACGGACCGTTTGGCGAAGCTGGCGGGCGAGAGGGTTCATTCAATCGGGCAGATCCGTAGCGTGCTGTGGACCGCTCTCGCTACCTTGTTCGACCAAGGCGCAAACAAGGACAAGTTCTCCGACAGTGCCAAGGACAAGGCGTCCGTTTTCGTGAAGTCCTACGAACAAGTAGAAGACGCCCATTTCTTCGACGACCTCAACGAAGAAATCGAATCGAATCAGCCCAACGAGGTCCACCTGAGATGGTTGCTGACGTCGGCAAATCGCGCTGAAAAGGTCCTTACTGAAGCTTTCTCCGCAGGCCCCCAAAGCTGCGAGCAGCTTTACCGTGCCAGATCAGCAGCCCTCTCCCGTTTTCACGGCGGTCTGAGAAGCAGCAAAACGCTTCCTGTGCTCGCCGAACATTTCCGTCAGCAAGCCATCAACAAGGAACTCAGCCATGACCGTGGATAACGTGGATTCACGAGAGAAACCACTTTCCGATCAACCATCGCGACAGGAGAGCCCGATCTCCCGACTTGCAAGGCTCATTGGCAGATCCGCTCGATTCGAGAATGACACTTACGGCTTGGACAACGGTGAACGAGCCGCCCTGGCAAGAATGGACCCGGACAGCGAACTGCGCCCCCATCAAATTGCGGCCTTGTCCCGTGCGCTTGTCTATGCGGAACTGACACCGGAAAACTGGCACCCGGACACTTGGCGACGTTGGGCGCTGATCGCACACGGGATGGCTCTTGCCGGGCATGACGGCAACCGAAGTCTGGGAGTCCAGCTCAGCGAATCCGATGTATCGGAATCCCGCGTCACAAAGT
>DAIMZH010000028.1:1613-39724 GCA_036734105.1 Azoarcus sp. | reverse complement strand
GACCTCGACAGCGGCGAATGGCTTGACCAGCACCGCAACGACCGCAGCCTGCTGGCCAACCTGCTGGCCGAGCACCTGCCCCGCCGCTTTGCCCACGCCTGGTGCGCGCTTCACGGATGGGAAAAGCCGGTGTGCCAGTTCTCCCACACCGAGCTGGACGCCATTGCGCGCACATTGTCAGAGTGGCACATCACCCCATCGGGCACGCAAGGCTATGCCAAGGCCGAGGTCACGCTCGGTGGCGTAGACACGCATGCACTGTCTTCCAAAACCATGCAGGCCACCAAGCAGCCCGGCCTGTTCTTCATCGGCGAGGTGATGGATGTCACCGGCCACCTTGGCGGCTACAACTTTCAGTGGGCCTGGGCATCCGGCCATGCAGCGGGGCAGTTTGCCTGACCCCAGATCTGCCTTTCAACCGCCTGCATCAGGCCGAGATGCAATTCGGGCCGCGCAGCGTCTGCGTCACGCTCGAGCATGCCATACCAGCGCATCGAATCCGGCAGGGCCTCGCGCCCTGGCTCAGCAACATGCTCTGGAGCCAGACGCTGAATGCCCCCACCGAACGGCTGTCTGTCCCCCTCTCCGGCACTTCCGGGACCGACACCCCTGGACCCGCCGAGCTACCCAACCCCACTGCAATTGCATCCATTCCGGTAACCCCCTCAGCCTGTCTGTCCGCAATCGACAGGCTGCTGAGCATTTTCCCCGATCTGCCCGGAAACATCATCGATGGTCAAGTGAGCAAACTGAACTGTGGCGCACTGGCGGCTTTACGGTCAAACGTGGCGGTATGGCGCGCCCCGAGGCGCTGATGAGTTCGACCGAGAAGGTAATCGGAAAAGTCGGCCGAGCCATGCCGGTAGTCCTGAAGGGCGAGGATGGCGAGATCGGGCGATTCGACCTGAAACTCGCGGCAGGTCAATAGTGCTTCGAGGGCATCGGAAACCTGCTCACGGGTGTACCCATAAGCACGTGACAACACCCAACCCACTTCACACAGGACAATGTGGCCGATGATGCCAGGCTCGACCGCAGAAAGTTGCCCTTCGATAAAGGCATTGGCCTGCGCCGATTGCACTGGGTCATCCTGTGTGAGATAGCGCACCAGCACGTTGGTATCGAGCCCGATCATGACTCGGCTGAGTCCGCAATGGCCACGTCCATTTGCTCAAGCGAGACAGGTTTGGCGGGCTTGGGCAGCATGCCTTTCAGGCTCGCGACTGACCGGGTTGCCGAGAGCAGGAACAAGCGTCCGTCGTCACCAAAAACAAACTCGACCCGATCACCGGCCTGCAACTGCAACGCATCACGCGCCAATTTCGGAATCGTGATCTGACCTTTGGAGGTCATCGTAGCAAGCATTTTCCTTACCTTTTTTTGATTATCCAGTTGAAAGGAATGGTAGCATCCGAAAAAATCACAGGCAATCTTTGCTGAGCTGGAAAGCCGTGTTCAACAGTCCCTGTCCGCCTGTCTGATCAACACTCATCTTCCCGCTTCAAGGAGCCTTCTGGCAGCGCGCTATCAGATCGAACGGTTCTTACCGCATTAGTGTTCTCTACCCGGATTCCTGTGCCGTCCTGGGTGCCCTGGTCGCTTGAGCGTCTCAACCATTCGGCGCGGTTTTTTCCGCTTGTTGGCTGGATTGTGGGAGGGATATCGGCGCTCAGCCTGGTGGTGTTTGCGCTGGTGCTCAAGTGGTTCAACCGTTAGATGAACCATCAACCCGTCGCTTCAGCAGCAAGGGCACCAGCGTGATCAGTTGCAGAATCATCAAGACCAGAAACGCGGTTTTCAGCGACACCACCATGGTCCAGCCGAAGCCATTGAGCATGTCCAGCAACAAACCCAGTCCCCACTGAACCACAAACGCCCCCACAAAAGCCATCAGGTTGATCGCGGTGCTGACCCGCCCGAAAGCCGCCTTCGGGAAGCTCGACGCGCAGGCAATATAGGCCTGTGCGTTCACCGAGGCCAACAGGCCCAGCAGAAACCACATCAACATGACCGGGCCCCACTGCAGCAGAATCAGCACCTGCACCAGCAACATGGCCGAGAAGCCGACCTGAATCAGGTTGAGCGGCGTCACGCCACGACGATTGAGCCGGGTTCCGAGCACACCAATCGACAACTGTCCGACCAGCATTCCGACGTTCAAGGCCACCAGATAGGTGGCAGCCTGGGTCAGCGACATGCCGTTCACATTCATCAACCACGGCACCGCCCAGAGGCTTTGCAGCGCCATAAAGCCACCGGTAAAAAACATGGCCGACCCGGCAAAACGCAGAAAAGCCGGGGAGGCAAAAATATGCCCGACCGAACGGAAGGCCTGTCCCACCGTCTCGCCAGACTGCTGACGGCCATCACCTGGCAGCGAAACAAAGATGAAAAGCGAGATGACCAAGGCCAGCCCGGCAATCCCCCAGAAAATACCCCGCCACCCCAGCACCGGCAACAAGGCCTCAACCGGCGCGCTGGCCGTCAAGGCCCCCAGCGCGCCGGCTGCCATGATGTAGCCGGTCATGGAGCTCTGCTTCTCCGGCGGATACCACATCGCAAACCCTTTCAGGCCCGCCATCAGGCAGGCCGACACCCCAAGGCCGATCAGCCCTCGGGCCAGACTCAACTCACCCAGCGAACCGCCGGTCGCAAAGGCCATCGCCCCCAGCGCAGTCAGCAGCAACAAGCCGCCTTCGACACGCTTGGGGCCGTAGCGGTCAAGCGCTATCCCCAGCGGGATCTGGGCCGCACCGAAGGTCAGAAAGTAGGCACTGGTGAGCAAGCCGAGCTCCGCAGCAGACAGACCCAGTTCGGAGGTCAACGCGGGCGAGATCACCGCATTGACCGTGCGCAACAGATAAGACAGGTAGTAACCCAGCGCAAACGGCAGGAACACCGTCATCCATGCGTTCGGGCGCTCGCCATGAAGCATGCTCAATCCCCGGTTTTGGCAAGCGCGAATTGTAGCCCAAGGCAGAACTCAAAAAACCAGGCGCAAACAGCGCCATGGTCACGATGCCCCGACACTGACCAGCGTCAGGCAGGCGAATACTCTCCATCCGGCTCACCTTGACGGCGTTCATGAAAAAACCAGGGCGCCAGCAGTGGAATCACCAGCAAAGTCATCACGCCACTGATGAACAAGGCCAGTGCAACCAAGGCCCCCAGATCCGCAATCGGTTTGTAGTCGGAAAACAGCAGTGCAAGAAATCCGACCGAAAAAACGATTACGTTCACAGCGATGGAGCGTCCCACATAACGCACTGCCTTGAGGACGGCGGGATCAATCGCATGGCCTTCAGAGACGTATAGACGAATTCTCAGGATGAGGTGGGCCGTGTAATCCACAATTCCGACGATCAGGTAGGTCACCAGCACGGTTCCGATGTTCAACTCGATCCCGAAAACAGCCATGCTCGCATACAGCAGAATGGCGGTGATTGCCAATGGCAGGGTGCCAAGAATGCCGAGTCGCCAGTTTCTCAACCACAACATCATCATGACTGAAACCGCAATCAGGGCAAGCGTGAAGCTGAGCCAGTGCCCTCTTGTGATTTCTTCAAGAACCCCTGTCCAGATCACTGCTGTGCCGGCGTGTTTGATCTCGACGTGAGCCGGTTTGTGGGCCTCTATCCATTTGTCAAGATCGTTCAGGAAATCCCGGTAGTCGCTTGCCACTGAAGTCGTCAATGTATACAGCGTCAGGGCTTTTGAATAATCGCTGTTGAGCACGTTGGTCAAGTCCGAACCCCCGCCGTTCTCGAACAGCATCACATGCTGGGCAATGAGTTCTGCCCCGTCCACATCGATGATTTCGTATTCGCCCGACTCGTTCTTGAAGCGAACCTTTGCAAGGTTCGCCGGCACTCTGTTGAACTCCGGGTCCATATCAGCCAGAACCAGATTCATCCGACGCAGATAGGTGGCCAATGAATAGCCATACCCCACATGCGGATGACTCCGGATAAAGCTATCCATATCGTCGATGAAATGGACTACCTCCGGTTGAATCGCTCCACGCGACACCCCGGTGTCAATCTCGATCCAGCCTGGGGCCGTGCCGGCAACATGCTGATTGATGAACTCATCCGACACTCGGAACGGATTGTCCGCACGAAAATAGGCTACACCGGAATCCTCGATCTGAACGTTTGAGGCCAGTACGGCAAGGCCTGTAACTGCGGGAAGCAACATGAACAAGGCGGGGCGTCTTTTCGTGATGACAAAGCGGGTGATCTTCTCGAGCGCGGCTGCCAACCCTGAACCCGACACCTGCTTATGCCCCCCTTTGGTCGCGCCTCCCCACAGGGAAAGCCAAGCGGGTATCAGGACCAGCGATATGATCAATGCAGCCACAAGCCCGACAGACATGAATATCCCGAAATTGCGTATGCTGACGATATTGGTGAGTGTCGATATGAGGAAAGTGGCAACTGTCGTAATCGTGGTCAATACAATCGGCGGCACCATCAGACGCATCGTAATGCGATTGGCCTCCTGGTTGTCCTTGCCCTGCCTCTTCTGTTCGTAATATTCGGCCATGAAATGAATGGCATCCGAGCAGCACACAGTAAACAGAAAGACCGGGAGCGCACTGGTCAGCAGGTCAATCGGCACATTGAACAAAGCCATTAAGCCCAACGTCCAGATGGTGCAGAGAATGATGTTCAAAAGTGGCAGAACGACCCCAAGTGTACGCCGGAAAAAAGCGATCAGCAGCACGGTGATCATGGCAAAGACCAATGGGAACAGCACACCCAGATCACGCTCGATGATTTCTTCCTGCGCCGCAATGAAGATCGGCATTCCCGCGATATAGACCTCATCGGAAAAACCTGGATACTTGGACTGAATACGGTCGGCTAGATCACGAAATACATGGTATGCGCGCAATTGTCCCTCAGCGTCGTCCTGCTTGACGCCGAGCTCAACCACCAGCAATGTGACCTTTGCATCAGGGGAAACAACGCCATTAACCATCAGGTCGTTGTTCATGATCTCTGACTCTACCCTGCCAGGGTCCAGTCCATACGCATACAGGCTGTGATGAATCAGCAGACCACCCTCAGGATCGAGCACGATGTTCTCGAGGTCAGCCATGGATGCCATCTCTCTGACCGGATGGAGTCGCTCAGGCAAAAAGCGCAAAAACTGGATATCCTGACCGGCCCAGTTCGCCGACTGTGCGTGTGCAAGGAGCGCAAGCGCGACCCGGTAGTCGCTCTGGCTGAGTCCGTCACGGAGAATTTCATTGATGAAGCCGACCGCCTCACCATCCGTTGAGTTCTTTTTAGCCAGTGACCTCAAGGTCGCCGCATCTGCCTCATTCGCAAGAACGATTTTGCGAGCCTCGCGCGAGAATTCGAACAGGGCATCAAGGGTTAGCTGATTAAATACCGAGTTCTGCTTGCGCAGCCCCACCATGACCGAATCAAAGGTGCCTGTAAACTCTCCCTGAAAGTCGATCATGCTCTTGCGTGCGGGATGAGACTCCTTGAGCAGGTACGGATTGGTATCGGAGGTCAAACCACCAAGGGCAACCAGAAAGCCGAGGGTGATCATCAGCAAGGCGGCAAGGAGTTTCCTGGCGTGGTCTTCAATGAAGTCCAGGTAGCGTTCCATCATCTAATCCTGTAGAAGTTGCTGCTGCGGCAAAGTAAGGTCACGAGAAAATGACCCATTTCTATTCATCAAACAGCGGAACATCGCCTCGGCGCAGGCCCCTGCTCAAGGCAGCCTCACCGAACAGACGAGGGCTGAGTGAAACGTTGTAGCGAAGATCGAGAAAATCCATTCTTGCGCTGTTGCCAGTTTCAAGATTGACGGTTTCGCTCAGCATGATGCTGTCAATTCCATCAACGTTTTCCACCCGCAAGGTCTTGTTCTGCTTGAACAGAATTCCACGCGTGTCATAAAAGTCCTGCTGCAGCAAAAGATGATTGACCTGATCAACCCAGACCACTACCCGGTCATATCCCGTCCGGGTCAGCACTTCAGGTCGTGCAGGTTTGCGCTCCACCATCCAGGCGGGACGTCCATTTAGCTCTTCCTCCCCAAGCAGGGTGTTTTCCCAGTCGTTGACACGCACTCCATCCAGATCAGCATAGGAGTAAGTACTGCCCATGAACGACCCTCGCTTGTCCGTCACCGAGATACGCCTTGTCTGACGGCTGACGGGCAGATACATCCACTGCGCATCCTCGCCCCCGAGTGCTTCACGCGGGTTGACGATGTAGAAAGCCACACCCCGAACATCCTGTGGTGCGGTAAAGAACAGGCTGGCCCTCTTGCCTTCTTCGTCAGCAAGTTGCAGAAAGAACAACTCCCGGACTCGCTCGCGCCCTTGCCGGTCAACCAGCACAAGATGCACTCTTGAGGCGAAGCTCTCACCTTCATAGCGGTCTCTTGACAAGGCCATGACCTGATCACCGGTCATCCCGGCTTCAAGTTCGCTGGCACTGCTGGCCTGAAAGGTCGAAAGCATGAGCACAGCACCCAGCATTCCTGACAAAACATTAAAAAACTTAGGCATCAAGAGTGACTCCAACTTGTTTCTTCATTCAAAAAGACAGCGAATACGACAGAAAAATACGGTCACGATCTCGCCACTGACCCAGCGGACCACCAGGCTTGCCAGAGAACTGATCAAACTGCAGGCCAATCCGCTGGTGATCATCCAGCCTCCACCCCAAACGGACTTGAAAGAGGTTTTCGGATGACGACATATGGGCAGCAGAAAGCCGCAATGATCCGCGATCGGCTGCAAAGCTCCCTTCAAGAGACAAGGTGTAGGTTTTGGTGACTTCGTGGTCGGCTGAACCTTGCCTGTCGCGGTGCCACTGTGCTGACAAAAGCCAGTCCCGCCAGAGATAGTCCACCGCCATCAAGGACAGGGTTCTGGTTGTACGGTGAGTGCGGAACTCGGAAAAGTCGGCTACATAGTCGGGAAACACCCCAAACTCTGAACGCAGCACCAGGCTGTAACCCGGCTCGAATGCGACACCGAATCCATACATGCGGTCTACAGGGTGCCAGCGAGTGACTGCCACACGGCCATCCGGAGCAAAGCCCTCAGCCCGGAAAGCCGGTTGCGACCGGGCCTTCTCGACAAACACCCAGCTTGCATCCAGCCGGTTGAACGTACGCCCAAGCCGGATGCCTATGCCTGCCCGGTGAGCCCCTCGGCCCGAAACCGGTGAAACATCAAACTGCGCGCTGTCCAGCATGTCAAAACGACTGGTATGCCAGTCAGTTCCCAAGGCCGGATAGCGGTCTGCCTCTCCACGCAGCATGACAACCGTATCGAGCAGCCACGGACCGTTGAACTTCTGAAAACGCAGCATCGGCAAGGCGATCCGGGCATCGTTGAGCAGGACAGTAACACCATCACGCCAGTCCAGCGGGTTGAGCTGATCGAGCACCCTTAACTCGTCTGCTCGCCCCCACACTACTTGTTGCCACCCGAGCGTCGCCTCGCCTCCCAGAAGCGGTTGGCTGATCCACAACTGGCGCCAGTCGGCATGAGGTCTCCACGACTCACGTGCTTTGCGCCCATGCCCTTTGTTCAAATGCCGCAGGTCTGTGCGCAAGCGACCCTCTGCACGCCAGTCGGCATCACCCAGCCAGCCTTGGGCGTCAATGCGCAACTGCACCATCCGCTCACCCACCCGATGGCCTGCCGCGACTGCAGCCTTGGTATGAAAGGCCACACCAGTCTTCAGTTCACCGTCGATATAGTCGAGACCTGCCTGTGCCGGGGCCGCAAGGACAAGCACACCCGCAGCCATCAAACTCCCGGTCCAGCGCCGGATATCCTGTGTATCAGACATTTACATCCCCAGCGCTACACCGCCATCAATGACCAGCGCCTGGGCAGTCATTGCCGAAGCCTCCTTGCTGGCCAGAAAGTAAGCCAGTGCGGCAACTTCATCTGCGGCAATGAAACGTTTCAGTGGAAGCTGCCTTTTGGCAGTGCGCTGAATCAGCTTTTCGTCCTGCCCGGACATGCAGGCCTGCTTTGCGAGTTCTCCGCGCAACATGGGTGTATCAACCCAGGCAGGCAATATGGCGTTAACGGTGATTTTGAGCGGGGCCAAGTCAAGCGCAAGCGCCTTGGACATGCCAACAATAGCGTGCTTGGACGCGCAGTAACCGGTGTTGCGAATCTTGCCGGCCCGTCCCAGAATGGAAGACATGTTGATGATGCAGCCGGGGCCAGGCATGTGGGCAAGTGCATGAGCGGTAATCTGAAAGGTGCCATGCACATTGACATCAATCACCTTCCTGAAGGTGCCCACGTCATCCGGCTCGTTCTCGTCACAGATGCCAGCACTGTTGACCAGCACATCGAGCTGAACGGCACGGCGTGCAAGCGACTCGAAGAGCTGCTTCACCGCGCTGCAGTCGGTGATATCGAGTTGATGCGTCTCAGGGGACGCTGACAGGTGTGATTGTTCCACCCACTCTTCGAGTCCGGTGATGTCCCGATCCACAAGAATGAGGTGAACATCGTCGTCGCGTCCAAACAGTTCGGCAACCGCACGCCCGATACCGGCTGCTGCACCGGTAACAAAACAGGTTCTTTTTTTCATCATCGCATCAAAAGTCCACCGTTGACCGGTAGCACACACCCTGAAATGTAGTCGCCGTGCATGACGAGAAACTCGACTGAATCCGCAATCTCTTCCGGTTTTGCCATCCGCTTGACCAGCAGTTGATCGCTGATCTGCTTGCCATGGCTTTCCATGACGCCCTCCGACATGTCAGTCTCGACAAGGCCGGGTGCAACAGCGTTGACACGGATACCGCGTGGCGAAAGCTCCACAGCCAGAGCCCGGGTCAGGGCTTCAAGCCCCCCTTTGCTTGCGGCATAATTTGACTGTCCCCGATTGGGACGCTGAGCAGCCACCGACGAAATATTGACGATGCAGCCCTGGCGTGCGCGCATCATTGCGGGCAGCACTTTCTGTATGCACAACATCGGCGCTACCAGATTGACCTGCAGCACGGCATTGATGTCTTTCAGCGAGAGGCTTGCCAGCAATCCGTCTTTTGTCGCGCCTGCATTGTTGACCAGCACAGAAGGCGCGCCGAGCTCGATCTCGACCGTGTCGAAGAAAGCCTCGATTTCTTCCGGAACCGACACATCACAAGCAAATGGCAGACAACGCACACCCAGTTTCCGGACGCTGATAGCGGTCTGTTCGGCAGCCTCTCCAATCTGCCGGGCGTTGAACGCGACATCAAAACCATTTTTTGCCAGCATCAGGACAATGGATCGACCTATACCCCGACTGCCACCGGTCACCACTGCCACCTTCCGATTGTCCAAAGTCATAGCGAAGTCTCCCGCTTGACGCCACCGAGGGTGAAGCCATGCACCTGAGCCAGCGCCATGATGCGACGCACCTGATCCCGGTCGATGTCACCATAGGAATAATGTTCGCGAGTGCCGGTCAAACCCATCAGCACGGACTCAGCCATGCATGCGTATATTTCACCTTCCTGCAGATAGGCCCTGACATTCTGGGGCAGGCCATCACCAAAGGGTGTCCGCACGACGCCACCGTGAAGATAGGCAACATCAGGGCGCTTGACGGTAATATCCTGCTCGACATTGAGCGGGACAGCGATATCACACACCACAGCACCTTCTGCAAAGTCGGACGCCCCCAGAAAGGCATGTGGCGCATTGGCCGCACACACCACGATCTGGGAATGCTTCAGACATTCGGTATCGCCCGCGATCCTGATGAAGTTTCGATCTCCCAGTTTGTCATCCAGATACCGGTATAACTGTTCACCGAGATCTACCGAACCCATCCTCGCGGCGATGAAATCCCTGGCACCCTCGACCTCATTTATCCGCTTGGCCAAAAAGTCGTCAGTCGGGATCTCTGAATGGATGACTGAAGCCGCTTCGGCATATATGCGGGCGGCTGTTCGATACAGACGCCGGGTCGAACCCTCCCGCGCACTACCCAGCAGCCATAACTGCCTGGCCTGCTCAGACAACAGCGCTGCATAGGTCGAAGCGATGTTCCCGGCGGCCCCTACGACCGATACCGTGGCCTGGTGGATGTTGAGCGCACGCTGTGCACTGACCTGACGTATGGCTTCGAGTCCCATTCCTATGGTCAAGGCGTTACCGGATGTCAGCGCGATGTCAGGAACCTTGATGGACAGGCAGTTATTGGTCAGGATGGATGTGTACATTCCAAGACCCGCCACACTGCAACCATCTGACCGGGCATCCGAGACACGCGCAGCGATTTCTGAACGCATGCGTTCAAGCCCGTCGCCCTGCAGTGAGTCAATCATGGTTTCCGAATCCGTGCAGAGTGGATAGAGCGTGAAATCCACTTCGGACCCCAGTGCAGAACGTATCCGTATCGGGCCAATTGGCGCCGACCGCCGTTCCGGCGTCATCCGCTGAACAAAGAGCTGTTTTTTAGCGGACGAAACGCCGATCAGCGAGGGCTCAACCTCCGACAGCATGTCGGTGTCAATCAGGTGGTTGACAAAGGCCACGCCTGGTCTTGGCTTGCCAGGAACCGGCACCGGTGCCGGAACCGACGGCACGGCCGGATTCGGCAACACGCTCGGTCCGCCCTCACGACAGACGCTGATCACGATGGGTTGCAGATCGCGGCTGCGCAACAGGATGCACACACGTGCCAGCGCATCCAGAAGACGCGAAATATCAGCCTCCGGAATGCAGGCGGGGGGCTCAAGACGCAACACGTTTGAATTGCTGGCTGATGGTGCAACCCTGATGCGTTCCTGCTGCAGAAGATAGCCGGCAACAATGTAGCCCAGCGCATCATTATATTGAGCGGAACTCAGGATCACCGATCCACATGCTGAGAGATCATTCAGCTCAATGCCAATCAACAAGCCTTTCCCGCGCACCTCCTTGATCACATCAGGAAATTCGCTCTGCAGCTTGTTCAAACCTGTCAGTATGAGTTCCCCTTTCGTCCGGATGTCCTGGAGCATCGCACCGTCGTCCGCAAGCAGACGCTCCAGGGCTTTGCGGGCAATCCGGCACCCCCAGTCGTCCTCGGCAAATGTCGAACTGTGGGTAAAGCTGAAATCCTCCTGGTAGTGCTCGGCACGTATGAGCGTGACTGCAATCTTGGCCAGACTGCCACCCAGGGCTTTAGATAAACAGACTGTGTCACCGAGCAGGCCAATCGAACTACTGGCCAGCAGGTAGCCGGTACGTCCGAATCCTGACTGAATCTCATCGACAATCAACGGGATAGCCTGAATATTGCAGAACCTCCGGATTTCGCGCGCACTCTCCACCGACAGGGAATGAATCCCCCCCTCACCTTGCACCGGCTCGACCAACAAGCCGGCAACTGGCAGGAAGGCTTCTCTGACCAACTGTATGGATTCACCCGCTGCACTGCTGAGTATCTTCAGTGACAACCATTCACCTTGATGACGGTTGATGATTCTTGTCCAGCTCTCAGGCTGGGCAGGATCAATGAACTCCATGGTCAAGCCAAAACGACCGTAGGGCTCCCGGTAGCTTCTGCCGTGCGTTGCCTGAATCGTGGTGACCAGCTTTCCATGAAAACTGCGTCGCAGAGCCAGAAAGACGGGCGGGGTTCGGGAAAGCGCAAGATTGTGTGCCCGGATGAGTTCGCACAGTCGTATGAGCGGGATATGCTCCACGCCCGACGGAATCAGACTCACTGGCAAATCTTCGATCGCCGCGAGCGAAACCTCCCGCCATCGCCAGGCCTTCTCGACTGCATGCAACTCATGCTCAAGAGCAGCCAGCTTGCTTTCGAGCTTATGGTGGCGCGCATATTCCGCATGTTTTATCGCAACCTCAACCGCCTCTGCCCCACTATTTGAAAAGCTTGCTATCCATTTCTGCTTGCTTCCTGACTCGGCATTGATGGCCGCAATCAGCTCTGCAGCCAGAAGACCTGCCTCTTCCCGTATCGAAAGTTGGGCATGAAAGGGAATGCCACGTTGAAGCATTGAAGTGGCTTCTTGAATAATGAAACGGGGGTTGTGACCAAACAAGGCAGCTCCATAACCGCCCAGACAGTCCATGACGGCAAGCTCGTTGCCTTCATGATCACGCGTATAAAGGATGTGCGCCTCTGCCCGATGAAATTGACAATAAAGCCCAAGAGCGTGCATCAGTTCGACATACTTTGGACGGACAAGGTTTTGATAGCTCATATCTGGACTATTGAACATGCTTTTTGAGAGACAAGTGGTAAGCCGCGCCCACCCCGTTGGAATCACGATTGAGAACGCAAGCACTTGCACCACTGAACGACCGGCTTTCACCCATCACGAAATCATGGTCTGTCACCGGCTGCTCCAATCCGCCGTAAGGCGTGATCTCACCTTGCGCAAGACATTCGGAAGCGAGCAGGATGCCCGCCAGACAGGAAGGGCCCGTCAGAAGGCCGGTCTGCAACTGATAACCGGTAATCGGTGCCTTCAGGTTTCGTGGAAGACTTGACGCCAGACCACCGTCAATCACTGGATTGGCGCTCCCTGCCATGACCAGCATTTCGCATGCATCCACCTGTCGGTAAGCAATTTCAGCTTCGGGGTGACAGGTGCCCAGTTTCAGTTGCCAATGCGGGAGCGAAACCTCGTCACTGCGTTTCAGAACAAAGGCCACCGCACCTTCACCCGCAACCGCCCCGCAGGCATTGCGATCGAATGCCCGCATGCTGAGTTCGGACGAACAACTTATTGCACCGTCACGGACCAGCATCCGCAGGCCAAGAGGGTCCAGATCACTGCCTGCTGAAACCACCAGCGCGGCGTCAATACGACCTGCCATCAATGCCTCATGAGCATTTGACAAGGCAGCATGATTGCCGGTTACGCCCTCCGTATACGCTGCCGACTCACCCGACAGTCCAAATGCCAGACTGGTTACCCCCAGCAGCCCATTGGTCAGACTTTTCAGGACCAGAAACGGATCAACTGACTTGGTGCATAAGACTCTTTTGACTAAAGCGACACGATCAATCCCATGATCAGCCTTGCAAGCAATCAACGACTCGGCATAAGCCGACACAGAGGGGTGTGTATAACCGGACTGAGAGGTATACAGCCCCCAGCGTATCTGCTTGTCGCTTATGGATAGTCCTGACTCATCAATGGCCTGCCGGGCTGCATCGATACCCCAGCTTGCCGCAGGGCTGCAATAGCGGCGCAGACGGGCCGGAACTGCCAGCCCACTGACTTTGGCAAGGTCTTCAGGTATGCCTGCAAAGGCGGCAACACTGCCCTTTTTTAGATGTTTTGCAACAAGCGGCCTCGCACCGGAAACACCGTCGCGACATGCTGTCCATAAAGCATGCGCTCCAGTTCCTGTGCTCAGGACCGCTCCTCGACCAACAATCGCTACTGCTCTGTCATTCATGCGTGCGCCCCGGGCTTGTGTTTTCTCAGTACCAGACTGGCGTTCAGCCCACCGAAACCAAACGAGTTGGAGAGCGCAAAATCAACCCGACGGTTGCTGGTCTTGCCCACCACATAATCGAGATCGCATTCCGGGTCAGGGTGCTCCAGGTTAAGCGTCGGGGGAATCAGATCGTCCCGACAGGACAGGGCGGTGGCAATCAACTCGGGAGCCGCAGCAGCAGCGATCAGATGTCCGAACTGCGACTTGTTGGCAGTCACTGCCAGCGTCCTTGCGTGGTCGCTAAAAACCGATTTGATCGCCTTGGTTTCAACCACGTCGTTGAGCTGTGTCGAAGTTCCGTGCGCATTGACCATATCAATGCAATCCGGATTTACTCTGGCGTCTCGCAGGGCGGATGTCATCGCCGCCATCGCACCCAGACCCTTGGGGTCTGGAGCGGTCAGTTTGTAAGCATCAAGACTGCTGCCGTAGCCAATCACTTCGGCATAAATTCTGGCTTTTCGGTCAAGTGCATGCGACAGCGACTCGAGCACCAGATAGGCCCCACCCTCACCCGCCACCAGGCCGCTGCGCGACTGGTCGAAAGGGCGGCAAAGCCTTTCACCAAAACGGGTTTCGGTGCTGGGTGCGCCCAGCACATGAAGGGCAGACATGGTTTCGAGATTCAGTACAGAGTCGGCACCACCTGCAATGGCGATGGTGAGCTCCCCTCTTCTGATCCGTCTGAAGGCATTGCCAACTGCCTGAGCCGCACCGGCGCAGGCGGCACTGACATTTACGGAAGGGCCTGTACAACCCAGTTCGGAGGAAATCAACCGGGAAAGGCTATCGTTGGATTGCCTTAAACTGCCCTCAGGATTGAGTTGGTCTCGTGCCTGCCACAACCGGCTCCAGGAACCTTCTCCGGTCGAATCCAGAGCAAGCTGCATATCGGACAAGCGATGATGCGGCACACCGGATGCGCTGAATACGGCTGCCGGGTTACGAGAGGTTTGAATGTCCGCATCCGTCCAGGCACGCTCAGCGGCAATCAGGCCAAGGCGGGTGCGGTATTCAAGCTGATGACAACGGGCCGCATGATCCGACGGCAACATGGACAGGACAGACGCGGGCACCGGAGCAGCAAACGACACCGGAAAGTTTTCATCCAGCCCAAGTCCCTCAGGCTGCCACTCGCGAATGCAATGCCGACCTTCGCACATCAAGCTCCACATCTCGGCGCAGTCATCACCAAAGCCGGTGACACTGCCTATGCCAGTGATCACGACGCGCTGCCTTGTCATAAGCTCACATCCATTTTATTGGCAAACAAGTTGCGGAGCAGGATCGCACTGCATCGCCCTTGTTCGGTCAGTCCAAATCTCAACAAGTACGGTTTTTCGGGATTTTTCATGCTCAGCAGCATGATGATGTCCATCAGAACAGACGCTGGCCCCAGTGGCCCGACCCGTTGCTGCGCAGACCGTATCAGCGGAAACCTGACGGCGACATGATTGGGCACGCCAACTGCAGCAGACACTGCAAAACCGATCTGCTCTGCCTGAACATCTGCGCGACGCAGCACGTCACCCGTAACACGCTGCAGGGCTTCTTCTACCGAATCATCACCGAGCTGTGCGTCGGCCATGCCGCAGATCTCTGCAAGCGCACCGTTCGCCCGCTCTGGCGACGACGAAAGCACAAGGGCAGCAGCTCCCTCAGCGGGTGGCAAAGGCGGATTCACACCCGACTTTTCCGATCTCAGAAAACGATAGGGCAACAGGCTGGGACTTCCTGCAGCGATGACCGCAGTATCGGCATCGTCATCAACAATATGCCCCCATCCCTCCCGCAATGCATCCAACCCGCTTGACTCGTCCTGTGTGCTGAACCCCGCCATGGCACCACGACATCCCAGCCCTGCGGCGATAATGGTCATGATGCTTGTATTCAAGCGCATCAAGCCATGCAAAGGTGGCATGGACTCCACCAATGCCCGGGCCGGCTGCAGGTTGCTTGCCATCACGGCAGCACACACATCCCAGCCTGGGCTGGGTTCGTCAATCTCGGGCAGCGCAGCAGACAAGGCTGTACGTAATGGGTCGCCCTCAACGCATGAAGAAATGCGCTCCAGACAGGCGAGCAGACGGAGTGACTGTGGACCAAACCCACGGCACAAACGCCGATCAAAAACACGACCGGCCAAACTATGTGGCACAGCAGGGCTGACCTGCAAACCTGGCGCAAACTCACTTGAAGTGGTTAAAGGCGCCTCTTGTGACAGCAAACCATCAACCCCGTCGCCGGCAGGATGAATGCAATGAGCTGCCACGATGTACGCCTTGCGAACCCGGGTCATGCTGCAGCCCCGATCACCAGGCAACTGTTCTGTCCGCCAAAACCAAAGGAATTTGAAACAGCATGCCGGATTACCTGTGAGCACGGTTGGTCACTGATGCGTAGATCCGGGTACTCCCGATCGGCAAGGGTGCAGTTCAAGGTTGGCAGGACTTCACCGCGCTCTATCGCAATCAGCGTCAACACAGCCTCAAGCGCGCCGCTTGCTGCCAGACTATGACCAAGAGCTGATTTGTTTGCGGTAATGCTGATCTGACTCAGACGAGCGCCAAACAGACGCTCCAGAGCAGCGGCCTCACACGCATCGTTCATGCGTGTTGAAGTGCCATGAGCATTGACATGATCGATGTCTTCCGGCTCCAGGCCAGCATCCACCAACGCAGCCGACATGCACTCAGCGTAATTGACACCGCCCGGATCACTCGCCGTGATCTTCTGCGCCTCACAACGATTGTCAAAACCGAGCAACCTGCCCCTGACCCGGGCACCCCTGCGTTGAGCATGCCTGGACGACTCCAGCACCAGTATTGCGCCGCCTTCACTGAGCACGAAGCCGGAACGGTCACGCGTAAACGGCCGGGACTGTTCTGCCGGGCTCAAGTCGGCTCTGGCAGACAGCGCGCCCAGACCGTGAAAATTGAAGTAGGAAACTTCGTTACAGAGCAACTCGACTGCACCGCAGATCGCGATATCTGCGCGGCCTTCGGCAATTGCCCGGTAAGCGCTTCCAATTGAAACCGTTCCAGCCGCACAAGCGTCTGAATGAATGGCCGGGGCGTTTGCCAAACCCAACACTCGCGCTACCACAAGCCCCGGCTCATCCGTTCGATATAGCGCAGACTCCCCGCCCCTGTCGGTCTTGATCAATTGATCCAGATCGACCTTTCCGTCGGAATCCAAAGCATCTGCAACATGATCAAACGCATCCAGATCGGCGCAGAACTTGTTGCTACCCAGATGGAAAACCGTGCGAGCTTCAGACAGACCTGAAACCGGCAGCCCAGCATCGGATAGGGCCGCATCCACCAGGGCCATGGCCAGCCGCGATCGTCGGCCACTGGTCGCGAGATCAGGACGCATTCCGGCAGCAATCAACTGCCACTGCCCCTCATCAATGTAGCCAGCCACCGGATTCGGAAAACCAAGCAAGCGGAATCCCTCATGGCTACGCAAACATGAATGGCCGTCCAGAATATGATTGTGAAGCGCATGTGCAGTCATTGCACAAGGCGCAATGGCTGCAAGGCCGGTTACCAGAACCTCAGACATGAGTCACGCCTTGAGCGGCAATGACAGACCTTCAAGATACGCATTCACGCGAACCCGCGATGCCGTGTCACCGTCGGGCACAGGCAAACGGGCACTGCAGCTGCCACAAACGACCAGACCATTGGCGTCAAGCACCGCATGATCGTGACCACAGTCTGGACAGGTGTCGGGAAGCTGATCGAAGATTTCCATGATCTGATTCGCCCAGTTCTGAACGGTAGTGCCGGAAAAAACCTCAACCGGGCGCATGCCGACCCTGAGTTGTTCGGGCTTGTATCGATTCAGCCCTTGTTCCAGCAGCGCCTTGCCGGTTTCGGTAAGGCCACCCTTTTCGACGAACAGTGAAGGATTACCGGAAAGCTCATTCGCATGGTCGATCACGCTGGTTTTTGGCAGGGCACAACCAAAGCGCTTTCCGAGCCGATAGTTCAGGTCAACCAAATCAAGCGAATCCGCGTCCAGGTCATCAATCAGCCGACTCTCGGGCTCGATCTCATCAGCTTCCATCACCAGCATCTCTGACAACATCGAACGGACTACATCCACAACAGCATTCGGGTCAAGCGGGTTGTTCATGACTTGCAGTTTCTCCAGACATTGATGAAAAAGACCTTTGGCGTACGCAAATTGGGTTGATACTCCCAGCTCGGACAAGCATAGTCAACACCTATATTTCATACTTATATTGTTAAAGGATTATGTCATAGCGATTAGTAAATCGATACAGCATGTTACATTCTCGTGCCTGCGCCATGTCCGCAAGCTGCACACGCTGACTCGGTGATGACTTGCGGACCGAGATTGATCGGTTGCCGCGCAGACTACGACTGCACCAAACAGCCGCCCGAGGTGCATCGCCCCTCATTTACCGCTGGCGCCGTTGATCAGCATCAAGGCGGACACAGGGCGCGGCCGCAAGAATAAGTGAAGACTTATTCCGGACCCCGCTGATGAACACGATCACTGATCTGATGACGCACGAGCACCGTGCCTGCGATGTACATTTTGCCGACGCCGAGCGTGCGGCCCAGCGTGGCGACTGGGTCGGGGCGGAGCGACACTTCAAGCACTTTGCGACTGCGCTTGAAGCCCATTTTGGCACCGAGGAGACAAGGCTGTTTCCTGCCTTTGAGGCAGCTACCGGGATGACTCATGGGCCAACCCAGATGATGCGCATGGAACATACCGACATGCGCGAGCAACTTGACGACATGCGCGCCGCGTTGACCGGGCGCGACGCCGATGCCTATGCCGGCGAGTCCGAAACCTTGCTCATCCTGATGCAGCAACACAACATGAAGGAAGAGAACATCCTCTATCCGATGTGCGACGGTCATCTGGGTGCCGATCTACCAGATTTGCTGCAGCACCTGACCCTGACCTTGCACGGAGACCAGCCATGACCCTCATAGACGCCCGTGGGTTTGAACCTCCGCAACCCTTTGAGATGGTGATGGAAGCCATCATCGACCTGCTTAGCGGCGAGAGCATTACGGTGTTGCTCGATCGCATGCCCATGCCCTTGTTCCGGGTGCTGGACCGGGACGGCTACAAGCACACCGAGAGCATACGCCCGGACGCCGTGGTGGAAATCCGTATCACCGCACCGTGACCATGAAAAGTGCAAAGTCCCGCGCAGGGCTCGGTAAAAGTCAATTCAAGAACGAGTTGACGCGATGATTCCCAATACCAACCCACTTGGTTACGATGCCACACCGGGAATATCGGTGCCGTTGCGGTTCTTCATCAGCGCTCCGCTGTTCGGGGTTTTGGCGGGCTTGCTGCTGCTTGTCGATCCAGAGGGGCTGGCTTCTCGCTGGACGCCTGCGGCACTGGCCAGCACGCATTTGCTGGCGGTCGGCTTCATGTTGATGGTGATGGTGGGCGCGCTGTTTCAGATTCTGCCGGTAGTGTGCGGCATTGAAGTGCCAGTGGCCCGCTTAACCGCGACGCTGGTACACGTCATGCTGGCTACAGGCGCGCTGTCTCTGGCTCTCGGTTTGTGGTGGATGAGCCCGCCATGGCTGACCAGCGCAGCGGCGTTACTTGGCGGTGGACTGGCCTTGTTTCTGGGCGCGGTGGCCATCGCCTTGCTTGGCACCCCGCTGACTGCGGGCAGTCAACGCGATATGCGCCTGGCCATGTCCGGGCTGGGGCTAGCGGTCTTGCTGGGCATAAGCCTTAGCCTGATTCTTGCAAATGGTCTGGCCCTGCCTTTGGGCAAGATCCTGCTGCTGCACATTGGCTGGGCATTGCTCGGCGGCACCGGCATTTTGATTGCGGCCACCAGTTGGGTAGTGGTGCCAATGTTTCAAATCACTCCGTCCTACCCTCAATGGATGATTAGACGATGGGCCATCAGTTGCACAGTGAGTCTGTCGGTATGGTCCGCCTGCGTACTGTTTGCACCTGCATGGCTGGAGCAGGTCTTGCTGTGGTGGTTGGCCGCGCTAGCGGTGGCTTTTCTGATTGCCACCCTGCGCCTGCTGAGCCAGACGCGGCGCAGCAAGCCAGACGCGAGCTTCCAGGCTTTCCGGTTTGGCGTGCTGTGTCTGCTCGCAGGGATCGCCTGTGTGCTGGCCACTCAGTTTTCGGAGGCTGCCCAGTGGAGGACGTTGGCGGGGGTTTTACTGCTGTATGGTGGAACGGTGAGCGTAATACAGGGCATGTTGTACAAGATCGTGCCCTTTCTCGCGTGGCTCCACCTTACCCAGGCGGGCATCAAGGCACCGAATGTCAAGAAACTGCTGCCGGAACAACATGCAAAGCATCAACTGACCCTGCATTCGTTGGCAGTAGCTGCTGTCATCGCAGCGATATTGATCGCCAACCCCCTGCTCGCAAAGTCAGCCGGTTTGCTGGTGGCCGTGGAGTTTGCCTGGCTGGCAATCAACATGCTGCGCACAATGCGTATTTACCGCCGAACACAGCATCAAGGTGTACGGCAGAACAGGCCGCTGAAAATTCTCAAACGCGCTTGAAGAAGCGGCTGAACCAACCCTTGCCTTCGGTTTGCTCTTTCTTTGCCACGACTTCGTTCATGTTTGCCTTGACTGTTGATACATAGTCGGCATCGTCGCGCTTGATGTGGTTGATGAGCCACGAACAGAGCAGTTTGTGCACTTCCTCGCCTACATCGTCGCCGAGTTGAAAACGCTCAACATACTGCCCGACCCGCCGCTCAAACAGTTCGTGCACCTTTTTGTGCGGCTTGCAGTAACGATAGCCAGCTTCTTCCTGCAGGCTTTCTTCAAAGGCAAAGTGCGACAAGGTGTAGTCGACCAGTTCATCCAGCACGTTGCCAACCGCCTTGCGGTCGCCGCTGGTGTTGGCCAATTCGAGTTCATTGATGTAATCAACGATGCGGCGGTGCTGTTTGTCTATGACCTCGATTCCTGTGTCCAGATCGGTGTTCCATTGAAGCGGCATGACAACCTCTCGCGTTGAATGATCCGTGATTATCGCATTTGCAATGTGTGCGAAGCCAGCCCCGAATTGAACGCGATCCTCAGTGACGTAGTCCTCGGACTTGAGAAAGCTCAAGGTATAAACTCACCTAACTGTAGTGGGCTTTTCGGGAGACTGAACAACGATGAACACACTGACTTTTTCAAAGAAGGCCGCTTCCCGGCGTTTGTCAGTGGGATCAGCAGCCTGGCTCAACTCCCGGGTATTGCTTGCCCTGCGTACACTTTTTGCCTTTGCGCTGATCATCAGTGCCAACCAGGCTCAGGCCGACAACCCAGGGCCTGCGCTGCGCATCCTCCATGTAATGAGCTTTGATTCGCCATGGCGCTGGACCGACGGCCAGTTTACTGGTTTCAGGGCTGGTCTCGGAGACCTCAACGTGCAATACGAAGTCTTCCAGATGGATATCAAACGCTATGCCACGCAGGAAGAGATGATGTTGCGCGGAGAAATGGCGCGTTCCCTGATCAGAAGCTGGCTACCGGATCTGGTGTATATCTCGGACGACGCGGGGATTGAGCATGTCGCCGCGCATTATCAAAACCACGAACTGCCGTTTGTTTTCAGCGGTGCCAACAAATCCGTCGCCGAACACGGGTTGGAGAGCATGCGCAACCTCACCGGTGTGCTGGAGCACGAGCACTTTGCCGAGTCCATCAGGTTGTTGCGCAACATCGCGCCATGGGTTCGGCGTATCGCGGTCATCAGCGACTATGGATCGCACTGGGGACCAGTCATTCAGAGAATTCGTGATCGCATGTCAGAGCTTGAAGACGTAGAGTTGGTGCTGGTCGATCAGGTCGGGCGGTTTGAAGAGTTTCGGCACAAGGTACTGGCCTACCCCGAAGTGGCCGATGCTGTGGTGTTTCTGGGGGTATTCGGTCTGGTCGGCGACGATGAGCAAACCGTGCCTTATCAGACCGTGCAACGCTGGGTCGTGGAGAACAGTGCATTGCCGGATGTCAGCTTCTGGATAGACCGCATCCATTTCGGGGTTCTCGCTTCGGTGACAGTTTCCGAGATCGAGCAAGGGCTGGCAGTCGGTAAGTTGGCACGCGCCATTCTGCTTGAAGGCAAGGCACCGGACAGTCTCCCGGTGAACCCAACGGTCAAAGGTCGCCCCGCCATCAATCTGGCACGCGCCCTGCAATTGGGGATCAGCGTTCAATCGACAGAGTTGTTGTCGTCTGAGGTGGTCACAAGTTTTGAATGGCAGAGGACTGGTGAGTGAAGACCAAGAGCCTGCGGACCAGGATACTGGGCATTGCCGCCGCCGTGGTGCTGGTGGCCATGCTTGCCAATGTCCTCACCTCCAGCATCTATTTCACCAATAGCCAGACTGCATCTCAACTGCAGTGGGCACATGCGATTGGGAGGGTGCTGGGGGGACAACTGGAGCGCATTCTCTTTCTCGGGATTTCGATCGATGATTTGCAGGGCTTTGAGCGCCAATGCGCTGAGGTTGTCGAGCGCAACTCCGATCTGGACTATGCCTACGTGGTTTCAGCCAACGGGCAACTGCTGTTTCATAACAGGCAGCATGAACATGGGTTTTCACCGCTTGTTCCATCGCAAGTGACCGAATCCATCGCGCTTGGCACAAGTCATGTCCGAATCCCTGACGATGACAGCCATGCGGTCATTCTGCCCGTGCTGGACCCACGAAGTGTGGTTGTAGCGCATGTAGTGGTCGGTTTTTCGAACACAGTGATTCGTGCAGCCCATGCCCGAATGCTGACAGTGTCGATTGGGGTTGATCTGGTGATCTATGCAGCGAGCCTACTGCTGCTGTTTTTTGCCCTGTCGGTTTTCGTGCTGCGTCCCGTATCGGTACTTGTGCAGCGAATCGAGCGAATAAAACCGGCTACCCTGAGCGGGACTGAGCGACTACCGCTGTCAGACAGTGCAGAATTTTCTGTGGTGGCGCAAGCCTTCAATCGCTTGCTTGATCGTCTGGCTCAGCACGAAACCGAGTTACGCGACGCAAAGGAGAGTGCCGAAAAGGCTGACCAGGCCAAATCGGAGTTTCTTGCGGTAATGAGTCACGAGATCCGCACGCCCATGCATGCCGTTCTGGGGATGAGCGAGTTGCTGCTGGATACCTCACTGGACGATCGCCAGAAGAGCTATGCGCAGCGCATCAGGCGATCCGGGCAGGCGCTACTCGCAGTCATCAACGACATTCTCGATTTCTCCAAGGCCGAGGCCAACCGGATCGAACTGGAGCACGTGCCATTCGATCTGAAACAACTCACGCTGGACGCAGCGGATAACATCGCCATCCAGGCAGCCGACAAGGGTTTGAAACTGAGCCTGAAGTGCCCTGATCATGCAGTGCGTGTCATTGGCGACCCCTCACGATTGATGCAGGTATTGCTCAATCTGCTTGGCAATGCGGTCAAGTTCACCGAACGTGGACACATCGAACTTGCGTTGTCGGTGATACGCAAGGACGCGCAAATCATTGCGACTATTGAGGTATCAGACAGCGGCATAGGTATTCCAGCACAAGCCATTAACGACGTTTTCACACCTTTCCGGCAAGCAGACAACTCGATCACACGTCGCTATGGTGGTAGCGGCCTGGGTCTCAGCATTGTGGCCAGACTAGCCAGCCTGATGAATGGCCGGGTGGACGTGGTGTCTGCCGAGGGGGTAGGTTCTCGCTTCAGCCTGACGGTTCCATTTGAACCTGCGCCGGATGGCGCCGGACACACGGGCAGCGACGGCAGTGATGCCACAATCTCGCTACCGCAGTTAAGGATCTTGCTGGTGGAAGACGATCAGGTGAATCAGGCGGTCGCCTGCGCCATGCTGGAACATTTTGGCTGCACGATAGAGATCGCAAGCAATGGCGAACAGGCTGTTGAAACAGCGCTTGCCAGTCATTTCGACGTGATTCTGATGGACTGCCACATGCCGGTGATGGATGGCTTTGAGGCAAGCGAGCGGATTCGTGCAGATGAGACATCGCACAAACGACCCCGGACACCCATCGTTGCACTGACTGCCGACATCATGCCAGACACCAGCAAGCGCTGCATGGCGGCGGGTATGGATGACTACCTCGCCAAGCCTTTCTCCAAGGCCCAGCTCTGTGATCTGCTGGCCCAATGGAGCGGAAACGGGCAACCGCTGACAACCGTCAACCCGACGATACCTGCAAACACTGAAACACCTTTGTTCGACGCCCACCCACGGGAGAGCATAGGGGGTCTGAAACAGGCCCGAAAAAAGCACCTGGTCGAGCGGACCATTGAACTGTACCTCGCCGAAACCCCCGAGTTGATAGCAAGCCTGACAAGCGCGCTGGCCAACGCCAACTGGGAGGTCACCAGGCAAAGTGCCCATCAACTTAAATCAAGCAGTGCAAATGTCGGCCTGATGCAATTGGCCGAATTTGCGCGCACAATGGAACTGGCAGCACATAAGAACGGTGACGGCATGAACGCTTGCGAAGTCAGTGACCAGCTTGTGGCGCTGTCAGCTCAGTCGTTCGAGGCACTTACGCGGTTTGCCCATGGCCATGCCAGACAGTCCTGACCTCCCCCTCAATGTCACAGCAGAACAGCCACGCATATTGATTGCTGACGATGACCCAGCCATTCGAATGCTGGTCAGTGCAGTACTGGAGGGCGAGCAAATGATGGTGCTCGCGGTGCCGGATGGCCTGAGCGCGGTTGCTGCCATGCAAGAGTTTCGTCCGGACCTGGTGATGCTGGATGTCAACATGCCCGGTCTGAATGGTTTTGAAGCTTGCGAACGGCTGCGCCAGCTTGACCTGCCTGCAGAGTTTCCGATCATCATGGTCACTGGCGAAGATGACCAAGCCGGCGTAGCTCGTGCCTATGCTGCCGGCGCCAGTTACTTCTTGCTCAAACCGATCAGTTGGCCCTTGCTGAGTCATCATATTCAGTATTTTCTGCGCGCAGCCTCTGTAGCAGCACGCCTGCGCGAATCCACCGAACGGGCCAGCATCATCTTTGAGACGGCAGCCCAAGCGATTGGCCTGTTCGATCTGCAAAACTTGTCGATCACGGACGTCAATCCGGCTTTTTGCCAGATGCTCGGCTACTCGCGCGATGCACTGCTGGCGATGAGTTTGACATCAATCTGCAATCATCAGGCTACTGCCGAGCATTGCAAACGACTCAATGAGACAGAGGTCGGCACCATTGAAACCATAGAGGTCAAGCGCGCAGACGGTAACCTGTTGAATGTTTCCGTTACCCACAATCGACTACACCTTGACGGTCGGCAACTTATCGCCGCTTTTTTCACCGACGTCACTGCAAAGCGTCTCGCTGAAGCCCTGCTGATGCAACGCGCGAGTCACGATCAGCTTACCGGCTTAGCCAATCGACAACTGCTCAACGAGCGTCTTACCCAGGCCATCAAGCATGCAGCCCGAAGACAAGGCGAAATTGCTCTGCTGTTCATAGACCTGGACCACTTCAAACCGGTCAACGACACCCACGGACATGCAGCCGGAGACCAACTACTCCAGATGGCTGCCGCACGATTGCTGACCGAAGTGCGTGAAGAGGACACCGTTGCCCGCTTGGGCGGCGACGAGTTCGTGGTGCTGCTGCCCATGCCCGCTCCCACCGCAAGCAGTGCTGCCAGACATCTGGCACAACGGCTCCTGAACCAGCTGGAGACCCCATTTGAACTGGAAGCAGGCACGGTCGCGATCAGCGCGAGCCTGGGCATTGCCCTGTATCCACAGCACGGCTCCAGCGCTGATGACCTGCTTGAGGCTGCTGACAAGGCACTTTATCGTGTCAAGGCCGGAGGGCGGGCCTGCTTCTCGTTTGCGTCCTGACCACTGCCGCGCGCCAGCTTGCGCTGCAGGGTGCGGCGGTGCATCTTGAGCGCCCGCGCGGTTGCCGAGATGTTGCCATCGTGCTCGTTGAGCACACGCTGAATGTGCTCCCACTCCAGGCGGTCTACCGGCATCGGCGCATCCCCGAACGCAGCGGATTCAGCAGCGTCCTGCGCCTCACGCAAAGCCCGGACGATCGCAGCGGCGTCAGCAGGTTTGGCGAGGTATTGCACCGCCCCCAGCTTGACCGCATCCACCGCAGTGGCGATGCTGGCGTAGCCGGTCAATACCACGATGCGCGCCTGCGGACGGCGCTTGAGCAGAGGCTCGATCAAGCGCAGCCCCGACTGCCCGGCGAGGTTGAGATCCAGCAGCACATAATCCGGCAGATGGCTGTCCGCCATGCTCAGCGCTTCATCGCTGTTGCGCGCACCCAGCACATCGAAACCGCGCTGCGTCATTACGCGGCACAACACCTTGTTGAAAGCCGCGTCGTCATCGACCACCAGCAATCGGGGGGCACCGGCAACCTGGATCGCTTGCGGCTCAGTCATGCTCACTCTCCTCACCTTCATCACATGCAAGACTCATGCGGGCAAGCGTACCACCACCCGGACGAGCCTCGAAGACCAGTTGACCGCCCGCCCGGTCCAGTGCGCTGCGCGCCAGAAACAGACCGATGCCCAGCCCTTCGCCCTGGTCGTCAAGCGGTTTGCGGCCGAGTTCGGTCAGGGTATTTCCGCTCAAGCCCACTCCCCGGTCTGCCACCTCTATCCACACATGGCCACGACCACGCTTCACCCACACCTCCACCGTGGCCTGGCTGGCATCAGCCGCGTTGTTGAGCAAGGTCTCCAAGGCCTGCGACAAGGTAGCATCCACGCTAACCGGCAGGACGGCTGCCGCAGCATCGTACTGCAAGCTCACCTGGGCATGCGGGCGCTGCGACTGCCAGCCACCCACCACCTGCGCCACCCATTCACCGGCTGCCACCGCCTGATCGCCCCCGCTGCGCTGACGACCGGCGCGTGCAGTCATCACGCCCAGAGTGGCCCGACAGTGATCGATCTGTTCACCGATCAAGCTCACGTCATCACGCGCATCTGCTGGCAGGTCAGCACGCGAACGCAAGTCATCGACCAGCAGGCGCATGGTACCCAGCGGCGTTCCCAGGCTATGCGCTGCACCAGCCGCCAGGCTGCCAAGCGAGATCAACGCCTCATCACGGGTACGCTTCTGCAGTGCCTCGGCGAGTGCCCGGTCGCGTGCGCGCAGCGCGGTGGTCATACGCAACACCACCGCCACCATGACCACCGCAGACAGCGTGAAAGCCACCCACATGCCTGCCAGGTGCCAGAACGCCGCCAGTTCGGGGTCGCTGACACGCACCGGGGTGTAGACATGCCAGAGCGTGGCATAGCAGCCCACCGCGCACGCCGCCAGCAGCCAGGCCAGCCGTGCCGGCAACACCGCTGCACCAATCGCCGTGAGCGGCAGCAGCAGCGATATCAATGGGTTGGTCGCCCCACCCGAGTAATACACAAACACGGCCCAGCCCAGCACATCGGCCAGCAACTGGATGAACAGCCAAGCGGTTTCACGCCGCAAACCCAGGCGGAGCACCGCCACCGAGAAAGCGTTGAAGGCCGCCATGCCCAGTGCCACCGCCACCAGCGATGTCACTGGCAGCGTCACCTCCAGCCAGCGCGGCAAGAGCAGCGCGCAAAACAGCATCAGCGCAACCGAAAAGGCGCGTAACCAGATCAGGCGCCACACCTGGTCAGCCGCCCGCCACGCCATGCGCACACCTCGCCTTGCCTGCTCGTCGCCCTGGAACACATCTTCCTCACTGTCATGCCCGTGCTGTTGGCGGGCCTTGGCCACAGCATAAGTGTCATCGCTGTGGAGATTCTTAACCTGCATCAAGGATCACCCGGGCTGCGCTGGCGCACCATTGCCCTGCGACATTTTGACGCAGCGACACATTGTCGCAGCATCGAATTTTCCGGTTTCGCCATCAGCGAACCGCATCCGGGCAGACACTAGACACCACAACATGGAGCACACAACCATGAGCCACGAAGTTGATACCACCAAGGACGGCGCAACGAATCCAAGCCGTCGCCGCTTTTTGAACACTACTGCGCTCGTGGGACTGGGCGGCGCAGGCCTGGCAGCCGGCATCTCGGCGCTGCCGGGTGGCACCCGCGACGCGGTCGCCGCACCGGCCAAGAACGGCTCGGCAATGAATCCACATGTCGCCCCGGGCGAACTGGACGAATACTACGGCCTGTGGAGCGGCGGTCACACCGGCGACTTCCGCGTGCTCGGCATTCCGTCCGGGCGAGAGCTGCACCGCGTGCCCTGCTTTGTGCCTGATGCACTGGTTGGCTGGGGCATCACCAACGAGTCCAAAGAGATCATGGGCACCAAGCCGGACGGCAGCCTGCAGTTTACGGTTGGCGACACCCATCATACGCACGCGTCTTACAAGGACGGCAACTACGACGGCCGCTACGCCTGGATCAACGACAAGATCAACTCGCGTATCGCGCGTATCCGTCTTGACTACTTCGTTTGCGACAAGATCACCAAGCTGCCCAATGTAATGGGCTTTCATGGCATCTTCCCGGACAAGCGTGACCCGGTCGACCCGGCGATCAACTACACCACCCGTGTGTTCTGCGGCGGTGAGTTCCACATCCCGTTGCCCAATGACGGACGCGATATCAACGATCCGACCAAGTACCGCGCGCTGTTCTCCTGCGTGGATGCCGAGACCATGGAAGTGCGCTGGCAGGTGCTGATTGACGGCAACTGCGACCTGGTTGCCACATCCTTCGACGGCAAGCTGGCCGCCAGCAACCAGTACAACACCGAGAACGGCGCCACCTTCCAGGACATGATGTCGGCTGAGAGGGATGCCTGCATCTTCTTTAACGTGGGGCGTATCGAACAAGCCGTGAAAGAAGGCAAGTTCAAGACCTACGGCAACAATGTACCGGTCGTCGACGGCACCCGCGAAGCCAACAAGGACCCGAAGACCGCACTGACCGCTACCGTAAGCGTACCCAAGAACCCGCACGGCGTGAATGCCAGCCCGGACGGCAAGTACTTCATCTGCTCAGGCAAGCTCTCTCCCACCGCCACCGTCATCGAGCTTGATCGCGTGCTTGAGTGGTTTGACGGCAAGCTCAAGGACATCGACGACGCCATCGTCGCCGAAGTGGAGCTTGGCCTTGGCCCCTTGCACACAGCGTTTGACGGACGCGGCAACGCCTATACCACGCTGTTCCTCGACAGCCAGATCGTGAAATGGAATGTAGACGCCGCCATCAAGTTCCACGCGGGTGATCGCAACACGCAGTACGTGGTCGACCGTCTGGATGTGCATTATCAGCCGGGTCACATCAACGCGACACAATCGGAGACCCTGTTTGCCGATGGCAAGTGGCTGTGCGTGGGCTGCAAGTTCTCCAAGGATCGTTTCCTGCCGGTAGGTCCGCTACACGCCGAGAACGAACAGTTGATCGACATCTCGGGCGAGAAAATGGTGCTGGCCCACGAAGCGCCGGTGCGTCCCGAACCACACGACTTCATCATGTTCCGTCGCGAATTGCTGATGCCTAACCAGATTTATCAGCACGAAGACTTCCCGAACGCGATCACCGACATCGCCAATGCAGGTGTCACCCGTGATGGCAACAAGGTCACGGTCAAGATGGTGACTTATGCGCCAACTTACGATCCGCTGCAGTTCACTGTCAAGGTAGGCGACGAAGTCACCCTGATTCTGACCAACCTGGACCGTATCGAAGACCTGACCCACGGCTTCGCGATTCCCGATTACAACATCAACTTCATCGTCAATCCGCAGGAAACCAAGTCGGTCACCTTCAAGATCGATAAGCCCGGGGTGTTCTGGTACTACTGCACCCACTTCTGCCACGCGCTTCACCTCGAAATGCGAGGCCGGATGCTGGTGGAAGCCTGAGGGCAAGCAACTGATTAGCGACAGGCCTTCAGGCCTGTCGATCTGAACAAGATTTGGAAGGGGTTTGCATCCCCTCCCAAATCGCTACGGTCGAAACCCCGGCCTTCAGGCCGGGGTCTTCAACCTCCGCACCGCCCTGAAGGGCGGGGTTTCGAACCGGAGTCAGTTTTACGATGAGTTTGCGCCGGTGTCCTGGGGCACTGGCGCCAGCGAGGTCGTGCAGCTTCCAGCGGAGCTGCACGATAGGGTGAGTTTCGAGGGGCAAAAGCCCCTCGTTTTTTTTAACCCAACCAATTAAGCATTTGCTGATATGCCGAAATACCTCCGGCGCAACTTGACTTCAGACAATTACCGCAGGCCCGGCACTGCGTAAGCTTTTCCCATCCCCGAGACAAAGCCATGAATATGTCAGTCTTCAACCCCATCCCCCTGATTCTGGCACTGCTGCTGAGCTTCTTTACTGCCAGTGCGCAGGCCCAGAGTTCCACCTACGAGGCCAGGCTGGCGCCAGAGCTGTTCACCGCCAGCGATATGTGCGCCTACACCGACTGCCAGAGCGTGCTGCCCGGTGCGGTGCGTTTTTCCGGACGCAAGGGGCAGCCACCCTATGTCGAGGGCTTTGACAGCAACGACAAACTGATCGGCTATGTGATGCTGTCCACCGACATCACCGACATTCCCGCATATTCAGGCAAGCCCATCATCAAGCTGATCGGCATGGACGCCAGCGGTCGATTCAGCGGCATCCGCATTCTCAAGCACTCCGAACCGATTCTGCTGCTGGGCATTCCCGAAGCCGCACTTGTCCGCTTCAACGATCAGTATCTGGGCAAGCATGTTGGCGACCGCATCGAAGTTGGTCGCAGTCGTGCCGGTGAAGAGGTCATCGGCGTCGATGCCATCTCCGGCGCTACCGTCACGGTGATCGTGCAAAACCAGGTGATCATGCAGTCGGGCGGCGCCGTGGCGCGGCAGACCGGCATTCTCGAACCGATCTCGCGAGAACAGCGCAGCTTCATCGAGAAAGGCCATACGCCGGACTGGGACACACTGGTGGCCGAGGGCAGCGTGAAACGCCTGGTGGTTCAGCCTGAAGAGGTTGGGCTGGAGCCCGGCGACACACCTTTCATCGAGTTGTGGTTCGGCTATCTCAACCACCCGGACGTGGGCCGCGCGGTGATCGGCGACATGGGTTGGCCACGGCTGATGGAGCGGATAGGCGACGACCAGGCCATCTTCATCATCCGCACGGCGGGCGCCGAATCCTTCAAAGGTTCGGGCTTTGTGCGCGGCGGCTTGTATGACCGCATTCAGGTGCGCCAGGATATCGATGTCTTCAACTTCTACGACACCGATTACTACAACCTGTTTGGTGTTGCCGCAGCCGGTGCGCCACGCTTCAGCGAATCCGGCATTTTTGTGATTCGTGGCGACGGCTTCTCGGCCGCTTATCCGTGGGATCTGGTCTTTTTGGGCAACCGGATTGATCAGGCTACCGGTCAGCGCAGCTTCGCCAACTTTTCTGCCGACTACTGGCTGGCCGCCGACTATCTGGACGGTGGACGTGCGGCACCCAAGGTGCCGGATGCGCCCTGGGTACGCATCTGGAAAGTGCGTGCCGTCGAAATTGCACTGTTCTCCACACTGTTGCTGGTTGTCGCCGTGGCTTATGCACAGCGCGACAAGCTCACCCGCGCCTCGACCCGCAAGAACAAATGGCCGGTCAATGCCATAAAGTACAGCGCCTGGGTAATCAGCATCTTCTTCATCGGCTTCTATCTGATGGCACAACCGTCCATCACGCAGGTGCTGACCTGGTTTCACGCTCTGCTGCTGGATTGGCGCTGGGAGTTGTTCCTGCTTGACCCCTTCATCTTCATCTTCTGGGTCTTCATCATCGTCACCGTGTTTCTGTGGGGGCGTGGACTTTTCTGCGGCTGGCTATGCCCTTTCGGCTCCTTGTCCGAACTGCTCTACAAGATCGGCAGCGCAATTGGCCTCAAGCGGTTTCAGTTTCAGTTGTCGCAGCGCAACCACGACCGCTTGAAGTGGCTCAAGTATGTGGTGTTTGCGGTGTTGCTGGCAGTGTCGGCCTTCTCGCTGACCACAGCCGAAATGCTGGCCGAGGTTGAACCCTTCAAGACCACCTTTCTGGTTGGCATGTTCAACCGCGCCTGGCCCTACACCTTGTTTGCTGCCGGTTTGCTGGCGCTGTCCATCTTCATGGAGCGGCCATTCTGCAAGTACCTGTGCCCGCTGGGCGCTGCACTTGCCATGCCGACCACCTTCCGCTGGTTTGGCCTCAAGCGCAAGCAGGAATGCAATAGCTGCAAGGCCTGCGCGGTAGGTTGCGGTTCGCTTGCGATTGACGACAAGGGCCGCATAGACCCGCGCGAGTGCATGTTGTGCCTGGACTGCATGGTGCTCTACACCGACGAGCACGCCTGCCCGCCGCTAGCGCAGGAGCGCAAGCGCCGTGAAAAGTCCGGTCTGCCGCTGACCCCGATCGGCAAGGACGGCTATTACATTCCGATCAAACCCGTCCCCGCTACCGGCGGCTCCAACTGACGAGGACAACAGATCATGAAAGAACAGAATCTTGTCGACCCCACCATGCCCACCGACCCGGTCTCACCCCCTTACGCCGGCAAAGGGCTGGCCGGACTGCTCATGGCCGAGCTCCGGGACCACCTGTGGCCGTGGAGCAAACAAGGGTTTCAGCGGCAGAAAGCGCTGCAGGCTGCGGGGCTGGCGCTGGCCCTGGCTGCCACCACCATGTGGATTTTCGCGGCCATGGGGCGAATGGGAGCCGGTGCCCTCGTCGGCTGGTGGTTTGGCTGGAGCGTGTTCGAGGTGATGGTGCGGCTGAGCTCCAAGCCCTATGTCAAGAACGGCCCGTGGTGGGGCCGCGAGTATCGGCGCGCCACGCTGATGGACATGTTGTGCTATGTCGGCTTCAAGAACCTGCTGATTGGCGCTGCACTGTTCCTGTTTCTGAAAAGCCAGGGCTGGCTGGTCATCGCATGAGCACGCTGCCCATATCTGTCGCCAGTGTGAGGTCGAAGCGCAGCCAACTGCTGCCTGGCCTCGTTCTGGTGTTGTTGATGATGTTGGTCGGCAGCCTGGCGTCGGCACAGATGCATCATGGCCCGACCTCGGCGCAAGACCCGGCGGCAAAAGCTGGCATTCAAACCGGGCGGGAAGCTGCAACACCGGTTCCAATGGGAACGGTCCGGCGTGTCAGCCCGGGGCAACTTGTGCAGCAGGCCATCGACGAAGCCAAGCCAGGCGACATCATTGAAATTGAACGCGGACGCTACGTCGAGAATCTGCGCATAGATAAAGCCCTGACCTTGCGCGGCATAAACCGCCCGACGATCAGCGGTGGCTTGAATGGTCACACCATTATTGTCACCGCCGAAGACGTTACGCTGGAAGGCTTGATCGTGTCGGACTCCGGTGCCAGCCTGCGCGACCAGAACGCCGGCATCTACCTGTTTCCCGGCGCGCATCGCGCCATTGTCCGGGATTGCACGCTCACCTACAACCTGTTCGGCTTGTGGATAGAGAAGGCCGATGATGTGATCATCGAGAACAACCTGATCACCGGCAAGCGCGACATGGCCTCGCCAATGCGCGGCAACGGCATACAGCTCTACAACTCGCAGCGCGCCCGGGTCATCGGCAACAACATCAGCTTTGTACGCGACGCCTTGTATGTGGACGTCAGCCATGATGCGCTGTTCGAGGGCAATCTGCTGCATCACAGCCGTTACGGCACGCACTACATGAACTCCTACCGCAACCTGTGGCAGAACAATGATGTGTGGATGAACCGGGGCGGGCTGGCCATCATGGAGGTGCGCTGGCAGTCGGTGCGCCACAACCGCGCCTGGGCCAACTCCGACCACGGCATCATGCTGCGCACCATTGTCGACAGCATCGTCGAGCACAACGTGGTGGCCGGCAACCAACGCGGCTTCTTCATCTACGACGCCTACTTCAACCGCATCAGCGACAACCTGGTAGTGGACAACATTGTCGGCATGCATGTGTGGGCTGGCTCCAAAGACAACGACGTGGAGCGCAACGACTTCATCTCCAACCGCGAACAGGTTCGTTATGTGGCCGCGCGTGATCAATTGTGGGGGATCGAGGACGGCAACCACTGGAGCAATTATCTTGGCTGGGACAGGGACGGCGACGGCATTGGCGACGTGCGTTACGAGGCCAACGACATGGTTGACCGCCTGACCTGGCGGCATCCGATGATGAAGCTGCTGCTGGCCAGCCCAGCGGTGCAGACGCTGCGTCTGGTCGGCCGTCAGTTTCCGCTGCTGCGTGCGCAAAGCATCATAGACCCCAACCCGCGCATGCAGCCGTTCAATGACAACTGGAGAGAGTGGCTTGGAAAACACTACCCGGGCACCCGCTGAGCCCGACAGCGCATCCGCGATGATTGTGGTGGAGGCGGTCGAACGCCACTTTGGCAGCATTCGCGCGGTCGATGGCGTCGACCTGCAAATCCGCCGGGGCGAGCTGTTCGGCCTGATCGGTCACAACGGCGCAGGCAAGAGCACGCTGTTCAAGATGATGCTCGGCCTGTTACCGGTGAGCGCCGGACGCATCAGCATCGCCGGTCAGGACATTCACGCAGGCAATTTCCGCGATATCCGTCGCAGCATTGGCTACCTGCCGGAAAACATCGTGCTTTACGACAACCTGACCGGGCTGGAAACCCTGCGCTTCATCGCCCGGCTCAAACACGCTCCAGCCGAAGATTGCGTCAACGCGCTTGAAGTTGTCGGTCTGTCGCATGCCGCACAGCGCCGGGTGCGCGAATACTCCAAAGGCATGCGTCAAAGACTCGGCTTTGCCCAGGCCTTGCTTGGCAAGCCACAGTTGCTGTTTCTGGACGAACCGACCAACGGTCTCGATCCGGAGGCCATCCGCGCCTTTTATGCCACCTTGCGCAAGCTGCGTGACGAGGGCGTGACCGTGGTGCTGACCTCTCACATTCTCAGCGAGATTCAGGAGCGTGTGGACCGCCTGGCCATCATGGCAGCAGGCAAGGTACAGGCGCTTGGCACGGTGCAGTCGCTGCGTGAGCGGGTGGACCTGCCGCTGCGCGTGGAGGTGCGCACCGACCCGGCGCTGGGCGAGGCGCTCGCCGCCATTTTGCTGCGCATGGGTATCTCACGCAGGCCGGGGCAGCAAGATGGGCTGGTCTTCGACTGCCCCCGCCCACTCAAGATGAAGCTCTTTGCTGCAGTCGCCGGTCTGGGCGACGGCGTGGCCGACGTGAGCATTTTTGAACCATCGCTAGAAGACGTGTTCTTCGGCTTCGCCGACTGAGGGAAGCGACATGGATATCTCCGCCATCCTGACCATCGCCGGCAAAGAATTCCGCGACCGCATCCGCAACCGCTGGGTGCTGGCGGTTGCGCTGGTGTTTACCGTATTTGCGCTGGTCATCGCCTATTTTGGAGGGGCGCAGCAAGGCAGCGTGGGCTTTCGCTCCATCGAGTTCACCATCGCCAGCCTGGTGAGTCTGGTCATCTACCTGATCCCGCTGATTGCGCTGGTGCTGGGCTTTGACGCCATTGTCGGCGAACGCGAACGCGGCTCGCTGGAATTGCTGCTATCGCTTCCCATCACCCGTTTTGAGCTGCTGCTGGGCAAATATCTGGGTCTGGCCTCGGCGCTGGCGCTGTCCACCATCATCGGCTTCGGGTTGGTGGCGGTGGTGCTGGCCGCCGAAGCCGGTGTGGATGCCTTGCCAGCATACTTGCTCTTCACCGTCAGCTCGGTGCTGCTCGGCATGGCCTTCCTGAGCATCGCGGTGATGTTGTCGGTGTTTGCCAGCGACCGCACCCGCGCCTCGGGACTGGCCATCGCCATCTGGTTCTTCTTTGTGCTGATCTTCGATCTGCTGCTGCTCGGTGCGCTGGTCGTGACCGGCGGCAGCTACGGCGGTGAAATCTTCCCGTGGTTGCTGCTGCTCAACCCGGCCGATGTGTTCCGCGTACTCAACATCTTCAGTCTGGACGAGGTGCGCAACCTGTACGGACTGGCCACGGTGTTTCCCGAGGCCATTGCCGAAACCTGGTCACTTACCCTGGTCATGCTGGCCTGGATAGTTGCCCCGCTGGCGATTGCAACCTGGAGCTTCCGCAAATGACAAATACCAGACACCTCACCCTCCGCCTGCTCGCCCCAATTGCCGTCACTGCCGCCTTGGCGCTGTCTGGCTGCAGTCAGGACAGCGCGCCCTCGGTCGAGATCATGCCCGCAGAGATCACCCGCAGCACGGCCAGCGTCATTGACGGCATGATCCTCGCTGACTACCCCGGCCCCAAGGCGCAGGTTCACTATGCTGGTCAGTCCCAGCCCGACTTCTTTTGCAACACCCGCGACATGATGTATGTGTTTCTGGCACCCGAGGCGCTACGCAAGGTCAATGCTGTGTTTGTGCAAGACATGGCCAAGGCTGACTGGGACAACCCGCAGGGCAACTGGATAGATGCGCGCAAGGCCTGGTACGTGGTCGGCTCAAGCCGTCGCGGTTCCATGGGCGCCACGCTGGCCAGCTTTGCTGACGAAGCCGCAGCAGTGCGTTTCAGTGATGAATGGGGTGGCGAAGTCCTGCCTTTTGATCGGATCGACGTTGATAGCGTTATCCCACCAAACGACGGACTCTGAGCGCAGCATGAAACCCCACACATCGCCACTCCTGCTGGCCGTGCTGACGCTGTGGCTGCTCGCTGCCTGCGAACGCCAGACCGGTTTCGACGAAACCGCCAGCCCGGTCGCGTTGAGCCCGGACACCTTGTGTTTCTACACCGGTCTGCGCCTGATCGACTTTGCCGGGCCCAAGGCACAACTACAGTTTGACGGTGAGGAGCCACGGTTTTATGTCGATCCGGTCAAGCTGTTTCATATGCTGCTCAACCCGGACGATCGTCTGCCGACCGTTCGTACCGCCTTTGTGCAAGACATGAGTGGCAAGGACTGGTATCAACCGGAAGAGCACTGGATTGACGCGCGTACCGCCTGGTATGTCAAGGACAGCGCCATGATTGGGCCACTCGGGCCAACCCTGGCGGCGTTCGCTTCCGAAACCGCCGCCGCCAGCTTCATTGCCGAACACGGCGGCTCTCTCCTGCGTTTTGCCGACATCGACACCGACCTGGTGGCGATAGACGGTGGCGCACTCCACGACACGAGTATGTAAGCCATGAGTTCAAGCTTTTTTGATTGCCTTGATCACGACACCGCAATGGATGTCGAAAACCTTTCGCGGGCGATTTACGAACTGCGCGAAAGCCGCAAACGGGTATTGGCCGAGGCCGGGTGCGAGGACACAGCACAAATGCTGTCGCACATTCAGGCGGGCAAGCTAGCCAACCACCCTGGCTACGAATGGTATCTCGCCGCACGGGTGATGGAGCAGGCACGCGAGGACGTACGCATGGCCTTGCGCCCGCAGCCGGGCGAGCGTCCCGCTCACTGCCTTCACCCGGCTCTGGCCGAACATGTCCGGCAAACCCTCGGGCCAGCGCTCGCCACCACACCCGAGATCATGCAGGACGCGCTCCGCCTCACGCTGCGCAACGGCATGGTAGTCACAGCGCGCTTTGCCTCAGACAGCGAATGGAGTGTGGAATGGCAACAAGGTGAAAAACTGGCCGGCATCAGCACTGCGCCAGTCGCCAATGCACTGACCAGCCATCACGGCGATGAGACCTTGTCGGCAACCGTGTCGGCACCTCGGACGAGCGCGCCTGCGGAGAACGTGCTCACACATATTCTGAACGCCCTGCTCGCACCATTGGACAGTCACACGCAGGCATGAGCCTGCATCCATCGGAAGCTCAAACATGCCTGTCAGCCGTCAAACCCTGATTCCCGCCCTGATCGGAAGCCTGTTTCTGATCGGTGCCGTGGTAGCGTGGCTGTGGCCTCAGGCTGTTGTTGATCCGAGCGGCTACGACCCTATGGACGACTTCTGCATCATCGCCCCTGCAACACCGTTCGACCCCGCCTCGGGTCTGGCGCTGGACCAGCCACGGCCAATCCCGCCAGAGGCCCGTTGCCCGGTATGCGGCATGTATCCGGCGCGCTCACAGCGCTGGGCGGCTCAGGTGATCTTCAACGACGGTGCCACGCATTTCTTCGACTCCCCGGTCAATCTGCTGGTGTTCCTGCGCAATGTCGAACGCTACAGCAACTACAGCGCAGCCGATGTCATCGCGGCCTACACCAACGACATCGCCAGCGACACCTGGACCACGGCGGAGCAAGCGTTTTACGTGCATGGATCAGACGCGCTCGGCCCGATGCGCGAGGGCAACCTGCCCAGCTTTGCCAATCGCAACGATGCAGAGTCCTTCGCAGCACAACGCGGCGGCAAAGTGCTCACGCATGGCGAGGTGGATCACAATCTGCTGGACGACTTGTCACATTCCGCACATCACCACCATCACTGAAAACACTATTTCTTTCGGCATAGCATGGCGAAGACTGTGCAGCTCCGAAACTGCCTGTTGTCGGCAAGTCGGCATAACTTTGTGAATATGTGAAATAGCACCTTGTCGTTCAGGACGCGCCCGCTTAGCATGACTCATGACCTGAACCAAGGGAGCTATCTTGCAAGCGCCGAAAACACCGAAAAACGAAGCCGACCGGTTGAACGCGCTACTGCAATTGCGCGTACTGGACACCCCGCCGGAAGAACGCTTCGACCGCTACACCCGAATCGCGCAAACGGTTTTCGGCGTGCCGATTGCGCTTGTCTC
>DAIMZH010000028.1:0-1603 GCA_036734105.1 Azoarcus sp. | reverse complement strand
TTGGTTGACGGCACCCGCCAATGGTTCAAATCGCGCGCGGGGCTGACCGCCTGCGAGACTGATCGCAAGGTATCGTTTTGCGGACATACCATTCTCGACGAGTGCATTCTGGAAGTCACCAATGCCACCGAGGACGCGCGCTTTCACGACAATCCACTGGTTGTCGGCGCTCCATTCATACGCTTCTATGCAGGCGCCCCGCTCCACAGTCCCGACGGTTATCCGCTAGGCACTCTCTGCCTGATCGACACTCAGCCCAGACAGCTCAAGGTTGAACAACGGCTGCTTTTGCGTGACCTCGCCGATGCAGTTCAAGACGAGCTCGCGCGAGTCAGCCTGCAACAGCTTGAAGAAGGACTTGCCGAGAAACAGAAGCGTGCGGACGAGATTCTTTTCGCCTTTCCAGACATGGTGTTCATGCTGTCTGCCGGCGGCTATTTCACCCACTGCTATCCCCATCCTGACTTGCTACTATCCGCCGATCAGGTTATCGGCGCGCATATCAAGGACATTCTGCCGCCAGACGTCGCACACGAATGCCAACGCTGTCTGGTCAGGGTACTGACGCAAGACAGCGAGGAGTGGATGCGCTACAGCCTGCCAGGGGTAGACGGCAACCGCTATTACGAAGCCCGCTTGCGCCGCACCGTTCGCGGGGAGGTGCTTGTTGTGAGCCGGGACATAAGCCAGACGGTACTGGCAGAGCAGGCACTGGCACGCTCCAATCGTGAGCTGGAACAGTTTGCCTATGTGGCCTCGCACGATCTCCGGCAACCCCTGCGCATGGTCGGTGGTTATCTGCAAATCATCGAAAAACGCCTGGCCAATTCGCTGAACCCCGAAACACGGGAGATGATGGACTTTGCCATTGAAGGTGCACGACGCATGGACCAGATGCTCAACTCGCTGCTGGAGTATTCGCGCATTGGTCGCGCTGCCGAAACAGAGCAGGACTTCGACACCCGTCAATTGCTCGCCGAGGTTTTGTGCTTTCTCGAACCCGCTGCACGCGAGGCTGACGCCAGCATTGATGTTGAGGGTGACTGGCCAGTGTTGCGCGGCAGCCCGGACGAATTCAGTCGCCTGCTGCAGAACCTGATTGCCAATGCGCTCAAGTTTTTTCACCCGGACAAACCCCCGGTCCTGCGCGTGACAGGTCAAATGCTGGACACCGAATGGCAGGTCTCAGTCACGGACAATGGCATCGGAATTGCCCACGAAAACAAGGACCGAATCTTCGGAATCTTTCAACGCTTGCATGCTCGAAGCGAATACGGAGGTAACGGTATCGGACTTTCCATTTGTCAGAAGATCGTCGAAAACCTCGACGGAGTTCTCAGCGTTGAATCACAAGGGCTTGACCAGGGCTCCAAGTTCATCGTCACCATCCCCAAGAGTCGCGTCCAGCCACAAACCGGACAGACACAGGCGCAGGAGCCTTGATCATGAGCTCATCCCCGATACGGCCTCTAAGGGTTTTGCATATTGATGACGAGCCTTCCGAGGCCCATCTTGCCCGACTTGCGTTGGCGGGTTGCAATGCCGAGATCGATTTGTACCACGCCTGCAGTGCCAGCGAAGCCCTGGCCCAACTGCGTGGCTC
>DAIMZH010000027.1:0-45246 GCA_036734105.1 Azoarcus sp. | reverse complement strand
CAACCCGCGTCGTTATTGGGAAAGTGCGACTTTCGACGGCAGGAACTTCAGTTTAACGGAAAAGTTAATTGGCCCGGCATTCGGTCGACCGAATGATTCAATTGAGCTTGAACAGGGCCGGAGAGATGGGGACAGGCTGGTAGTGGGCTGTGCGATCCGGTTCAATTGCGATTGCTCGGCTTTAACTGATAGAACAGTCGCCCCAGCCATTCGTGGCTTGCATACCAGCCGGCCTGGGTGCTGTTGGCATTGGGTAGCAGTGGCGGAAAGCCGCTGTCCGGGTTGCGATTTCCGAGCCAGGCGGTTGGGGCGGGAGTCACGAGCAGGCCGTGAGCCCGAAATTCAGCCTCAGCGCGCGGCATGTGACTGGAGTGGGTGACCAGTACAACATGATGATGACCAGCCGCCAGCAGCAACTGTGCGGAGTAGAGTGCGTTCTCGCGCGTATCACGCGAGCGTGACTCGATCCAGCGTGGCTCGATGCCGAAGTCGGTTTGCAATGCTTCAGCCATCAACTCGGCTTCCGACAATCCATCGTCAGGCAAGCCGCCACTGAGCAGCATTGGCAGACCGGTCTGTCTGGCCAGCCGCGCGCCATAGCGCAGCCTCTCCAGCGAGAAGGGGCTGACGGTTTCGCCGCCATACTCCGGCGCAAAACTGCGCTTGCCGCCTGCCAGCACGACGATGACCTCAGCCTTTTGCAGTTGCGCATCGGTGACTGGCGGGGTGGCCTCCAGCGGCAACAGCATGTGCCCTACAGTGAATGGCGAACTGCTGACGAAAGCCACCAGCAGGCCACTCCAGGCCAGCGCGAGGCCGCTACGGCGATGGCGCTTGAGCAGTAAAAGGCCAGCCAGCACCATGAGCAAGGGCAGCAAGGGTGGTAGCAGCATGCTCGCCAACAGCTTTTTCAGCGAGAACAGCAGGGTAGAAACATCAAAGGCGGCAAGCATGGGTGTTTGTGTGCAAGTCGGTGCAACGGTTATTATCAACCCGAAGCCCATTCCACTGGCGGTCGGCCGCCCAGTACCCCATGCCTGATCACCGTTTTGGTGTCGAATCCCTTTGCTTGCACGCCGGACAGCAACCAGACCCGGTGACCGGGGCGCGCGCCGTGCCGATCTATCAGACTACGTCCTTCGTGTTCGATTCGTCTGAACAAGCGGCGGCACTGTTCAACCTGCAGACCTTTGGCAACGTCTATTCGCGAATCTCCAACCCGACGGTGTCGGTACTTGAGGAGCGCATGGCGGCCTTGGAGGGCGGGCGTGCTGCGCTGGCAGTGTCCAGTGGATTGGCTGCGCAGATGACTGCCTTTTTAACCTTGTGCGAAGCCGGCGACCAGATTGTGGCAGCGCGTACGCTTTATGGCGGTAGTTTTTCGCAGCTTGACGTGAGCTTGCGGCGATTGGGAATAGACACGGTGTTTGTCGACCCCTCCGATCCGGCCGCTTTTGCAGCCGCCATCACCGATCGCACCAAAGCGGTCTATGCTGAGGTGATCGGCAACCCGGGTCTCAATGTTTTTGACATTGCAGCGGTGGCCGAGGTCTGTCAGGCCGCTGGCGTGCCATTGCTGATCGACAGCACGCTGGCCTCGCCTTACCTGTGCCGACCGTTGGAGCATGGCGCCGATATCGTCGTTCACTCCGCCACCAAGTACATCGGCGGGCATGGCACGACCATGGGTGGGGTGATGATAGAGTCCGGCAAGTTTCCGTGGGACAACGGTCGGTTTCCGCAAATGGTTGAGCCCTCCGCGGGTTATCACGGAGTGCGTTTTTACGAGACCTTTGGTGATTTCGGTTTCACCATGAAGGCACGCATGGAAACCTTGCGCACTTTCGGTCAGGCACTCTCGCCGTTCAACGCCTTCATGCTGCTGCAGGGTTTGGAGACCTTGCCGGTGCGTATGGACCGACATGTGGGCAATGCGCTCGCGGTGGCAGAATTTCTGTCTGCCCACCCGATGGTTGACTGGGTTAATTATCCCGGCTTGCCTGACAGCCCGCAGCACGCGCTGGCACAACGCTATATGCCCAAAGGCGCGGGGGGTATTCTGACGTTCGGCATTCGCGGCGGACAAGCGGCTGGTGAGGCCTTTATTGACCGCTTGCAAATGATCAGCCACCTTGCCAATGTGGGGGACGCGCGAAGTCTGGTGATTCACCCGGCTTCGACCACCCATCGGCAATTGTCCGAAGCCGAGCTGCGAGCGGCCGGGGTTCCGCCAGACATGGTCCGGTTATCGGTTGGCATCGAAACGCTTGATGATATCGTCTGGGATATCGATCAGGCCCTGAGCAAGCTGTCGGCATGAGGGACAGGACAGGCCTTGGAGCGATATCAGGTGAGCAGGCGCACCCCGCCAGCTCTTCAACCTGCTGCCGTGCGGTGTCGATCCTTGACGATGAGGTGAGCAATGCGTGAAGTGGTCTGGCTGGTCATAGGGGCGCTGGCGATTTATGCGCTCTACCAACTTTATCTTGTCTCGCGCATGGACAGGCCGCGCCCCTTGCGTGACGAGACTGCGCCGGGTCAGGCCGCCGTCGAGCCCAAAGCTGGTACTCAGAGCGACACCTTTCAGTTGCAACTGGAGTTGCAGCAACTGCGCCGTGATGTAGCCCAGTTGCGCAGCGATCAGGATGAGCGTCGTCGGCATGTCTCCGAACTGGAGGAAAGGGTGCAGGCGCTGAAGACGCAGCTTGATCATGCCTTGCTTGCGTCCGGTGTGGCACCGGAGTATGGCGAGGCGCTGGTGTTTGCGCGTCGCGGCCTGGGCGTGGATGCCATTGCCGAGCGGTGTGGCATTTCTGTGGCTGAGGCCGAGTTGGTGCGTTCGCTGTCTGGTGGAAGAGAAAAACCGGACGAAGGAGTAAAGTCATGAAGAAAATGGGCGGGGACTACCGTGACGTGCTTGAGCCGGGGCGCAGCCGCAAGTTGCTGGTGTATCGCGCGCTGGGGGCGTGTGTGCTGGCTGCTGCGCTGTTGCTGGGTCTTGGTTTCTTTGGTGACAAGGATGAACCTGACGCTCTGGTGGTGGTGCCGATTGTCGAGCCGGTCAGCATGCCGGTTGCGCCGGTTCAACTTCATTCTGACGAGCAGGTCGTGAACGCAATTGACCGGGCTGTCGAGCCGTTGCAGACCAGCAATCCGGTCGATGCGGGCGAGGCTGGGATGGCTGCGGCTGACGACAGCGCGCCCCTGTCCGAGGGTGACGCGATGGAAGTTGCCGATGCCTCTGAGGAGAACCCTGCACCGGCTCCGTCTGCAGTTGTTGCACGACCGGTTGCTGCTGAAGTTCCGGCTCCGGCCCCACGGCCTGCCGCAGCACCCACAACGCCCCAGCCTGCTGCTGCCGAAGCACGTCATGTGGTCCGTGTTGGCGACTTTTCTGATCCCGCGTCCAGACTGAGCTTGCGCGACGAGATCCACGCATCCGGGCAGCGGGCGCTGGTGCAATCGCGGGTCGCTGTCGGGCCTTTTCCTGACAAGGCTGCGGCCGAGGCTGCGCGTCGCCAACTGGAGCGGGACCGACGGATGAAGGGTCTGGTGCTACGTCTGAATGGTGGCGGGCACGCGGTACAGCTTGGCGTATTTTCCGATGCTGACAACGCCGATGCGATGCAGGCTCGTTTGCAGGCCTGGGGCTACAAGGTGCACCGGGATGCCAGATTATTGGTCGGGCCGTTTGCCGAGCGCAAAGAAGCCGAGGCCGTGGCCGGACAGATCATGCTGACACGCGGTGAAAATACACAAATCATTACTGGGAGCGGGCGCTAGCCTGCGCTAGGCTAGCAGCAGGTTGGCAATACACACCAATTTGTTGCGGTGTGCAGCAATTCCTTGCTTGTTGCAGGGTTGCTGATTCAAGCTGATCACACAAAAAACAAACGAGGAGCGCCTTTATGAGAATTTACAGTCCCGTGCTGGGCCAGATTGACGTTTCTGATGACAAGGTCATCGAGTTTCCGCAAGGGCTCCCAGGTTTTGAACAGTGCAAGCGGTTTGCCTTGCTGCATGACGAGAGTGGCGAGGGTGGACTGCATCTGCTGCAGGGTCTGGATGAGCCTGCCTTGCTGTTGTCTGTGACCGGTCCTGAGCAATTGGGCGTCAGCTATGAGTTTGAATTGTCAGCCGATGAAGAGGCCGCGATTGAACTGACTCGGCCCGAGGATGTGGCGGTGGCGATCATTCTGCGGCGCGACGATGGCGATGAGGACTCGCCAGCCAGTATCGGCATGCGTGCCAACTTCATGGCGCCGCTGGTCATCAACACGATGAACCGCAAGGGTGTGCAGAAGATCATCAACCGACTGGGTTGCGCCATCGCGCTGCGCGAAGTGCGCTGAGCGCTTAACGACCAACGCCGCACGGGTGCGCCTGCGCGGCGCTGGTCAGTGGCTGCTAGAATCGTGGCTTTACTCCCGGAGAGCAAGGTCATGGCACGTTCCATCATATCTACTTCCAACGCACCGGCCGCCATAGGCACGTATTCGCAAGCGGTTCGCGCTGGCGACACGGTGTATGTGTCCGGTCAGATCGGCCTCGACCCCGCCACCATGGAAATGCTTGACGGGTTTGAGGCGCAAACCGTACGCGTCTTCGAAAACCTGAAGGCGGTAGCCGAAGCGGCTGGTGGCTCGCTGGCCGATGCGGTCAAGCTCAATATCTATCTGGTCGATCTGTCCAACTTTGCCAAGGTCAACGAGGTCATGGCGCGTTACTTTGCCGAACCTTACCCGGCCCGGGCTGCGCTCGGCGTGCGCGAACTCCCCAAGGGTGCGCTGGTCGAGGCAGATGCTGTGTTGGTGCTGGCTTGACCGCTTGTCTCGGTTGAGTCGGGGATGAGCGCTGAGCGCAAGGCGGCACAGGGCTGGCCAGGGGTAGGGGCGCAACTTGCCGCTCGGCTGGCCCGGCTCGATATCCTTCGCCAGCAGGATCTGCTGCTGCATCTGCCTTTGCGCTACGAGGACGAAACCCGGCGCACGCCGGTGGTCGCCTGCATACCCGGTCGCTCGGCGCTGGTCGAGGGTGAAGTGGTCGCATGCGAGGTCAATCTTCGCGGGCGACGCCAGCTTGTGGTGACGCTGCGCGACGACAGCGGGGAGTTGACCGCGCGCTGGCTGAATTTTTATCCCTCCTTGCAGCGTCAGTTGTCACCGGGTCGGCGCGTGCGTCTGTTTGGCGAGGTGCGAGGCGGTTTTTTTGGCAAGGAGATGATCCACCCACGGGCGCGACCGGTGCAGCCGGACGAGGCCTTGCCGGACGCGCTCACGCCAATCTATCCCACCACTGCCGGGCTGGCCCAGACTGCCCTGCGCAAGCTGGTGTTGGCCGCGCTTGATGCCTGCGAGGACGAAGAACTGCTGCCCGGCGAACTGGCCGAGCGTTTCGGTCTGCCATCGTTTGCGCAAGCCTTGCAGCATCTGCATCGTCCGCCGCCAGGGGCTGACATCATCGATCTGGAGGCGCGCACCCATCCGGCCTGGCTGCGCATCAAGTTTGAGGAGTTGCTGGTGCAGCAGATGTCGCTGCGTCGCGCCTATCTGGCACGGCGCAGTCGCAACGCCCCCGCTTTGCCGCCGCGCGGACAACTCACCGCAGCCTTGCTGGCACGCTTGCCCTTTGCGCTGACCTCTGCGCAACGCCGAGCCAGCGACGAAATAGCACGGGACTTGTCCGCCGAGCACCCGATGCAGCGACTGCTGCAAGGCGATGTAGGCAGCGGCAAGACGATAGTGGCAGCGCTGGCCATGCTGCAGGCCGTGGAAAACGGCTACCAGGCAGCGTTGATGGCACCCACCGAGATTCTCGCCGAACAGCACTGGAGCAAGCTGGCCGACTGGTTGTCAACGCTCGACCTGGAGGTGGCGTGGCTGTCCGGTAGCCGTGGCAAGCGCGAACGCGAGGCCACGATGGAGCGTCTGGCCAGCGGCGAAACCCTGCTTGCGGTCGGCACCCACGCCTTGATCGAAGACCCTGTGCTGATGCCGCGACTCGGGCTTTCGGTGGTGGATGAGCAGCATCGCTTCGGGGTGAGACAGCGTCTGGCCTTGCGCGAAAAGACCACCAACGGCATCAGACCGCATATGCTGATGATGTCGGCTACACCGATTCCGCGTACGCTGGCGATGACGCATTACGCCGATCTTGACGTGTCCGTGCTGGATGAGTTGCCGCCCGGTCGCACGCCAGTGGCGACCCGGCTGGTGTCCGAAGCCAGGCGCGACGAAGTGGTCGGACGGGTGCGTGATGCGTGCGCAAGGGGGCGGCAAGCCTACTGGGTGTGTCCGCTCATCGAGGAGTCCGAAGCCTTACAGTTGAAAACCGCTCAGGAGAGCTTCGAGATGCTCACGGCTGCGCTGCCGGATATGCGGGTCGGACTGGTGCATGGCCGCCTGAAATCGGCAGAAAAATCGGCCGTGATGAGCGCCTTTACGGCCGGTCAGATCGATCTTCTGGTTGCCACCACGGTGATCGAGGTGGGCGTGGATGTGCCCAATGCCAGCCTGATGGTGATTGAGCACGCCGAGCGCTTCGGGTTGGCCCAACTGCATCAGTTGCGCGGCCGCGTCGGTCGGGGCAGCGCGGAATCCGTGTGTGTGCTGATTTATGCGCAGCCGCTGTCTCAAACCGCGCGAGCGCGCCTCAAGGTGATCTATGAACACACCGATGGGTTTCTGATTGCCCGCGAAGACCTGCGTATTCGCGGGCCTGGTGAGTTTATCGGCGCGCGTCAGAGCGGCGTGCCCATGCTTCGCTATGCCGATCTGGAGTCCGACGGGGAACTGATCGATGCTGCCCGTGTCTGCGCTGAGCAACTTTTGAATCATGCACCGCACAAGGCGGAACGCCTGCTGCAGCGCTGGCTGGGCGGCGGGCGCGAAGGTTTGCTCAGCGCATGAGCAGCCTTGAATCCCCGAAAATATTAACAAAGTCTTATATACTCATGGCTGAGTCGCCTCACCGTAAAACTGACTTTAGTTTGAACATGCAGCTTTCAGGGCGGTGCAGAATAGAAATGCCCAGGCTCGCCGGGCTTGCTAGTGAGGGGACGTACTTCCCCTCTTCGTATGCTGGTTTCACTGACAGGTCTGCAAGCCTGTTGTTAATCACTTGCTGCTGAACAAGGTAGAACACCCATGCGCCGATTGCTGGCCCTGTTGATCATTGCCGCTGCCGTAGGCGGTTTCATGTGGCTTAAGTCCAGTCGCCCACCTCCACCACCGGTGGAGGCACGCGAGCGGGTGTGGCGCGTTGCCGCTGAAGTCGCGGTGCCGGTGACGGCTAACCCGATGCTGACGGTGTATGGTCGCACCGAGGCCCCGGACAAGGTGCGCGCGGCTGCCCCGGTATCGGGCAGAGTGCTTGAAGTGCGGGTCAGGGATGGCGAGCGGGTCGAGCCCGGACAGTTGCTGGCGCGGCTTGATCCGCGCGATATCGAACCGCGTCTGGTGCAGGCCCGGGCCGAGGTGGAGCGCGAGAATGCGCGGGCCGCAGCCGACCGCCGGGCGCTTGAGCAGGAGCGGGCCCTGCTGGCGCTGGCCGAAGCCAAACTTGAGCGCTTCGGCTCGCTGGCGAGCGCTCGGGTGGGGGCCGAAACTGCTGCCGACCAGGCGCGTGAAGAGGTGGCGCGTGCGCGTCTCGCAGTCAATCAACGCTCGCTGGCGATCGCCGAGCAACCGGCGCGGCTGGCCCAGTTTGAGGCGCGTCTGGCGGAGGCGCAACGCGACGCCGAGCGTGCCGAGATTCGCGCACCCTTCGTCGCACGTATCGCCCGGGTTGAGGTGGCAGCGGGTGATCAGGTTCAGGCGGGACAGACCCTGCTGATCTTTCATTCTGCAGACGGCTTGTTTTTGCGTGCCCGATTGCCAGCCATCTATTCGGCAGAAATGGCGCTTGCACTGCAACGGGGTGAGCGTCTGAGTGCCGAGCTGCTGTTCGGTACCGAACGTCTGAACGCCCACCTCGAACGCATTGGCGGCGAGGCTGATGTGCGTGGGGTCGAGGCCGTACTGGCGCTGGACGGTGGCGCCGACCGTGTGCCGGTGGGGGCCTTCGTGAGCGCGGTGTTGCAGCGCCCGCAAGTCGAAGAAGTGTTTTCGCTGCCGATGTCGGCCTTGCATGGGGGCGACCGGATTTATCGTATTGAGACCCGCGAGGGGCGTGATCGCCTGTTTGGCCTGCGCGTGGAAAGGGTCGGCGAGCACAGGGTTGATGGCGTGCCGCGCATGCTGGTTCGCGTGCCTGGTCTGGGTGAGGACGAGCGCATCGTCATCACCCACCTGCCCAATGCGATTGACGGTCTGGCGGTGGAAGTCGCCTCCGATCAGGTGCTGGCACGATGAAACAGGGTGTGATCCCGTTGCTGCTGCGCCATCGCGTGGCTGCCAATGTGCTGATGCTGCTGGCCTTTGTGGTTGGTCTGCTGGCAATCGCGCGCATGAATGTGCAGTTCTTCCCCAGTTTTGCGCTGGACGTGGTGACGGTGCGCGTGATCTGGACCGGTGCGTCGGCCGAGGACGTCGAAACCGCGATTACCACGCCGCTGGAAGAACGCCTGAAAACCGTAGACGGCCTGAAGCGCATGAGTTCGACTTCGGCACAAGGCGTGTCGGCCATCACGCTTGAGTTGCAGGAGCGCACCGATGCCTTGCTGGCGCTTGATCAGGTGCGCCAGCGTGTTGACGAGTTTCGCAACCTGCCGCGCGACGCCGAAACCCCGCAGGTCAGCCGGGTAGTGCGGTATGAGCCGATCGCGCGTTTGCTGGTGCGTGGCAGCAGTGTGGAAGAGTTGCGCCCGTGGGTACGTCGTTTCGAGGCCGAGCTGCTGGCGGCCGGTGTCGACCGGATAGATATCACCGGCTTGCCAGAGGAGCGTATTGCCATAGAGGTGCCGTCGGCCGCGCTGGAAACCCTGGGTTTGTCGCTGGTCGAACTGGGCGAGCGAGTGTCCGGGCTGGCCCGCGATGTGCCAGCCGGCGTGGTTGGCGAACGCGATGGCGCACGCGACATTCGAGGGCTGGAGCAGCGACGCTTGGCCGCCGACTTTGAGTCCTTGCCAATCGTTGCTGATGATCAAGGTCTGGTGCGCCTTGGCGACATCGCCACCGTGACCCGCGAGGCCAGACCGGGTTCGCTGGCGTTGTCCGAGGGCGGCGATGCCGTGGTCGAAATGCAATTGCAGCGCGCCGAGAGTGGGCATTCCATTCGTGCTGCACAAGTGCTTGAGCGTTGGCTATCGCAAACCGAGCCAACCTTGCCGCCTGGTTTGAGTTTGGAGGTGTTCGATACCCAGTGGCAACTTATTCGCGACCGCATCCAGTTGCTGATCAAGAACGGTCTTGGTGGGTTGATTCTGGTGGTGTTGGTTTTGTATGTGTTTCTGCCCGCGCGGGTGGCCTTCTGGGTGATGATAGGCATTCCAACTGCCTTTGCTGCCACGCTCGGATTGATGCTGTTCTTTGGTGGCACCATCAACATGATGAGCCTGTTTGCGCTGATCATGGCGCTGGGGGTGATTGTTGACGATGCCATTGTGGTCAGCGAGGACGCCGACACACACCGGCGCATGGGCGAAGGCCCGGAGCAGGCCGCACTGGGCGGCGCCCGTCGCATGTTCTGGCCGGTGGTGGCGGCGTCACTGACCACGGTGGCAGCCTTTGTGCCGCTGATGATGGTTGGCGGCATCATCGGCAATATTCTGTTCGACATTCCGTTCGTGATGATCATGGTCATCATGGCGGCCTTGCTGGAAAGTTTTCTGATTTTGCCAGCGCACTTGCGTAGCGCCCTGAGTGGCGAGGCGGGCACTCATGTGTCGCGCATCCGGCAGCGGCTGGATGCTGGTTTCGAGCGGTTTCGCGACAACGCCTTTCGACCAGCGGTTGATCTCGCGCTGCGCTGGCGTGCCGCCACGCTGGCCCTGACGCTCGCCTGTATGGTGCTGGCGGTAGGTCTGGTCGCAGGGGGACGTATCAACTTTGTGTTTTTCCCCACTCCTGAAGGACAAACCGTGTTTGCCAACGCTGGTTTTGTGGCTGGCACGCCGCGTGAAACCACAGAGGTCTATCTGCAACGCCTGGAAGCGGCGCTTTTCGAGGCCGAGGCTGAACTCGGCGGTGGACTGATCAAGACCGCAGTGTCACGGCTGGGTGGCAGCGTCGGGTCTGGCGCCACTGGTGGCGCTCGGGGCGATCAACTCGCCGCCGTCATGGTTGAGTTGGTGCCACCAGACGAACGCACGGTGCGCAATGAGCAGTTTCTGGCTGTCTGGCGAGCCAGGGCTGGCAGCGCACCTGGACTTGAAAGCCTGACCTTTACCGCGCGTCAGTCCGGACCACCGGGGCGGGACCTGTCAGTGCGCCTGACCGGTCCGGATGCTGAAACCTTGAAAGCTGCAGCGCTGGATCTGGCGGCGACCTTCAACAGTATTCCCGGTGTGAGCGAACCGGAAGACGATATGCCATTTGGTCGTGAACAACTAATCTATCGGCTAACCCCTGCGGGTGAGGCGCTTGGTTTGACCACAGAAAGCCTGGGTCGGCAACTGCGCGCTTCTTTTGATGGTTCGCTCGCGCAGTTGGTGCAAAGTGGCCGTGATGAGCTTGAAGTACGGGTGATGTTGCCACGCGACGAACGCGAACGACTGGATGTTTTTGAACGCATGGTAGTGGAGGTGCCGGGGGGCCGCTTTGTACCGCTGGCCAGTGTGGTCGAGTGGAGCTCACGGCGTGGTTTCGAGGCGCTTCGACATGCCGACGGACGTCTGGCGGTAGAGGTATCGGCAGCGGTGGATGTGGCTCAGACCAATGCAGGCGAGGTGCAGGCCGAGCTGATGCGCGAGGTGCTGCCAGCGTTGAGTTTGCGTCATGGTGTCGAATTTTCCTTCCAGGGTCGGGCGGCTGACCAACGTGAGACCCTAGGCGACATGCGCACTGGCTTGTTTCTCGGGCTGGGTCTGATTTATCTGGTGCTGGTGTGGTCGTTTGCGTCATGGAGCTGGCCGATAGTGGTGATGGCAGCCATCCCGCTTGGCTTGACCGGTGCCATCTTCGGGCACTGGGTGCTCGGCATCAACCTGACCTTGTTGTCCTTGTTCGGTCTGTTTGCGTTGGCGGGCATTGTGGTTAACAACTCCATCATTCTGGTGACCTTCTTCAAGGAGCTACGCAAAAAGGGCTTGAACCTGCATGACGCGCTGGTGGGCGCAGCCTGTGGCCGTTTGCGCGCGGTGCTGCTGACCTCGCTCACCACCATAGGTGGTCTAACCCCCTTGTTGTTCGAAACTTCGCTGCAAGCCCAGTTTCTGATTCCGATGGCCACTTCCATCGCCTTTGGTCTGGGTTTCTCGGCTCTGCTGGTGTTGTTTTTCGTGCCGGTGCTGTTGTCGGTAGTGGAGGACTGCGCACGCTGGCTGAGTGGGGGGCGACCGGTTTTTGAGAAGTCTGCTTGATGGTGCTCTTTCAGAAACTCGGCTTGATGGCTTGACACCATCAAGTCGGCTGGCGATCATCCGCCGTTTCCTTGTCTGGGTATCACCCATGTTGCCGCACTGGCACCCGCGCCCGGTTCATCCTCTGTTACCGGCAGCAATGCGCCCCTGGCTGACCGATGCTGGCTCGCTGACTGCACGAATCCTTTCGCGCTGCGAGCGGTTTTCGGTGCGTGTGCTTGCTCAGCGACGCTTGCCAGCCATGCTCGATGAGCAAGCCCTGTTCGGGCTGCGGCAGGGTGAAACCTTGTGGGTGAGAGAGGTTTTGCTGGTGGCCGATGGCAGGCCTGTGGTGTATGCCCGCTCGGTCGTGTCCGATCACAATCTGACCACAGCCTGGCGTCTTTTCAGGGGTATTGGCAGCCGCCCACTGGGCGCTGCCCTGTTTGCAGATCCGCGCATACAGCGCCAGCCTCTGCAATCGGCCTCGCTTGGACAGGGCGATGCGCGTTATCATCGGGCACTGAGCTTTGTTGACTCGTCTGATGAGGCGCCACGGCGCTTATGGGCGCGACGTTCGTTGTTCATGCAACGCGCTTGCGGTTTGCTGGTCACAGAGGTGTTCCTGCCGGGAATCCTGACTCTGGGAGCGTCTCGTGCCTGAGCGATTGCCTGATTCCTTTGTTCTGGCTTGATTTTTCAAGTAACGCAGCTTGTCATCATGATGTCTCCTGCCAGCCCTGGTTTTCTCTCCCGCCTGCCCGATTTTGTACGTCTTGCCCGTCTTGATCGGCCTATCGGCATTCTGTTGTTGCTGTGGCCCACGCTATGGGGCCTATGGCTGGCCGCTGACGGTTTTCCGTCCGTTTACGTGTTTTTTGCCTTTGTCGCCGGGACGGTGTTGATGCGTTCGGCTGGTTGCGTGATCAACGATTACGCCGATCGCAATTTTGACGGACATGTTGAGCGTACCCGTAACAGACCGCTGGCAGTGGGCATCATCAAGCCGCGTGAGGCTTTGATATTTGCGGCGGCGCTGAGCTTGCTGGCCTTGCTGCTGGTGCTGCCGCTGAATCGACTGGTGATGTGGCTGAGCATACCGGCCTTGTTTCTGGCGGCAAGCTATCCCTTTACCAAGCGCTTCCTCAGCATCCCGCAGGCATATCTGGGCATCGCTTTTGGTTTCAGCATTCCCATGGGCTTTGCGGCGGTGCAGGGCGAGGTGCCGCTAGTGGCCTGGTTGATGCTCGTCGCCAACGTGTTCTGGGCGATTGCCTACGACACCGAATACGCCATGGTGGACAGGCCGGATGATCTCAAGATTGGCATAAACAGTGCCGCCATCACCTTTGGGCGTTTCGATGTGCTGGCCGTCATGCTGTGCTATGGCGCAGCCATTGGTTTGCTGGCGGTGGTTGGTTTGCTGGCCGGGTTGGATTGGATTTATTTCGTTGGCCTCATGCTGGCCAGCGGCATTGCTGTCTACCACTACACGCTCATCCGTGAGCGCGACAGACCCCGCTGCTTCAAGGCATTTCTTCATAACAACTGGTTCGGGCTGGCGGTGTTTGCCGGTCTGCTCCTAGATCGTCTGATACTGGCCTGATCCCGGCCACTGGATACGCGCATGCATTTCAATCAAGCTCTGGACGCCGCCTGGCGTGAACGTGACAGTTTGCTGTGTGTCGGCCTTGATCCGGACCCGGCCAGATTCCCGGCACACCTGGCTGGACGACCGGATGCCATCTTCGAGTTCTGTCGTCAGATAGTCGACGCCACGGCAGACCTGGTTTGCGCCTTCAAACCGCAGATTGCCTATTTTGCCGCTCGTCGCGCCGAGGACCAGCTTGAAGCGCTGATTTCCCACATACACGCACAACATCCGGGCACGCCGGTGGTGCTCGACGCCAAGCGCGGAGACATCGGCAGCACGGCTGAGCAATACGCCATTGAGGCGTTCGAGCGCTATGCCGCCGACGCGGTCACCCTCAACCCTTACATGGGCTTTGATTCGGTCGAACCTTATCTGTCATGGCCAGGCAAGGGCGTGTTCATCCTGTGTCGTACCTCCAACCCCGGCGGCAGCGATTTGCAGTTTCTCGATCTGGCACATGGCGATGATTCCGCCTTGGGCATGGACGCAGTCGACCCGGCGCTTGGCCTTGGTCATCCCGAGCGAGTCTTTGAGCGTGTGGCCAGCCTGGTGGCAGGGCAGTGGGACACCGCTGGTGCTTGCGGTCTGGTGGTGGGGGCGACCTTTCCGGACGAAATCCGGCGGGTGCGCGAACTGGTCGGTGACATGCCCTTGCTGGTGCCAGGCATAGGCGCACAAGGCGGTGATATCGCGGCGACAGTCGCTGCCGGTTGCACTGCCAACGGCACCGGCCTGTTGATCAACTCCTCGCGCGCCGTGCTTTATGCCGGCAGCGGCGAAGACTTTGCCGCGCGTGCGCGGGCGGTGGCGCTGCAAACGCGCGACGCCATCAACGCCTGCCGACGTGCTGGAAACGCGACATGAGCAATAGCGTACGCTACAAGGACTTGCGCGACTTCATCGGGCAACTGGAAGCACGCGGCGAACTCAAACGCATCACCGTGCCGGTGGATACGCACCTGGAGATGACCGAGATCGCAGACCGTGTGCTGCGCGCCGGTGGGCCAGCCCTGCTGTTCGAAAAGCCAACGACACACGGTAAAGTGCAGACCATTCCTGTACTGGCCAATCTGTTTGGCACGCCCGGCCGGGTGGCGCTGGGTATGGGTGAGGACCCCGGCCCGGACGGTGACTGGCAGACGCCGTTGCGCGAGGTCGGCAAACTGCTGGCCTTTCTCAAGGAGCCGGAACCTCCCAAGGGGCTGAAGGACGCCTGGGACAAGCTCCCGGTGTTCAAGCAGGTGCTCAACATGGCCCCCAGCGTGCAGCGTTCCGCAGCATGCCAGCAACGCGTGCTGACTGGCGACGAGGTCGACCTGTCCATGTTGCCGATTCAGCACTGCTGGCCCGGCGATGCCGCGCCGCTGATCACCTGGGGGCTGGTGGTCACCCGTGGGCCGGACAAGAAACGGCAGAACCTAGGCATCTATCGCCAGCAAGTGATTGGCCGCAACCGGGTCATCATGCGTTGGCTGGCGCACCGTGGTGGCGCGCTGGACTTCCGCGATCATCAAATTGCGCATCCCGGCGAGCCCTTCCCGGTGGCGGTTGTGCTGGGCTGCGACCCGGCCACCATCCTGGGCGCGGTCACGCCAGTGCCGGACTCCTTGTCCGAATACCAGTTTGCCGGCCTGCTGCGCGGCGCCAAAACAGAGCTGGTCAAGTGCATCGGCTCCGATCTGCAGGTGCCGGCCTCGTCCGAGATCGTGCTGGAGGGCGTGATTCACCCGGGCGACATGGCACCCGAGGGGCCATATGGCGACCATACCGGCTATTACAACGAGGTGTCGGATTTTCCGGTGTTTACCATCGAACGCATGACCATGCGCCGCGACCCCATCTACCACTCCACCTACACCGGCAAGCCGCCGGACGAACCGGCCATGCTGGGTGTGGCGCTGAATGAGGTCTTCGTGCCGCTGCTGCAGAAGCAGTTTACCGAGATCGTCGATTTCTATCTGCCACCCGAGGGCTGTTCTTACCGGTTGGCAGTGGTCAGCATTCGCAAGGCCTACCCGGGCCACGCCAAGCGGGTGATGTTTGGCATCTGGAGTTTTCTGCGCCAGTTCATGTACACCAAGTTCATCATCGTGGTCGATGACGATGTGAACATCCGTGACTGGAAAGAGGTGATATGGGCAATGACTACCCGCATAGATGCCACACGCGACACCGTGCTGGTGGACAACACGCCAATAGACTACCTGGACTTTGCCAGCCCGGTGGCGGGACTCGGCAGCAAGATGGGGCTGGACGCCACCAACAAGTGGCCGGGCGAAACCCAGCGCGAATGGGGGCGCCCCATCGTCATGGATGAGGCAGTGAAGCGCAAGGTCGACAGCCTGTGGAGCAAATTGGGATTATCCTAGAAACCGCAGTTGATCGCTTCCAATGAGGTTGCATACCTTGAAAATACTGACATTCATGAGATTTATCGAGATCAACTTTTTGGGTGAGCCCGCTACGCGCCCGATTGCACGCCTGGCGCGCTGCCTGGCGGCGTTGCTCCTCCTTGCAGGGAACGACCATGCGGCGTCGTCGCGCCTTGCCAGACAACGCGCCAGACGCACACTCGGGCACGTCCAACTGCGGTTTCTAGGATTATGAGAGATGAGCGTGTGCCGCGACCCGGCGGCGAGGTGCGTGGGCCGGGTGACGATCAGCCTGACTCCATGCAAAGCCTGGTGCTGATCACCCATGTGGTTTACGGCCTGCATGCCTTTGCGCTGTTTTCGGGACTGGTGGGGTCTGTCGCCGTGTTGCTGAGCTTTTTGGCCAGCATCCCGTCCATCGTGGCGGTTGTGCTCAACTATCTCAAGCGCGACGCGGTTCGCGGCACCTGGCTTGAGGGACACTTTCGTTGGCAGATCCGAACCTTCTGGTTTGCGCTGCTGTGGGTGATGGTGTCGATAGTGTTGCTGATCAGTGTGATTGGTGCCTTGTTCGGATTCTTGCTGCTGGTGGTGACCAGCTTCTGGGTGATCTATCGTGTGGTGCGTGGCTGGTGGGTGCTGGCCCACGGACGCACCTTGCCGATGGCGTGATCTCCCGGCTTGGGCGCCGTCACTGATTGCCCTGCCATACCCACTCCAGCAAGGCGTCTTGTGCGGCCTGGCTGTCGTGGGCTTTGGCGTGATTGACCATCATCACCAACGCATGACGGCGACCATGGCGATCCAGCACATAACCACCGATGGCGCGTACCTGGTTGATGGTGCCGGTCTTGATATGCGCCTGGCCGCGAGCCTGGCTGCCCTGCAGTCGTCTGTGGGCTGTGCCATCCACACCCGCCATGGGCAGCGCGGCGATGAACTCGGGCATCCACGGTCGCCGCCATGCAGCAATCAGCATGGCGCCCAGGCTGTCGGCGCGGATTCTCTCTATACGCGACAGGCCTGAGCCGTTTTCAATGACCAGGCCCTGGGTGTTGATACCAGCGCTGGTGAGGCTCTCTACGGCAATCCTTGCACCCGCCGCCGTCATGTCCAGCGCACCGGCGTCGAAGCGCCCCAGGCTGGCAAGCAACTGTCGTGCAATGACATTGCTCGACCACTTGTTCATCTCCCGCACTACCTCGGCGAGCACTGGAGAGTCGCCGCTCAGGAGCACCCTGAGGTTTTCAGGTGCTTTTCCGGTCACAACACTTCCGCCAAGCTTGCCACCGGTTTCGGCCCATAGCGCAGCCACTACTGCCTCAGCAAAACGCTCTGGGGCCAGAGGCGCAGCGGCCCAGTTTCGCGCACCGCAACTGGCAGGCAAACCGCCAGTGAGGACCAGGCGTGGCCCTGTGGCGTCGGTTTCAATGCGAGCGTCCAGGTTGCGGTGCCACACGCCGCAGTTGCCTGCCTGGCTGAGCAGGCGGTTGTCAATGCGCACGCCGCTGATCGGCGGGCTACTGATGACGGACACGGCTTCTCCGGCCTTGCCCGGTTCGAGAAAAAGCTGCAATGTGTTGAAGTGCAACAGCAAGCCATGGGCGCCGCTGTTGTACGGACGAAGTCCTCTACCGTCAAACGCGTCCGGGTCGTGGGCGGGCAAGCGCAGCGCGCTAGCGTCGAGCACGATATCACCTTCGATGGATTCGATGCCGATGGCCCGCAAACGGCGCAGAAGCCCCCACATGCGCTCGTAGTTCAGCACCGGATCGGCACCGCCGATGATGTAAAGATCACCCTGCAGTCTGCCATCTGCCAGTTGGGCATGCGTGGCGAAGCGGGTTGTCCACATATGCGTGGGGCCGAGGCGGTCAAGGGCGGCAAAGGCGGTGACAAGCTTCATGACCGAGGCCGGGTTCATCGGCATGTCGCCATTGACGCTGAGTGATGGCGTCTGGTCATCCACCGCCTGCACCCAGACCGAGACATGGCTGACCGGGATGCCGGCTCGGGTCAAGGCCTGCTCTACGTCAGCAGGAAGCCTGGCCGCCAATGCACTCGACGCCGACAACAGCCAGACAACCAACAGCAGTAGTAGAGGCCGTGCGTTCATCGTAATACTGACTCCGGTTTGCAAGCCCGCCCTTCAGGACGGGGATGCGGTCGAAACCCCGTGTGAAGGCCAGGGGTTCCGAGCGTAGCCACTCAGTTGCCGTCGAGCGTGCTCTCTAGTGCGAACAGGGCGCTGACAGACTCACGCTGACGAACCGGGATGATGCGTGCGCCGTCAATCATGACTTCGGCTGCCCGTGGTCGGGTGTTGTAATTCGAGCTCATGGTCATGCCGTAGGCGCCGGCTGACAGAAAGGCCAGCAAGTCACCTTCGGCAACATCCAGACTGCGGTCGTGGGCCAGAAAGTCACCGCTTTCACACACCGGGCCGACCACCTCATAGTGCGAGGGCTGAGCGCCGCGCGGTGAAACCTCGACCACGCCATGGTAGGCGTCGTAAAGTGCGGGCCGCGCCAGGTCATTCATGGCCGCGTCGACCACCGCGAAATTGCGCTCGACGCCTGGTTTGAGCACTTCTATGCGGGTGAGCAACACCCCGGCGTTGCCTACCAGCGAACGACCGGGCTCCAGGCACAGGCGTTCGCGCCGACCGGCCAGCAGTTGCAGCAGTGGCGCCAGGTAGTCGGCCACGCTGGGTGGCGTTTCGTCCTTGTAGCGAATACCGAGTCCGCCACCCAGATCGATATGCTCCAGCGCGATGCCTTCGGCAGCCAGTGTATCCACCAGACCAAGCAGTTTTTCGGTTGCCTCGCGCATTGGGGCAGGGTCCAGCAGTTGCGAGCCGATGTGACAGGCAATGCCCCGTACCGCGAGGTTGGGCAGGCTGGCTGCGCGGCGATACAGGCGCAGCGCTTCGTCGAAGGCCACGCCAAACTTGTTGTTGCGCAGGCCGGTGGAAATATAGGGGTGGGTTTTCGGGTCGACGTCGGGGTTCACCCGGAAGGCCACCGGTGCTTGTTTGCCCATTTCGCCAGCAATCTGATTGATGCGTTCGAGCTCGCTGGCAGACTCGATATTGAAGCACTCGATGCCGGCTTCGAGCGCCTGCCTGATCTCGGCGTGAGTCTTGCCGACACCTGAGAACACCACATGAGCCGGGTCGCCACCCGCTGCGATGACCCGCGACAACTCTCCGCCAGATACGATGTCGAACCCTGCGCCCATTTGCGCGAAGGCCGAAAGCACACCGAGGTTGGCGTTGGCTTTGACGGCATAATGCACACGGGCATGAACGCCTTGCAGCGCGTCGGCATAAGCGCGATAGGCTTGACGCAGGGCAGCCAGCGAATAAACGAAGGTGGGTGTCCCGAACTGGGCAGCGATGTCGGTCAGAGAGACTTCTTCGACGAAGAGTTGATTAGCCCTGCGCTGCAAGGTGGGCATGGGAAAAGCGGTGTTCATGACTTACGCTGTGACTCCGGGTTGGTATGATCTGCAACATTGGGCTGCGCCGATGTGGAGGCGGCTGGCACCTCGGGAAGATAAAGCGAGCCACGAATCCCGCAGCCAGCGAGCATCAGACAGCCACACAGGGCGGCAAGCAGAAAGACGGTGCGCATGAGATGTTGCCCAGACAAAAACGAAATCCTAACAGAAGGAGCCATGATGGAAGAGTCGGTTTTTTGTACCTTGGCTGACGCCGAGTTGTTGCGTATCGAGGCGGCCATAGAACGCAGCGGGCTGGATGTGGACATCGAGACCAAACCGGGAGGAATACTCGAGATCGAGTTTGATGACGGCAGCAAGGTCATCGTCAATCGTCACGTGGCAGCACGCGAGATCTGGGTGGCGGCCAGATCCGGCGGCTATCACTTTGCGCCGCGTGAAGGCGGGTGGATTGCCGGGCGCGATGGAGCTGAGCTTTATGGCATCTTGTCGAGAGCAGTCAGCGAGCAGGCGGGTGAAGAGGTCAGCTTGAGGGCCGGGTAAGCAGTCTGGCGGCCTCATCGACCTCCGAATCCAAAGCTTCGCTCTTCGACTGGAGCTGGAGCACGTGGGGCGGCAGGTGGAACCGGGGGCGGGGCGGCTTGCCACTGGCTTTGACCCTCAATGAAGTAACGCAATTCGGGGATGTCCGGCAGCGTTTCTTCTTGTACCGGAGGAGCTGGTGCCGCGTGTTCCTGGTAGTACCAGTCAGTGAGTTGGCTACCGGGGTGCTGGATGGGGAGCAAGCCGGGCGGGCGCGGGTGAGTCTTTTCCGGCAGGCCTTTCAGCGCGTGGCTCATGTAGTCTATCCAGATCGGCAGGGCTGCCCGCCCACCGGTTTCTGCTCGCCCAAGATTGCGAGGCTGGGGGTAGCCAACCCAACTGACCGCGACCACGTCCGGGTTGTAACCGGCAAACCAGGCGTCAACGTAGTCGTTGGTCGTGCCGGTTTTGCCGGCGATGTCGCTGCGACCCAGAGAACGTGCCCGCGCGCCGGTGCCGCTGCGGATCACATCCCTGAGCATGGAGTCGATCAGCCAGGCGTTGCGTGGGTCGATGACTCGCGGTGCGCTGTCGCCCGCAACAGGTGGGTTGATGCGAGCCAGCGTGCGGCCTTCAGAGTCCAGAATGGCCTGTACGATGAAGGGCTCGATACGGTGCCCCCCATTGGCGAATACCGCGTAACCGGCTGCGAGCTCCCACGGTGTCGCCTGGCCCGCGCCCAGCGCCATGGTCAGAAACGGCGGGTGGTTGGCAGGGTTGAAGCCGAAGCGGGCAAGATAGTCTTGAGTGTAAGCGGGTGTGGCTGCCTGGAGGAGGCGCACCGAGACCAGGTTCTTGGAGCGTGCCAGGGCCTCACGCACGGTGATCAGGCCATCGTATTTGCCGTCATAGTTCTTGGGCTCCCAAGGTCTGCTGCCAGTGACTTCGGCCGGGAAAAATAGCGGGCTGTCCTCGACATAGCTGGCGGGCGAAAAGCCTTTTTCGATGGCTGCGGAATAAATGAACGGCTTTAGCGCCGAGCCTGGCTGTCTGACGGCCTGAACCGCATTATTGAAGTGGCTGCGTTGAAAGTCGAAACCGCCGACGAGTGCTCGAACCGCGCCGGTGTTGGCGTCTATCGCCACGATGGCGGCCTCGACCTCGGGAAGCTGGCTGATTTCCCAGCCAGCTTCACCCTTGTTGATGACGCGGATGATTGCGCCACGCACTATGCGTTTGTCTCGTGGTGCGCGCTCGGCGAGCATCGGGGCTGCAAACTCCAGCCCTTTGCCGCTGATCTCGATGATGCGTCCGTTCAGGTAGGCACGCACTTTAGTCGGGCTGGCCGCAAGCACGACAGCGACTCGCAAGTCACCGAGATCGCGGTGCTTGGCGAGGTGTTGCAGCAGGAATTCCTCATCGTTGTCGTTGATGCCGCTCAAGTCGACAATGGCCTCCGGCCCGCGATAGCCACGACGTCGATCAAAGTCCAGCGCGCCTTTTCGAACGGCTGTCTTGGCTGCCGCCTGGTCGGCGCTGCTTACCGTAGTGATGACTTGCAGACCAAGGTTGTAGGCCTCTTCGCCGTATTGTGCCAAGGCGATGCGCCGTGCCATTTCTGCGACGAAGTCACCTCCGGCCGAGGCGTCCCTTCTGCCTCGATTGAAGGCAAGCTGCAAGGGTTCGGCGCGTGCTGTGTCAAAGGTGGACTGATCAATGAAGCCGGCTTCGAACATGCGGCGCAGCACATATTGCTGGCGTAGCGTGGAACGGCGCAGGTTGCTGACCGGGTTGTAGGCGGAAGGCGCCTTGGGCAGACCGGCCAGCATGGCAGCTTCGGCAACAGTCAGATCATTCAGGGTTTTGTCAAAGTAGGTCCGTGCCGCAGCCGAAAAGCCATAGGCACGATGGCCGAGAAAGATCTGGTTGAGATAAACCTCGAGAATCTCGTCCTTGGTGAGGCTGCGCTCGATCTTGAGCGACAGGAGGATCTCGTAGAGTTTCCGGTTGTAGGTTTTTTCGCGCGTGAGAAAAAAGTTTCGTGCCACCTGCATGGTGATCGTCGATGCGCCCTGACCACGCTCACCAGAAGTCAGGTTGGCAACGGCTGCTCTCGCAATGCCCACCGGGTCCACACCATGGTGTTCGTAAAAGCGCTCGTCTTCAGCCGCCAGAATTGCCTGAATCACGGTTGGCGGCACATCCTCAATGCGAGCAAAGTCGCGACGTTCTTCGCCGAATTCGTCCAACAACTGACCGTCAGAAGTGAACACCCTCATTGGGATGTGCGGACGGTAGTCAGTCAATACTTCAAGAGAAGGAAGTTTTGGCCAGGCAATGATCAAGGCTGTGGCAAGCGAGGCCGTCGCCACAACAGCGAGACTGATCAAGGCAAAAACAGGGTATAAAATCCAGCGCATTAACGGAACCACATCAAGTCGTTTGGCGGACAGTGTGGCTGTCCGGGTCAAGACACCGGACAGCCACACTGCGAATGGATTATCCTAGATACAGGGGTGTTCGCCTAATAACAAGTGTCACGCGTTTGAATCACTGTGTTACAGCGCTTCCCGGCACAGCACCGTTGGAACTTGTCTGTCGGCTTTTGTGGCGGCTGCTCAAGGATGGCAATTGTTGCATTTAGGGCGCAAAACAGGGCTATACGTCAGGCATTTTGTTTACTTTATCCCTTGTTTGTTGCTAGCATCTCAGGTAATAGTGCAAGTTAAAGCCCTAAATCAAAGATATTTAAGGGATTTTTTAGTGATTGACATCCAGCTTTTCCGCTCTGGGCCGAAGCAGCTCGTGGGGCTCGACATTTCATCTTCGGCGGTGAAGCTGGTCGAGCTGTCTGGCTCGTCGTCCGAGAACTGCCAGTTGGAGCGTTACGCCATTGAAACGCTCCCGCGAGAAGCCGTTGTCGACGGAAACATCGCCAACCTGGAAATGGTGGCTGATGCCATCAAGCGTGCCATGCGGAGAATGGGCTCCAGCGCCAAGGTGGCGGCCCTCGCCCTGCCAGACGCGGCAGTCATCACCAAACGCATCACGCTGCCCGCCGACCTGCGTGAGCAGGAGATGGAGTTTCAGGTCGAAACCGAGGCAAGTCAATACATTCCCTTCGCCATCGAAGAGGTCAATCTGGATTTTCAGGTGATCGGACCGTCATCTTCGGATGACGGCGATGTGGAAGTATTGATTGCGGCATCGCGCAAGGAGAAAGTCGACGATCGGGTGGCGGTGGCTGAGGCGGCAGGCTTGAAAGCGGTGGTGGTTGATGTTGAATCGTTTTCCGCTCAGGCCTCCTACACCCTGGTGCGTCGACAACTTCCTGATCGCGCTCATGGCAAGGTTGTCGCCTTGGTGGATATCGGTGCGAGTGCAATGAGCGTGTCCATCATCAAGGATGGCAAGCAGATTTATGCACGGGAGCAGACAGTCGGTGGGGCGAAGCTGACTCAGGATATCGCGCGCCACTACGGCATGAGTTTTGATGAGGCCGAGAAGGCCAAGCGCGAAGGCAAGCTGCCCGAAGATTGCGATCGCACCTTCATCCGTCCGTTTCTTGATTCGGTAGCGCTTGAAATATCACGGGCACTGCAGTTCTTCTTCACCTCGACACAATACAACGACGTCGATCATGTTGTTCTGGCCGGTGGCTGCGCGGTTGTCCCCGGCTTGGCTGACATCGTTGCCGGGCGGACCCAGGTGCCCACTACTGTGGCCAATCCCTTCAAACGGATGACTCTGGAAGCAAAAGTGAAAGCCAAAGCGCTGGAGTCTGACGCATCCAGTCTGATGGTGGCGTGCGGGCTGGCTCTCAGGAGGTTTGACAAGTGATCCGGATCAACCTCCTGCCGCATCGTGAACTCAAGAGGAAAGAGCGACGACAGCAGTTCTATCTGTTGTCCTTGCTGATGGTGATAGCCGGTCTGGGCGTGGGCTTTGCAGGGCACAGCTATCTGACCGGGAGGATAGCGCATCAGGAGGGACGCAACGCCTTCGTCCGGGCCGAGTCAGCTTCGCTTGATCGGGAAATCGGCGAGATTCGCGAGCTTCGACAGCAGATTGACATTCTGTTGGCGCGAAAGCAGGTGATCGACTCCTTGCAGAGCAATCGCGCTGAAACAGTCCATCTGTTCAACGAGTTGGTTGAGCGCGTCCCTGATGGCGTCAGTCTGACCGTACTTCGTCAGTCCGGAGGTGTTGTGACCCTGACCGGGCAGGCTCTTTCCAATGCCAGGGTGTCTCACCTCATGCGCAATGTCGACCAGTCCGAATACCTGGGAGATCCTCGTCTGGTGGAGGTGAAATCAGTGACCGTGGGTAACCGCCGCTTGAGTGAGTTCACCCTGAATGTCCGGATAAAACGACCGGGTGAGGAGGGCGCACGATGAAGGGCGTCAATGCAAATCTTGACATTGGGCGTATCGGTCAGGACTTTCAAGGTCTGGATCCAAACGATCCCAGCATGTGGCCACTCGCGCCCAGAGTTCTGTTTTTGGTGATCCTGTTTGTCGCCACGGTAGCAGCGGTGTGGTGGTTTGACTGGCGCGATCAGGTGCAACTCATTGAGCAGCGCAAGGCTGAAGAGTCCCAGCTTCAAAGTCAGTGGCTGGCAAAGAAAAGGCAGGCGATCAACCTAGAGGAATACCGGCGCAGGCTGGACGAGACCGACAGGGAGTTCGGGGCCTTGTTGCGTCAATTGCCCAACCGTGCCGAGATGGACTCCTTGCTCGCAGACATCAACCAGGCAGGCATAGGACGTGGGCTCCAGTTTGAATTGTTCAAGCCGGGAAACGATGTGGTGCATGATTTCTATGCCGAAATGCCGATCGACATTCGTGTCACCGGCTCTTACCATGACCTTGGGCAGTTTGCCAGTGATGTGGCTCGCATGCCGCGGATCGTCACCCTCGGCAACCTTAACCTTCAGCGCCAGGGCGATAGCCAGCTAAGGCTGGAGGCAAGAGCGACCACCTATCGTTATCTTGATGACGATGAGCTTGCGCTGCGCCGTCAGCAGCAAGCTCAAGGAGGCCAGCGATGAAGGGCAAGGTCAAGCTACTCGCCCCGGCGCTGCTTTGCCTCATGTTGGTGGCTTGTACTACAGGTGACGAAGTCGACCTTCGCCAGTGGATGGCGCAACAGGAAAGTGGTCTGGTAGGTCGGGTTGAGCCGTTGCCCGAAATTACACCCTTCCCGGTTGTGGCATATCGTGTCACCGGAGAGCTTGACCCATTCACCTCTAGCCGGATCGAACCGGCGGTACAAGAAGCGGCGATCACTGGCGGTCCGGATATGGATCGCAGGCGTGAGCCGCTGGAAGCGCATTCGCTGGAGTCTTTGCAAATGGTCGGTGTGCTCAGACGCGAGGGGGCAGCACAGGCGCTGGTCAATGTTGGAGGCGTGCTGCATCAGGTTCGGGTAGGCAACTACGTGGGACAGGATCATGGCATCATCACCGGCATTTCCGACACTTCGGTGGCGGTTGTCGAGCTGGTTCAGGATGTCAATGGCAATTGGGTGGAACGTCCCACGCAATTGTTTCTGCAGGAACGGTAGGAGTCGTTAGATGAAACATCATAAAATCGTGGTCCTGCTGGCTGCAGCTTTCATCAGCTTTGTCGCACCGGTGGCGCTGGCCCAAATGGCACCAGTAGCAGAAGTTCAGTCAACCACCAACCGCATTGAGAATCTGCAGGTAGCAGAGCAGGGTGGCAGCGTGTTTGTCCGTATAACCCTTGCCGAACCCATTGAAAACCCGCCCGCAAGCTTCAGCATTGCCAGTCCCGCCCGGATTGCCTTCGACTTTCCCGGCACGGCCAACGCGCTGGGCCGTAATGTTCAAAACGTGGGTCAGGGTGACCTGGTCAGCGCTAACATCGTGCAGGCTGGTGATCGTACCCGTCTCGTACTGAACATGTTGCGGGTATCTCCCTACGAAACCCGCCTGGAGGGACGAGAGGTTGTGATTGCCCTGAATCCGACGGCAGTGCCTCCGCTGCAGAGTGCCTCGCAACGCCCCACAGCAGCCAATTTTGCCGCGCCGACGCCTGCCTTCCGTCAGGACGTCCGCGCGGTTCGCGACATACAGTTCAGGCGTGGGCCTGACGGTGAGGGTAGGGTGGTTGTGCAACTGGCCACGCCCGACACCGGCATCGACATTCGCCCGCAGGGCGGTAACCTGGTCGTGGAGTTTCTCAAGACTTCGCTGCCGGAACATTTGCAGCGCCGCTCCGATGTAAGCGACTTTGCGACGCCTATCGCAGGTATGACGGCACAGGCCGTGGGCGAGAACGCCAGGCTGGTGATTTCACCTACCGGCATGTGGGAGCACAACGCCTACCAGAGCGACACTCAGTTCGTCATTGAGGTGCGTCGTGTTGTCGAGGACCCGACCCGCTTGGTGCAAGGGGTGATGCGCGGCGACTACGGTGGCGAAAAACTGTCGCTCAATTTCCAGAATATTGATGTTCGCTCGGTGTTGCAGGTCATCGCTGATTTCACTGATTTCAACATCGTCACCAGCGATTCGGTCACCGGCAGCCTGACTCTGCGCTTGCAGGAGGTACCCTGGGATCAGGCACTTGACATCATTCTTCAGGCCAAGGGTCTGGACATGCGCAAGACCGGCAACGTGATCTGGATCGCGCCAGCAGAAGAGCTTGCTGCCCGTGAGCGCCAGCAACTCGAAGCCCGAAATCAGATTGGTGATCTGGAGCCTCTGCACGACGAGAGTTTTCAGGTTAACTATCACCGGGCAGGGGAGATCGTTGGACTGCTGACAAGCCGCGATGGGGTGCTGTCGTCGCGTGGCACAGTGACGCACGATGATCGCAGCAACAAGCTTTTCGTCAAGGACACCGGTGCGCGCCTGGCTGCGGTGCGTCGTCTTATCAACGAAATCGACATTCCGCCGCGTCAGGTGCTGATTGAGGCCCGTATCGTTGAAGCAGATTCGACCTTCGGGCGTCAGATTGGCGTGCGGATGGGTCTCAACAATGAATCGTCGATGAGTCTTGGTGGAGGTGCGAGGCTTGGCTTCGGTACCGGCACCGGGCGCGAGATCGCTGGTGTGCGGACAGATGTGCAGGGGACATCGACTGCATTCCCGGGGCAGCGTGTGCCCTTGGGCAGTATCCGACCAGCCAGTAACGCAGACAATGCGTTTGCCGGTTATTCCGATCGTGGCTATGTCACCGGCTCGGGCGGTGGCGTCAACCTGGCAGTTCCCGGAGCTGCTGGCACCTTGAACGCTATCCTGTTCAACTCTGCCGCGACGCGCTTTCTCACACTCGAGCTCTCTGCGCTTGAGTCGGACGGGCGAGGCAAGGTGGTCTCCAGCCCGCGTGTGCTCACTGCCAACATGGTTGAGGCGTCGATTGAGCAAGGTACCGAAATTGCCTACCGTACCGAGTCCAGCGCGGGTGCGACCACGGTCGAGTTCAAGAAGGCCGTGCTAGCACTGAGAGTTCGTCCGCAGATTACCCCGGATGGTCGTATTCAGTTGAAGGTCGAGGTGAACAAGGACAGACCTGTGACGCCTCCAGGCTTTACCGAGCCAGCAGTGGACACGCGCAACGTCAGCACAGAAGTGCTGGTTGAGAACGGCGGTACGATCGTGATCGGTGGCATCTACGAGGAGTCAGAGGCCAACAGTGTCGCCAAAGTGCCGGTGCTGGGAGATTTGCCGGTTATGGGGGCGTTGTTCCGCAACACGCAACGCTCGCAAGAAAGGCGTGAACTGCTCATCTTCATCACCCCGCGCATCGTGACTGATGCACTGACTCTGCGCTAAGGTCAGCCTGGTTCGGTGACGCGTTGAATATCGAGACTCGCAAACAATCGGCGCCTGTTGTGCTTGTCGGCATGATGGGTGCCGGCAAGACTACCGTCGGCCGAGAGTATGCACGCCGCTTCAGACTGAATTTTGTCGACGCGGATCACGAGTTGGTCAGTCGTACCGGGGTATCGGTGCCAACCATCTTTGAAATCGAAGGTGAAGACGGCTTTCGGCGCAGGGAGGGTCAGTTGCTTGACGAGTTGACTCAGCAAGAAAACCTCGTGCTTGCCACCGGCGGCGGGGTAGTGCTGTCGGCAGATAATCGTTCGCTGTTGCGCGAGCGCTGTCTGGTTGTATACATCCGGGTCGCGCCAAGACAGCTATGGGAACGTACCCGAAACGACCGCAATCGGCCTTTGCTGCAGGTGCCCAACCCACGAGAGCGGATTGAGCAGTTGTATCGCGAGCGTGACCCGCTATACCGCCAAGTCGCTGATGTCGTGATTGAGGGTGGGCGCGGTGGCCCTGCAGGCATGGTAAGACAGGTAGCCAAGGCGATTGACAGCCTGCGGAGCCATAAAACTGTGCGTGAAGGGTGAGTTGCGAGCTTGGTCAAAACACATCTTGTCTTCTTGTCCAGGCGCTCACGGCCATGACTCCTGATAACATCATTCTTTGTGCCATGTGGAGAAGCTTGCGCCATTGCCGAGCTTGAGGTCATATGCAAACACTTGAAGTCGCGCTTGGCGCGCGCAGTTATCCCATCCATATTGGTTGTGGACTGCTCAACGATGCTGAACTTGTCCGGCCCTTTCTCAAGACCCAGCGGGCAGCCATTGTTACCAACGACATTGTTGGGCCACTATATCTGCAGCGGCTGATCCACAGTCTGGAGTCAATTGGTGTCAAGGCCACTTCGACGGTGCTGCCCGATGGCGAGGCCAACAAGAACTGGCAAACACTGAACCTCATCTTTGATGATCTGCTTCGCGAGCGTTGTGAACGCTCTACCACCTTGATTGCATTGGGGGGCGGTGTGGTTGGCGATATGGGCGGGTTTGCTGCTGCCTGCTATCAACGTGGAATGCCCTTCATCCAGGTGCCTACAACGCTACTTTCCCAGGTGGACTCGTCCGTGGGTGGCAAGACCGCCATCAATCATCCCCTTGGCAAGAACATGATTGGCGCGTTTTATCAGCCGCAACTGGTACTGGCCGACATCGATACCCTCAGCACCCTGCCAGATCAGGAGTTAAGGGCAGGTATCGCAGAAGTAATCAAGTACGGGCTGATTCGCGACCTGCCGTTTCTGGAGTGGCTGGAAGGCAATATCGAACGCTTGCTGGCACGCGATACCACTGCGTTGATCGAAGCGGTCGAGCGTTCCTGTGCAAACAAGGCTGAGGTGGTGGCGGCTGACGAAACCGAGCGCGGCGAGCGTGCCTTGCTAAATCTAGGTCATACCTTTGGGCATGCTATAGAGGCTGGCATGGGCTACGGCGCCTGGCTGCACGGGGAGGCCGTGGCTGTCGGGACGATGATGGCCGCGGAACTATCTTGCGAGTTGGGTTGGATCACCCCGGCCGAAGTGATTCGCACCGAAAGTATTTTCATACGCGCCGGTCTGCCTGTGGTGGGGCCTGTCTTGCCAGGTGAGCGCTACCTTGATCTGATGGCTAGCGACAAGAAGGTGGAGGCTGGCAGATTGCGGCTCGTCCTGTTGCAACAGATCGGCAAGGCAATAGTGGCTGACGGCATAGAGGCCACGCGCATACTGGCTGCGATAAAGCGCCGCAGCCCCTGATGACAGGTTTTTTGGAATGGGGGTAGCATGACCGATCTGGCGGTTTACGCGGTGTCGGAGTCTACATCGGCGGGACGGGTCCACCCCGAACCAGCGCCTATGGGACGCAGCGAGTTTCAGCGCGACCGCGACAGGATTATCCATTCCACGGCCTTTCGTCGGCTGGAGTACAAGACTCAGGTGTTCGTCAATCACGAGGGAGACCTGTTTCGTACCCGTCTCACGCACACGCTGGAAGTTGCTCAGATCACCAGAAGCATTGCACGCGCGTTGTCACTCAATGAAGATCTTGCAGAAGCGATTGCGCTGGCGCACGACCTGGGTCACACGCCCTTTGGTCATGCCGGGCAGGATGCGCTGAACGACTGCATGAAGCCTTACGGGGGCTTCGAGCATAATCTGCAATCGCTGCGCACGGTTGATCTGCTGGAGGAGCATTACGCTGCATTTGATGGGCTCAATCTGACCTTTGAAACGCGTGAAGGCATACTCAAGCACTGTTCGCGCACCAATGCGGTGCATCTTGGCGAAGTCGGGCGCCGCTTTCTGGAAGGCACGCAGCCCTCGCTGGAAGCCCAGTTGGCCAACTTTGCTGACGAGATTGCCTATAACAACCATGACATCGATGACGGCCTCCGGTCTGGCCTGATCACCTTGGAACAGTTGCAGTCCGTGGATATTTTTGCATTGACCCGGAGGGAGGTCGAGCACACCTGGCCGGGCCTGGCGGGTCGGAGGCTGATCCACGAGACGGTGCGCCGAATGATCAATCTGATGGCGATGGACTTGATAGAGAGTACGCAGGCGCGCATCCATGCACAAAATGTGTGCAGTCTTGCACAAGTACGGTGCGCTCCTCGGCTGGTTGGTCATTCCGACGCCTTGAGGCCGCGACTTCATGAGTTGAAACGTTTTCTGCGTGAGGAACTCTACCAGCACTATCAGGTGTTACGAATGACCAACAAGGCACGCAGAGTCATTAATGATCTGTTTTCTGCCTTCATGGCGGACGTACGTTTGTTGCCACCGCAGTACCAGCGTCGCGCACATCAGGATGAGCCGCGGACAATCGCGGATTACATAGCGGGCATGACCGACCGCTACGCCATCCGTGAGCATAGGCGCTTGTTCAGGGTGGAAGCGGACGTTTTCTGACTTTGTGCTGATTTTTTGGGCGATCTGCAATGCGATCAGTTGCGGATTTCAGTTTCTGGCGTGTTTGTCCTGGGGCGCACCAACATATCAACTGCCATTGGATGACCGTGTCTGCGTGTTTGGCGATAAAATGCTTGGCGAAAGGCGGCTTTCTGAAATATTATTATCGACCCGCCTGAACGATATGGGCGCTTTGGCGTGCGCGTTTGCTTTCAGGGATACCGGTTGAAACCGGTTTTTTTTGGCTTGCGCCCCTTTTTGGTGCGTTTTTTGCTTGTAGTCTTTTCTGTCCCGACCAAGGGGTAAGGCTTTTCTGGCAATTGCGTTGAATTGAGGAAGAACGTGATGGATTTTCCCGAAAAACAGGGTCTGTATGACCCGGTGAATGAACATGATGCCTGTGGCGTGGGTTTTGTCGCCCATATCAAGGGTCTTAAAAGCCACGATATCGTTCTTCAGGGGTTGGAAATCCTGAAAAATCTTGATCATCGCGGTGCTGTGGGCGCTGATGCGCTGCAGGGCGATGGCGCCGGTATTCTTATCCAGCTCCCGGACCAGCTTTATCGCGAAGAGATGGCCAAGCAGGGGGTGACCCTGCCTGAGCCTGGCGAATACGGTGTGGGTATGGTGTTCATGCCCAAGGAGCAAGCCTCACGTCTGGCCTGTGAAGAAGAGATCGAGCGGGCCATTCGTGCCGAAGGTCAGCTTGTGCTTGGCTGGCGTGACGTGCCGGTCAATCGCGAGATGCCGATGTCGCCCACCGTGCGCAAAACCGAACCGGTCATACGTCAGATTTTTGTCGGACGGGGTGCGGATATCATGGTGCCCGAGGCGCTTGAGCGCAAACTGTTCATCGCGCGTCGTCGCGGTGCCAATGCCATCATGTCGCTCAATCTGAAGTATGGACGCGAGTTCTACTTCGTCTCCATGTCCACCCGCACGGTGAACTACAAGGGCTTGCTGCTGGCTGACCAGGTCGGCGAGTACTACCTCGACCTGGTCGACCCGCGCGCCACTTCGGCCTTGGCCTTGGTGCACCAGCGCTTCTCAACCAACACTTTTCCAAAGTGGAACCTCGCGCACCCGTTCCGTTATATCGCCCATAACGGCGAGATCAACACGCTGCGTGGTAACTACAACTGGATGCGTGCGCGCGAACGCGGCGTGTCCTCTCCGATTCTGGGCGAAGACCTCGAAAAGATCTGGCCGCTGATCTATCCGGGGCAATCCGACTCTGCTGCCTTCGACAACGCGCTTGAACTGTTGGTGATGAGCGGTTATTCGATGGCGCAAGCCATGATGATGATGATTCCCGAGGCCTGGGAGTCGCACACTCAAATGGACGAAAAGCGTCGGGCGTTTTACGAATATCACGCGGCCATGATGGAGCCGTGGGATGGCCCGGCGGCGGTGGCCTTTACCGACGGTCGCCAGATCGGCGCCACGCTGGACCGCAATGGTCTGCGTCCGGCACGTTATCTCGTCACTGACGACGACCTGGTTGTCATGGCATCCGAGTCCGGCGTGTTGCCGATTCCGGACAGCAAGATCGTCAAGAAGTGGCGTCTGCAGCCAGGCAAGATGTTCCTGATCGACATGGAGCAGGGGCGCATCATTGATGATGCAGAGTTGAAGGCGTCTCTGGCCAATGCCCGTCCCTATGGCGACTGGCTGAAGCGCATCAATGTCCGCCTCGACAGCCTCGCTGCACCGGCCCGCCTGCAAGCTGACGCTCCTGACGTTTCCTTGCTTGATCGGCAGCAGGCGTTCGGTTACTCGCAGGAAGACATCAAGTTCATTCTCGAACCCATGGGCAAGGCTGGCGAAGAGGCTACCGGTTCAATGGGCAACGACTCGCCGTTGGCGGTGCTGTCGCATCGTGAAAAGCCGATCTACAACTACTTCCGTCAGTTGTTTGCTCAGGTCACCAACCCGCCGATCGACCCGATCCGTGAGCAACTGGTGATGTCGCTGGTGTCCTTCATCGGTCCGCGCCCCAATCTGCTCGACATCAACGTCATCAACCCACCGTTCCGGCTGGAAGTCGGGCAGCCAGTGCTGGATTTTGCCGACATGGCCAAGATCCGCAACATCGCCCGCTACACCAACAACAAGTTCCGCTCGGCTGAGCTCGACATCTGCTATCCGGTCGCATGGGGCAACGAAGGCGTTGAGGCGCGCCTGGCTTCGCTGTGTGCTGAAGCTGAAGACGCCGTACATCAAGGCAACAACATTCTGATCGTGTCCGACCGCAAGGTGGAGGCCAGGAGTGTGGCCATCCCGGCTTTGCTGGCCCTGTCCGCAATTCACCAGCATCTGGTCACCAAGGGTTTGCGTACGCGCGCCGGGCTGGTGGTTGAAACCGGTTCTGCCCGCGAGATTCATCACTTTGCGGTGCTCGCCGGATATGGTGCCGAGGCTATCCACCCCTATCTCGCACTCGAAACCCTGCAGCAGCTCGCTGGCGACGGCGAAACCGCAGTCAAATACGTCAAGCACTTTGTCAAGGCAGTCGGCAAGGGCTTGATGAAGGTCATGTCCAAGATGGGCATCTCCACCTACATGTCCTACACTGGCGCACAGATCTTCGAGGCGGTTGGCTTGAAGCAGACGCTGTGCGACAAGTATTTCACCGGCACTACCAGCCAGGTGGAAGGCATCGGCTTGTTTGAAGTCATGGAAGAGGTGGTGCGCTTGCACCACAAGGCTTTCAGTAAGGACCCTGTGCTTGCCAACATGCTTGATGCCGGTGGTGAATACGCCTTCCGGATACGTGGCGACGAGCATATGTGGACGCCGGATGCCATTGCCAAGCTTCAGCACTCTACCCGCAGCGGCAAATACGACTCCTACAAGGAGTATGCGAAAATCATCAATGACCAGACCAAGCGTCACATGACGCTGCGCGGTCTGTTCGAGCTCAAGCCCTCCGGTCCGCCGGTGCCGCTTGACGAGGTAGAGTCGGCGAAGGAGATTGTCAAGCGCTTTGCCACTGGCGCTATGTCGCTCGGCTCCATCTCCACGGAGGCGCATACCACGCTCGCAGTCGCGATGAACCGGATTGGCGGCAAGTCCAACACCGGTGAGGGTGGTGAAGACCCGAAGCGTTTCAAGCCGATCACACAGGCCATGCGTCTGTCCCAGATCATCGGCGAAAAGCGCATTGAGCGCGATCTCGAGCTCCAGGCCGGTGACAGCCTTCGCTCGTCTATCAAGCAGGTGGCGTCCGGGCGCTTTGGCGTCACCGCCGAATATCTGGCCAACGCTGATCAGATCCAGATCAAGATGGCCCAGGGTGCCAAGCCCGGCGAAGGTGGTCAGTTGCCCGGTCACAAGGTGAGTGAGTACATCGGTTTCCTGCGTCACTCGGTTCCTGGTGTCGGCCTCATCTCGCCGCCGCCGCACCATGACATCTACTCGATCGAGGATCTGGCGCAGCTCATCCACGACCTTAAAAACGCCAACTCGGCTGCCGACATCTCAGTCAAGCTCGTGTCCGAGATCGGTGTAGGCACCGTGGCGGCTGGCGTCGCCAAGGCCAAGGCAGATCATCTGGTCATCGCTGGTCACGACGGTGGTACCGGCGCTAGCCCCTTGTCGTCCATCAAACATGCCGGTTCTCCATGGGAGCTGGGTCTTGCCGAGACCCAGCAGACCCTGGTACTCAACCATCTTCGCAGCCGCATCCGCGTGCAGGCCGATGGTCAGATGAAGACCGGTCGTGACGTGGTAATCGCAGCCTTGCTGGGTGCTGACGAAGTCGGTTTTGCTACCGCCCCTCTGGTGGTTGAGGGCTGCATCATGATGCGCAAGTGTCACCTCAACACCTGTCCGGTCGGCGTTGCTACCCAAGATCCGTTGCTGCGTCGGAAGTTCACAGGTCAACCCGAACACGTGGTCAACTATTTCTTCTTTGTGGCCGAAGAGGTGCGCGAATTGATGGCCCAACTCGGTATCCGCAAGTACAACGACATGGTTGGACGGGTGGACCTGCTTGACATGCGTCAGGGCATTGAGCATTGGAAGGCCCGTGGTCTGGACTACAGCCGTATCTTCCATCGTCCGAACGTGTCGGCCGATGTCCCTCGTCTGCACACCGAGACTCAGGACCATGGGTTGGTCAAGGCTCTCGATAACAAGCTTGTCGAACTCGCAGCCCCTGCGCTGGACAAGGGAGAGCCGGTACACATCGAATTGCCGGTCAAGAACCTCAACCGCACCGTCGGGGCGATGCTGTCTGGCAAACTCGCCGCCAAGTACGGCCATGCGGGTCTTCCGGAAAACACCATTCGAATTCGTCTGAATGGCACGGCAGGTCAAAGCTTTGGTGCCTTCCTGGCACGTGGCATCACGCTCGAACTGATCGGTGAGGGTAACGACTACGTCGGCAAGGGCTTGTCCGGTGGGCGTATCATCGTCCGTCCCAAGGACGAGTTCCGCGGTGCTACCCGTGACAACATCATTGTCGGCAACACCGTGCTTTATGGTGCAACCGAAGGTGAGGTGTATTTTGCCGGGGTTGGAGGCGAGCGCTTCGCGGTGCGCAACTCTGGCGCAACCGCAGTGGTCGAAGGCGTGGGTGATCACGGCTGCGAATACATGACTGGCGGCACAGTGGTGGTGCTCGGCGAAACCGGACGCAACTTTGCAGCCGGAATGTCAGGGGGTGTTGCCTACGTGCTTGATGAGGACGGCAGTTTCGAGACCCGTTGCAATATGGCACAGGTAGCACTTGAGCCCTTGCCGGAGGAGATCGAGGCCAGGCAGGGTTCGGAGTCGGGTGACGAACTCGAAAGCCATGGTCGTGTCGATATTGATCACCTTGAGATGGGTGACGAATTGATTCTCAAGGGGCTCATCGAGCGTCATGCACGCTTTACAGGCAGCGCCCGTGCCCGCGAGATTCTCGACAACTGGAGCACTTACCGGACACTTTTCGTCAAGGTGATGCCGCACGAATACCGTCGCGCACTGGCCGAAATGGCCAGCCAGCGCCAGAACCAACTGGAGGCTGCATAATTATGGGTAAGCCAACCGGATTTCTCGAATACCAGCGTCTGTCCGAGGCTTATGAGCCGGTCACCGAACGCGTCAAGAAGTACAAGGAGTTCGTACTTCGGCTGAGCGATGATGAGGCGTCGGTGCAGGGCGCGCGCTGCATGGACTGTGGCATCCCGTTCTGCAACAACGGTTGCCCGGTGAACAACATCATTCCCGACTGGAATGATCTGGTGTATCACCAGAACTGGCGTGAAGCGATTGATGTGCTGCACTCCACCAACAACTTCCCGGAGTTCACCGGTCGTATCTGCCCGGCACCTTGCGAGGAAGCCTGTACCCTCAACCTGAATGGCGATGCGGTAGGCATCAAATCCATTGAGCACGCCATCATCGACAAGGCGTGGGAGAACGGCTGGGTCACACCGCAACTGCCGAGCGTGAAGACCGGCAAGAAGGTCGCGGTGGTTGGCTCTGGCCCGGCAGGCCTGGCGGCGGCGCAGCAACTTGCACGCGCAGGGCACGAGGTGACCGTTTTTGAAAAGAACGACCGCATTGGCGGCTTGCTGCGTTACGGCATCCCCGACTTCAAGATGGAGAAGTGGCTGATCGATCGTCGTGTCGAGCAGATGCAGGCCGAAGGGGTCAGCTTCCGCACGCAGGTTGTGGTGGGTACGCAGGACATCCCCAAGGGCATCATCAACGACGCAACAGAAGTGATCAGTTCGGAAACCCTGCGCAAGGACTTCGACGCGGTCATTTTGGCGGCTGGCTCCGAAACCCCGCGTGATCTGCCTGTGCCGGGGCGTCAGCTCCAGGGTGTACATTTCGCGCTTGAGTTCCTGATCCCGCAAAACAAGGAGGTGGCAGGCGGCACGGCCAACCCGATCTCGGCTGCTGGCAAGCACGTGGTTGTGATCGGCGGTGGCGACACCGGCTCTGACTGCGTGGGCACCTCCAATCGTCACGGTGCTGTCTCGATTACGCAGTTTGAGCTCATGCCGATGCCGCCGGAGCAGGCAGACAAGCTCGCCACCTGGCCATACTGGCCAACCAAGCTGCGCACCTCCAGCTCTCACGAAGAAGGCTGCGAGCGCGACTTTGCGGTGGCCACCAAGGAGTTCATTGGTGAAAACGGCAAGCTCACCGCGCTCAAGGCAGTCAGGCTTGACTGGAGGGACGGTCGTATGGCTGAGGTGCCGGGTTCCGAGTTCGAAATCAAGGCTGATCTGGTGTTTTTTGCGATGGGCTTTACCAACCCGGTGAGTTCACTGCTCGACGCTTTCGGCGTTGAAAAGGATGCACGTGGCAACGCCAAGGCCAGCACTGATGGTGCCGGATGCTATGCCACCAGCGTTGACAAGGTTTTTGCTGCAGGGGATGTACGTCGTGGCCAGTCATTGGTTGTCTGGGCAATCAGGGAGGGTCGTCAGGCTGCTCGTGAGGTGGACGCTTTCCTGATGGGAGAGAGCCTGCTGCCTCGTTAAGAGGCGTTTGTGTGGTTTTATCTTTATGATGCAAAAAGCGGCGACTGTGCCGCTTTTTGCGTTTTGAGGTGAAAAATGCTCGAACTCGATGCCATGGCTTGGGTGGTGACGGCACTGGCTGTGTTGCTCACAGGGATATCGAAGTCCAGTCTTGGCGGTGCGATGGGGGGGCTGGCGGTGCCTTTCATGGCGATCTGGCTGTCGCCACGCGATGCATTGGCGGTTGTATTGCCTATTCTGATCTGCATGGATCTGGCTGGTATGCGAGCCTGGCGCGGCAAGGCAGACTGGCGCGAGCTGTGTCACCTGATACCTGCTTCGGTGCTCGGCGTGGCGCTGGCTGCTTTGTTGTTTGGGGCCATGTCCGACCAATTCGTCAAGGCTGGATTGGGGGCGATCGCAGTTGGGTTTGCGGCTGATCGCCTGATCCGTCGTCACCGTGCCAGTAGCGTGCCCAGCGCATCCTCAAGAGGCTGGGCTTGGGTGAGCGGGACGGCTGCCGGGGTGACCAGCACCTTTGCGCATGCCGGGGGGCCGCCGTTGATGATGTATCTGCTTGGTAGAGGCTTGCCCCGCCAGGTCTTTGTGGCGACTTCGGTCTATTTTTTTACCGCAATCAACCTTGCCAAGGTGCCGTTTTACGTCAGCCTGGATATGTTTTCGCGTGAAACCCTGCTGACCTCGCTCATGTATCTTCCGTTGGTGCCGGTCGGCGTGTGGCTCGGAACCCGCCTGCTAGCGAGGATTTCCGAGCACACCTTCTTTTATATCGCCACCAGCATGCTCGGGCTATCAGGGCTCAAGTTGCTGTGGGATGTCATCACTGCGTGATCAACTCAACCGTATAACGGGCAATCATGGCTTCTTCGTTGGTCGGCACAACGGCGACGGCCACACGGCTGTCCGGGGCATCTATGCGCACACGCGCTTGCTCGTTGGCGGTGTCGTCCAGTTTGAGTCCGAGCCAGTTTGAGTATTGGGCCACGCGCGCGCGCACTGGTGCCGCGTGTTCGCCAATGCCGCCGGTAAACACCAGCGCATCCAGTCCGCCTGCGGCGGCAGCCAGCGACCCAAGCTCGCGTGCAATCCGGTAGCAGAACAGATCCACCGCTTCGGCAGCCTCTGGTGCATCGCTGGCGAGAAGTGTGCGCATGTCCTGGCTTATGCCGGATACACCAAGCAGGCCGGACTCCTTGTAGAGCAGGCGTGTCAGAGCGGCGGAGTCCATGCCTTTCTGGTCCATCAGATAGAGCAACACGCCGGGGTCAAGGCTACCGGTGCGGGTGCCCATCATCAGTCCTTCGACTGCGGTGAAACCCATGGTCGAGGCTACGCTGCGACCGTCACGCAGTGCACACATTGAGGCGCCATTGCCGAGATGTGCGATGACCACTGCACCCTTGGCCGCGTCACCTAAAACCTCAGGCAATTGACGTGCCACGTAATCATAGGACAAGCCGTGAAAGCCGTAACGCTTGATACCCTCGGCCGACAGACTGCGGGGCAGGGCAAAGGCCTGCGCCAGCGGTGTCTGGGTGCGATGGAAGGCGGTGTCGAAGCAGGCCACCTGAGGCACTTCCGGCATCAGCTTGGCAATGGCTCGAACCGCCCTGAGGTTGTGCGGCTGGTGCAACGGTGCCAACGGAACAAAGCAGTCAAGCTCTGCCAGGATGTCAGCATCCAACCGCACCGGCGCACTGTAGCGCTCACCGCCATGCACCACACGGTGTCCGGCAGCAACAATCACCAGCGTCGGGTTATGCGCGCTGAGCCAGCCCAGCAGGTGGTTCAATGACTCGCTGTGCTGGGCGCTCTGTCCGCCCGTGACCGCGATGCTTTCCGTGAAGCGTTCGCCGCTTGCGTTGCGTGCGCTCAGCGCAGGTGAGGCCCCTATGCCTTCAATCTGCCCCCACAATGCCGGTGATTCGGCGAGCGTCGGCTCAATCGAGAAGAGCGCAAACTTGAGGCTGCTGGAGCCTGCGTTAAGGACGAGGACGGCACGCATCAGTTCAGGTTCTCGCGTTTTTTATGGGCCATCAACTGGGCCACGGCACACGAGGCGGTGCGCGTCTCGGCGGTATCTGCCCGGCTGGTCAGCACGATGGGTACACGGGCCCCCAGCACCACGCCGGCCATCAGCGCGTTGCCAAGGTATTCAAGCTGTTTGGCCACCATGTTGCCCGACTCAAGATCAGGCACCACCAGAATGTCGGCATTGCCCGCCACTGCTGAGCGGATGCCTTTGGTTTTGGCTGCCACCAGTGACACCGCGTTATCGAAGGCCAGCGGGCCATCAAGCAGGCCGCCCTTGATCTGGCCGCGATCCGCCATCTTGCACAGCGCTGCAGCGTCGATGGTGGAGCGCAGCTTGGAGGTGACGGTTTCCACCGCCGACAGAATGGCCACCTTGGGTTCGTTGAGTCCGAGAATCAGTCCGAGGTCGATGGCGTTTTGTACGATATCGACCTTAACCTCAAGCGACGGCTCGATGTTGATCGCCGCGTCGGTGATCATCAGCGGGTGCGGGTAGGTCGGCACGTCGGCCAGGAATACATGACTGATTCGACGCGCGGTACGCAAACCGTTGGTGCGCGACACCACTGCACTCATCAACTCGTCGGTGTGCAGCGAGCCTTTCATCAGGGCTTCGACCTCGCCGCTGCGACACATCGCCACGGCGGTTTCGGCAGAGGCGTGGCTGTGCGGTACATCGACGATGCGGAAGCCTTTCAGGTCCAGTCTCTGCTCTTCGGCTACGGAGCGGATCTTGTACTCCGGCCCGACCAGAATCGGGATGATCAGCCCAGCCTCGGCTGCCTGAACCGGGCCGCGCAAGGATTCGGCGTCGCATGGGTGTGCCACCGCCATGGGAATGGGTGCCAGGCCAGAGGTGATGGAAAGAAGGTGGCGATAGCGCAACTCCCGATCCGAGATGGTGACCTCGGGAAGGTGAATACGCGCTCGCTTGACCTTCTCGGTTGGCGCCTGTACTTCGGCCACGCCGTCTATCACTTTCAGCCCATCCTGGTTGACCGCAAGGCAGTCAAGCAGAATGTGGTGGTTGTGCTCGAACTTCTCGCGGCAGGTCACCGAGATCGACAAGGTGTCGCCAATCGTGATCGGACGCCAGAAGTTGAGGCTTTGAGATACATAGACGGTGCCAGGGCCAGGAAACTCGGTGCCCAGCACTGATGAAATCAGCGTACTCCCCCACATGCTGTGGCCGACGACCTCGCGAAACTGGCTGGAGCGGGCGTATTCTGCATCAACGTGGGTCGGGTTGACGTCGCCGGACATCACCGCGAAAAGGTGAATGTCTTCCGGCTTGAGCGTGCGCTGCAACAGCGCAACATCACCCACCTGAATTTCATCGAAGGTTCGGTTCTGGATGTACTGATTGATCGGTGGCGTCATGAGATATCCTGTGATTGCAATGCAACAAGATGCATTCTAGCGAGAGAAGAGCAATCGTAGACCACAGAAGTGTTAGATTTGTTGCATTGCGGTATCAACGAAACCTATAGTGTGCGAAATGTCATAAGCCGTAAAGCTTGCTGCCGAAGCTGCGTGCTAAAATCGACACGGTTTTGCCATCAACCGGAGATTTCATGGAAGTCGTCATTCTCGCAGCAGGCAAGGGCACCCGCATGCGCTCGGATCTGCCTAAGGTGCTGCAACCCATTGCCGGACGCGCCATGCTGGAGCACGTGATTGCCACCGCCAGAGCTCTGGAGGCTCGGCGCATATGCGTCGTATACGGCCACGGCGGCGAACTTGTGCGAGAGCGTCTTGGTGCCGAAGACATCGCCTGGGCGCGGCAGGAGCCGCAGCTTGGCACTGGCCATGCGGTGCAGCAGGCCGTGCCACACCTCAGCGACGACGACATGGCGCTTGTGCTTTATGGCGACGTGCCACTCATCACCGAAACCACCCTGCGCAACCTCGCCAAAGCCGCTGACGGCGACCGTCTGGCCTTGCTCACCGTCACCATGGACGACCCCACCGGCTATGGCCGCATCCTGCGCGACGGCGCCGGGCAGGTGCAACGCATCGTCGAACACAAGGACGCCACCGAGGCAGAGCGCGCCGTGTGCGAGGTCAATACCGGCATTCTGGTCGCTCCGGTTGCCCGTCTCCGCGATTGGCTGGCCCGCATAGACAACAATAATGTACAGGGCGAATACTACCTGACCGACATCATCGGACTGGCCGTCGGCGATGGCGTCGAAGTGGTGGCCGTCCAGCCAGGCGCCATATGGGAAACCCTTGGCGTCAACAACAAGCTTCAGCTCGCCGAGCTCGAGCGTATCCACCAGCGCAACATCGCCGAACGTCTCATGGAAGAGGGCGTCACCCTGATCGACCCGTCGCGGCTCGATGTTCGTGGTGAGCTCGTGTGTGGCCGCGATGTCGAGATCGATGTCAACTGCGTGTTCGAAGGTCGTGTGCAGCTTGGCGACGGCGTACGCATCGGCCCCAACTGCGTGCTTCGCAACGCCACCATTGGTGCAGGCTGCCGGATCGTTGCGTTCTCCCAAGTCGAAGACACAGTAATGGGCGAATCCTGCATTATCGGCCCTTATGCACGCACCCGTCCCGGCACGCAACTTGGCAACGACGTGCATCTGGGCAATTTCGTCGAGGTCAAGAACAGCCGCATCGACAACCACTCCAAGGCCAATCACCTGGCCTACGTGGGTGACGCCGACATTGGTCAACGGGTCAACGTGGGTGCTGGCACCATCACCTGCAACTACGACGGTGCCAACAAATATCGCACCATCATCGAAGACGACGTGTTCATCGGCTCGGACACCCAACTGGTGGCCCCGGTCCGCGTCGGGCGCGGTGCCACGCTGGCTGCTGGCACAACCCTGACCAAGGACGCGCCAGAGTTTCAGCTCACCGTGTCGCGCACCCGACAGGTCAGCTTGTCAAACTGGAAGCGCCCGGAAAAAAACAAAACCTGACACCCCAACTCACCAAAATTCAACCGGAGTTCTCACATGTGCGGCATCGTCACAGCCATTTCCAACAGCAACATCGTGCCAGTTCTGCTCGAAGGCCTGCGCAAGCTTGAGTATCGCGGCTACGACTCTGCCGGTGTCGCTGTGCTGGCAGACAACGCGCTCAAGCGTGTCCGCTCGGCTGGCCGCGTGGCCGACCTTCAGGCGCTGACCGATGCTCACGGCACCAGCGCCCAGGTTGGCATTGCCCACACCCGCTGGGCTACCCATGGGGTGCCCAGCGAGCGTAATGCTCACCCGCATATCTCCGCCGGGCTGGCGGTGGTGCATAACGGCATTATCGAGAACTTCGAAGATATCCGCGACCAGCTCACCGCGCGCGGCTATGTCTTCGAATCCGAAACCGACACCGAGAGCATCGCTCACCTCATTCACAGCAAGCTCGACGCCGGGCTGGAGCTTTTTGAGGCTGTGCGTCAGACTACCAACGAGTTGGTCGGCGCCTACGCCATTGGCGTCATTGTCGAAGCCGATCCCGAGCGCATCATCGTCGCACGTCGCGGCTCACCCCTGCTGCTGGGCGTGGGCGAGGACGGCATGTACGCCGCATCCGACACCGCAGCGCTGCTTCAGGTGACCCGCAAAGTAGTGTATCTGGAGGACGGTGACCTAGCCGAATTGCGTCGCGACAGCTACCGCGTGCTGCTCGCAGACGGTACGCCGGTCGAGCGCGAAGTGCATCTGTCCAGCCTGTCGGCCGACGCAGTCGAGCTTGGGCAATATCGCCACTACATGCAGAAGGAAATCTTCGAACAGCCGCAAGCGCTCGCCAACACCCTGGAGCTCATCGCCGGCAGCAGCAGCATTTCCCCGCAACTCTTCGGCGCAGGCGCCACCGAGGTGATGAGCGGCGTGCGTCAGGTGCTGATCATTGCCTGCGGCACCAGCTATCATGCCGGTCTAGTCGCCCGCTACTGGCTTGAAAGCGTTGCCCGCATTCCGTGTGTGGTCGAAATCGCCAGCGAGTACCGCTATCGCGACTCGGTGCCAGATCCCGACACACTGGTCGTCGTCATTTCCCAGTCCGGTGAAACCGCCGACACCCTGGCCGCTCTCAAGCACGCCAAGGCTCAGGGCATGAAGCGCACGCTGGCTGTCTGCAACGTGCCCGAGTCTGCCATCGTGCGAGAAGCCGCGCTTCGCTTCATCACCCGTGCCGGCCCGGAGATCGGCGTCGCCTCCACCAAGGCCTTTACCACCCAGCTTGCCGCACTGGCATTGCTCACGCTGTCGCTGGCCAAAACCGCTGGTCGCCTGCCGGCCGAGGCCGAAAACAAGGCCTTGCACGCACTGCGCCATCTGCCGGTGGCCGTGCAAAAAGTGCTCGAACTCGAACCCGAAATCGAAGCCTGGGCGCAGCGTTTTGCCGGCAAGCACCACGCCCTGTTCCTTGGTCGTGGCAGCCACTGGCCAATCGCCATGGAAGGCGCACTCAAGCTCAAGGAGATCTCCTATATCCACGCCGAAGCCTATGCCGCCGGTGAACTCAAGCACGGCCCGCTGGCGCTGGTTGACAAGGACATGCCGGTCATTTCGGTAGCGCCCGCCGACGAGCTCATTGAGAAGCTCAAGTCCAACTTGCAGGAAGTCCGCGCACGTGGCGGCGAACTCTACATTTTTGCCGACGCTGGCAGCGAAATTCCCGAGTCAGAAGGGGTGCACATCATGCACATGCCAGAGCACTATGGCATGTTGTCCCCGGTTCTTCATGTCATCCCGCTGCAACTGCTGTCGTATCATGCCGCACTGGTCAAGGGCACGGACGTGGACAAACCGAGAAACCTGGCCAAATCGGTGACTGTGGAGTGAGACTGAGGGTAGGGGCAGTTTTTTTGACCGTATAAATAAAAAGTGTATGCATAGCCGGGGGCTTGAGAGGTTTTTTCAACCTGTCAAAACCCTCAATTCCTGGCTACCCTGAAACTCACAAAAAGCAAAAGCTGTCACTCCGCACCCTCGTTGCTATTGCTACGCTTTGCGTGTTCAACCTTGGTCGATAGCGGCAATCGACCCGTTGAAAGGCAACAATAAAGGTTGTCGGAAAAAAATAAAGGCTGTCGGAATCTCGGCAGAGAGACAATAAAGGCTGTCGGAACTTCAGTGTCTTGAAGTACGGTCCAAACTCGGATTGCTTATACGAGGTGGCGCTGACGGACTTGGCGCGTGACAGACGCCGTCTGGGTCGAAGGCAGGACCTCGGCCTTTGCTGCCGGTCAGCTTGCGCCAACTAAGGGGCGGCAATGCTGACTATAGCTGCCACCCGATGTAGTCTGTTCGGCCGCCATTGCCAAGGACTAATCTGCGCTGACACCTGAGTCAGGCGGAGACTGGCTGGTGATGGACGGAGGATCGGTCCTCATTGAAAAGTTTTGGACTGCTTCCAGTCGTCGCCGCTCTTCGATCAGGTGAAGTTCCCGGCCGCGCGCGAGTTGTTCCCTCGACAACTCCGATAGTTGTGGAACCTCTTGGTCCCATCGCGCCCATCGTTTCGCAATGGCGGCCAGTGATATCTCATCGGTCTGCCCCCGGCGCAATTGATAGTTTAGGAGCGGGTAAAGCTCGTGGGCGATCTCTTTCTCTTCCAGCACGCGCTTGAAGACCCACAGGTACACGTCCACCAGTTCAAGGCCGGCGCTTTCGGTGCCTGCCTTGAACTCGATCGGGATGGTGGGCATACCTAGAAAGTTCATTTCCGGCATACCAGGGCCCATGGGCATTCTCATGCCAGCGGCCGAGGCATACCATTGCGCGAGTGTCTGTTGCGCTTTGTTGAACTGCGATTGCTGGTCCACGATGATGCGGGAGGGTCCGCGCCGGGCCGCACGCAAGCGGCCGACGATACCGTGCATGACGGACTGGAACCCGATTATGTTAGGCGTCAACTGCAGAATCTGCTCTTTGCTATCCACGTTGTAAGAGATTGCACGCGGATTGGCCGTGGCCCAAGCCAACGCATCGCCGATCAGTTGACGGGAACGGGCGTCCGGCAAATGATGCAACCTGGATCGGAGAGCCTCGCAAACTGCAATCAGTTCGCGGTCGGCAACTGTGTTGTCCAAACAGATGCGCGCGGCCCACGCGCGCCGGGCAAGCTCTTCATCAAATAGCCAAGCCAGCTTCAACAGCAGGAGATAGCGCAGAGGTGTCCAGTAGCCGGTCCAAGTGATCGCCGGGTTCATGCCTTGGTCGAAGACCTGATCGAAGAAGCAGATTACCGCATGGTCAGGCTTCGCGACTCGGTAGCAGTCGAAGCACAGCCGGAAGCGCTTCTGGAGGTCAACGAGACCGTCCGCAATCTGCGCCAGTCGGCCGTTTCCCAGTTGGGCCGCATGCAAGCGATCGACACCAAGCGTTTTGCGGAGCAAGTCCAGCCGATCCTCGGCCACGTTGTTCAGATTGACAGCGCTCGAGAGCACCCCATAGTAGAGCTTGGGCTGCGCTTCATCGAACAAATGGGCACCAGTGTGCCCGCTTTCGTCGACATAGAAGGGCACCTCGAATAACGCGAGGTTTTCAGTGAATCCAGCCGTCAAACAATGACC
>DAIMZH010000026.1:30491-45914 GCA_036734105.1 Azoarcus sp. | reverse complement strand
GACAGCTTCACGGTGTCGGTGACCGATGACGACGGTCATGTCGAGACACAGGTGATCACGCTCACCGTCAACCCGGTTGCAGATATCACTAACGACACGCTAACCACAGCCGAAGATACCCCGATCAGCTTCAACCCGGTCACCGGCACCAACGGCGCAAGCGCCGACAGCTTCGAAGGTTCGAGCCCGCAGATCACCGCAATTGACGGCATGGGCATTACCGCCGGTGGCCCCGCGATCATCGTTTCCAACGGTACAGTCAGCCTAGGAGCAGACAACGTACTGGCCTTTACCCCGGCGCCGGACTACTCGGGTTCGTCGAACTTCACCTACACCGTCACCAGTGGTGGGGTGACTGAAACTGCCACGGTAGATGTCACTATCACACCGGTCGATGACGGCCCGAGCGTTTTGGTGAGCGGCAACAACGGTATGGGCGACGAGGATACGGCCATCACGGACACGCTGGTGGTAAGCGACCCGGACGGCCTGTCTGCCAACCCGTTCGCGGTCGCCACGCCACCGGTCAACGGCAACGCCACAATAGACCCGGTCAGCGGCGAGTGGACCTATACCCCGAACCCGGACTGGAACGGCACGGACAGCTTCACCGTGACGGTAAGCGACGCACAAGGCTTTACCAGTGAGCAAGTGATCAATGTCACCGTCAACCCGGTGGCCGACATCACTAATGACACGCTAACTACAGCCGAAGACACCCCGATCAGCTTCAACCCGATCACTGGCACCAACGGTGCGACCGCTGACAGCTTCGATGGCCCGAGCCCGCAGATCACCGCGATCGACGGCACGGCCATTGCCGCAGGTGGCCCAGCGATTCCTGTCAGCAACGGCACGGTCAGCCTGGGTGCAGACAATCTGCTGACCTTCACGCCCGCGCCGGACTACTCGGGTTCATCGAGCTTTACCTACACGGTCACCAGCGGTGGGGTGACCGAGACCGCCACGGTCACTGTCACCATCACTCCTGTCGATGACGGTCCAAGTGTCGTCACCAGCGGCAACAGCGGCACGGGTGACGAGGACACGGTCATCACGGACACCCTGGTGGTGACTGATCCGGATGGCTTGTCCGCCACCCCGTTTGTGGTCACGACACCGCCAGCCAACGGCACGGCCAGCATTGACCCAACTACCGGGACATGGACCTACACCCCGAACCCGGACTGGAACGGTGACGACAGCTTTACCGTCACGGTGACTGACGCTCAGGGATTTACCAGTGAGCAGGTGATCAGCGTCACCGTGATCCCGGTAGCCGACATCGCTGATGACTTCGCTTCCACCGAGCAGGACACCGCCATCACCATTACCGTAGCGGATTTGCTGTTGAATGACAATTTTGACGGTAATCCGGTTGTGACTGCCGTGGGTAACCCGGTTAATGGTACGGTCAGCCTGGATCCGGTGACTGGCGAGATCACCTTTACGCCTAATCCGGGTTATGGCGGCTTGGCGAGCTTTACCTACACGGTGACCAGTGGAGGTATAACCGAAACAGCGACTGTCGTTATTGACGTCATGTCTTCGATTGTCATCAAGGGGCTTGATGATCCCTATGCAGACCTGAAGCTGCGTGAGGCATGGCCACCCAACCCTGAGCCGATTGGCCGACAAACCAACCCTGCCTTGCATGTGCTGTATACCGTATCGGGTTCGGCTGGTGAGCGTTCCCTGGTCAGGAGTACGCTTGGTGCCCTCCCGATGCAGTGGGCAATGCGTATGGGGGCCGAAGCGCAGTTACCAGATGGGTTGATTTTCAGTAGTGAAGGCAAGACTTTTGGCCCAAGTCTGATTCGCGAGCCGATGAAGGGTGAAGTGCTCGGTTTCAAGCCAGCATTGCATGTGCAGCACGCGGTGCGGCATGCGCCGGTGACTAGCGAAGAGGGCTTGTTTGTTCAGTATTCCGTGAGAGCGTCCCAGTTTGAGTCGGCGTTGCGGGCTGAGATGATTCGCGCGCACAATTCGGCAAACCCGGGCTATGAGGGCTTGTTCAATCCTTTTGGTCCGGGCGCGCCGAGACCAGCTCTGGAATGGTTGCAGCAGCTTCTCAATGACGTTTACCAACCTGTAGATGAGCAAGAGGCCCCTGAGGCTGAGGTGAGTGAAGCCTTGCGCGAGGCACTCGGTTTTCTGACTGCTGACCTGGAGGAATCTGTGGTGGTTGAGACTATTGCAACGGCAGAGGTCGAATTCAACAGCGGATTCAGGGCACAACTGACAAAATTGGCGGGTGATCGCGCGTTTGGTGGTCGTCCCCTGACCAGGGTTTGACGCTTGGCGGATATCCAGACATGACACGACAAAATGAGAAAAACATGAATAGAGACTGTTCCGATAATGCAGTATTTTTATCAGCCATCAGGCGACAGACGCTGCAGCAGTCATCAAAGCCGCCAATTCGCGTCAGCGCTGGCAGACTGACTGCGCTTGCGGCGGCCTTGCTGTTCGTGACCGGTTGTACTGTCTTGCCAAAACCACTGGAGCAGGACGAGGTAACAAGTCGGGTTGAGACCGACATGGCGCGCATGTATCAGGATCAGACGCCAATATCCGGCCCCTTGACCATTGAAGAGGCCGTGGCGCGTGCCTTGCGCTACAACCTGGATCACCAGCTCAAGCATATGGAATCTGCGCTGGCGATGGATTTGTCGCGCTACACCAATCTTGACATGCTGCCGGAGTTGATGGCCACTGCGGGGTATCGCGACCGCAACCGCTACAGCGGGGGCACCAGCATTGGCATAGTTGATGGTATCGAGTCAAACCGGCCAACCTCATCCGACGAGAGGCGACAGACCAATCACGGTGTGGTGTTTACCTGGAACGTGCTGGATTTTGGCATTTCGTATTTCCGCGCTCAGCAGCAGGCCGATGAGTACCTGCTGGCAGAAGAGCGCCGTCGAAAAGTCATCCACAATATCATTCAGGACGTACGCAGTGCCTACTGGCGTGCACTGGCGGCGCAACGTCTGGCGCTGGAGTCTGAGCGAATAATGGGCCGCGCCGAGCTGGCGCTTGAACGCTCACGCGAGGCGGAGCGACAGCGGCTGGTGTCACCGCAGGTGGCGCTGGTTTATCAGCGCGCCTTGCTGGATGCGATTGCGTTGTTGAAGCAGCGTCGGCAAGACCTTGAGTTTGCGCGTGCCGAGCTGGCAGCGTTGATGAACCTGCGGCCGGGTGTGGATTTTGTGCTTGCCGAAATGGCGGAAGCGGAACTGCCGCTTCCGCCTGTTGATGTGATGAAGCTGGAAGAGTTTGCGGTGCTGCAGCGTCCAGAGTTGCGAGAGGAAGACTTGCGCCGCCGCATGACTGCAGCCGAAGCGCGCAAGCAGTTGCTGGGCTTATTGCCCGGTATCTCGTTTGATTTCGGAGCGCAATACAACAGTAACCGGTTTGAGCACCACAATAACTGGACCGAAGGCGGGGTGCGCCTGGCCTGGAACCTGCTGCGACTGCCGGCCTTGCCTGCCCAGCGCGCCCTGCAAAAACAGCAGGTGGTGACGGATGATGCGCGCCGGGTGGCCTTGTCGATGGCGGTCATTACCCAGGTACGTCTGTCAGCAGAGCGCTATCGCCTGGCCCTGGAGGATCTCAAGCTTGCCGACGCTGGTTTTGCAGTGGATCGCCGGTTGGCTGACTTCAGCCGGGCAGCAGCTTCCGCACGGATAGAGAGCGACCTTGAGGCGATTCGCACCGAGTTGCGGGCAGTGCTGGGTGCTTATCAGCGCGCCAACGCGTATGCCGAGGCGCAGATTGCGCTGGGGCGTCTGCAGAACTCGATTGGGGCTGACATGGTTGGCACCCGTATCGAGCAAGCCGAGCTTTCTGAGTTGACGGAATATTTGCGTGAGCGTCTCAGTCAGGCCGACAGCGACGCCATGAACCTGTACTCGGAGCTGTTTGGCACTTTACCTGCAGTGGCAGTGCATGTCAGCGAGACGATTGACCCGGTGCAGCGCGTCAATGTATCGGCCATGGTCAATACGGTTTTGTCGCGCTACCCCATGGTTCAGAGCAATGAGGCGCAGCCTGACCTGAGCCTGACTGTGACCTCCGATCCGGCTGGCGTGTGGCTGGTCTGGCAGTCAGGGGACGGAAGTGTGCTGGAAAGAGTCATGGCCCCGGAGCTTGGGGAAACCGATGCCTTCATGGCTTTGCTTGATGATGTGACCTTGAGCGTGCTGGAGAGAGTGACTCATCAGTCGGGGGAGCAGGTCAGTGATGAGGGTTAGCAGGCTATCGGGCTTGGCACTGCTCTGGGCTGTTTGTTGTGTGGTTAGTCAGCCGGTGCTGGCTGACGCTGCAGCGCCAGCAGAGGATGGCGAGCGTGCAATCATGGTGCGTGCCTTGCTGTTGCCCGACGCAGACACCAGCATGGGTAGTGTGCGTCTTGGGCAGGTAAGTCAGGTCAATGCCAGTCTCGGGTCGGCTTTTGCAAAAGATGATGTGCTGGTAGAACTGGATTGCCGGGAACCCAAGGCACAGCTAAGGGTGGTACAGGCGCAGGCGCCAGGGGCCAGGGAAAAGCATCAGGCATTGCAGCGGCTGCAATCGCTTGGGCAGGCCAGCGAGGTCGATGTGGCGCTGGCCGCCAGTGAGCTAAAGAGCCTGCAGGAGCAGGCTGGTCAGTTGCGCGGCATTGTGGATCAATGCGTTATTCGTGCCCCTTGGGCTGGCCGAGTGTCGGCTGTGCATGTGCGCGAGTTCAGCACGGTTGCGCCGGGCGAGCCTTTGCTTGAACTGGTAAAGACCGGACCACTGCGGGTGCAGATGAATCTGCCTTCGCGTCTCAGCCCGGCCTTGCGAGCAGGTTTGCCGTTTTTGCTGATGGTGGATGAAACTGGTTCCGAGCATATCGGCAAGATAGAGGCGATCAACTCGCGCATTGATCCAGTGAGTCAGACTATAGAGGTGGGTGGACGTCTGGATGAGATTGATGACATGCTGTTGCCGGGAATGAGCGGCAGGGTTCGACTGCTGGACAGGCCTTGAACTCGTGACCAGCGCCGCTCTGTTGAAAACGCTGCTGGAACTCGAGTCCCGTGCCCTGGCCGCCGAGGACTTAGCGGCATTGCGCTTTACCATCGTCAACGAGTCACATGCCTTGTGCGCATATCGGCAGGCCGCCATGTTTGAGTCTGTCGGTGGGCGACTCAAGATGATGGCCGCCTCCGGTCTGGCCAGTGTAGCTGAAGACTCCCCCTTTACTGTCTGGGTGTCGCAGTTCGTGCGCCGACTGCCGGCTGGCGAGACCCAGCGTCTCGATTATGCGGATGCCGCCGAGCAGGACCAGGTTGGTTGGGCAGAGTGGCTACCCGAGCATTTGCTCTGGGTGCCGCTCGCGGATGCGTCTGGCGAGGCCCATGCTTATGTGCTGTATGCCGCCGAGTCAGCCTGGTCGGATCAGTCTGTGGCTTTGCTGCAGCGGCTTCACCAGATCTACGTGCTTTGCCTGACGCGCTTGCGGGTACAGCGTAACCGACGCCTTTTTCAGCGTCTGGCTGCGAGCTTGCGGGGACGTTTCGCCCTGATGGTCGCGCTGACGGTGATTGTCTGTGTGTTTGTGCCGGTGCGTATGTCGGTATTGGCGCCGGCTGAGGTGTCAGCCTTGTCGGCGGTGGCCATTACTGCCGCGCAGGACGGCGTGGTGGCCTCGGTGGATGTGCTGCCGAATAGTCGGGTGTCAGCGGGCGAGGTGTTGTTCCGCCTGGATGACTCGAACCTGAGGAGCCGTCTCGAAATCGCAAGGCAATCGCTGGAGGTGGCGCGTGCTGACGCGAATGTAGCGCAGCAGCGGGCTTTTGGCGATTTGCAGAGCCGTGCGGAGTTGGCCGCGCTGGAGGGTCGGGTCAGGGAGCGTGAGGCCGAACTTGCGGCTGTACAGGCCCAGCTTGAAAGAGTGGAAGCGAAAGCGCCAGGGTCGGGCGTCGCTATTTTTACCGATCCCAATGACTGGACAGGTAAGCCGGTGCAGACTGGTGAGCGGGTGATGCAACTGGCTCAGCCAGAAGATGCGGGCCTGTTGATCTGGTTGCCGGTGGCTGACGCCATCAATCTTGAGGAGGGGGCTTTGGTACAGTTGTTTCTGCACACCGATCCGCTCAACCCCAGAAGCGCCAGCCTGTTTGAGGCGAGTTATCAAGTGGTGCTGAGTCCCGAGGGCTTGGCGAGTTATCGCTTGAGAGCGCGGTTTGATGAGGGTGAGTCGTTGCCACGTATCGGACTGAGAGGAACCGCACGCATCTCGGGTGAGCAGGTCAGTCTGGGGTATTACCTTTTCAGGCGGCCGATTGCTGCCGTGCGGGAATGGACCGGGTGGTAAATCCGCCGTCGGGGCCTGGTGTTGTGTCCGGCAAACCCGCCAAGGCGCAGCGTCTGCCGCCCATCCGGGAAGAGCTGACCATCATGCAGGCTGCGGCCAATGAGGATGGTTCGCCCGCCTGGTTGATTCTCGATCCGGTGCGAAACCGCTTTTTCCGGATAGGCTGGCTTGAGTTCGAGATGCTCCTGCAATGGCACGACAGCGACGCCAATGCATTGATCCGTAAGGTGAATCAGAGCACCCCGCTGAATATCGACGCCAACGATGTAAAGCACTTGTTTGCCTTTCTGGTAGACAACGAATTGCTCAGGGTTCAGTCGCCCGAGGATGTTGAACGCCTCAAGGCGGTTTTTCAGCGCCGCAAACCGTCACCGCTCAAGTGGTTGTTGCACAACTACCTGTTTTTTCGGGTCCCGTTGTTGCGTCCTCAGCGCTGGCTGACAAGCAGTGCGCCTGAGCTGGACTGGCTGTTCAGTCGGACGATGGCAATGCTGCTGGTGCTGGCCACACTCACTGGTTTGTATCTGGCATCCAGGCAGTGGGATGTGTTTGTACACACCTTCATCGACCAGATGACCTGGTCCGGCCTGGTGGGGTTTGCTGTGGCCCTGGCGATCGCCAAGGCGGTGCATGAACTTGGGCACGCCTATATCGCCACTCGCCATGGGGTGAGGGTGGCACATATGGGGGTGGCCTTTCTGGTGATGTTTCCCATGCTGTACACCGACACAGGTGAAAGCTGGAAGCTCAAGAACCCCCGGTCGCGGATGGCGATTGCCAGCGCAGGCATTGTTGCCGAGTTGGCGCTGGCGGGGCTGGCAACCCTGGCCTGGAGTCTCGCGCCAGACGGCGCTTTGCGCAACGGACTGTTTTTTCTGGCCACTACAAGCTGGGTCATGACCCTGTTCGTCAATGCCAGCCCTTTCATGCGCTTTGATGGCTATTTCATCTTCAGCGACATGCTCGATCTGCCAAATCTTCACGAAAGAGCGGGTGCATTGGCAAAGACCGCCTTGCGGCGCGCATTGCTGGGTTTCCATGACCCGTGGCCTGAGAACTTTTCGCCGGGGCGGCGGCGATTTCTGATTGGTTTCGCCTTGATGACCTGGCTTTATCGACTTGTGGTCTTTCTGGGTATTGCCCTGCTGGTGTATGCGTTCTTTTTCAAGGCGCTGGGAATTTTTCTGGCAGTTGTTGAGCTGCTGTGGTTTATCGGTGTGCCGGTCTGGAAAGAGCTCAAGGTGTGGGTTGAGCGTAGAGGGGAGATTGCGATGTCAAGAAGCTTGGCAGGTGTCGGCTTGTTGCTTGCGTTGCTTGTTGTTCTGATGGTTCCGGTCAATACGCGGGTGAGTGCTGCTGGCTGGGTGCATGCGGAAAGGCAGCAGGCCTTGTTTGCCCCTTTTGCCGGTCGTATCGTGAGCATGCCGCAGCAGTCCGCGTTCAAGGCCGGAGACACCATGCTGGTGCTGGACGCTGACCTGCTGGCCCTGGATCAGCGCAAGGCCTCCGAGATGGCGGCTGCCAGGGGGCGTCAACTGGACAGCCTGGTTGGTGTGACAGGTGGTGAGTCGCAGCGGCAGATATTGGCGGCGCAGCAGGCACTACATGAGGCAGAGGCGCGCGCCAGCGCACAACAGCTTGGACGCCTGGAGATCAAGGCCGCGTTTGATGGCGTCTTGCGCGACCTGGACCCCGAGCTGTCGCCAGGCATGTGGATTGGCCCCATGCATATGCTTGGCACTCTTGTCGATGCACAGCGCTGGGTAGTTGAGGCTTTTGTCGACGAAAACGAACTCGCCCGCCTGGAGCCGGGGCAGACTGCCCGTGTCAGAGTGTTGACTGATCCACCTGTCTGGCTCAGCGGTCAGCTTGAGAGCATGGATATGTCGCGCACGGTCAGGTTGCCCACTCCTGCGCTGGATGCGGTTCATGGTGGCCTGCTGGCCACATTGCCCGGTGCCAGCGGGGACGCGCAGTTACGGGATTCGCTTTACCGGCTGCGCATTTCGCTGGATGAGTCACCTGCGCTGGATCGGGTGGCCTTGGTGAATGTGAGTGTTGCGGGGCAGCCGGAAGCCCTTGGTGCCCGGCTGTTGCGTTCGATTGCGGCAGTCGTGGTGAGGGAGAGCGGTTTCTAGGTTCAACAAAAATCCCTGCTGCGCACCTCCAGTGCGCCGAGCAGTTCGGACAGATCCACCACCCGGCCGGCCTGCACATGCACCACCTTGCCTTGTCGGCTGATCTGGCCATATACACCTAACAGCCGCGCGCTGAGCAGTTCGCGGCGTTGCTGTTCGATGAGTTGCGGGCGCACGATGATGTTGGCGAGTCCGGTTTCGTCTTCCAGCGTGATGAACATCGTGCCCTTGGCAGAACCTGGGCGTTGACGGCAGGTGACCAGGCCGGCAACCCGAACCAGTTGGCGGTCGGCGCTGCTGGCGATGTTGTCGGCGCTGACAAAGCGCCGCCCGGCAAGCTGGCTGCGCAGCAGCGCAAGCGGATGGCGACCCAGGCTGAAGCCGAGTTTGGCGTAGTCGGCCAGCAGCTCATGGGCTTCGCTGGGGGCGGCGAGCCTGGCGCTGGTTTCATGTGTCGGGGCGTGCTGCAGCAGGCCGTCTGGTGCGCGCCCGGCGGCGGCCTGCCAGAGTGCTTGTCGACGGTGGCCGGCCAGGCTGCTCAGGGCACCAGCGTTGGCCAGGCGTTTGAGTTCGCTGTTGTCGAGGCGGGCGCGGTTGGCGAGATCCTGCACCGACTCAAAGCCTTGTGCAGCGCGGGCGGCCACGATGCGCTCGACGCTTGCTTGCGACAAGCCCTTGATGAGGCGTAGTCCGAGTCGGGCGGCGGGTGTGCGCGATGAGCCGAGTCCGTCGGTGTGGGTGGCAACGGGTTGCTGGCTGGCGGCTTCCAGCGTGCAGTCCCAGTGGCTGGCACAGACATCGGGCGGGCGGACTTCCACGTCGTGACGGCGGGCATCCTGGATGAGCTGCGAGGGCGAATAAAAGCCCATTGGCTGGCTGTTGAGCAGGCCGCACAGAAAGGCGGCAGGCTCAAAGCATTTGAGCCACGCCGAAAAATACACCAACAGCGCAAAGCTGGCCGCGTGTGATTCGGGAAACCCATAGCTGCCAAAACCTTCTATCTGGCTGCACAGTCGCTCGGCAAATTCCGCCGGATAGCTACGTTCGGCCATGCCGGCCAGCAGACGGAGACGGTATTGCTCCAGCTCGCCCTTGCGTCGCCAGGCACCCATGGAGCGGCGCAACTGGTCGGCCTGGCCAGGGGTGAAGCCAGCGGCGACTACCGCAAGCTGCATCACCTGTTCCTGAAAGATGGGCACGCCCAGGGTGCGCTCCAGCACTGGCCGAACGCCTTCGTCCCCGGGTTTGCCAGCGGGTCGTGGATAGTCAATCGGCTCGCCGCGCCGGGCGCGTTCGCGGGCGGCCAGATAGGGGTGCACCATGCCCCCCTGGATCGGGCCGGGGCGCACAATGGCGACTTCGACCACCAGGTCGTAAAAACGCTGTGGCGCGAGGCGCGGCAACATGGTCATCTGTGCGCGCGATTCAACCTGAAATACACCGATGGAGTCAGCATTGGACAGCATGCGATAGACCGCCGGCACCTCCCGCGGGATGTCGGCCAGGGTGAACTGCCAGCCGCGCCAGTCAGACACCAGCGCCAGGCTGCGCCGCAGAGCCGACAGCATGCCCAGCGCGAGCACGTCGATCTTGAGCAGGCCGAGCGCGTCCAGATCGTCCTTGTCCCACTGGATGATGGTGCGCTCGGGCATGGCGGCGTTTTCGACCGGCACCAACTCGTCGAGGCGGTCGCGTGCGATGACGAAACCCCCGACGTGTTGCGACAGATGGCGTGGAAAGCCGATCAGTTCGTGGGTCAGTTCAAGCAGCAGCCTGACCTGAGGGCTGTCCGGGTCCAGGCCTGCCTCGCGTACCCGCTCGGGCAGGATGGCTTTGCCGTCGAACCAGAAATGATCGCGGGTGAGGCGCTCGATGCGTGCCAGCGGAAAGCCCAGCGCACGACCGACATCGCGCAAGGCGCTGCGCGGGCGATAACAGATGACGGTGGCGGCCAGCGCGGCGCGGTGTCTGCCATAGCGGGCGTAGAGGTACTGAATGACCTCTTCGCGGCGGTTGTGCTCGAAGTCGACATCGATATCCGGTGGCTCGTTACGCTCGCGCGAGATGAAACGCTCCACCAGCATGATGCCAAGCTGCGGGTCGACCTCGGTGATGCCCAGTGTCCAGCACACCACCGAGTTGGCCGCCGAGCCACGTCCCTGGCACAGAATGCCCTGGCTGCGGGCAAAGCGGACGATATCGTGCACCGTCAGAAAGTAGGCCTCGTAGCGGAGCTCGGCGATCAGCGCAAGCTCGTGCTCTATCTGGGCTCGCACCCTGGCCGGTGCCGGGTCATCAGCGCCGTCGGTGGCGACCCGGTAGCGCCAGCGCAAGCCTTGCTCCACCAGCTTGCGCAGCCACTGGCTGGGCGTGTGGTCATCGGGCACCAGCTCGGTGGGGTATTCGTAGCGCAGTTCGGCCAGGCTGAAGCGGCATTGGTCGGCCACTTTCAGGCTTTCGGCAAGCAGCGCCGGTGGGTAGCGGCGCGCCAGCGAGTGCAGATCATGCAGGCATCGCTCGGCGTTGGGGGCCAGGTGCAGGCCGGCCTCCATGACGGCAGTGTGCAGCCGGGTGGCGGTGAGCACGTCGGCCAGGCGGCGGCGTGTGCGGCAATGCATCAGCGCGCCGGTGGCAGCCAACGGACGGACACCGGCTGCGCTGGCAATGCCACAGAGCTGACGCAGCCGTGTGGCGTCGTCGGCGGCACACAGCAATGACACGATCAGCCAGCACCGGCCAGCAAAGCGACCAGCCAGCCACTGCGTCTGTTCCTGAAGCTGGTCGACATCCAGTGGCTGATGCACCTCCGGTGCCAGCAAGGCCAGGCAATCGTCCAGCGTGGCGTGGTCGATGTCGTGACGGCTGAGCTGGTAGTGGCCCTTGCTGGCTGCCCGCCGCCCCCGGCTGATGAGGCGCGACAACTGCCCATAGCCTTGGCGGTTGGTGGCGAGCAACACTACGCAGGTGCCATCGGAGAGCCGGATCTCGCTGCCAATGATGAGGCGTATCCCGATCTGTTCGCGCACAATGGCCTGGTGCGCCCGCACCACGCCGGCCAGCGAGCACTCGTCGGTGATCGCCAGCGCACGGTATCCCAGCTCGGCTGCACGCTGCACCAGCTCTTCGGGATGCGAGGCACCGCGCTGAAAGCTGAAATTGCTCAGGCAATGCAGTTCGGCGAAGTCGGGAGTAGGGGGTGGCGAGTTATAGCTGAACATTTGTACAGTATAAACCCGTCGATAAGCAGGTGGCGAGGCCTGCGCAAGCTCTCGTGGACCTTCCGAAAAACGACTACGCGATGTCTTCGTAGTAGCCAGTCTGAGGACGGAACAGTGCAGCCTCCGACGCGCCGGGATCGCGCACGCCAGACAGACCGCCGTAGCGCTGCATCAGAGCCGTGTGTATACCGAGTACATCGGCTACCGTCAGGTAGTCGTGCGGCATGGCTTACTTGGCCAACTCGCGGTAGAGACTATCGAACTCATCCAGGCTGGACGCGAACGAGGCCATCATATGGCGTCGGGGATGCTCTTTCTGCTGTCTGTCAATGTAGTCACGCAGCGCCTCATCAAGCACCGCCTGGAACTGACGTCCCTGGCTTTCGGCGATCTGGCGTAGCGCGGCCAGCACCTCTGGTGCGGCTTGGGATGAAAACTTTTCGCGTATGACTGTTGTCATGGTTTAGTCCATCAAGATATGGGCAACTCGAAAAACTTCAACTTCCGGCAAAACGGCGCAGCAAGTCATTGATTCTATGAGAGCCTGTTTTTGGGCTCAGAGCTTGTTTGAGACGCCCATATCTTGATGTTTCATCATAGAGCAAGATGAAATCGGGTACCACTATTTGAGCGGCTGCGGCTGCGGCTGCGGCTGCGGCTGCGGCTGTTTGGTTGGCTACGGTATTTTGCTGCGTCCGCCTGCAATCAGGCGCTCGCATGGCCTGCGCGGCTGACCGTAATAGAATGAAGGCACCCCGAAGTACAAGCCAACCCACGCCAAGAGTGTTCAACGCATGAATTCCGCCATCCACTACGCGATTATCCCTGTCAGCCCCGAGGCGCACCTGTTCCGGGTGAGTTGCACCGTGCCCGAACCCGATCCGCAGGGGCAGCGCTTCAGCTTGCCGGTGTGGATTCCCGGCAGCTACATGATCCGGGAGTTTGCGCGCAATATCGTGACTATCCGCGCCGAGGCTGACGGCAAGCCGGTGGGTTTGAGCAAGCTGGACAAGAACTCGTGGCAGGCCGAGGCGCTGCCTGAGGGGCAGGCGCTGGTGGTGGAGTACGAGGTCTATGCCTGGGATTTGTCGGTGCGCGCGGCGCATCTGGATCAGACTCATGGTTTCTTCAACGGCACCAGCGTGTTTCTGGCGGTGCACGGGCAGACTGACCGGCTGTGCCGGGTGGATATCCAGCCACCGCAAGGCGATGCTTATGCCGACTGGCGGCTGGCGACCACGCTAAGGGCTGTGAGCGACCCGGCAGGCCCGGCCGCCACGCTCGGTTTTGGTTGCCATGAGGCACACGACTACGATGAACTGGTCGATCATCCGGTGGAGATGGGGCGTTTTGACCATGCGGTGTTCGATGCCCTGGGCGTGCGTCACGAGATCGTGCTTAGCGGCAGGCATGACTGCGACACCACGCGCTTGTGTGCCGATCTGGCCCGGGTGTGTGCCTGGCAGATACGCCTGTTCGGTGAGCCGGCACCAGTCGAACGCTATCTGTTCATGACCATGGTGGTGGGCGATGGTTATGGTGGTCTTGAGCATCGCGCCTCCACTGCACTCATTGCCAGCCGCAAGGATCTGCCGTGGCTGGGCATGCAGGGTATGCCCGAAGGCTATCTGACCTATCTGGGCTTGTGCAGCCACGAGTATTTTCATACCTGGAATGTCAAGCGTATCAAGCCGGCCGCCTTTGTGCCCTATGATCTGGATCGGGAAAACTACACCCGCCTGCTGTGGCTGTTCGAAGGCTTTACCTCGTATTACGACGACCTGGCGCTGGTGCGCAGCGGGCTAATCAGCGCAGACGACTATCTCAAACTGCTTGGCAAGACGGTGTCGAATGTGTTGCGTGGCAGCGGCCGGTTGAAGCAGAGCGTGGCCGAGTCTTCTTTCGACGCCTGGACCAAGTATTACCGTCAGGACGAGAACGCGCCCAATGCCATTGTCAGCTACTACGCCAAGGGAGCGCTGGTGGCGTTGGCGCTGGATCTGCAGTGGCGCGCGGCCAGCGATGGGCGTGGCAGCCTGGATGATCTGATGCGCGCCTTGTGGCAGCGCCATGGCAAGACTGGCGTGGGGGTGGGAGAGGACGAGATATTCGGTCTGCTGGCCGAGGTGGCGGCTGCGCAATGCGGCGATGCTGCCCGCGGCCTGGCCGACTGGCTGCGCGAGGCGGTGGAAGGTACCGAAGACCTGCCGCTGGCCGGCTTGTTGAAAGGTTTCGGGGTGGCGTATCAACTGGAACCGTCCTCGCCAGCGCCATCGCTGGGTGCCAGGCTCTCGGCCAGTGCGCCGCTGCGGGTGCTCAGTGTTCATGATGGCGGCGCGGCGCAGGCAGCCGGGTTGTCTGCTGGCGATGAGCTGGTGGCGCTGGATGGTCTGAGAGTGCCGGGTGATGGGCTGGAGTCCATGCTGACACGGCGTCAACCAGGCGACAAGGTGGCGCTGCAGGTGTTCCGCCGCGATGAATTGATGCGGTTTGAGTTGACTCTGCAGGCGCCGGAGCGCTCTCAGGTAAAGCTCAGCAGCGAACCCTCGCCCACGGAAGCCGCCAGCCGCTTGCGCGCAGGATGGTTGGGAGAGGCGCTTGAGCCTTGACCGTCGGAACGTCAAAGCCCTGAGCCACAACAAGAGTGCGGCGAGTAAGCCCGGCAGCCTGAGGCGTTTGTTGGTGCCGGTGTTGTTTGCCGGGAGCCTGTGGCTGGTGTGGTCATTGCTCGATGCGCGGCTGGCTGGTGAGGCTGAGGCGTTGCTGGCAGCAGCCCAGGCGGATTTGCATCAGCACCAGCTCGGAGCGCATGCTGATCAAGCCTGGCGCTACCACACCCCACCACTGGAAGCGGATGTCTGCAATGTGTTGAGTGGTGGCTTGTGGCTGGGTTTTTTGCTGCCGAAGTCAAACAGGGTGACGCTTCCTGACGAAATGCGGCTGGAGCCTGCGCGGTTCAGCCGCTGCGGCCGGGGCAGTCGCACGGTGCTGGTGTTTGTTGCCGGGTGAGGCCAGTCTCAAAAGCCCTGTGTGGCGCGGTTTGCCAGTTTGCGTTTCCAGTAGTGCCAGGCCGGGTAGGCCAGGGCTGCTGCCACTATGAGCATGAAGCCCACGCTTTGCCAGAAGGCGATGGGGTCGGCCTCCAGCAGGTAAACCCGCTGGGGGCGAGAAAACGCAATGGCACCGGTGAGCACCGCTCGCAGTGCGCCGCCCAGCAAGGCCAGCGCCGGAGCAAACCACACCAGCATGCCTGCGGCGAGAATGGCGCGGTCGGTGAGTGGGGTGTGGCGGCTGCGGGTGCGGAAAACGCTCTCCACGCCATACCATACGCACATCAGCAGAAAGACCAGCGCAAGAATGGGTGTGGCGGCCAGGAACAGGCCAAGCACCGCTGAAGCCAGCAGAAAGATGCCGCCTTCCAGCCCGGCTACTTTCACCCATACAGGCTCTAGTTGACCAAACAGCGATACCGCACTGGCCAGCATGAGCAGGAACAGCACGGCGGTGGTTTGCGCGCGGCGACGCATGAAGTCGCCATCGGTTTCGTGGGTGCGGCGTTGGGGCAGAAAGTGCATGATCTGAAAACTGACTCCGGTTGAAAGCCTCGCCCTTCGGGGCATTGATAATCCGGGATGACGCGCTCTGTGGCAGCCCGCCAGGCTTGTCGCCAGAGGCTTGCTGCCGGTATCCCGGCAAAATGTTCGGGTTGCGTATATTTTGA
>DAIMZH010000026.1:261-30481 GCA_036734105.1 Azoarcus sp. | reverse complement strand
CCTTGTGCTGCGCCCGCCTGTCTGTCAGGTATTGCACAGCGCGCAGGTCTCATGTCTTGCGCCAAGGCTGCTGCCTGAGCTCGTCAGGCTTACCCAGTCTACCCAAAATATCCGTGTACAAACCATTGCCCTGCGGGTTTTCGCTCCTGAAATATCCACACTCGACAGTTATCGGGAGTGCGCGCCACGTAGTAGTCGCGCTGCACCTCGCAGGCTTCCCACCAACCGGTTTCGATGCGCTCCGGGCCGGATTCGATATGGAGCCCGGCTGGGTGCGCCAGCTTTGTGGGTTGGCGTAGCAACCATACGGGGCGAAGCACGCCGTAGGGAGCGTGAGGCATCGAGGCGGCAACCAGCGCGGGGGGCGAAGCGGGTGCAGAGGCGTTGGGCTCGGCGCAACGCCAGGCGTGCTCCGGCCGGTGATCCGGTCTGGTTTGCAGGCTGTAGACGCAGTCTGCGCCCAGGCGGGCGCGCAGGCGCTCCAGCAGGCTCTGGGCGGCTTCGTCCTCGGGTTCGGTGCTGCCAAACAGGTCTGGCGCTTGCGGGTTGAGCCGCAGCGGTTGGTCGGCGCTCAGGTGCAGGGCCTCGACCGCGGCTGGTAGCTTGAGTGCGGCCAGTCGCTCGCGGGCAATGCCGAGCCATCGCTGTCTGTCCTGAATCGGTGCTGCCGGGATGATATCCAGCCGGGTAGGGGGCAGGTGTTCGTGCTCCAGGGTGAGCAGGCAGTGCGCGCAAGCGGCCTGTTGTGCCTTGAGCCAGCCAGCCAGTTCGGCAAACAGGCGTTCGCAGGCAAACATCAGGGGTTCGACGCCGTGCACCGGCACAGGCATGGTCAGCCGGGAGGCAAAACGTGGCGGAAAGCTCAGCCAGTTGCGCGGGTCTGGTGTATCGCCGCAGGCGCGGGCAAGGGTGTCGAGCACATCTCGCGCCTGTCGTCTGGCCAGTCCGTCGCGCGGCAGACGGGAAAGCTCACCCAGCGTGCGGATGCCGAGCCCATGCAAAAGCGCCAGGGTGGCTGACGACACGCGTCCACCACAGGCCAGCGCGTGCACTGGCAAGGTGTCAATTGCGCTGCGCCAGTTGCTTTGCTGGCTCGTGCCCGGCGAAAACACCGCCAGCCAGCGTGCCGCGAGCGGGGTAGGTGCCGTGCCGTATTGCGCGTGCAGTCCGGCAGCCTGAACATCGGTGCCGAGCGCCTGCACAATGTTGTGGACACCGCCAAACAGGCGCAGGCAGGCCGACACCTCAAGCAGCACACAGTCGTCCGCATCCAGGCTGATGGAGGGGGTGAAGCGTGCTGCGACATGGGCCAGCGCATGCAGTGTTTCGCGTTCGAGCTCAGTGTCCTGCGGCTTGAGTTGCAGTTGCGGGGCGATGGCCAGCGCTTCGTTGACAGTGGCGTCAGTCTGTACGCCAAGGGCGGCGGCTTGCGGGCTGACTGCCAGCACACGCTTGCGCGTGCCTACGACAGCCATCAGCGCAGGCGCTTCGGAGGCTCCTCGGGTGAAGGCCTGCAAGGGCAGGGCTGGCAGGAACAGGGCAATCCAGTGCATCAGGAAAGCTTGATTGGGACCACAACCGGGTGCACAGCAGGCGGGCCGCGACGCTTGAGAATGTGAAGTTGCATGCCTTGCGGATGGCCGCTCAGTTGCAGCCGCAGGCCGGCGGGCGAGGCCTGACGAGCGACAGCCTGTGGGCGAAATAGAAAGAGCGGGGTGCCTGCCTCTTCGGATGCCAGTTGCAGACGACGCAAACCGGCGCTGTCGATACGCGGCAACCAGGCCAGCACTGCATGACAGGCACGACTGGCCAGCGCCTGGCGGCATGACCACAGGCCAGCGGCTTCGTTGCGGGTGTCGACAATCAGCAGCCGGGGCAAGGGCAGGCTGGCATTGGTCAGTGCCGGGGCATAAGGCAGCAGTGGCGGTGCGATCCAGGCGATCCAGCGTGCTGGCGGGCAGGTGCGCAGCAATGGCTGCAGCAAGGCAATCTCGCCCACGCCATGCTGGCTGGTGATCAGCTCAATGAGCGTGCCGCGGGGCCAGCCGCCACCCGGCAGCTCGGCGTCCAGTGCGGCAAAGCCGGTGGGCAGGCCGGGCGCAGTGGTGCCTGCCATCTGCCGACCGGTCCATACCAGATCGCGCGGCAAAGAGTTCAGTACACTGCTGGCGTGCGCTGCTGCAGCCATGGTTGTGTGTCCGTATCACACTGGCAGGCCGTTGCGGATCAGGCCTACCGCAACGCCTTCTATGCTCAGCGGGTCGCGACGGGTGTCGACCACGATGGGTTCGAAATCGGGGTTGGCCGGCAGCAACGTCACCACCTGACCTTTTCGGGTGAAGGTCTTGACGGTGACCTCGTCATGAACCCGCGCCACCACGATCTGCCCGGCGCGGACCTCCGGCGTGCGGTGCACTGCCAGCAGGTCGCCGTCCATGATGCCTGCGTCGCGCATGCTCATGCCGCTAACCCGCAGCAGATAGTCGGCACGGGGCGAAAACAGGGCGGGATCGACGGTGTGACGTGACTCGATGTGCTCCACCGCCAGCATCGGAGAGCCTGCCGCCACCCGGCCGACCAGCGGCAGGCCGACCTCTTCGGTAAGCCGGAGGCCGCGCGCCCGGCCCTCCTCGATGAGGATGGCACCTTTGGCCGCCAGCGCCCGCAGATGGCTTTCGGCTGCGTTGGGAGAGCGAAACCCGAAGGCTTGGCATACATCGGCGCGTGTGGGCGGGCGCCCTTCGGATTCAAGCGTCTCGCGGATGAAGTTGAGAATCTCGCGCTGTCGTGAGGTGAGGTCGTTGCTCATTGTCGATTGATTCCGGTGAAAGGGTGAGGCGGTTTTGTTGCAGAATACTGAATATTTATTCACATGATACGCCGGCTTTTGAATGCGGACCAGAGGAAGACGCTGATGGGAGGCGCCGACATCCTCACTTGTGTTGCACAATACGCTTCGAGAACCTTTGCCTTTCTTGAATGTCGTTGATTGCGGGCAAATGATCAGGAGATGGGGATGAGTGACATTCGGACGCATGAGCAGATGAACGTGCTGGGCGGGCCCTTGCTGGCCTGCAGTTATGCACCGCTGACCGGTTTCTTTCGCAGCGGCTGCTGCGAGACGTCGCCGGAGGACAGAGGGCGGCATGTGGTGTGCGTGAAGGCAACCGAAGAGTTCCTGCAGTTTTCGCGGGCACGCGGTAATGATCTTGTTACGCCAAGGCCGGAGTTTCGTTTTGTCGGTCTGAAGCCGGGCGACCGCTGGTGTCTGTGCGCCTTGCGCTGGCTGGAAGCCTATGAGGCGGGTGTGGCGCCGCCAGTGGTGCTGGCGGCCACGCATCAGTCGACGCTGGAGTTGATCCCGCTGGATGTGTTGCAAGCCCATGCCTTGCAAGCTTGATTCGCTGTCAGGCGTCAATCCATATGCTGTGCAGGTGTTTGATCGGAAATTGCGTGGATATTCAGCGGGTCAATCTTCCTGCCGTGTGCATTGTGTGTAGTTTTCGTGGTGCGTCTTGGTTAGAATCGATCCCGTTCTACTCCGTTGAGAAAGGAAACGCATGATTCAGCCAGGTGATGTTGCGCCAGACTTTGCGCTGCCAGATGCCGACATGGATGTGTTTGAGCTGTCAGCCGAGCACAGTCGTCATCATGTAGTGGTTTACTTCTACCCGCGTGACAAAACCCCGGGCTGTACGATACAGGCAGAGGAGTTCAGCGATCAGGAAACCGACTTTGCCCGCCATGACTGTGTGGTGGTCGGAATCAGTCCTGATGACTGTGTCACCCATGCCGAATTTCGTGATCAGCATGGTTTGTCTGTGCGTTTGTTGTCAGATGAAGATCGCGAGGTTTGTGAGGTTTACGGTGTCTATCAGCAGCGCGTGGTGGATGGCGTGGAGCGAAGCTGTGTTGCTCGGACCACTTTCATCATCGACAAGACCGGGGTAGTCAGGCATATTCTTAAAGACGTCTCGCCGCGCGGACATGCGGCCGAGGTGCTTAAACTGGTCAAACAACTCTGATTCGAGCAAAAACTATGGAAATCGCCAAGAACACCGTCGTCACCCTCAAATACACCGTTCATGATCCGGACGGCAATCTCATCGACGACGGCGCGCATCCGTTGGTTTATCTGCACGGCGGATACGACGGCATCTTCCCTGCGCTGGAAGAGGCCTTGCATGGCAAGAAGCTGGGCGAGGTGCTGAGCGTCAAGTTGCAGCCTGATGACGCCTTTGGCGATTACGACGAGGAACTGGTGCTCGTTGAAGAGGCCAGCCAGTTTCCTGAAAACATCGAAATCGGCATGTCCTTCGAGCGTGTTGGCGAAGACGGCGAAGATGACATGGTCTTCCGCATTACCGACATAGCCGAAGGCAAGGTGGTAGTCGATGGCAATCATCCGCTGGCTGGCGTGGCCTTGATATTTGATTGCACGGTGTCTGAAGTCCGCAGTGCTTCTGCCGAAGAAATCACGCACGGTCATGTCCATGGTGAGGGTGGTCACCACCACTGACAGATGGGCTTGATGCCCGGTTTTTCTGGTTGGTAGCTAGCCAACCGAAACGCCGGGCCCTGCTTTGTGGGTGTTTTGCTTGTATCAGCGCCGTAAATTACGCAATGTCCGTGCTGCCTCCAGTGCGCCAGCCGGGTCGGCCCCATCCGGCACCAGCAGTATCATGCCAGGGGTTATTTTGCTGCGAGCAGTCAGCCCGTTGATTTCACGAAGCTGCGTAACCGACAAGCCGAATCGTCGCGACACCGCACCCAGGTCCTCTCCACGTTTAAGGGTGTAGCGTTTCCATTCGCCTGGTGTGTCTCCAAGTTCAAGCAGACGTTCCTTGAAAGGCGTGACACGATCAACAGGTAGCACCAGCGATTGGCGCGACATGCCGAGAATGGGCAGATTGTAGGAAGGGTTGAGGGCGATAAACTCCTCTATGGGCATGTCGAGCATTTCGGCTGCACTCGCCATATCCATGCCTTCAGGTGCCTCAATAGTGGTGAACTGCCGAAGATTGGGCACATAAGGCAGTTCGAAGTTGAACAATTCGGGTTGCGCGACGATGTTCTTCAGGGCCTGCAGCTTTGGTATGTATCGACGCGTTTCATCCGGCATTCTCAGATAACGATAGTCTCCGGGCTGACCCGCCTCCAGGTTGCGCCGTACTGCACGACCCACGGCCCCTTCTCCCCAGTTGTAGGAAGCGAGCGCGAGAAACCAGTCGCCATGCATCTCGTACAGATACTCCAGATAGTCCAGCGCGGCATTGGTTGAGGCGATTACGTCGCGTCGCTCATCAACCCATTGGTCCTGAAGAAGATCAAAGTTGCGTCCGGTTGACGGAATGAACTGCCACATACCGGCGGCGTGGGCGCGTGAATAAGCCAAAGGGTTATAGTTGCTTTCCACCATGGGCAGCAGTGCCAGTTCGGTGGGCAGGCCGCGCTTTTCGATCTCGTCCACAATGTGATACAGATATCGCCCGCCACGCTGAAACACTTGTCTTAAAAAGCTGGGGCGATGCAGATAAAAGGCCTGCATGTCGGTGACCACTTCACTGTCGAGGTCAGGCATTGCAAACCCCCGGCGAATCCGGTCCCAGATGTCGTTGGGCCGACGCGTCAGGTCTATTTTGAGAATGCGCGGTTGATGAACCGGCAGGTCGATGGTGGCAACCGGACTGGCAAACTCCGGCACAGTAGGTTGTGCGCCGCTGGGTAGCGCGGCTGGAAGGTTTGATGGTGCCTGTTCGGTGGGCGATGCGTGATTAGGCGCCGCAAACAGCGTCCCGACCAGCGCCAGACATGCTGCCAGCGATCGCAGACCAAGATGAGAGCCGTGGAGTGGCATGGTGTCCGTGAGCCGAAAAATGAACGGAGTCTAGGGTTTCAAGGGCGGCCAGGTCAATCCCGATGTTGGATCAAAGCTGTGCTTGGCTCCTGCGCAGCAAGCGTGCACGCAGCACAACGGTCGGCTACGCCTTAGGCAATATCTGAACAACTTTGCTTTCAGCAACAGGCAATAACTTGATACGATGCTGGAATGCAAAGTTACATGATCAACTCCTCATGAAAGCCTTAGTGATCGAAGACACTCTGACAAGTGCCACGCTCATTTGTCAGATGCTCGAGAGAATGGGGCTGGAAGCTGTTCATGCTGCCAACGGTGAAGCAGGCGTTGCCTCGTTCTCGCGCGACAAGCCGGATCTGGTGCTGCTTGATATCATCATGCCGGGGATGGATGGCTATGAGGTGGCCAGACGCATCCGGGCGAGTCAGAGTCGCGACGACTGGACGCCCATCATTTTTCTGTCTGCGCGCGCTGGCGACGAGTGTCTTGTTGACGGGATTGATGCCGGAGGCGACGACTATCTGGTCAAACCAGTGTCGGAAAAGGTTTTGCAGGCCAAGGTGCGGGCTCAGTTGCGCATGATCCAGATGCGTGACCAGTTGTTGAGGATGTCGGCCAGACTGAATGAGGCCAACCAGGCGCTCAAGCGACTGGCTGGCATAGACGGCTTGTGTGGCATCGCCAATCGTCGTGTCTTTGACGAGACGCTGGCTCGTGAGTGGCGTCGCGCCAAGCGCAATGGTGGGGCCTTGTCGGTACTTGTTCTCGATGTTGATCATTTCAAATTGTTCAACGACGAGTATGGCCACATTGCCGGTGACTCCTGTCTCAAGCGCATTGCGAAAACGCTGGAGAGTTGTTTGAATCGCCCCAACGATCTGGTTGCGCGATATGGTGGCGAGGAATTCGCCGCTGTTTTGCCGGATACTGAAAAAGAGGGGGCTCGCCTGGTAGCGGAAAGCATGCGAAAGGCGGTAGCAGCCTTGAATATTTCCCACTGTGCTTCCCCGACGGCACACCATGTCACGATCAGTCTGGGTCAGGCGAGTTGCAGACCACAGGACGAAAAGCGGCTGACTCAAGAGGGCTTTCTGAGAGAGGCTGACGTGGCTTTATATTCTGCAAAACGGCAAGGTCGCAACAGGCTGGCGGTGGCAGAGTCCGAATCTGTGCAGGGCGAGTGAATCAGGTTTCAGTCATGAAAAATGCACCAAGAGTTCTAATCATAGAGGACAACGAAATCAGCCGCCGGGCACTTCGTGCCATTTTGCACTACGAAGAGATGGAGGTTGTCGGCGAAGCGCGGGACGGCGAGGCGGGGCTGGAGATGTTCGCTCGTTTTCGTCCGGATCTGGTGTGTCTTGACGTCATGCTGCCTGGCATGGACGGGATGGAGGTGCTGGCCGAAATTCGTAGTCAGGCGCCGAACGTGCCGGTGTTGATGATCACTGGGCACAATGAGCGCGAGGCGATCAAAAGAATGATTGATGGTGGAGCGGCAGGTATTGTCCTCAAGCCTTTCAATGGTGCGCGGGTTATCGAGGCGGTCAAGCGTTGTCTTGATCAGGTTTCGACCAAGAAACCCGGAAAACCCACAAACAGATAAAGTGCCTCGCGACCGGTCAAAAGCGGTCCTTCCATTTTCTCAACTCGGTGAAACAGGTTTGGTCATCAGTAACCGGGCGACCGCACTGAACCGAAACCGCGTGCCGGATATCCGTGTTCCAGGTGCGCAAAAACGGATTGATCTCGAGTTCGCGTGATAGTGTTGTTGGCACGCTCGGTATGTCTGCGGCACGAAAGTCCAGGCATTGCTGTTCCCATGCATCGCGAGCCGGGTTGTTCGCCTCCACTACCCTTGAAAAGCGCAGGTTGGCGAGAGTGTATTCGTGTGCGCAGTAGACTTTTGTGTTGCCAGGTAGTGAGCAAATTCGTTGTAGCGAAGTGTGGAGTTGTTCCGCGCTTCCGCCCAGTAGTCGGCCGCAACCTCCGCTGAACAAGGTGTCGCCAATGAAGATCGCGCCTTGACCGAGATAGGCAATGTGGCTGCGGGTGTGGCCTGGCACTTCGAGCACGCTCAGTTGCAGGTTGAGGCAGTCAAGGTTGATGATGTGACCTTCCGCTACTGTGTCGGTGAGGCCTGTGATGTTTTCGTCCCGTGGGCCATACACTCTGGGTGAGTAGAGTGTGCGAAGCAACTCTATGCCGCCGGTGTGGTCATGATGATGGTGGGTGATCAGAATGCTGACAAGTCGCAGATTCAACCGTTCCAGGGCGACTTTAACCACTCCGGCGTCGCCAGGATCGATCACTGCGGCTTCGCGGCCATTGTGGATGAGCCAGATGTAGTTGTCTGAAAATGCAGGTATCGGAACGATAAGGGTTGCTGATGAGGCTGAATGTTGAATAGTCATATGTTGCACGACCTCTCTGATTGGTTGCAGACTCCGCTCGGGTGCTATGTGCTCGATTGGGAGCAAGCCTGTGTTGATGAGTTGATTGCGGACATTTTCGGTTATAACGCAGTTCAACTCGGAATGCCGACGCAAGCGTGGCTGCGTGCCAGCAGAATTGCACATTGTCTGATCGCGGCCCCTTGTGCCGCAGACAGCGTGGCTGTTCGGTGCGAGGGTTTTGCACTTCCGTTTGCCAGTGCGAGCATGGATCTGGTGGTGCTGCCGCATTTTCTGGAAAGCAGCCTGTATCCGCACGATGTATTGCGCGAGGTTGAGCGAGTCCTTGTGCCTGAAGGTAGTGTGATCATTTCCGGATTCAATCCGTTCAGTCTTTTTGGCTTGCGACGCATGTTGGCGCGCCGGTCGGCCGAAATGCCTTGGCGTGGTGCCTACTACAGCGCAGCGAGGGTGATTGATTGGCTCGCCTTGCTCAATATTGATGCAGATGTTGAGGCGCTGGGGTGTTATGTTCCGCCCATTGTTTCAGCCAGGTGGCGGCAGCGTTTTGGTTTCATGGATCAAGGCGGGCCTCGGTGGTGGCCGGCTTTGGGCGGGGTCTATGTCATGCACGGGGTCAAACGGGTGCACGGCATGCGCCTGATTCAGCCAAAATGGCGAGCTCGTCGGGCTGCTCGAAAAGGTCTGGTGGCTGTGCCTTCCAATCAACGCGGCGTGACTGGCCGCACTCACAAGATTAGCTGATGGATATTGTTGAAATCTATACCGACGGTGCCTGTAGCGGAAACCCCGGCCCTGGCGGCTGGGGAGCGATTTTGCGATCGGGTGTTCACGAAAAGGAAATCTGGGGGGGGGAACCTGACACCACCAATAACCGGATGGAGTTGCTTGCCGTGATCCGTGCGCTGAACTTGCTCAAGCGTTCAGCCCGGGTTTGTGTATTCACCGATAGCCAATATGTGCAAAAAGGCATTTCGGAGTGGATACACGGCTGGAAAGCGCGGGGCTGGAAAACCGCCTCCAAGGCTCCGGTAAAGAATGTGGATCTCTGGCAGGCGCTGGATGCAGCGCGCAGCGCGCACGAAGTGGAGTGGAGGTGGGTAAAAGGCCACGCCGGACACCCCGAGAACGAACGTGCCGATGAGCTCGCGCGCAAGGGTGTCGAGACGGTTCGCAAGCTTCGGGCAGCGGTGGACTCCGAGGGCGCGAGCTGAGGCTGAATTGACTTAGTCGGTTTGCGCCTGCGTTTCAGATGGTTGGCTGATGATGGCGAGCACTTCCAGGTGCAATTCGCGGCCGTCGTCAGATGGCCAGTCGATGCGCTGTCCGGCAGCCAGGCCGAGCAAGGCACTACCGGCTGGCGTCAGGATGGACACCTTGCCTTCACCGGCGTTGCCCGGATAAACCAGCGTCAGTTCCCATTCCTTCCCGCTCGGTTGTTCGCGTACGCGAGCCCGGCTGTTCATGGTGATGACGTTCGCGGGCATCGCATCAGGTTCACGGACGTCGGCGCGTTCAAGCTCGGCGCGAAGTCCGGCAAGCCCCGGCCGGTTGCGCATATCCGGGTTGTGCAGCAGGCCCTCAAGATGATCGAGGTCGTGTGAGGAAACGATGATGTCCGGTTTCATTTTCTGGTGTCGTCGTAATAGTTGGATTTAAAAGTAAAAAAGCCGAGTGCACCGTTGCGCCTCAGCCAAGGCATTAGGCTAACACGGCCGCCCACGGGTTACAATGACGAGCTTGATCATACAAAGGCTATCTTCGTGTCCTGCATTACGCTGGCCCTGTCGAAAGGGCGAATTTTCGAGGAAACCCTGCCACTGCTGGCGGCAGCTGGAATTGTCCCGACCGACGACCCCGAGTCTTCGCGCAAGCTCATCATCCAGACAAATCGACCTGATGTCAGGCTGGTCATCGTGCGTGCCACTGACACGCCAACTTACGTCCAGTACGGCGCAGCCGATCTCGGCATTGCCGGAAAGGATGTGCTGCTGGAGCACGGCGGCGAGGGTTTGTATCAACCGCTCGATCTCAACATTGCTCGCTGCAAGTTGTGTGTTGCGGTGCGTGAGGGTTTCGACTATCAGGCTGTCGCCCGGCCCGGTGGCCGTATCCGGGTAGCAACCAAGTACATCAACAGTGCCAAGGCGCATTTTGCCGAAAAAGGCATGCATGTCGACCTCATCAAGCTTTATGGGTCCATGGAGCTGGCGCCGCTGGTCGGTCTCGCCGACGCCATTGTCGACCTTGTGTCTACCGGCGGCACCTTACGTGCCAACAAGCTGGTTGCGGTTGAAGACATCATGTCAATCAGTTCGAGACTGGTTGTCAATCAGGCCTCGCTCAAACTCAAGCGTGAACTGATTCAGCCGGTGCTCGAAGCATTTGCTGGAGCCATCAAGCCATGAATGATTCCCTAACCATTCGTGCCCAGGTGCGTCGACTCGATGCACGAGAGCCCGGTTTTCTGTCCTCGCTTGATGCCTTGCTGGCCTTTGAAAGCGGTGCAGATCATCGCATTGACCAGGCGGTCACCGAAATCCTGGCGGCGGTGCGCAACACCGGTGATGCCGCAGTCATTGAATATACGCACCGTTTCGATCACCTTGATGTGCGTGGCATGGCAGAGCTCGAGCTGCCACAGGCTGAGTTACAGGCAGCACTGAACAGCCTGAGCGTCGAGCAACGCGAGGCCTTGCGTATCGCGGCGGACAGGGTACGCCAGTATCACGAACGCCAACTCGCCGAGTCCTGGGTTTATACCGAAGAGGACGGCACCCGCTTGGGCCAGAAAATCACAGCTCTCGACCGTGTGGGGCTGTATGTGCCCGGCGGTCAGGCCAGCTATCCCAGTTCGGTGCTGATGAACGCCATCCCGGCCAAGGTGGCTGGTGTGGGCGAGTTGATCATGGTGGTGCCGACACCGCACGGTCAGCGCAATGCGCTGGTGCTGGCTGCGGCGGCCATTACCGGCGTCGATCGGGTGTTCACTATCGGGGGCGCACAGGCGGTAGCCGCGCTGGCCTACGGCACGCAGACCATTCCGCAGGTGGACAAGATTGTCGGCCCGGGCAATGCCTTTGTCGCCGAGGCCAAGCGCCGTGTGTTCGGCACCGTGGGTATCGACATGGTGGCTGGGCCGTCTGAAGTGTTGATCATTTCGGATGGCAGCGGCAACCCGGACTGGGTGGCCATGGACCTCTTCGCTCAGGCCGAGCATGATGAACTTGCGCAGTCGATTCTGCTGTGCACTGATGCGGATTTCATCGACGCTGTGGCCGACAGCATTGACCGTCTGCTGCCCGCTATGCCACGTCGTCAAACTATCGCCACATCTCTCAGCAATCGTGGCGCCTTGATTCATGTCGCAAACCTCGAACAGGCCTGCGCCATTGCCAACCGGATTGCGCCAGAGCACCTTGAGCTGTCGCTGGAAGATGCAGAAGACTGGATCGATCGCATCCGCCATGCAGGGGCGATCTTTGTGGGGCACTGGTCAGTTGAGGCCCTGGGTGACTACTGCGCCGGCCCAAACCATGTGTTGCCAACCATGCGTAGCGCACGCTTTTCGTCGCCGCTAGGTGTTTACGACTTTCAAAAGCGGACCAGTATCATCCACATGTCCGAAGCCGGCGCACGCAGGCTCGGAACGGTCGCGTCAGTGCTAGCGCATGGCGAAGGTCTGCAGGCTCACGCCAGATCGGCTGAGTTGCGCGTGGAAGGGTGAGCCAGTCTGTCTGCGCCAACAAGACCTGCTCGGTATCTTTCGTGCAGGTCGTTTGCTCACGAGCGAGATAAGCAAAAAGGCTTGCCCTCAGTCGGGCAAGCCTTTTTTGCGATTCACCAACGCTTGAGATTCGACTTTATTCCGGGCTTTCGATGCTGGTCATCCGCCTGCGTCAGCGTTGCAGTATGGCGCGTAAACCGTCAATCAGTGCCTCGCATTGGGTTTGAGTCCCAACGGTAATCCGCAAAAAGTCATTGATGCGAGGTTTTGCAAAGTGACGGACCAGAATGGCGCGCTCACGCAAGGCCTGGGCAAGTGCTGCACCTGCATGGTCGGGGTGGCGTGCAAACACGAAGTTGGCGGCTGATGGCAACACTTCCAGTCCAAGGTTTTCGAGCTCGCGGGTGAGTGATTCGCGCAAGGCGATGACCTTGTTGCAGCTTTCAGTAAACCAGGCATCGTCCTCAACCGAGGCAAGGGCGCCCGCAAGTGCCAGTCGATCGAGCGGGTAGGAGTTGAAACTGTCCTTGACGCGCATCAGTGCTGCGATCAGCTCACTGTGCCCGATCGCGTAGCCAACCCGGAGTCCGGCAAGTGAGCGCGACTTGGAGAAAGTGTGCACCACCAGCAGGTTGGGGTAGCGGTCTGTCAGAGTGACCGCGCTTTGCCCGCCAAAGTCCACGTAGGCCTCATCGACTACCACCACACAGTGCGTGTTGGCTGCGACAATGGTCTCGACGTCTTTCAGGGCGAGCAGACGTCCGGTAGGCGCGTTGGGGTTGGCGAAGATGATGCCGCCGGCACGCGCGTCACCCTTTGGCTGATAATCATCGGGGTTGATGGCATAGTGCGCATCCAGCGCGCGCGTTTTGTAAGCAATGTCGAACAGTCCGCAATACACCGGGTAAAAGCTGTAGGTGATGTCTGGAAACCATATAGGCTGATCGTGGCGCAACAAGGCCATGAAGACATGTGCCAGCACATCGTCCGAACCGTTGCCCACGAACACCTGATCGGCCTGAACATTGAAGCGCGAGGCCAGTGCCTGACGAAGCGCGATGGCAGTCGGGTCAGGATAAAGCCGAAGCGCATCCGAGGCCTCTGCGCGAATCGCTTCGAGTGCGCGGGGGGAGGGGCCAAAAGGGTGTTCGTTGGTGTTGAGCTTGACGAGATTGTCGATGCGGGGTTGTTCGCCCGGGACATAGGGCGTCAATTGGTGAACAATGGGGCTCCAGTACTGGCTCATGGGGGTTTGGCTCTCATGGTTTTTGCAGTGCGGTGTTGCGGTTGCGCGGTGTTGCGATGGTATCATGGCGGGTCACTTCATTAATTAACCGCCACACGCTTGCGGCCTACTCAATGCGGCAGTCAGAAGTCTCCCGGGACACCCTTGAAACCCGGATCACAGTCAGGATCAATCTCGACGGCAGCGGCAAGTCTGCGCTCAACACCGGGGTTCCTTTTTTTGACCACATGCTGGATCAGATCGCCAGGCACGGCTTGATTGATCTTGATATCCATGCCGAAGGCGACACCCATATCGACGATCACCACACGGTCGAAGACGTGGGCATCACGCTCGGTCAGGCTTTTGCCAAGGCACTGGGCGACAAAAAAGGCATTCGACGCTACGGCCACGCTTATGTGCCGCTCGACGAGGCATTGTCCCGCGTTGTGGTGGATTTTTCCGGTCGACCGGGGCTGCACTATTTTGTCACCTATACGCGTGCCCGAATTGCCAACTTTGACGTTGATCTGGCGCGGGAGTTCTTCCAGGGTTTCGTCAATCATGCTGGCCTCACGCTGCATATCGACAATCTCCGTGGCGACAACGCACACCACCAGTGCGAGACCATCTTCAAGGCTTTTGGCCGTGCGCTTCGCATGGCGGCAGAACGCGACGAGCGTGCCGCAGGCAGCGTGCCGTCAACCAAGGGTTCGCTCTGACCCCATCCGACCCCTTTTTGACGAACAGGTGAACCGTCATGGCTGATGTGGCGATTATCGACTACGGCATGGGAAACTTACGCTCGGTGTGCAAGGCTGTCGAACATGTGGCAGCAGGGGCCTCCGTCATCGTGACGTCCGACCCGGCAGTGGTGAGGGCGAGCGCTCGCGTTATTTTTCCAGGTCAGGGTGCCATGCCCGACTGCATGCACGAGTTGCAGGCGCGCGGTTTGCGCGACGCAGTGCTGGAAGCATCACGCAACAAACCCTTTCTCGGTATCTGTGTCGGCGAGCAAATGCTGTTCGAGCATAGCGAAGAGGGTGATGTACCCGGTTTAGGCATCTTTTCCGGCGAGGTGCTGCGCTTTCCGCCGGCGGCCTCCATGAAGACCGCCGATGGTGGTCACCTCAAGGTGCCTCACATGGGCTGGAATCGGGTCGAACAAACGGCCCTGCACCCCTTGTGGGCTGGTATCGAAAGTGGCGACCGCTTCTACTTTGTTCATAGTTTTTACGTGTCGCCTGCGGACCCCGTCCTGACCGCTGCCGAGACCGAATACGGTCTGCGGTTTACCAGTGCGGTTGCCAGGGATAACATCTTCGCAGTGCAGTTTCACCCGGAAAAGAGTGCGGCAGCCGGTTTACAGTTGTTATCCAATTTCTTAGCCTGGGCACCCTGATTGTTCAACGGGTTGCCTGTTCAAGCCACTTAACTCAACTTTACATACCAAGCCCGATTATGTTGCTGATTCCTGCCATCGACCTCAAGGACGGTCAATGTGTTCGCCTGCGGCAAGGCGAGATGGATGGTGCTACCGTTTTCTCAGACGACCCGGCAGCCATGGCGCGTCACTGGGTGAAGCTGGGCGCGCGCCGCCTGCACCTGGTAGACCTCAACGGTGCATTTGCGGGGAAACCGCGCAATGCCGAAGCCATCAACGCTATCCTTGATGCGGTGGGAGACGATCTGCCTGTGCAGTTGGGTGGTGGCATTCGCGATCTTGACACCATCGAAGCCTATCTCGACAGTGGTATCGACTACGTGATAATCGGTACCGCAGCGGTAAAGAACCCTGGCCTGCTGCGCGATGCGTGTACTGCCTTTCCTGGTCATGTCATTGTTGGTCTGGATGCCAAGGACGGCAAGGTGGCAACCGATGGCTGGTCAAAGATGACCGGTCACGACGTGGTTGATCTTGCGCTCAAGTTCGAAGACTACGGCGTCGAAGGCATCATCTACACCGATATTGGCCGCGACGGCATGTTGAGCGGCGTGAATATCGAGGCTACGGTGCGTCTGGCCCAAGCCTTGCGTATTCCGGTTATTGCCAGCGGAGGACTCGCTTCGATTACCGACATCGACGCCCTGTGTGCGGTTGAGGATGAAGGTATCATGGGGGCGATCACCGGTCGGGCCATTTATGAGGGCACTCTGGATTTCGCTGCCGCTCAGGCGCGAGCGGACAAGCTTCGCGAAGAGCAAGCCTGATGCTGGCCAAGCGCATCATTCCCTGTCTTGACGTCAGCGCCGGGCGCGTGGTCAAGGGCGTCAACTTTGTCTCCCTGCGCGACGCCGGCGACCCGGTTGAAGTGGCTCGTCGCTACGATGAACAAGGTGCCGACGAGATCACCTTTCTCGACATCACCGCAAGCTCGGATGCGCGCGACACCATTCTGCATGTGGTCGAGCAGGTGGCGGAACAGGTCTTCATTCCGCTGACGGTGGGTGGTGGTGTTCGTACGGTTGCTGATGTACGTCGGCTGCTCAATGCCGGCGCAGATAAGGTGAGCATCAACACGGCCGCAGTTAACAACCCGCAAGTGGTGGCGGATGCCGCTGCAAAAGTGGGTAGCCAGTGTATTGTGGTGGCCATTGATGCCAAACAGACCGGGCCGGGCAAGTGGGAGGTCTTTACCCACGGTGGGCGTAACAATACCGGTCTTGACGCCATTGAGTGGGCCATGAAGGTGGTCGCACTGGGCGCAGGCGAAATTCTGTTGACCAGCATGGACCGCGACGGAACACGTTCCGGTTTTGATCTTCAACTGACGCGTGCGGTATCTGACGCCGTTGCGGTACCGGTTATCGCCAGTGGTGGCGTGGGCTCACTGGAACACCTGGTTGACGGTGTCACCAAAGGCCATGCCGATGCGGTGCTCGCGGCAAGCATCTTTCACTTTGGTGAGCATACTGTGCGCGATGCCAAACTGCTGATGCAGTCCAGCGGTGTGGAGGTAAGGCTGTGAGCATGCAAGCTGATTGGCTTGAGTCCGTCCGTTGGGACGAAAATGGTCTTGTGCCGGTCATCGCCCAGGAGGCTGCGACTGGTGACGTGCTGATGTTTGCCTGGATGAACCGTGAGGCATTGGCGCGCACCGCCGAGCTTGGTGAGGCGGTCTATTGGTCTCGCTCACGTCAGCGCCTGTGGCACAAGGGTGAGGAGTCCGGACACACTCAAAAGGTGCATGAGATTCGCACCGACTGCGACAATGACGTGATCCTCCTGAAGATTGATCAGGTCGGAGGCATTGCTTGCCACACGGGTCGCCATAGCTGTTTTTTTCAACGCAAGCTGGATGCCGACAACTGGGAAAGCGTCGAACCTGTTCTGAAGTCCCCAAAGGATATTTACAAATGATTGATATCGAAGTTTTGCACCGTGTTTCCGCTACGCTCACTGAGCGCAAAGCGGCTGACCCGGATTCATCGTATGTGTCCAGTCTTTACGTCAAAGGCACTGATGCGATCTGCAAGAAGGTGGCTGAAGAAGCTGCAGAGACCATCATGGCGTCCAAGGACGGTGATTTACTTCATGTGGTCTGGGAAGTCACCGACTTGTGGTTTCACTCCATGGTTCTGCTTGCGCACCATGGTTTGACCGTCGACGACGTACTGGCCGAGTTCAGGCGCAGGGAGGGAGTCTCCGGCATCGATGAGAAAAAGTCCCGTACTCAGTGAGGTGAAGTGATGCAGGATTGTTTGTTCTGCCGAATCGTCAGTGGCGAGATTCCTGCCAGCAAGATATATGAAGACGATGATATCCTTGCGTTCCACGACATCAATCCGGTTGCCCCTGTGCACTTTCTGGTCATCCCCAAGCTGCATGTCGCCTCCATGGCCGAGCTGAGTGATCAACACTCGGCGTTAATGGGCAAGCTGATGACAAGCATCGGTAAACTTGCCCTTGAGCAAGGTTGCACGGATGGCTTCCGGACAATAATCAACACCGGTCGGGTTGGCCGACAAGAGGTGTATCATCTGCACGTTCACGTGCTCGGCGGGTCCGAACCCTTGCCGGCCATGTTGAAGCGATAAGGAGAAGTCAATGGGTTCATTCAGTATCTGGCACTGGCTAGTGGTGCTGGTCATCGTGGTGCTGGTGTTTGGCACCAAAAAGTTGCGCAATATCGGTCAAGACCTGGGAGGTGCGGTGAAAGGCTTCAAGGATGGTATGCGCGAAGCGAATTCCGAGGCAGACGCCGACGCTGATCAGAAGAAACTGAGTGGTCAGGATACGATTGACGCGGAAGCGCGCGAAAAGTCGGATAAGCTTAAGTCCTGAAGCAGTTGCTACTGACCAGGGGCAAGTCCCTGCTGCATGCAGGTAAAAAGCGAGGCCTGTCGAACGCGGTGTCGTTGCAGGCCTCGAAGCTTGTTTGGCTTGCTGGCGACTGGTTGCGGTCTTCGGCTTCCCCTTGTTTTGCTTGCGAGGGTTCAGCTAGTGCTCGGGGCGGCGTTCATGTCGCCCGCCGGGCTTTTATCACGTTAATTGGCAAAATCCGCTAGACATGTTCGATTTCGGTTTTTCAGAAATGATGCTCATTGCGCTGGTGATGCTGATTGTGGTCGGCCCCAAGCGCCTGCCTAAAGTGGCAAGAACCGCAGGGCATCTCATCACGCGCATGCAGCGCTACGTATCCGACGTCAAGTCCGACATCTCGCGGGAAATGCAGCTTGAAGATCTCAAGAAACTGCAAAAGGATGTCGAGTCTCAGGCTCGCGATCTCGAACGGTCGGTTCGGGATCAGATGAATAAAGTCGAAGGTGAGGTCAGGAAGGAGGCTGCCGAAATCAAGAGCGATGCCACCATCAGCGACATGCGCGCCGGAGATTCCTTCGTCAGTAGGCCTCCAATGCCTGATTCCCACAATCTGGTCGGGGCTGATTCATCGTCAAAGGCTTCCGTTCATGGTGGCAGCGGCGAGCCGTTGCAGCCTGGCCCTGGTCACAAGTCTGACCTTCCGACAGAAGGCAAGCAATGAGTACCACGCAGGAAACCTTTATTTCGCATCTGGTGGAATTGCGCGACCGCGTGTTGCGAACAGTCATCGTGATCCTGGCCATCTTTGTGGTCTTGATGCCCTGGGCGGGTTCGATCTACGACATTCTGGCCAAGCCGATGATGGACACCCTGCCGGAGGGCGCGAACATGATCGCCACCGGTGTGGTGACGCCGTTCTTTGTGCCAGTCAAGGTCACCCTGCTGGTAGCTTTCCTGATTGCGCTGCCTTACGTACTGCACCACGCGTGGTCCTTCATTGCCCCAGGGCTGTATGCGCACGAAAAGCGTATAGGGCTGCCCTTGGTTGTGGGCACGACCTTGCTGTTCCTTGTTGGCATGGCGTTTTGCTACTTCTTCGTGTTTGGCACGGTTTTCCGGTTCATCAATGATTTTGCACCGGAAAGCATCATGGTGGCGCCTGATATCGAACAGTATCTGTCGTTCGTCATGACACTGTTCATCGCGTTCGGCATTACTTTTGAGGTGCCAGTGGCGGTCATCCTGCTTGTCAAGGCAGGCGTGGTTTCGGTGGAGAAACTCAAGGAAGCGCGTCCCTACCTTATCGTTGCAGCCTTTGTGATTGCCGCAATCATTACCCCGCCAGACGTGATATCCCAGTTCATGCTGGCGGTGCCGATGATCGTGTTGTTCGAGATTGGCCTTTTGATCGCGCGCCATATGGCCAAGCCGGCGCCAGAGGCGGACAGCCAATATCGCGCGCCTAGCGAAGGTGACCTGGATGCCGAACTCGATCGCATTGAGCAGTCCGAGCGGAAAAACAAGGACTAGGCAGATCTCTTGATCTGAGGACTGGGAGTGAGACGGTAATGCATAGAGACGATCTCGCGCGGTTTCTTGACGACCTGCTTGAAGTCCGGCGTTTCAAGGACTATTGTCCAAATGGTCTTCAAGTCGAGGGGCGTATTGATTGTCGTCGTGTGCTGTGCGGCGTCACCGCAAGCCAGAGGCTGATCGACCATGCTGTTGAGCATGACTACGCAGCCATACTGGTTCATCATGGATTCTTCTGGCGCGGAGAGGATGCCCGTGTTGTGGGCCTGCGCAAGCGTCGACTGTCTGCTTTGCTCAGACACGACATCAACCTGTTTGCCTATCATCTGCCGCTTGATGCCCATCCCGAATTCGGCAACAACGCCTGCCTTGCCAGACTGGCTGGCTGGAAGTCCGATGGCCCGATAAGCGATAACGAGTTGGTTTGGACCGGCCAGCCAGCAGAGTCGCAGTCTGCTGCTCAGGTGGCCGAATCGCTGGGGCTGGCCTTGGCGCGCCCGGCGATGCTTGTCGGAGACGCTGAGCGTGTGGTCAAGCAGGTCGCTTGGTGCACCGGTGCCGCGCAAGGATATTTTGAGCAGGCGATAGCCGCCGGCGTTGACTTGTATGTGTCCGGCGAGATTTCAGAGCAAACCGTGCATCTTGCTCGCGAAAGTGGAGTCCCGTATGTTGCTGCCGGGCACCATGCTACCGAGCGCTATGGCGTGGCAGCACTGGCAAAACTGCTGAACGAACGCTTTGGCATTCAGGCCGATTTTGTGGACATTGACAACCCGGTCTGAACGGTCAGCGTTGACAAGTCAGTTTCGGAGGCCATGAGTGGAGCGGAAACGTCCTAGTTGGGCGTCCAGCACACTGGCCAGCATCAACAAGTCGTCAAGTACGTCGAGATCGAAACCGCTGCGTGTGCCTTGTCGGTTATCCCTGATCAGGGTGTCGATGTAGCCTTGGCATTCCCGGGTGCCCCAGATGGCCTCCAGGCGATCGGTAATGTGTGGCATCGATTCCACGCCTGTTGACTGATTTGTTTGTCCAAAGTCGTCCCAGATCGGCAACTGTACGTTAAAGGTCTTGTGCAGGTTGGCCGCTACTGTCTCGAATTCCTGACGCTTGCCCGCCGCGTGATAAACCTCGGTCAATTTGAGCCATGGTTTGACGGCTGCGCGGGGGTTGTTCTCAATAAAGGCTTCCAGTGCATCCGCTGCTCCATCGACGCGACCAAAACCAAGCATGAGATCAGCCAGTTCGACCGCAGACACGTCTTCGTCAGGTTCTTCAGCTTGTACCACAGTGGGGGGCTGGGTCGGGACGTCATCCGGAAAGCTGTCTGCAGCGTTTTTATTGAATGTTTCAGGGGGGAGCGTCGAATCATCGTCTGCCAGACTGCTTGTGCCTTTGCCGACTGCAGCGCGCTGGCCCGCAGTCATGGTGGACAAGGATGGGGCGGTACCTGGTCGAGCGCGAGCGGCACGTGTGGCGCGCGGAGCCTTTTCAGGCGGGTTTGTTTTGCGTGCCGGGGATGCAGTGCCGATGAGCCGCTGAGGGTTGTTTTTCCCGGGCGGCAGCGTTTTGACTTCGGGCTCGAAACCAGCGGTTGATTGTGCTTCATCGGGCCACAAATCCTCGTTAGGGTTTTCACGGTAGGAGTGATACTGGCGTGCTTTCAACTGGCTGCGCTGCCACAGCATGAGAGCGAGCAGACTCATGGCTATGCCACCGAGCATCCAGGTGAGCCAGCCAGTACTTCCGGTGTTGGTGATACCGGAATCATTGACCCTGTCGGTTTGTGGCGCGGGCTGACTTTCCACCTCGGTTGCGACAGGACCACTTGCGGTTGGTGCTTGAGCCACCGGTGCTTGGTCGCCGCTGGCAATGTCGGCTGGTTGGTTGAGTCGTCGCCTTATTTCATCCTGAACCTCTTCAAGGCGCTTGATACGCTCCAGCAACTCTCTTTGCAGATTAATGTTGCGGTCTATTGCAGCGACAAGGCGCAGTTCCCGCTCCCGGTCGGTGACGGATACCTGTCCCAGCAGCAACTCGGTCGCAAGTGCGTCTCGGCCACCGGTATCAATGACTAGCTGGTCGCGTTGTGTGGCTTCAATTGTGGTCGGTGCAGCAAGGGCTTGTTGAGTCGGCTGCTGTGCGACAGGCGTCGGGCGGAGGTTTAAAGGGCTTGTTGACCGTGCAGGCGGCAGTGTGGCGGCACCGGCAAGGTCGAGCAGAGAGGGGATGACCAGTTCGGTTCCGGTTGGCAGCGGTGAGTGCGCATCAAGTCCGCTGCGCAGCAGCCCTGGGTTGGCGCGCAGCACGCGGCTGACGAAAAAGCTGCGCGCACCCTCGTCTCGCGGAAACATTGCCTGAGCCATGGAAACGATTGACTCGCCTTCAGCCGAAACCCAGCGCTGTACTTCACTGGCAGAGCTGCTACCCGAAAGGGGCATGCCAGGTGGCGTAAGCGACTGCGCTTGCGTTTCCAGGGGCTTCAACGTCAGCACCACGAAGCAAAGTGCGAGCACGCGAATAGTGAAAAGCGCCGTCGACAAGCGCTTGGTCTTGACTCTGGCTGGTTGTGGCTGGGTTTGTCTGGCGTCGGCCATTATTGGTTGGCTGCTTATCATATTTTGATCGAAGATATTTGCATTGTATAGAAATACCCGTCGGAGCGCCCATCGCCGACGTGGACACGAGTGCTGTATGATTATGCCTGTCCATACGATAGCGTACGTTTCCAATGTCACTGCCTCCCCCCAGCCGATCGCGCCAGCGCGCGCATTGCCGTCGGATAACGATCGAAGGCTTTCGTCGTGACGATGGCTTGCTCGAACTCGACGCAAGTCTGTCAGACGTCAAGGATGCTGATTATCCGCTGTCATCGGGCGTGCGTCCCGCTGGAGAGCCCATTCACCTGATGTTCGTCCGGATCACCATCGATGCTGAGTTCAACATCATTGATGCCATGGTGTGCTCGGAACGGGTGCCATACCCCGGTGGGTGCGAAGCCATTGCACCACACTATGAAAAACTGATTGGGCTGAATCTGGTTCGGGGCTTTCGGCGCGCAGTGGGTGAAATGTTTGAAGGTGTCAGCGGCTGCTCCCATATCACCGAATTGCTGTTCAGTTTTCCCACTGCGGCCATTCAGACCTTTGCAAGCTTTCGAAGGGAGACTGATGACGACGGCAGCAAGCCCTTTCAGCTCGACAGGTGTCATGCGCTCGAAACATCGACCCATGTTGTCAGGCGGTATTATCCGAAGTGGTATCGTGGCGCAGATACTCCTGGTGACCCCGAAAAGCTGTGATATTGCATCAAGTGAAACGGGTTATAATAATGCGGCCCAAAACATCGGACATGCGTAGGCATACGTTGTTTCGGGCAAGTCGATCCCAGCGGTCGGCGGCGGGAGTCGGAGGTCAGGGAGACGACGCCCCGCGTTAAGTGACGCTCCAACAACGTCCCATGAACCAGTCCACGGCGGTGGAGAGCTGCTGTGACAACGATCGAAGGGCAATCATGAAAATTCATGAGTATCAGGCAAAAGAAGTTCTAAGAAAGTTCGGCGTCGTCACGCCGCGTGGCATCCACTGCACCAGCGTGGAAGATGCGGTCAAGGCGGCAGAAGAACTCGGTGGAAAAATCTGGGTGGTCAAGGCCCAGATTCACGCGGGTGGTCGCGGCAAAGGGGGTGGCGTCAAGGTTGCCAAGTCCCTGGATGAGGTTCGCGAATACGCTTCCCAGATTCTCGGCATGCAGTTGATTACCCACCAGACCGGCCCCGAAGGCCAGAAAGTGCGCCATCTGTTGATCGAGGAAGGTGCTGACATTCAGCACGAGTACTACGTGGCCGCACTGACCGACCGCGCCACTCAGACGGTTGCTATCATGGCATCGTCCGAAGGCGGCATGGATATCGAAGAGGTCGCGCACAATACGCCCGAAAAGATCATCAAGGTTTTTGTCAATCCGTTGCTTGGCCTTACCGACGGACAGGCAACCGAACTGGCCAAGGGTATTGGTATGCCCGAAGCTTCCTTGGGTCAGGCAGTTGAAAGCCTCAAGCAGTTGTACACCTGCTACATGGAAACCGATGCCTCGCTGGCCGAGATCAATCCGTTGATCCACCAGGGTGACGGCACGGTCAAGGCGCTGGACGCCAAGTTCAACTTTGACTCCAACGCGCTCTATCGCCACCCTGAAATCGTGGCTTATCGCGATCTGGACGAAGAAGACCCGGACGAGCTCGAAGCCTCCAAGTTCGATCTGGCGTACATCAGCCTGGACGGCAACATTGGCTGCCTCGTGAATGGCGCCGGTCTGGCCATGGCCACCATGGACACCATCAAGCTGTTCGGTGCCGAGCCTGCCAACTTCCTGGACGTGGGTGGTGGCGCCACTGCCGAGAAGGTGACTGAAGCCTTCAAGATCATGCTCAAGAACCCCAAGGTCAAGGGCATTCTGGTCAATATCTTTGGTGGCATTATGCGTTGCGACACCATCGCCGATGGCGTGGTGACTGCTGCACGCGAAGTCCACCTGACCGTTCCGCTGGTTGTGCGGATGAAGGGTACCAACGAGGAAATCGGCAAGAAGATCCTCGCCGAATCCGGCCTGCCCATCATCACCGCAGACACCATGGCGGAAGCCGCAACCAAGATCGTCGAAGCGGTCAAGTAAGGAGCACTCGAATGTCGATTCTCATCAACAAGGACACCAAGGTCATCACCCAGGGTATCACTGGCAAGACGGGTCAGTTCCATACCGAAAAGTGCATCGAGTACGCAAACGGCAAGAACTGCTTCGTGGCGGGCGTGAACCCCAAAAAAGCCGGCGAAAAGATCTTTGATGTGCCCATTTATGCGTCAGTCAAGGAAGCGGCTTCCGAAACCGGTGCAACCGTGTCCGTGATCTACGTTCCGCCGGCGGGTGCTGCCGCAGCCATCTGGGAAGCCTGCGAGGCTGATCTTGACTTGGCTATCTGCATTACCGAAGGTATCCCTGTTCGCGACATGCTGGTGGTGCGCAACAAGATGAAGCAAAAGGTTGCCGCGGGTGGCAAGGAAACCCTGCTGCTCGGTCCCAACTGCCCGGGACTCATCACGCCTGACGAAATCAAGATCGGCATCATGCCCGGCCACATCCACCGCAAGGGACGTATCGGTGTGGTGTCGCGCTCCGGCACCCTGACCTATGAAGCAGTGGCACAGTTGACCGAAATCGGTCTGGGTCAGTCTTCAGCGGTTGGTATCGGTGGTGATCCGATCAATGGTCTAAAGCACATTGACGTGATGCGCATGTTCAATGATGATCCGGATACCGATGCGGTTATCATGATTGGCGAGATCGGTGGCCCCGATGAGGCTGAAGCTGCCGAATGGTGCAAGGCGAACATGAAGAAGCCTATCGTTGGCTTCATCGCTGGTGTTACCGCACCTGCAGGAAAGCGTATGGGTCACGCCGGTGCGCTGATCTCAGGCGGCGCAGACACGGCCGATGCCAAACTGGCGATCATGGAAGAATGCGGTTTCACGGTGACCCGTGACCCGTCCGAAATGGCCAAGCTGCTCAAAGCCCTCATCTGATCGGCTTGATCCATAAAAGCGCCGGTTAGTCCGGCGTTTTTTTTGCCTCTTATGTGTGGCGTGACCTTGCTGAATGCGCCAAACCTTTTTTTGGAGATGTGATGCCTGAGGCCCCATCGGTTCGCACGTTCATCGATTGTCAAGGAGCGAGTGACGTGGGTCGTGTGCGCGGTCACAATGAAGACAAGATTCTGGTGTCTTCGGGCTGCAGGTGGTTGATCGTGGCTGACGGTATGGGTGGGTATGAAGGGGGAGAAGTTGCCTCCCAACTGGCAGTCGATGCCGCCCATCAGTACTTGAAAGCTCATTACACCGCCGACTGGTCGGTAGCGCGTGCTTCTGAGGTGCTTGAGGCCGCAGTCGTTTGTGCAAACAAGGCGGTCGTCGACGGCGCCAGACAGCAAGAGACGTTGGCCAGCATGGGCAGCACGCTGTTGATTGTGGCAAGCTGTGGCGAGGGTATGGTCAGCTCACATGTTGGAGATTCCCGTCTGTATCGCTATCAGGACGGCGTGCTGAAACGCCTGACCACTGATCACACGGTAATCGAGGCATGTATAGAGGCGGGCGTAGTTAGCGCCAACGAGGCACGCTTGCTTGGCGTTCGTGGCAGTCTCACGCGGGGTCTTGGTGTGCGTGAGGATGTCACCGTGGACACCAACCCGCATGTCGCCAGTTCGGGGGCACGCATTCTGTTGTGCACCGATGGATTGACGGACATGATTGACGATGATCAGATCAAAAGTGTTCTGGCGCGCTGCAATCATAATGCCGACGCGGTAAGCGCCTTGATTGATGCGGCGAATCAGAATGGTGGAAGGGACAACATTTCGGTGATTCTGGCAACGCTTGCATGATCCCGGATGAGGTACGCTAGTCCACTTTCGGCGTATCATAATGGTCTGATAAACGTAATGACGGAATTCAGGAAATGCCGAAGTTGATACTCAGCATGGATGGGTTGGTTCTGAAAGAGATATCGCTTGACAAGGAGCGCATCTCGGTCGGTCGTAAACCGAACAATGATATTCAGATCGATAACCTTGCCATCAGTGGCCAGCATGCATTGATCACCACCTTGCTGGGAGACGCTTTTCTTGAGGACTTGAACAGTACCAACGGCACGTATGTGAACGGGCAGTCCGTCAAAAAGCATGTGTTACAGCCCAACGACGTCATTGAGTTGGGCAAGTACAAGCTCAAATACATCCCGGATGTCGACCAGGACGCACAGATCAACACAGACCTGACCGACAGCGCCGCGCTTGACCCGCTGATGGGTGGGTTTGGCGCAGGCTCCCCAACCGTCTCGCGGGCAGGGCCACCCGCGGCGAGCACCCAGATTCTGCCGCCGGAGTTGCGCCATCCCACTGACAGCAAGGTACCGGGCGTGAGCCAGTTTGCTGGCTTGATCAAAGTCCTGAGTGGTCCGAATGCCGGCAAGGAGTTGGCGCTGACCAAATCATTGACCACACTTGGCAAACCCGGGCTACAGGTGGCGGTCATCACGCGGCGCGCGCAGGGCTATTTCATCACGCATGTCGAGGGTGCTACATTTCCGCTGGTTAATGGGCGTGCAATCGACACTCAGGCACGTCGGCTGGAAGAGCACGATCAAATCGAGCTTGCTGGCGTCAAAATGGAGTTTTTGTTGCGTGTCTGAGGGTTTGGCTGCCAGTTGACGAAAGCAGCAGTGAGTCAGCCTGTCAGACGATTAGCGTGACTTATGTCGCGCGGGCCGGACGCTGCTCATGCTAGGATGTTTTTTCCTTAACGGCGTCATATGTCTCCAGGTTTTCGCCAGATGAAACTGAAAGTACTCGGTTGCAGTGGAGGAATTGGTGGTGCCAAGGAGCGGTCCACATCCTTTCTTGTTGACGATGATGTCCTCATCGATTGTGGCACCGGAGTCGGTGATCTGGAGCGCGAAGCCCTCCTGGGCGTAGATCATGTGTTTTTGACGCATTCGCACATGGATCACATTGCCTGTTTGCCAATGTTGATAGATTCAGTGGGTGAAGCACGTGGAATGCCAATCACCGTCTATGCAACGACTGAGACGCTGCGCATAGTTCATTCTCACATCTTCAATTGGCTGGTCTGGCCGGACTTCACGACTATCCCTGATCGCGCTCGTCCCTTCCTCAACTTTCGTCCGATCAGTGTCGGTACTACCGTTGATCTGGGTGGCCGCTACGTAACTGCGCTACCCGCTCACCACACGGTTCCAGCAGTGGGTTATTTGCTGGACAGTGGTAGCGGCAAGCTGGTTTTTTCGGGTGACACAGCCTATTGCGAAGACCAGATCGACGCCATCAACCGGCTGGGCGAGCTGCGGCATCTCATCATCGAAACGGCGTTTCCGGACGAGCAACATGGCTTGGCGACTGCCTCCCGGCATCTGTGCCCGAGTTTGCTCAAGGCCGTGCTCGATCAACTCACGGTTTCCCCACAAGTGCACATCAGTCACCTCAAGCCCGGTTCTGGCGAGCGCATCATGCAGCAGATATTTGCACAAAACCAGCGATTCTCGCCCCGAGCGCTGGCGTCGGGCGACGTGCTTGTATTCTGAGTCGCGCCGGTTGCCGTGAACGATTACACTTGCAGCCATGCCTGAATCCAAAGCACTGATTGATGTCTGATCCGGCGCGCGAGCGTAGCCCTTCTTCCGACATGAGTACACGCCTGACCTTTTTCAAAGGTTTGCAGGCGATCACCACGCGCATCCATGCGGCGCTGGATGTGGATGAAATCATCATCCGCCTGTCGGATCGCATCTGCGAAACCTTTGATGCCGAGCGGATGACCATATACACGCGGTCTGACACCGGCGATCATATCGTGGCACGCATCAAGACCGGGCTCGAAGGTATCCGCTGCATTGATCTGCCGATCGACGACCACAGTATTGCGGGCTATGTGGCCATGACCCGGCGCACGCTCAACATCTTTGATGTTTACGACGAAACCGAACTGCGCGCCATTTCTCCACGACTGCATTTCAATCAAGAGCTGGATCGTAGCACCGGCTTTCGATCGCGTGAGATGTTGGTCGTACCCATCATCGACACCGATCGGGATCGTCTGCTGGGTGTGATCCAGTTCATCAATCATCGACATCCTGGCCCTTTTCCTGCTGTCATGGAAGACGGTTTGCTGGCTTTGGCTCAAACACTCGGAGTGGCCTTTGCGCGTCGTCAGGGCGGCCCCGCCATGCTGCGCTCGCGCTTTGATGCGCTGGTGGTGGATGGCCGCATCAGCACCACCGAACTGGACGATGCGGTACGTCGTGCGCGTGACAGCGGGGTGGCCATAGAGTCGGCCCTGATCGATCTATACGAAGTCACGCTTGCCGAACTGGGTGGGGCAGCCGCACGTTTTTTCAATGTGCCCTACGAGCCTTATCGTCAGGACCGCATCAAGCAGGTGGACTTGCTGCGCAATATCAAGAGTGAATTCGTCAAGCAAAACCAATGGCTACCGCTGGAGGAAACCCCGGAGGGTTTGGTGGTGCTGACGACCGACCCTGAGCAGGTCAGAGCGTCGCGGGTTGCGCAGAATGTCTTTCCCAAAAAGCGACTGGTTTTGCGGGTGACCACGCGCGACGAGTTTCAGCGCACTGTTGATCAGTTTTTTGAACCATCTCTGGATCACGGATCGGTCTCCGAGCTGTTGTCGGATCTCGATGAGGACGAACCAGATGTTTCGCTCGCCGACGATCTTAACGCGGCGGCTGACAACGAGCTTGTCAAGCTGGTCAACAAGATCATCGTAGATGCTTACCGTCAGGGAGCCTCCGACATACACATCGAGCCTCGCCCGGGAAAGGAAAAAACGCTGATCAGGTTTCGCAAGGACGGCACACTGGTACCTTATATCCGGGTGCCAGCCAGCTACCGCAACCCACTCATCACGCGTATCAAGATCATGTGTGATCTGGATATCTCCGAGCGCAGAAGGCCGCAGGACGGCAAGATCAGGTTTCGCAAATACGCACCGCTTGACATAGAGCTGCGCGTCGCAACCCTGCCCACTGCGGGTGGTCTCGAAGATGTCGTGATGCGTTTGCTCTCCAGTGGTGAACCGTTGCCGCTGGGAGAACTCGGTTTGTCTCCCGACAACATGACCCGGCTCAAGTCGGCGGTGACTATGCCCTACGGCATGTTTCTGGTTTGCGGCCCTACCGGTTCCGGCAAGACCACCACATTACACTCCGTGCTTGGTCACATCAACACGGGTGAGCTTAAGATCTGGACTGCCGAAGACCCTGTTGAGATTACCCAGAACGGCTTGCGTCAGGTGCAGGTCAACCGCAAGGCCGGGCTGGACTTTGCAAGCCTGATGCGAGCCTTTCTTCGAGCTGATCCCGACGTGATCATGGTTGGCGAGATGCGTGATGCTGAGACTGTCGCGATCGGTATCGAAGCATCACTGACCGGGCATTTGGTCTTCTCCACGCTACACACAAACAGCGCACCTGAGTCAGTCGTGCGTCTGCTCGACATGGGCATGGACCCCTTCAATTTTGGGGACGCCTTGATTGGTGTGCTGGCCCAACGGCTTGCCAAGCGTCTTTGCCCGAAATGCCGTGAAGCCTACCACCCCGAAGCTGACGAGCTAGACCGCCTGCTCACAGAATACTGTTCAGACCTGCGGCATCTCCCAGAATTTCAGACCGATATGTCCAGGGCACGTTCACGTGTACTGGATAGCTGGAAGAAGCGTTTTGCAAACGAACAGGGGCAATTCACCTTGTACCGACCCAAGGGCTGTGAGGCTTGCACCAATGGCTACAAGGGGCGCGTAGGTTTGCATGAGCTCATGCTGGTGACGCCAAAACTCAAGCGGCTCATCCAGGACCGTGCGCGAGTTGATCAATTGCTCGCGACAGCCCTGTCTGATGGCATGCGCTCATTGCGGCAGGATGGCATCGAAAAAACTTTGTCCGGCATTACCGACATGGGGCAAGTACGCAAGGTTTGCGTGCGCTGAAAACAGGGCAGTTTACGGTTTGCTCCAGGGTGAAGATGCGAATGCAAGCGCATCGCGAAAGCTTTAGCGAGCACGCGATTCAGCAGTTCGGCTGAGTTGCCTGCAAGTCTCAGCATGTCTTGTTACCGGCCCCGTCCTTAAAACCCGTTAGCGCAAGCGCAGTTCTGTGCGTTAGCAGCTTGAGTCCCCTGCCGCCACAGATGCACTGAGCCCCAGCCCCCTCTCCCCAACCCTCTCCCGCGAGGGGAGAGGGGGCAAAAACTGTGTGAATTTGGTCGTTGGTGGCAGGTGGACTGATGTCGGTGGGGAGAGGGCGCAAAAACTGTGCGAATTTGGTCGTTGGTGGCAGGCGGACTGGTGTCGGTGGGGAGAGGGGGCAAAAACTGCGTGAATTTGGTCGTTGGTGGCAGGTGGACTGATGTCGGTGGGGAGAGGGGGCGAAAGCCGCTTGGGTTTGGTTGTTGGTGCGGGGGAAATTAGCGCAGGCGGCGAGGCTTATAACTCCCCTCTCCCCTCGCGGGAGAGGGGCGGGGGGAGAGGGGGGCGGAGGTTGATTAAGGTTGAAGCGTGGTGTTGAGCCCCAGCCCCCTCTCCCCAACCCTCTCCCGCGAGGGGAGAGGGGGCAAAAA
>DAIMZH010000026.1:0-161 GCA_036734105.1 Azoarcus sp. | reverse complement strand
CTGAGCGAATTTGGTCGTTGGTGGCAGGCGCACTGGTGTTGGTGGGGAGAGGGCGCAAAAACTGTGTGAATTCGGGCGTTGGTGGCAGGCGGACTGGTGTCGGTGGGGAGAGTGGGCAAAAACTGCGTGAATTTGGTCGTTGGTGGCAGGTGGACTGATGT
>DAIMZH010000025.1:0-46210 GCA_036734105.1 Azoarcus sp. | reverse complement strand
GGCAGCGTGAAGGTGAGCAGGAAGTATTCGGCTGGCACTTGTTGTGCGCGTTGGCTCTGCTGTCCTTTGAGGTATCAAGGAATCCTTGATGACTGCTTTGGTAAGCGAGCAGAAGGACCACAGCGGCAACCCTCCTTGGGGGCCGGGTCTGTATACGATCCCAGGTTCGGCAGGAATCTCGCTCTACTGGAAACTTGTTGCACCTGGTGGTATAGTTTTGCAATGAGACGAGTCTTCAAAACCCGCACCTTCACCCGCTCGATGAAAAAGGTCGGGCTAACCGATGCAGCCCTGTGTGCCGCAATCGAGGAGATGAGCCAAGGGCTTGTCGATGCTGACTTGGGTGGCGATGTTGTGAAGGAGCGCGTCGCGCTGCCTGGCCAGGGCAAGGGTGGCGGGGCGAGAACCATCGTGGCTACAAAAATGGCGGGGCGCTGGTTTTTCCTCTATGGCTTCAACAAGAACGAGCGATCCAACATCGACAAGGACGAACTGAGGGTACTCCAGGAGGTGGCAAAGGAGTTGCTTGGTTTTGATGATCGGCAACTAACCATTGCGCTGGCTGCTGGTGAAATTGTGGAGATATGTGATGGCGACGACAAAGCGTAACAGCCGAATTTTGGACGAGATGAATGAGATAGCGCGTGGGCTTCATGGCACCGGTCTGATCAGTAAGCGTCGCATGGGCGAGTTTGAGGCGCTGTGCAATCTCGATGTGCACGAAATTCCGCCACAGCAGATCAAGGCGCTGCGTGAAAAGGCCCACGTCAGCCAGGCGGTTTTTGCCGCTGTGCTGAACACCAGCCTTTCCACGGTTCAGAAGTGGGAAGTTGGAGACAAGAAGCCGAGCGGGCCGTCGCTCAAACTGTTGAACCTGATTGAGCGCAAAGGGTTGGAAGCGGTGATTTAAAGCGTTGGCTCTAACCACTCCGCGACTTCATTCCAAACGCCCAGCCTAAGCTGGGCGTTGCTGTATCTGATATCAGCCAACTTGGATCGGCCCAAACATTCCGGTGTTGATTAGCGAGTTCCAAACCTTTTTGATAGCTTGTCCTGTCTCTTGGTTGACGAACAACGAGGATCGCGCCCCGTGTGGGCTGCCGAAGCGGACAACTCGGGAACACCGTCACTCGGCGATCAGGTTCGTGACGCCTGCACAGCGCCACGCAGGCGAAGATGTCGCCATACTGGCCGCACGCGATCAACTCTATCAACAGGCCAAGAACAGAAACCCCGAGCGTTGGTCTGGACAAACACGGGACTGGGGGACAATCAATGTGGTTTGGTTAAATCCAGTTCGTCATACTGATAAAAATTCCAAGCAGGCTGCTTGAGGGACATGACAACTATCTTGACAAATAACGACATGCACATCATCGCTCTATCAACGCTGAGAAAATTCTGGGAAAGCTCGCCTTCCTACGCAGATTCTATCGAGCCGGGAATGGCTTGGTATCGAGAAACCCTGAAGGCTGATTGGTCCACTCCCAATGAAGTAAAGGCACAATTTTCCAGCGCCAGTATTCTGCGAGATGGTCAGGTTGTTTTTAACATCGCGGGGAACAAGTATCGGGTGGTGGCTTGGATCAATTACCCCTACCGCGTTGTGTATATCCGCTTTATCGGAACACACCGGCAGTATGACGCAATTGATGCTCAGAAGATTTGAGGGGTCCTATGGAAATTCGTCCGATCAAAACAGAAGCTGATTACGAGGCAACTTTGCTAGAAATTGAAGGCCTCATGTCTGCTGAGGCCGGTTCGGCCGAAGGGGATCGGTTGGATGTGCTTGTAACGCTCGTTGAAGCATACGAACGGGAGCACTATCCAATAGATTTCCCGGACCCCGTCGAAGCTATAAAATTCCGAATGGAACAGCAGGGGCTCACTGTAGAAGATCTCATGCCGGTCATTGGTCGCAAGAATCGCGTCTATGAAATTTTGGCACGGAAACGGCCACTGACACTCCGCATGATCGAGGGGCTACACGAGACGTTTTCGATCCCAGCGGAGAGCTTGTTAAAGCATAGTTCTCGCCGTGGCAGTCATGGCCCGTAGCGTCGGAGAGTTGACGCCTAACGATTAAGGTCATTTCGTGATCGCGAGGCGTGCCACGACACGCAACCGATGTCTCCACACTTTCAGCGAGGTAGCCATGCTCGAATCCGTACTTCAATTCTGGTTCCAGGAGGCCACACCCGCTCAGTGGTGGAAAGTCGACCCAGATTTTGACCAACTCGTCCGGGACCGGTTTTTCAGCCTGCATGCTCAAACGAGTCAATGTGAATGCTTCGAGTGGCGCGAAACGCCCAGAGGTAGATTGGCCGAGATCATCGTCCTTGACCAATTCTCCCGCAACATGTTCCGGGGCAGCAGAGAAGCGTTTGCTTCGGATACCCTGGCCTTGGCGCTGGCTCAAGTCGCCGTCGCAGCAGGCGATGACCTCAAGCTCCCGGAACAAGAGCGAGTGTTCATGTACATGCCGTACATGCACAGCGAGTCAAGACGGATCCACCAAGTTGCTGAGCGTCTGTTCAAGGACAACGGACCAGAAAACAACTATGACTTCGAGATGCGTCACAAGGCCATCATCGACCGCTTTGGACGGTATCCACATCGAAACGAGGTACTAGGCCGCGAGTCCACCAAAGAAGAGCTTTTATTTCTCGCCCAACCCGGCTCCCGCTTTTAGATTAAATCGAGACCGAATAGCTCAGAACACATGGCAAAAATAATTTTGCTGAGCAGCAATCCGTATTGCACCGCAAACCGATAAGGCAGGCAATAGCTAATTCGTCCTGATGGTGATTGGGACCTGGTGCTTGGTTAGGCGACGCAAACTCAAAACGCTTACCGCCGTCGCGCCTCGGTCACATCCGGTACGCCTTCGATCAGTTTGGTGGCACGCGTGATCTGATGGCCGCCATTGACCTCCAAGGTAAAGCGCATATAGGCGCGACCTTTTCGTGACACCGTGTTAACCGCCACCACGTTGAGCTTTTCGCGTGACAACACCTCTGAGATGTCGCGTAGCAAGCCTTGTCGATCAGCAGCCTCCACCAGAATATCCACTGGAAAGGTAGATTGATGGGCTGTGGCCTGAGCACCCCAGTCGGCATCAATGACACGCTCAGGGTGTTCGATGGCAAGGCGGAGAAAGTCGGCACAATCCACTCGATGAATGGACACACCTCGTCCTCGTGTGACAAAGCCGGAGATGGCATCTGGCGGTGCCGGTTTGCAGCAACGGCTGAGTGAGGTCAGCAGTTTTCCGACACCGACCAGCAAGACCTTGTCGCTGCTGTCGCTCGCCCGCATCTCCCTGACAACAATCTCGGGAGGGTGGTCCTGCTTTTCTTCTGCCGCATCGTCTTCGCGCAGGGCTTGCTGGATGGCTCGTGGCCCCAGTTCGCCGCGACCGGCTGCGGCATACATGGCGTCTGGCGAACGGTAGCCCAGCTTGGTGGCAAGCGATTCTGTGTTGGCCTGTGCATGACCATCACGCTGCATTTCACGTGTCACAAAGTTGCGACCGCGCGAGATAACCTCGGCCTCGTCAAGGTGGCTGTAGTATTGCTTGATCTTGTTTCGCGCCCGACTGGTTACCGCAAAGCCAAGCTGCGGATTAAGCCAGTCACGCGAGGGTCCGCCTTCTTTGGCGGACACAATCTCGACCGTCTGTCCGTTTTCCAGACGGCTGTTGAGCTGTACCAGGTGACCATCTATCTTGGCGCCACGGCAACGATTTCCCAGGTCGGTGTGCAGCCTATAGGCAAAGTCGACCGGCGTGGCGCCGCGCGGCAAATCGATTACCCGGCCTTGTGGTGTAAGCACATAAATGGTGTCGTCCAGTGCAGCACGTTGAAACTGCTCTTTCCAGTGTCCAGAATCTGCGATCTCATCACGCCAGGACAACAGATTGCGCAGCAGCGCGATCTTGTCGTCGTAGTCGCCACCATGCCCTGCCCCTTCCTTGTAACGCCAATGCGCGGCCACGCCATGTTCGGCGTGACGATGCATGTCGAAAGTGCGGATCTGCACCTCCAGCGAGCGACCATCTTCAGCGCGCAGTGCGGTATGAAGTGATTGGTAGTTGTTGCCTTTCGGGCGATTGATGTAGTCGTCAAACTCTTCGGGTATGGGCTGCCAGATGCGGTTGACCACGTCCAGCGTGTGGTAGCAGTCTGGCACCGATTCGACCAGCACACGCAAGGCGCGAATATCGAAAACCTGCGAAAACTCCAGCTTTTTGCCACGCATCTTGTTGAAGATGCTGTAAATGTGCTTGGGTCTGCCCTGCACCTCGGCTTTGATACCTGCGGCAGCCAATTGTTGCTCCAGCGTGATGACTGCGTGCTCGATAAAGGCTTCGCGCTCGGTGCGACGCTCATCCAGCATCTTGGCAATGCGTTTGTAGGTGTCAGGCTCAAGAAAGCGGAACGACAGGTCCTCAATCTCCCACTTGATTTGCCAGACGCCCAGACGGTTTGCCAGCGGTGCGTAAATGTCCAGGCTTTCGCGAGCAATCAGCTCGCGCTGATCGCCGTTTTGCTCGGTGTAAAACCGCAGCGTTTGGGTGCGCGATGCCAAGCGCAGCAGCACCACCCGGATGTCCGCCACCATGGCCAGCAGCATCTTGCGCAGCACTTCGGTTTGCGCACGTAGCTCCGGTGCCGAGGTTGATGCCGTTTGACGCGTCAACACTCTCAGACCATTGAGTTTGCGCAAACCTTCGATCAGATCGCCCACAGCAGTGCCAAATTGTGCAGCGATCGTTTCTCGCGGATTCTCGAGGTACTCGCCAGCCGCAAACAACAGCGCGGCAATCCGCGCATCAGCATCCAGACGCATGGAGGCGGCAATCAGCGCCATGCCTTGCGCGTGAATCCAGACGGACTCACCCGTACCGAGCACATGACCCTCGTAAAGCTCTTCTGCCAGCACGATCGCCTCGTCGAGCGACTGTTGCTGGTTGCTGTCCAGGCCCTCGGTGAGCAACTCAAGAGGGAAGGCGTCGGGATCGCTGGAAATTGCGTGGGTAACGTAAACCATGGCGCGGATTATCCCACAGCCAAAGTATTTCAAGGCACTGAGGCGGTGTCGTTTATCAAGCAGGCGAATCTCATCAGCCACAGACGAAACTGCATGCGCTTTAAGCTTGAGGTAACATCGTGAATTGATCCAAGGAATCCTCGCCTTGAAACTGGCTGACCTGAAACCCAACCCCTATGTGATGCTGGCGCTGACCGCTTTGTTCTGGTCCGGCAACATGGTTGTCGCCCGAGGCCTCAATCAGGACATGCCACCGGTTGCGTTGGCTTTTGCTCGCTGGACAATCGCGCTGCTGCTGGTGCTGCCGTTTGCCTTGCCGCATTTGCGCCGCGGCTGGACCGCGCTCAAAAAGGGCTGGCTTCCGCTGTTGCTGCTCGGTCTGTTAAGTGTTGGCTCTTACAACACATTGGTTTATGTTGGTTTGCAGACTACCACCGCCACCAACGCGTCCATGCTTAACTCCTTCATCCCGATTGCGACGATGGGGCTAGCCTTTGTGCTGCTGGGCAAGCGCCTGAGCCGGGCAGAAACCATGGGCGCGCTGCTATCACTGACAGGGGTGCTGCTAATTGTGTCGGCGGGTGATTTGACCACCCTGCTCAACCTGCAACTCAACAGTGGTGACTTGTGGGTGCTCACGGCCGTGCTGGTGTGGGGGCTATACACCGTGGGACTGCAATGGCGCCCTGCTGGCGTGCATCCCATGCTGATGCTGGCCGCCATGACCGTGATCGGCCTGCTCGCGCTGACACCTGCGTTGATGTGGGAGTTGGCGCAAGGCCGACACATGGTATGGACTACCGACACCGTGCTGGCGGTTGCCTATATCGGGGCCTTTCCCGGCTTTTTGGGCTATGTTTTTTACAACGCTGGTGTGGCTGCAGTTGGTCCCAGTCGCGGGTCGCTGTTTATTCACCTGATGCCAGTATTCGGCACCATTCTGGCGGTGATCTTTCTGGGCGAGCAACCAAAATGGTTTCATTTTCTTGGTATCTCACTGGTGTTTTCAGGCATCTTTCTGACCACCCGTAAATAGTTGTCATCGATGATCAGTGCTTTGCTGAACCAATTGCGAGGTCTTTTTTCGCGGCAAAAGCACATTGCAATGCCGGACAAACTGTGGGGCGAAGTGATTCAACGGCATCGCTTTCTGCACTTTCTGGGCGACAAGGAGTTGCAGCGTTTGCGCCTGCTGACCCAACAGTTTCTCAGAGACAAGCAGTTTCATGGTGCCCATCAGCTTGAGCTCACCGACTTCATGATGGCCTCGATTGCAGCCCAAGCCTGTTTGCCAGTTTTCCGGCTTGGCCTGGCGGCTTATTCCGAGTGGGTGGGTGTGATTGTTTATCCCGGCGACTTTGTGGTGCCACGCACACTGGCAGACGAGGACGGTGTGGTGCATGAATACGACGAAGAGGTCATGGGCGAAGCCTGGGAACAGGGACCGGTCATTGTGTCGTGGCAGGCTCCAGAGCAACACGATGAGATGGTCAATGTGGTGATTCACGAATTTGCTCACAAACTGGACATGGCCAACGGCGGCGCTGACGGTTGGCCACCTTTGCCAGCGGATATCCAGCCGGATGAATGGGCCGACGCTTTTGCTGAAGCATATGAGCACTTCTGCCAGCAGCTTGATGAAGACGCCCCATTGCTGCTGGACCCTTATGCCGCTGAGAACCCTGCTGAATTTTTTGCCGTGAGCGCCGAGCTGTTCTTTGCGTCACCGTTCGCCCTCAAGCACACCTACCCCAGGGTTTACACCATGATGGCCGCGCTGTTTGGGCTGGACCCGACAGCTCATGACAGCACACGCCAGCGCTGAGCTGTCTCCTTGATATGCTCACAGGGCTTGCAGCAGGCATCCCGGACGACTACAGTTAAGTCGGTGTTGCGGCAGGTTCTACCCCAAAGCTGACCACCACAAGCTGATCATGTGGATTATTCGGCAGCCTCGAGCGGGCTTTGAACCCGTCGTACATCTCCGTTACGTGTTCCAACACTTGGAGGAAGTTATGGCCATCACCTGGATTCTGGTCGCCAACGCCAGCCTGGCTCGTTTGTATGAGCATCTCGGCCCAAACAAGGGTCTCAAGCTGGTCAAGGAACTGATCCACCCGGAAAGTCGACTCAAGAATGCTGATCTGGTCACCGACCGTCCGGGCAGCATGAGTGCCGCAGGAAGTGGGCGGGGTGTCAAGCAGCCCCAGACCACACCCAAGGAACATGAGGCCAAGGTCTTTGCGCAAGAAATCGCGCAACAGCTCTATGCTGGTCGCACCCAAAACGCATTCGGGCGCGCCATCATCTTTGCTCCGCCAACCTTCATGGGCATGATCAACGCAGCCATTGATTCACCGACAGACAATCTGGTGAGCGATCGCTTTGAAAAAGACTACACCAAGTCTGGAGAACCGCAAATCAAAGCCCAACTCGCAAGCTGCATGATGGTTTGACGTGCATTTGGCCGGGCACCACCAGAGTCACGGCAGCGCCCGGCGTAAGCTAGTTGGCCATACCCTGACACCCCCCCTGACGAATCGATTTGCCAAACCCAAGGGCTGCACTCAGCCCTGTAGCAACACCACAACCTGTGCGGCAATCCCCTCGCCGCGCCCGGTAAAACCAAGTTTTTCGGTGGTTTTGCCCTTGATGTTGATGCAGCACGCCGCAACACCAAGATCACTGGCAATATTGTCAATCATCGTCGGCACATAGGGTAAAACCCGCGGAGCCCGACAGATGATAGTGGCGTCGGCATTGACCATTTCGTATCCTGCCTGCCGAACAGCCTGATAAGCCCCCCTCAGCAACACCCGACTGTCTGCGCCGGCATAAGCGGCGTCGGTGTCCGGAAACATGCGACCGATATCGCCCAAACCGGCAGCGCCTAGCAGTGCATCGGTCAGCGCATGCAGCAACACGTCCGCATCCGAATGGCCAAGCAGACCGGCTGCAAACGGAATTTGCACGCCGCCCATGATCAACGGACGGCCCGGCACCAGCGCATGCACATCAAACCCCTGCCCTACTCTCAGCTTCAACGTCATGATTTGATCTTCACTCTTCCCGGTTGCGCAGAATCCACTCGGCCAGATGCAGGTCAAGCGGATAGGTGACCTTCAGATTGGTGGCATCGCCCTGAATCAGTTTGGGGTGCAATCCTGCGGCCTCGATGGCGCTGGCCTCGTCGGTCACCGACCTGGCATCTTCCAGCGCCCGACGCAACATGATGTAGCGGAACATCTGCGGCGTTTGCGCTTGCCATAGCGACTCACGAGGCACTGTACGCTTGACGCAAGCGCGCTCATCGGCCAGCTTGAGCGTATCGGCCACCGGCACGGCAAGCAAGCCCCCCACCTCGTCGCCATCCAGCTCGCGCACCAAGCGGTCGATGTGCCAGGAGGCCAGACAAGGCCGCGCCGCATCATGCACCAGAATCCAGTCGGATTGCGCAACCTGACCGGACATGGAGCGCAAGCCGCCCAGCACGCTGTCGGCACGCGTCGCGCCGCCACTGAACAGCGGCTGCAGCTTGGGCCCCAGTGAGGACCAGTCGTGCTGGCCCCACTCCTGATCATCAATCGACAACACCACAAACACGCGCTCAATGTGCGGGCTGGCACACAACACGGCCAGGCTGCGATAGATCAGCGGCCTGCCCAACAGTGGCAGATATTGTTTTGGTCGCTCCGACTGCATGCGACTGCCACTGCCAGCGGCGGGAACAAGCGCAAAGCGTTTGGTGTTGTGTGTATTCATGTTGCGAATATTACAGCGGTTTTGATCCGGCGCGGACCACAGCCCCAAGTGGGCCGGGTTGCGAACTGCTAAAATGGGTTCTGCAGTATAGCGTTTGGGCAGTTTGCCTTGCGCCGCTGCGCGCGAACGTCAAGTCAAGGAAACTTCTCTGAGATGGCACAGAAGAACATTCGGCCGCCTGCGGTGGCGGGGCTGCTTTATCCGGATGACCCGTCAGCACTTTACACCGCAATCACGCGGCTGCTCAGTCAGGTGGTATCGACCGAACCCGCCCTCTTTGCGCCAAAAGCACTGGTCGTTCCTCATGCTGCTTATGTCTACTCTGGCAGTGTCGCGGCAAGTGCGTTCGCGCTTGTGGCAAGTACAGCCGAAACCATCCGTCGCGTCGTCCTCATCGGACCCGCACACCGTGTCGCGGTGAGCGGCTGTGTACTCCCGTCGGCCGAATCATTTTCCACTCCCTTGGGGGATATACCGGTAGACCAGCACACCTGTCGTCGTCTCGCCGCATTCGAGCACGTCAGCGTCATCGACCAAGCCCATGCGCGGGAGCATTGCCTCGAAGTGCAACTGCCTTTTCTGCAATGTCTTTTGCCGCGCTTTGAACTGATACCCCTGTTGGTTGGCCACATTTCCCCTCAGGATTTCGCGTCAGTGCTGGCCGAGCTGTGGGGTGGAGCTGAAACCCTCATCGTCATCAGCTCCGACCTTTCCCACTACCTGCCCTACGAAGTCGCCAAGCGTATCGACCGTCTGACTACCGACGAGATACTGGCGCTTCATCCGCAAGTCGAATCCGAACAAGCCTGCGGTGCCCGCGCCATAAACGGTCTGCTTTTGCTGGCGCAGCGTTTTGGCCTGACTTCTCAGTTGATCGACAGTTGCAACAGTGGCGACACTGCTGGCGACCGCAACCGTGTCGTGGGCTACGCCAGTATCGCTTTTTACGAAGATCACAACCATGTCTGCACAACCCTGCACTGAACTCGTCCTGCTGCTGGCGCATGCCCGCAACGCCTTGTGCGAACACTTCGGGCTAGCATCCGACACCCCGGCGGTTACGCCCGCACTGCAAGTCAATGGCGCCAGCTTTGTGACACTCAAACGCGACGGTGAATTGCGAGGCTGTGTCGGCAGCGTGCGTGCCTTCCGTGCGTTAGTTGACGATGTACGAAACCACGCTGTGGCTGCCGCATGCCGCGATGAGCGCTTTGAACCCGTGCGCGCGGACGAATTGCCCAGGCTTCAAATTGAAGTCTCGCGCCTTTCCGAGCCCGAATTTCTCGAATTCTCCGACGAAGACGCGCTATGCCAGCAACTGCGGCCGGGGGTGGATGGGCTGATCCTGTTTTCCGGGTGTCGCAGCGCCACCTTTCTGCCCGTGGTGTGGGAGCAGTTTGCTGAACCCCACCAATTTCTTGCAGCGCTCAAGGCCAAGGCCGGACTCGACCCATCCCGCCCAACGCCCAACCCCATGGCAGCGCGATACCAGGTGAACAGCATCAGCGACGCGGTACATGCCGCATGAGTTCGCAGCGCAATTTGATTTGGGAACCCACGATCGATTAACTGTCGAAGAGACATACTGGCGCATCCAAAGCAGTTCTCTCAGCAAATTGAGCGGATAATGCACCCCTTTTCACGGCCTGAAAGCAGTATCGGCCTTCTGTATCTCTCGATCTCACCGGTATGTCAGACAAGTCTCTCCATCAGCTTCCGCCCTTCTCAAGTCTTCAACTGCCAACCAAAGGTCGGAAACTACGTTTGCCAGCCACGGCTGGCTCAGCCGACGCGCTGGCGATTGCCTCGCTAGGTGGTCGAGGGCAACTGCTACTGGTCATCTGTGCCAATCCGCAGGACGCGCAACGCTTGCAGGAAGAGATCGCCTGGGTGCAGCCGACGCTGCGCGTGCTGTTGTTTCCTGACTGGGAGACGCTTCCCTATGAAGGGTTTTCGCCCCATCAGGATCTGGTCTCAGAGCGACTGGCCACGCTCTACTCCCTGTCACGCGGCGAAGTCGACATCGTGCTGGCACCAGCCAGCACCGCGCTATATCGCATGGCGCCCGCCAGTTTCATCGCTGCCTACACCTTCTTTCTGAATAAAGGTGATGCGCTCGACATGGAACGGTTTCGGACGCAAATGGCCACCGCCGGATACAGTTGCGTAACCCAGGTGGTCAGCCCGGGTGAATTCGCCGTGCGTGGCGGTCTCATTGATCTTTACCCAATGGGATCGACGCTACCCTACCGCATCGATCTATTCGATGATGAAGTCGACTCGATCAAAACCTTTGATCCCGACACACAGCGCTCGGTATACCCGGTCAACGAGATCCGGTTGTTGCCAGCCCGTGAGTTTCCGCTCGATGACGAAGGCAGAACCCGTTTTCGTCGCCGCTTTCGTGAAGAGGTCGAAGGCGACCCAAGCCGTTCATCGCTGTATAAGGACATCTCCAATGGCATCACGCCGCCGGGCATAGAGTATTACCTGCCACTGTTCTTCGACCAAACCGCCACCATCTTCGATTACCTGCCGCAACAAGCCGCAGTCATCCTGCACCGCGACGTGCCTGACGCCATTCTCAACTTTTGGCGCGACGTTCGCTCACGACACGACATGCTCAAGGGCGATCGCAGCCGCCCTGTACTCCCCCCAGAGGCTTTGTTCCTGACTCAGGAGGCGTTCTATCAGGCGCAAGACGACCGCGCCCGCCTGCTCATCGCCGACGAAGCCGACACCCAGACTCCCATCACTACGCCTGCGCCCGCAGTCGCAGTCGACAGGCGCGCCGAAGACCCGCTGACCGCCCTGAAGCGATTCCTGAACGCGCAGGCCCCAGGCGTTCGCACCCTGCTGCTGGCCGAATCCGCCGGCCGTCGCGAGAGCCTGGCCGAATACTTTGCCGAATATGGGCTGGAGTTGGAATCCGCTGCCAACCTTGCCGCCTTTCTGGACTCCGACAGTGCGCTGTCACTGACCATCGGACCGCTGGCGACCGGCTTCGTGGTGCCCGACGCCAAGCTGGTCTTCCTCACCGAAACCGAACTGTTCGCCGCCACCACTCGGGCCCGCACACGACGCGACAACCGCAAGGCGTCCACCGTCGAAGGCTGGCTACGTGATCTGTCCGAGCTCAAGCAAGGCGATCCGGTGGTGCATATCGCTCACGGCGTCGGACGCTACTGCGGCCTGAAACACATGGACCTCGGCGAGGGTGACACCGAGTTCCTGCATCTTGAATACGCCAATGGCGACAAGCTGTATGTGCCGGTGTCGCAACTGCATGTGATCACACGCTATGCCGGGGCCGACCCCGAAAGCGTGTCGCTGCACCGCCTCGGCAGCGGACAGTGGGAGAAGGCGCGCAAAAAAGCGGCCCTGCAGGTTCGCGATACCGCCGCCGAGCTCCTCGCGCTCTATGCCCAACGCGCAGCCCGCGCCGGACACCGTTTTGACTTTAGCCAACACGATCTGGACGCTTTTGCCGAGGGCTTCGGCTTCGAAACCACCCCGGACCAACAAACCGCCATAGACGCGGTCGTCTCGGACATGCGCTCCGGCCGGCCGATGGATAGACTCGTTTGCGGCGATGTGGGGTTCGGTAAAACCGAAGTCGCCTTGCGAGCCGCCTTTGTGGCGGTGGCCGATGGCAAGCAGGTGGCCGTCCTCACCCCGACCACGCTACTGGCCGAACAACACTGGCAGACCTTCTCCGACCGCTTTGCCGACATGGCGGTGCGCGTGGCCGAGTTGTCGCGCTTCAAATCCGCAAAAGAACAAACCGAAGCCCTGCGGCTGCTAGCCGAAGGCAAGGTCGATATCATCATCGGGACTCACAGATTGCTGCAAAAGGACGTCAAGTTTGCACGACTGGGCTTAGTCATCATCGACGAAGAACACCGTTTTGGAGTACGCCAGAAGGAAGCCCTGAAGAAACTGCGCAGCGAGATAGACATCCTAACCCTCACCGCTACCCCCATACCCCGAACGCTTGGCCTGGCGCTGGAAGGCATGCGCGAATTCTCTGTCATCGCCACACCACCGCAAAAACGCCTGTCCATAAAAACCTTTGTACAAGCCTATGGCAAGGGCGTGATACGCGAAGCGGTGCTGCGCGAGTTCAAACGTGGTGGTCAGGTCTACTTCCTGCACAATGAGGTCGACACCATCGAGAACATGCGGCAAGGCTTGCAAGAGTTGCTGCCGGAAGCCCGCATCGTGGTGGGTCACGGACAACTGCCAGAGCGCGAGCTGGAACGCGTCATGCGCGACTTCACCCAGCAGCGGGCCAACCTGTTGCTGTGCACCACCATCATCGAAACCGGCATCGACATCCCCTCGGCCAACACCATCATCATCAACCGCGCCGACCGCTTTGGCCTGGCACAGTTGCACCAACTGCGTGGCCGGGTCGGGCGCAGCCACCACCAGGCCTACGCCTATCTGCTCACCGAAGCACACGGACGCCCCAGTGCCAATGCGCAAAAACGGCTCGAAGCCATTTGCATGATGGAAGACCTAGGCTCAGGCTTCTACCTTGCCATGCACGACCTGGAGATTCGTGGCGCTGGCGAAGTTCTGGGCGACAACCAATCCGGCGAAATCCAGCAAATCGGTTTTTCTCTATACACCGAGATGCTCAAGCGAGCGGTTCGCGACCTGCAAGCGGGCAAGGAGCCCGACCTCTCACAACCGCTTGATGTGGTGTCCGAGATCAACCTCCACACTCCCGCCCTGCTACCCAACGACTATTGCCCCGACGTACAGGAGCGACTCACCCTGTACAAGCGTTTCTCCAACTGCGACGACGAATCGCAACTGCTCACGCTGCGAGAAGAACTGGTGGACCGCTTCGGCAAGCTGCCTGACCAAGCCCAAAGCCTGGCTGAGACGCATCGCCTGCGCATACTCGTCAAACCCTTCGGCGTGCACAAGCTGGACGCCTCCGAAAGCCAGATAAGCATCCAGTTTGAACGCGATGCCCCGATAGACCCTGGCAAAATCATCTTGCTGATCCAGAAAAATCGCAAGCTGCGCATGGCCGGTCCGGAAAAACTCGTTCTTCAGGAAAAGTTTCCGACCCTGCCTCAACGCGTCAAGGCAGTCCGAGAACTGCTGGAGGCGGTCAAGGCCTGAACGACGAAACCCGCGGATCAACCGTTGCAATCTAAACTCAGACTCAGATCTGGCGATATTGCGTTGCCATGTTGACAGGCCCGGACCCGGCCTCTCCGACACGCACGGCGGGTTCATGCTGCAATGCGGTATACTGTTTGCACAAATACATAGGAGGTCGTATTTCCGCCGCAGTTCCAACAGGAGAAACGCATATGCTGCGAGCAACCGATCTGGACGGCACTTTTCTTGCCGGCGATCCTGACAACCGCCATCGTCTCTACCAGTTGATCACCGCCCATCCCGAGATAAAACTGGTGTTTGTGACCGGGCGGGGACTCGAAGTGGTTCTTCCCTTATTGGCCGACTCCACCATTCCCAAGCCGGATTACATCATTTCCGACGTTGGTGCGACGATTGTTGACGGCGTATCGTGCCAACCGATTCAACCGCTCCAGACCATCATCGAGTCAAACTGGCCCGGCGAACGGGCAGTGGCCGATGCCATGTCTGTGTTTGACGGACTCGAACGCCAGGAAGTCCCGCAACAACGCCGCTGCTCATACTTTTGCACCGCCGATGCGGTCACGGTCAATATCGAAGAGGCTGCCGCGCAGCTTGGCTGCGACGTACTCTACTCGGCAGGCTTGTATCTGGACATACTGCCGCGCGGCGTCAATAAGGGCAGTACCTTGCGAGCGCTAGTCGAACATCTTGGCGTCGCTCCCGTTGATGTGCTGGTTGCCGGCGACACGCTCAACGACTTGTCGATGTACGAACAAGGCTTCATAGGCGTTTGTGTTGGCGATTCCGAACCAGCGCTACTCGACGCAACACGCGATCGTGCCCGTGTGCTGCACTCGCGCCACACCGGTTGCGGCGGCATTCTCGAAGCCATCAGCTAGTTCGGCTTTCTCGGTCCGCTCGGTGTTGATGCCGAACTCAAGGAACTTGAAGCACGTGGCAAGGCCAGCCTGGTGATGGTCTATCACCGCCTTCCTTACGAAGAATCTTTCGAAGAGGGGCACATCAGCCGACGCAGTCCGACCTCTCCAAACGGCATCATCCCGACCTTGTTGAGCTTCTTCAAGGATGGCAAACGTGGCTCCTGGGTGGCGTGGGCCATTCATGACCCCAAAAAAGCCATCCCGTTTGAATCACATACCGACGTAGACCGCGAACGCTATCCTGAACTGGTGACAGCCCGCGTTGCGCTCAGCAAGAACGATGTCGATGTCTTCTACAAGCGCTTTTCCAAAGAGGCATTCTGGCCAACGCTGCATACCTTCTGGGAGCGTGCAATCTTCCGCGAAGAAGACTGGGCAGTCTATCTCAAGGTCAACCACTTGTTCGCCGAGCGCACTGCCGCCGAGGCCGCCGAAGGTGCCGTGGTGTGGCTTCATGACTATAATCTGTGGATGGTTCCGGGCTTTCTGCGCGAACTCCGTCCGGACGTCAAGATCGCATTTTTTCACCACACCTACTTTCCGTTTGCTGACGTGTTCAACGTGCTGCCGTGGCGACGCCAAATCATCGGTAGCCTGCTGCAATGCGACTATGTCGGCTTTCACATCCCTCGCCAGGCTGAAAACTTTGTCGACGTCACACGCGGTGTCGCGCCGGTGAAAGTACTCGAAACACGCAGTTGCGCACCGCGTTTTCTGAGCTATGGATGCGCGGTCGGGCTCGACGAGATGACCACGGCAATCGAGGTTCATGGCCGCCGCATCGGCGTCGGTGCGCATCCGGTGGGTCTCGATGTCGGACGCGTCCAGGAGGTGCTGGACAACCCGGCAACAACCATGCTGATGGCCGAGTTGCGCCGCGAACTCGCGGGCGTTCGAATCATCCTGTCGGTCGAGCGTCTTGACTACACAAAGGGCACACTTGAAAAGCTGCATGCCTTCGAAGCCCTGCTGGACGAAAACCCCGAACTCATCGGTAAGGTATCGCTGATCACCGTGTGCGTGCCGGCAGCGCGCGAGATGACCATTTACGCCACCCTGCAAAGCCAGATCGAGCAGGCGGTGGGGCGCATCAACGGGCGCTTTTCGCACGTTGGATGGACACCGGTGCAGTTCTTCTTCCGCGCCTTCCCGTTCGAGCAGTTGATCGCCTATTACGCCATGGCCGATGTAATGTGGATCACCCCGCTGCGCGACGGCCTCAATCTGGTTGCCAAGGAATTTGTCGCCACACAAGGGCTGACCGGCGGTCGTGGTGTGCTGGTGTTGTCGGAGTTTGCTGGCGCCGCAGCCGAGATGCACGGTGCCATCCTGACCAATCCACACGACCCCAGCGATCTGCGTGACAAACTCTACTTTGGCATTACGCTGAATCGCGCCGAGGCCGAAGCACGCTTGCGTGAGCTCTTTGGCGTGGTGCAACACAACGACATCGAACGCTGGGGACAGGACTTTCTTGACGCAGTCGATGACACGATCCGCGCGCAGGCGCTGGCAGCCACCATGGCCAGCGAATGCGGCCCGAATCAGACGGCGCCAGCATGATGTCTGGCACTGCGACACCAGCGTGCGAGGTGTCGCAGTGGCCACACTCGGAGCGGACGGGAAATCAACGCGATGGTCTGTCACCATAGGCAGGCCAGCAGCGCTCACAGGCGAAAACTGCGTTCACACCCGCTATCCGCCGGGTCGGTGCAAGTGACTGTTGAAGTATTGAAATTCAGGTCAACGAACAGATGACAACTATGATCACCACAGCGCCAGCCCATTGAAACGCTGGAATCATTGGAATAATGCAACTCAAACCTGCCGCCAAACGCAGGATGTGTGGAGCGCAACGACAATATGCGCATTTGTCGCTGCGCAGTCGCACCATCGAGCGCCGCAATTGCCTCGTCCAGAGTGTAGTAGTGACGATTGATATCACGCGCCTCGCCAGTGCGGCCCATCAACTCATCATCATTGCACCCCACCAGCAGGCCGACGTAGTACACCTGCGGAATGCCCGGTGCAAATAACTGCACCGCGCGTGCGGCGATATACGCGTCATCGTTGCGCTGCAAGGCATCGTAAAAGGTGCAGGTGAGTTGGTAAATCGCGCCGACGCTGTGCGCATTGACTGCGGAGCGTCGCAGGATGGGGTCGGCGCTGCGCTCGGACACGTTCTGGATAATGGCTTCAACCAGATGTTTTGGCAGAATGTCTTCAACATCCGGAATACAGATGCCGTCGTGCGTGTCGAGCACCGTCACCTGGTTGTGTGGGCACATTCTGAGCCAGCGCTTGAGGTAAGTGCTGTCGCTGCCGAGCAGCGAATACAACAGCAGCGGCGGAAGCGCGAAACCATACGCCCACATGCCGCGCTGCGAGATCGCCTGCTGGTAGCTCGGGTGGTCGTGTACCTCAGGCAGAATCTCGATGCCGGACTCAGCCGCCGTGCAGCGAAACCAGTCGAGAATCTGCCAGACCTGCGGTTCGACCAGAAAGCAGTTGGTGCCGATCTTCTTGGTTGTATAGCCGAAGGCGTCGAGACGCAGCATCTTGATACCACGCTGGCCGAGATAGGCGATGGTGTCCGCCATCATGGCGAAGGTGTGTGGCGAATCGTAATTGAGATCGACCTGCCGCTCGGTAAACGTACACCACACACGCCCGCTCGTGCCATCGGCGAAGCGCACTTCGCGAAACGGCTCCTTCTCCTTGCGGATATGGATCTTGGCGAGATCGTCCGGACTGATCACCCCGAGCGCGTCGACATCGACAAACAGACTGCGAACTGCGAATCCTTGCCTTTCGCAACATAATCCAGAAACTCCGGCGACTCGTCGGCAAGGTGATTGAGCACCAGATCGACACAGATGTCGTATTGCGCAGCGAGCCGCTCGATGTCGCTCCAGCTACCCACAGCCGGTGAAATCTCTTTGTGGGTCAGCGGCGAAAACCACCGTCGGCATTCGACGGAAAAGGCGGGAGCACATGAATACCGCCGATTGCCGGACCGAGGTGTTGCTCGACAAAATCCGCCAAGTCACCCAAATCGGAACCGATTCTGTCCGGATAGGCAATCAATTGCACCTTGTTGCTCAACGGCATGCGCTTCGCTCCCTGGCAGTTTGTTTGGGGCATCGACTGTTGCATCACAGGACGCCCCAATATACGCGCCAAACAGTTGGAATGCGACATTCTCGCAAGCCCCGACAGGGCGCAACGCCAGTCAGACATCAAAGTACAAGCCGACGATTCCGGGCAAACCAGCCACCAATCATGTTTTGGATTGACCTGTTCCGGCGATGCACAAGCCCATAAATTGCACCTCGCCTCGTTCGGCACACATGCGCCAGACTTGCTACGCAACCTGGCTAAAGCGTTACAATAACCGGCTTGTTTGAATCACCCCGGAGCCGTGTGATGTCTGTCGCCCAAACCGAAAACCTCAATATTGTCGCTGTCGACCACATGCCGTCGCCAGACGAAATCAAGGCACGTGTTCCTCTGTCGCCCACTGCGGCCCAGGTGGTGCTGAACGGGCGCAAGACGCTGTGCGACATTCTCGATCGTCGCGACAAGCGGGTATTCATTGTGCTTGGTCCGTGCTCGATTCATGACCCGGTGGCTGGTCTGGATTACGCGCGGCGCTTGAAGACGCTGGCCGACGAGGTGTCCGACCAACTGGTGCTGGTCATGCGGGTGTATTTCGAGAAGCCCAGAACATCGGTTGGCTGGAAAGGTTTCATCAACGATCCCTACATGAACGACAGCTTTCGCATAGACGAGGGTATGGCCAAGGCGCGGCAGTTTCTGCTGGACGTGAACGAGATCGGTCTGCCGGCGGGGACTGAGGCGCTGGATCCTATCGGTCCGCAGTATTACGGCGACCTGATCGCCTGGACGGCCATTGGTGCCCGCACGTCGGAATCGCAAACCCACAGGGAGATGTCATCTGGTCTGTCGTCGCCAGTGGGTTTCAAGAATGCCACTGACGGCGATCTGGATGTCGCAGTCAATGCCATTCTGTCGGCGTCCAACCCACACAGTTTTCTTGGCATCAACGCCAAGGGCACGACGTCGATTCTGCGTACGCGTGGCAACCGTTATGCTCATGTAGTATTGCGTGGCGGGGGCGGTCGCCCCAACTACGACACGGTGTCGGTTTCTTTAGCAGAGAAGGCGCTTGCCAAAGCCGGGCTTCCAAAAAACATCGTTGTTGACTGCTCACACGCCAACTCCTGGAAGAACCCGGAATTGCAGCCGCTGGTAATGAAGGATGTGATGCATCAGATCCGCGAGGGCAATGAATCCATCGTTGGCATGATGATCGAGAGCCATATTGAAGCTGGCAATCAGCCCATTCCGGCCAATCTTGCAGACTTGCGCTATGGCTGTTCAGTAACCGATGCTTGCGTGGGTTGGGACACCACGGTAGCGATGATTCGTGACGCTGCAAATGTATTGCGCGATACGCCTCGCAAGGTGGATGGCGCAGCATGAATCTCGTCATTCTGGGCGCTGTGGCCGACTCTTCGCTGATCGAGCGCATTGCGCTGGTCACCGGCGCCACGCGCGTCGAGCAGCGCAGGCCAACGGTCTATTGTCTGACTGGCGCTCACGCTTGCGACGAACTCGATGCACTGTGTCAGCAGGGGCGAGTTGACCATGCGTGGATTGAGCCGGGTCGCAAGCTGTCGGACTTCCGGCTGTTTGTCACCGACATGGATTCGACCCTGATCAATATCGAGTGCATAGACGAAGTGGCAGACATGCAGGGTTTGAAGCGCGAGGTGTCGGAGATTACCGAAGCGGCAATGCGCGGAGAACTTGATTTCAGCGAATCGCTGATCCGCCGTGTTTCGTTGTTGAAGGGTTTACCGGAGAGCGCACTGGATGAAGTGTTTGCTGAACGGCTCGTGCTGAACCCCGGCGCAGAAAAGCTGATGCAAGCGCTCAAGGCTCAAGGCCTCTACACGGTGCTGGTGTCGGGGGGGTTCACCTTTTTCACTGATCGTCTCAAGCAGCAGCTTGGCTTTGACGAGGCTCACGCCAATAGGCTGGAGATTGAAGATGGTCACCTCACCGGCAGAGTGTCCGGACCAGTTGTCGATGCACAAGCCAAGCTGGCCTATCTGAACCAGACACGTCTGCGCTTGGGCTGCCGCCCGGATCAGGTGATTGCGGTTGGCGATGGCGCCAACGACTTGCCAATGATTCAGGCGGCAGGTTTCGGTGTTGCCTGGCGAGCCAAGCCGGTGTTGCAGCTTGCGGCCGACTGCTGCCTGGATCACGTCGGACTGGACGGCATAGCCGATTTTTTTGATTGAGCGCGGGTTGACGATTTGGCGCAAACAGCTCAGCTTTCCCTGCGTCGATACACCAAGCGCAAGTCGCTTGAGGCGTCTTCAGCAAAGCGATAGCCGTCTACATCAAAGGCCTTGAGGCCTTCTGGTTCTGTAATACGGTTTTGTATGGCAAAGCGGCACATCAGGCCGCGCGCGCGTTTGGCGTAGAAGCTGATGATCTTGTACTTGCCAGCTTTCCAGTCCTCAAAAACCGGTGTGACTATGCGTGCTTTCAGGCTGGCTGGCTTGACCGACTTGAAGTATTCATCCGAGGCCAGATTGACCAGCACCGCTTGACCCTGTTCTGTCGAGTCGGTGAGCAGCGACTGGTTCAAGGCCTGGGTGATACGCTCGCCCCAGAACTCATAGAGGTTCTTGCCGCCAGGGTTGGCGAGGCGGGTTCCCATTTCAAGACGATAGGCTTGCATCAAGTCCAGCGGCCGCAGCACACCGTACAAGCCAGACAGTATGCGCAAATGGTTTTGCGCCCAGTTCAGGTCGTCTTCGCTCAAGCTGCCCGCATCCAGACCTTCATAAACATCGCCATTGAACGCGAGCACGGCTTGCTTGGCGTTATCCGGTGTGAATGGCTGCGACCAGGCCTCGTAGCGTGCAGCGTTGAGGGTGGACAGCTTGTCCGAAAGACTCATCAACTCGGCAATTTGCGCGGGTGACTTTTCTCTCAACACGGTTATCAGCCTGGCCGAATCAGCAAGAAAATCCGGTTGGGTATAGCGCGAAACATGCGCTGGCGTTTCATAGTCCAGCGCTTTGGCTGGCGAAATGACGAAGATCATGACGGATATCCATGATATTAGGGCACCGGTTCGGCAATCGCAACCGGTCTCAAAGTATTGTTTTGTCAGCATTGCACAAGCTGACGACGCTGTTCGAACAAACAGACAGCCGCAGCGGCCGCAACGTTCAAAGACTCAACGCCTGAATGCATACGTATCTTGACTACGCTATCGGCTCGTTCGAACAACTCATTGGACAACCCCTGCCCTTCTGCACCAAAGAGCCAAGCGACCTGTTGGCGTAGATCGACGTCAAAATGGTCGACACAGTCGTCTCGCAGGCCAGTGGCGACAACGATGCCGGGAAAGTCTGCCAAGGCATCCAGTAAATCCACCTGCTCCTCTATGGCCAGAACGCAGTGCGCCCCCATGCCTGCACGAAGCACCTTGGGCGACCAGGCACTGGCGCAACCGGCGCTCAACAAGGCCCGCTTGATGCCGGCGGCGGCAGCGGTTCTCAACAGTCCACCGAGATTGCCCGGATCCTGAACCCTGTCCAGCAACAACCAGTTCCCCAAGGCCTTGGCGTGCAGCGTGTGCGGTTTGATTAGCGCGAGAACGCCAGAGGGCGAATCCACCGGGCTGGCCTGGGCAAACAGCACATCTGGCAACAACACCAACTCCACGCCGCGTTGGGTAGCGGCGGTCATTACCCTCTGCAACTCATCACGCCCAGTCGCAGCCTCTGACAGCCATACGGACTCGGGAAGCCAACCAGCCTCAAGCCATGCGACGATCAGATGGGCGCCGTCCAGCACTGTCAAACCGGCGGCATGCCGTTCGCGGGAATTGTGAGCGAGCTTCCTGAGCTGTTTGTAGCGCGGGTTTTCGCGGGACTCTATGCGTTTCATCGTAAGACGTGACTCCACGTTGCTGCTGTTATGTTCCGTCATCAAACAAATCTTGTTGCGCCAGTTGCGCCCGCACCGGTGCAAAGCTGCGTCTATGACAATCAAGCACGCCATGCACCCGGATGGCCTCAAAATGCTGGGCAGTCGGGTAGCCTTTATGCTTGGCAAAACCATATTCGGGATGGCTTTGATCGAGCGCCAGCATTGTCGCGTCACGCGATGTCTTGGCGAGAATGGAGGCTGCCGAAATGGCCGCGATGCAGGCATCGCCACCGATTAACGCTTCAGCCGGGATGTGTAGCGAGGGGCAACGGTTGCCGTCGATGAGGGCTTTTGACGGCGTCACGCTCAAGCCTTCCACGGCGCGCTGCATGGCCAGCATGGTGGCATGCAGGATGTTAAGGCGGTCAATCTCCTCGACTGTCGCTTCGGCCACACACCAGGCCAGCGCGCGCTGGCGAATGAGGATTGCCAGCTTCTCCCTGCGGGCTGCGCTGAGCTTCTTGGAGTCGGCCAGACCTGCAATAGGCTTGTGCGGGTCAAGAATTACTGCAGCAGCAACGACACTTCCGCACAAAGGCCCCCTGCCCGCCTCGTCTACACCACAAACGAGAAGCGTGGCGGCGCTCAAAACCGGGTTGGAGTGTGGAGTCAAAGGCATGATGAGAAGAAGTAAGTGATGACCGGGAAACAACCCGCAAGCGAAGAACATAGGCCTGAAACACGGCCGGGCAATCCGCTACTACGCATACACATTAAACCCGTTCAGCTCAGTCCAGGGCTTTGGGGTTGAGTTCGCGCAAGGTTTGCATGATGGCCTCGGCGGCCTTTTCGGCAGTGTTCTGGCTGAGCGACAGATGCAGTTCGGTAAAACGTTGTGCAAGCTCTGCCCGCTTGACCGGATTGCGCAACCACTGATCGAGTGCATCCGCCAGCGCCTGAGGGGTGGCATCGTCCTGCAGCAGCTCGGGAACAAGCGACTCGTTACACAAGATGTTGGGCAAGCCTACCCACGGCAGATAAGCCAGCCGGCGCATGAGTTTGTATTGCCACTTGCCCATGCGGTAGCTGATCACCATAGGGCGTTTTAACAATGCAGCCTCTAGCGAAGCCGTGCCACTGGCCACCAGCACGACGTCTGCAGCGGTCATGGCCTCGACCGAATGACCAAAAAGAATGCGTATCTTGTCCGGTGGTGCCTGCGATTCGCGCAAAGCCTGCTCGAAAAGCAGTCGGGTCTCACGGGTTGCCAGCGGCACAATGAAGCGCGCCTCGGGGCGTCTTTGTGCAAGCAAAAGGGCAGCATCAACGAACAAGCGCCCGAGATTTCTGACCTCGGACTCCCGACTGCCCGGAAGAACGGCAATGACCGGACGATGTGGAGCGATATGCAGTTTGAGCCGTGCCGCCAGCCGGTCAGGTTCGAGCGGAAACTGATCGGCCAAGGGGTGCCCGACAAACGTGGCTTTCACCCCAGCTTGATGATAAATCCCGGGTTCGAACGGAAACATGCACAGCATGTGGTCAACCGACTTGGCGATGGTCTTGATCCTGCCGCCCCGCCAGGCCCAGATCGAAGGGCTGACGAAATGAATCGCGGGCACACCACCCTGCTTCATCTGCCCTTCCAGCCAAAGGTTGAAGTCAGGGGCATCAACACCAATAAAGACATCTGGCGGCGCGTCAACCAGTCGGTTGCGAAGTTGCCGACGGATACCGGACAGCTCACGGTAGCGTTTGAGCGCATCCACAAATCCATGCACCGCCAGTCGCTCGCATGGCCACCAGCTTTGAAAACCCTCGGCCTCCATCCTAGGGCCGCCTATGCCAAAAAATTCGGCATCGGGTTGCACCACCTTGAGTGCGCGTATCAGGTGCGCCGCCAACAAGTCGCTGGAGGTTTCGCCCGCCACCATGGCAATTCGGAGACCCACGGCGTGTCCTTGGTTCAACGGACCAGACCGCGTCCGGGCTGTGATACGAAGTCTGAAAACAGGCGCACCTCGTCCTGCTCCGCAGCGATTGAAGCAATCTCCTGCCTTGCTTCATCCAGCGACAATCCCTTGCGATAAAGCGAACGATAGGCACGCTTTATACCGGCGATGGCCTCCGCGCTATAACCTCGGCGGCGTAATCCCTCGGAATTGATCCCGTGAGGTTGTGCCGGGTTGCCTGCAACCGTGACAAAGGGGGGAAGATCCTGCACCAGCACCGTGCCAACACCACAGAAGGCGTGCGCGCCAACACGACAGAACTGGTGAACCCCGGTGAAACCACCAAGAATAACCCAGTCGCCGACTGTGACATGACCCGCAAGCGTGGCATGGTTAGCGAAGGTGGTGTTGTTGCCCACCTGACAGTCATGTGCAATGTGCACACAGGCCATGATCCAGTTGTCGCTTCCAACCCGGGTGATTCCACCATCCTGGGTGGTACCCGTATTAAAAGTACAATGCTCACGGATCACGTTACGATCGCCGATCTCCAGGCGGGTCGCTTCACCGGCGTACTTCTTGTCCTGCGGCGCGGCGCCAATCGATGAGAACTGGTAGATCTGGTTCTCGCAACCTAGCGCGGTGTGACCTTCGATGACGACATGCGGCCCAATCTTGCATCGCTCACCAATCTCAACATTCGGGCCAATTATCGAGTATGGGCCGATCTCGACACCGGCCCCAATGCTCGCCCCTTGGTGAACAATGGCGGTCGCGTGTATGACTGCGGTCGGATGAATCATCATTTAGTCTTCAGCGCGCACATGAGCTCGGCTTCCGCAGCCAGTTGCCCATCAACACGGGCAACACCCTTGTACTTGTAGATGTTGCGTTTGCTCTGAAGTATTTCCACCTCAAACACCAGTTGGTCACCCGGTATGACCTGGCGCTTGAAACGCACATTGTCGATACCAGCAAACAACACCACCGAATTCTCATCAGGCTTGACGCCCATTGACTTGAATGACAACAAGGCAGCAACTTGCGCCATGGCTTCGACGATAAGCACACCGGGCATGACAGGATGCCCGGGGAAATGGCCTGGAAAAAACGGCTCATTCATGGTCACATTCTTTATTGCGGTAATCCTTTTGCCGACCGTGATCTCAAGCACACGATCGACCAGCAAAAACGGGTATCTGTGAGGGAGATAGGTCAGTATTTCGTTAATATCCATTATGACTAGGCCTTGTTGCGATCGGCTTGTTCAAGTGCACGGAGGCGCGCCGAAAATGAATCGAGATGACGCAGATGGGAGAAATTGCGAACCCATTCTGCATGTGGCTGTACTGGCAAGCTTGCGGTGTAAACACCCGGCTTGTGAATCGACTTGAAAACGAGCGTCCCGGCCGATATCACGACATCGTCACAGATGTTCAGATGACCGACTATGCCAGCCTGACCACCAATCATGCAACGTTTGCCAATCACGGTGCTGCCGGCAATACCAACGCACCCGGCAATCGCGGTGTGATCACCGATGCGGACGTTGTGAGCGATTTGAATCTGATTATCAAGCTTGACTCCCGTGCCGATAACAGTGTCACCCATCGCGCCTCGGTCTATTGTGGTGTTGGCACCCACCTCGACATCGTCACCTAGCAGCACTCGCCCGGTCTGAGAAATCTTGACCCAGCTTTTGTCTGCATCACGCGCAAAGCCAAAACCGTCGGCCCCTATGACAGCGCCAGAATGGATGATGCAGCGCGCACCGATGACACAACCCGCATAGATTGAGACGCGGGGATGAATCACGGTGTCCGCTCCGACATGCGCACCGGCTTCTATCGAAACCCCCGACCCCACAACTACACCCGGGCTGAGCGTTACATCTTCGGCTATGAATGCGCCAGCTCCAACATGCACGTCATCGGGCACGGAGCAGCACACGGTAGCAGACGGATGAACGCCAGACGATGGCTTGACCGGAGGGTTCAACAGCCCGGCAACACGCGCAAAGTAAAGGTAAGGATCACGGGTAAGGATCGCCGGCAAGCTGGTTTTGTCGGCTGCGTCCGGAGTCAGAATGAGTGCCGACGCTCGACACGAATCAAGCTTTGAGGCGTATTTTGGATTGGAAAGAAAACTGATGTCCCCCCGTCCGGCCTCGTCAATCGGTGCAACCCGACGGATCTCGATTGAGCCTTCTCCGCGTAACTCGCCACCATACAAGGCGGCGAGTTCGTCTAGCCGATACATGAGCGCTGATCAGCGGGTGTTGGCCAGAAGGCGTATCACCTTGTCGGTGATGTCCACGCGCGGGCTGGCAAACACGGCCTCCTGCAGAATCACATCGTACTGCTCGCTTTCTGCGACCTGCTTGATGGCGGCATTGGCCTGATCGAGGACAGCAGCAAGCTCTTCGTTGCGACGCTGGTTCAAATCTTCACGAAACTCGCGCTGCTTGCGCTGAAACTCGCGGCTCACATCATTGAAGGTGCGCTCCTTGTTGCGGCGATCTGCGTCACCCATGGTCAGCGCGTTACGCTCTAGCTCCTCTTGCAAGGCAGACAACTCGCGAGCCATGCGTTCAAGTTCCTGATCTCGACGTTCAAACTCACGTTCCAGCTTTTGCTGAGCGACCTGAGCAGGTGCGGCCTCCCGCATCAATCGATCTGAATCAACAAAACCAACCTTGCTCTGCGCAAGCGCGGCGCCAGCACCAAGCCCCAGCACTGCAACCAAAAGAATGGGGAGAATACGGACTTTCACTCAAAACCTCCGAGAGGATATATGTCAGACAGCATGATAATTCTTAAAACACGCTTCCAAGCTGGAACTGAAAGCGTTGGGTTTCATCCCCTGAACCTTTTTTGACCGGTTGTGCAACACTGAACTTGAGAGGGCCAATCGGCGAACTCCATGAGAAGCCAAGACCGGTACTGAAACGCATGTCACCAAAACGTACCTTGTCGCCTTCACCCCACACATAACCACCATCAGCAAACACCGACATGCGGAATGAGCGGTCCATACCCGACCCCGGCAGAGGGAAATAATACTCCGCGTTAACAATGATGCGACGATTACCGCCCAGCGAGTCGTCCCCGTTCGCTGTGCGAGGACCAAGCGACCCCTCTTCAAAACCGCGCACCGAGCCGATACCACCAGCGTAGTAGTTACGATAGAACGGTAGCGTCTTGCCGCCAAAGCCCTTACCGAAGGCAATCTCCCCGTTCAGCATCAAAGCTTCGTCTCGCCGAATCGGGAACCAATGCTGATACTGATAACTGGCCCGCGCATAGCGAAGCTTGCCCGGCGGAAGCGCGACATCAAAGAAGGCCCGCTGGTAGTTGCCGGCTCGCGGGTAGATGAGACTGTCACGCTTGTCACGCTCCCAACTGATACTACCGATCAGACTGTTCACTGTGACGTCGCCCACCCCAGTGGCGGGGTCACTACAACCGTATTCCTTGCAGAAATCAAGATACTGTACCGGACTATTGCTATACGTGGTGGTCACACTCCGATCCACTGCAAGCCCGAAATTGATGACGTCATCTTCAGTAACCGGATAGCCCAGCCGGATACCCCCGCCGGTGGAAACCTGCTTGTAGCGTGCCACAGTCGACACGTCAGAAGGGTCGTAGGTTCGATGGTAAAGATCGTAGCCCAGACTGACACCGTCAATCGTGTAGTAGGGATCAGTGAAGGACAGCGAGAAGGTTCTACCAGACTTGGAGGTGTTCACCCCAACACTGAGTGCCTTGCCGCTACCAAACAGATTCTCCTGCGACACCGAGCCCGAAAGCACGACTTTTTCGGAGCTCGAAAAACCAGCGCCCAGCATCAGGTTGCCAGTCGGACGCTCCTTGACCGTGAAATTGATATCAACCTGGTCGGTTGTGCCAGGAACGGCGGGTGTTTGAACAGCCACCTCATCAAAGTAGCCGAGCCGATCAATGCGGCTTCGCGAGCGATTGATCTTGGCTGCGTCATACCAACCGCCTTCCATCTGCCGCATTTCGCGACGTATGACTTCGTCTCGTGTCTTGATGTTGCCGCCTACGTTGATCCGACGCACGTACACGCGGCGACCGGGATCAACGAAAATCGTGAAAGCGACTTCGCGCTTCTCACTGTCCACCTCGGGCGCTGCATTGACGTTGGCGAAGGCGTAGCCCTCGTTTCCAAGGCGATCTGAGACTGCGGTAGTCGTTTGAGTGAGATTTTCGCGTGAAAAGATGTCACCCGGACGCATCTTGACCAGCGACTGATACTCCTCTTCAGGGATTACCAAGTCACCGGTAAATCGCACTGCGGAAATCGTGTATACCTCACCCTCGGTGATATTGACGGTGATGTAGATATCACGCTTGTCAGGAGTAATCGAGACCTGAGTGGAATCGATATTGAAGTCCAGATAACCTTGATTAAGATAGAAGGAACGCAAGGACTCAAGGTCTGCAGCGAGCTTCTGTCGCGAATACTGGTCGTTCTTGGTATACCAGGTCAACCAGCCCGGGGTGCGCTGCTGCATCAGGCCAAGCAGTTCTTTTTCTTTGAAGGCCTGATTGCCAATCACCCGGATTTGCTTGATTCGGGCGACTTTTCCCTCGTCAACCGTAAAGTTGATCGCAACCCGGTTACGTTCGAGCGGCGTAACCGTTGTGGTCACTTCGGCAGCATATTTTCCGCGACTCAGGTACTGTCTCTTCAGCTCCTGCTCGGCGCGCTCCAGCAACGCTCGGTCAAATATCCGCGCCTCAGCCAGACCAACCTCACGCAGCCCGGCCTTTAGTGCTTTTTGGTCAAACTCCTTGACACCGCTGAAACTGATGTCCGATACGGCAGGCCTTTCGTCAACCACGACGACGATGACTTCGTCCTCAACCTCGATCCGCACATCGCTGAAAAACCCGGTTGCGAACAAGCCGCGGATGGCATCGGCTGCGTTCCGTTCAGTGAAGGTCTCGCCCACCCGAACCGGGAGATAGCTGAAGACAGTGCCAGCTTCGGTTCGCTGTATGCCCTCGACGCGTATATCCTTGACCACAAAGGACTCGAACGCGAAGGCGGGAGCAGCAGCAAAAAGGGCTGTCACCAGCCCGCTGATTAGTTTTTGTTTCATTCGGATTTCAACCGGAGATTAACCGAGCGATGTCGTTGAAGAAGGCAAACGCCATGAGCATGACTAGAAGCACCAGCCCGACTTGTTGTCCAAAGAGCATCACACGATCGGACAATGGGCTACCCTTTACGATCTCGATCGTATAATACAGCAAATGCCCACCGTCCAGAACCGGGATCGGAAGAAGGTTGAGTACACCCAGACTGATACTGATAAGCGCCACAAAACCCAAGTAATAAGTCCAACCCAGCTTGGCGGTTTGGCCAGCATAGTCCGCAATGGTGACCGGTCCGGACAGATTTTTCCAGGACGCTTCACCGGTAATCATCCGACCAATCATTCGCAAGGTCAGCACACTGGTGTCCCAAGTCTTCCCCGCCGCTCGAGCCAAACTTTCAATTGGCCCATAACTCACGGTTGCGAACATCAGGTTGCGAATCTCCGGTACCTCTGCAACCGAAACACCGATTCTCCCAAAGCGTTGTCCATCTTCGACGACCGCCTCAGGAATGATCGCTATGTCAATTGACGCACCAGCCCGGATAACCTGCAGTTCCACTGGCTGTTCGGGCCTGTCGCGCACAAGGGTGACCAGTGAGTGCCAGCTCTCTATGGCCTGACCGTCAGCGGATTGGACACGATCGCCAATCACAAGCCCAGCCCGCTCTGCCGCGCTGCCAGTCATGATTGCACCAACTGTAGGTGGGATGTTTGGCCGCCATGGTCTGAGTCCCATCTGTTCGATGACATCGTTTCGTCCGTCGTCAATTCGAACGTTGCCAAAGTCAAGGCGTCGAAAGGTTTCAACGCCTTCAGCCGTCCGGACTCTCAAATCGACGGTCCTGCCATCAAGCGCATGTTTCAACAGTGCCCAGCGCAGTTCGTCCCATGATTGGAGCGTCTTGTCCCCAACCGCGACAACCAGATCCCCGTCCCTGACGCCAGCTTGCGCTGCAATAGTACCTGCTGGCTCGGTCAGTGCCATCCGTGGTTGCAACTCCTCGGTACCAATGCTGAAGAGCGCCCAGTAGACGACAATAGCGAGCAGAAAATTGGCTAGTGGACCAGCGGCAACGATGGCATAACGCCTCCAGACTGATTGTGTGTTGAACGCACGAACACGATCTGCAGGCAAAACATCCCCTTCGCGTTCGTCGAGCATACGCACATAGCCACCAAGCGGGAAGGCAGCCAGAACCCATTCGGTTTTGTCCTTGCCCGCAGTCCACTTGAGCAAGGGTTTGCCAAAACCTATGGAAAACCTGAGCACCTTGACACCACACCACCGCGCCACAAGATAGTGTCCAAGTTCATGAAAAAAAATCAGTAATCCAAGTGCTATCGCAAAGGGGATCAGGTATTCGAATAGGTTCATGAACGCTGCCGTTTGATTATCTCGGATCGTGCGAGCTGACGACTTCGAGCGTCAACCTCCAACACGGTTTCGAGAGAGTCGACAACCACAAAACCCATGCGTTCCAGGGTTTGTTCAATGACTACCGGGATGTCGGTGAAACTCAGACGTTCGTCCAGAAAGGCGGCCACAGCCTCTTCGTTGGCCGCATTGAGTGTGGCGCTTGACGAGCCCCCTTGCTTGAGGCACTGGTAGGCAAGACGCAGACACGGAAATCTCACAAGATCGGGCGCTTCGAAATCCAGTCTGCCAATTTTGAACAGATCGAGTGAGGCCACGCCAGAATCGATTCGCTCAGGATAGGCCAGTGCATGCGCAATGGGGGTTCGCATGTCGGGGTTGCCCAACTGTGCGATCACCGATCCGTCGAGATACTCCACCATTGAGTGGATCACGCTTTGCGGATGAATCACAACTTCAATGTGCTCGGCAGCCAGGCCAAACAACCAATGGGCCTCAATCAACTCCAGACCCTTGTTCATCATGCTGGCAGAATCGACAGAGATCTTGCGTCCCATGACCCAGTTGGGGTGCGCGCAGGCTTGGTCTGGCGTCACTTCACGGAGTGCTTCGAGCGGCAACTGCCGAAACGGTCCACCTGAAGCGGTCAAAAGGATACGACGCACACCGACTCGATGCGGATCACGTGCGAAATTCGCTGGCAAGGACTGGAATATGGCGTTGTGTTCGCTGTCGATCGGGAGCAGTGTCGCACCTGAACGCTGAACCGCCTCCATAAACAAGTCGCCAGAAAGAACCAGCGCCTCTTTGTTGGCTAGCAAAATGCGCTTGCCAGCACGGGCAGCGGCGAGTGTTGGCAAAAGGCCTGCTGCTCCAACAATTGCCGCCATAACAGTGTGAACCTCGGCAGCCTGACTCACCTCTATCAAGCCTGATGAACCCGAAAGCACTTCGGTTTGCAAGCCTGCAGCATTGAGGCGACAGCGTAGATCGATGGCTTGCGAGTCATCGGCAGTCACTGCAAAGCGCGGACGATGTTGCAGGCACAGTGCTTCGAGCTTGTCGATTCGGTTAAGCGCAGTCAACGCAAAGATCGCAAAACGATCCGGGTGCTGAGCGATCACGTCCAAGGTGCTGTCACCAATCGAGCCGGTGGCCCCGAGCACTGTGACATTTTGTCTGGCGATGGTTGTCATGCAAGCAACTGTAGAATCAGAACAAGAAAACCAGCCAACGGCAAGGTCGATGTCAGGCTGTCGATTCGGTCAAGCACACCACCGTGACCGGGAAGCAGCTTGCCGCTATCCTTGGCACCACAACTGCGCTTGACCAGCGACTCGAAAAGATCGCCGACGATACTGAGCGCAGTGTAGGCCACCAAGGCTGGCACCAGCCAGATCAGTGAGAGCATACCGGGCGATGGCGCGAGCAGGTAATAGCTCACGGACCCCGCAAGGACGACACCCAGCGCGGCGCCGGCCGCACCCTCGCGCGTCTTTCCGGGACTGATGCCGGGGGCTAGTTTGGTGCGGCCGACTGCCTTGCCAGTAAAGTAGGCGGCGATATCAGCCACCCACACCAGAACCAGCACGACAAACAGAAGACGCACGTCAAACTCGCGCAGGTGCGCAATTGCGACACCTGTTGGTACCAACAACACGATGCCGGTGAGTAGCCGCATTCGCCGCGCTTGCAGTTGCCAGCCAGAGCGCATCCAGCGCGGGACTAAAATCGCCCACATCAACAGGCTGGGCAGATAGACGAACACGAGCAGCGCACTGAATCCAAACGCCAGGCCGCTCACCCCGGCCAGCACACCGATTACAAAGGTCAATACCGCATTGAGAAACGCATAACTCATCGCTCTGGTCGCGGATTCGCGGTTGAGCATTGCCCATTCGTGCGCACCAACTGCCGTGATGGATGCGATCAACGCAAGCCAAGCCCATTGAGGCAACCAGACCACCGCGCCCCCAAGCCCAAGCACCAGCACAACGGCCGTCAAAACGCGTTGCTTAAGCATTGTTGGCAGAGCCTGTTGATTTCTTTTCAGTTGCTCCGGACACTAGCTGCTCACTGGTTCGGCCGAAACGCCGCTCGCGATTTACATATGACTGTATCGCGAGGTCGAGCGCGGTACTGTCGAAGTCTGGCCACAAAGTGTCAGTGAAGTACAGTTCGGTATAGGCCAGTTGCCACAGCAGAAAGTTGCTAATGCGCTTTTCTCCGCCGGTCCGGATAAACAGGTCGGGCTCGGGAGCGTAGGCCATTTCGAGGTGTTCAGCCAGCTCGGCCTCTGTAACCTCAGCAGGACTGCTACGAGTAGCCATGATGCGATTGACCGCTTGCATGATGTCCCAACGGCCACCGTAGTTTACTGCCACCGAGAGGGTGAGACGCGTGTTGTCGGCTGTCAGCACCTCCGCTTCACGAATCAACTCGATTAGCACTGGATCAAACCGACTGAGATCTCCGATGGCCTTGAAGCGGATGCCGTTCTTGTGAAGACGAGAGACTTCGCTACGCAAGGCACTGACAAACAACTTCATCAGGAAGGACACCTCATCGAGCGGTCGACGCCAGTTTTCAGAACTGAACGCAAAAAGCGTAAGGTGTTCAACGCCCTGATCTATGCAGGCCTTTGTAATCTCGCGAACCGTTTTGACGCCGCGCCTGTGACCCGCGACACGCGGTAACATGCGCCGCTTGGCCCATCTACCGTTGCCGTCCATGATGATGGCGACGTGACGTGGCACTTCTGAACTCTCTGGTATCTCGAGCGTTGAGCTTTTCGCGGTGCGAGACGTCATGATGGACCTCCGTTATCGGAATCGGAATGCCTGCCGGTCCGCCGGATCAGATCTGCATCAACTCTTGTTCTTTCTCGGCGAGAAGCTTGTCGATTTCGGCCACGAACTTGTCGGTCAGCTTTTGTACCTGCTCCTGACCACGCCTGTCGTCATCTTCCGAAATCTCCTTGTCCTTGACCGCTTCCTTGAGCTGATGATTTGCATCACGGCGAAGGTTGCGAATAGCGACCTTGGCATTCTCGCCCTCGGAACGCACTACCTTGGTCAATTCGCGACGACGCTCTTCAGTGAGCGGCGGCATGGGCACGCGGATGAGCTCACCTTGGTTGGATGGATTCAAACCAAGATCGGAATCGCGGATGGCGCGTTCGACCTTGGAAAGCAAGGGTTTCTCCCAGGGCTGAACACCGATGGTACGTGCATCTACCAGGGTTACGTTGGCTACCTGGTTGATTGGAACCATGCTGCCATAGTATTCAACCATGATGTGGTCAAGCAGTCCCACATGGGCGCGCCCGGTCCTGACCTTGCTCAGGTCGGACTTGAGAACCTCGATCGACTTGAGCATTTTTTGCTCGATGGTCTTGGCTAGCTCGTTAAGCATGGACGTATCCTCAGGAATGGACCAACGTACCTTCATCTTCACCCATCACGACACGCTTAAGCGCACCTGGCTTGAAGATGGAAAACACGTTGATCGGTAGTTTTTGATCACGGCAAAGCGCAAATGCAGTGGCATCTAGCACACTCAGGTTTCGACCGATCGCTTCGTCAAAGCTGATTCTATGATAACGCTTGGCCGTCGGGTCTTTCTTGGGGTCGGAGGTGTACACACCGTCAACCTTGGTAGCCTTCAGAACGATTTGTGCACCGATCTCTGCACCTCTTAGTGCGGCTGCGGTGTCGGTGGTGAAAAACGGATTACCTGTTCCAGCACCAAAAATGACGACACGGCCTTCGTCAAGATGACGAATGGCTCGCGCCCGCACATAGGGTTCAACCACTTGATCAATGCGCAGTGCGGACTGAACACGCGCCTCAACACCGTGCCGCCTCATTGCATCTGACAAGGCCATCGCGTTCATGACTGTGGCCAGCATGCCCATGTAATCGGCGGTGGCACGATCCATGCCTGAAGCAGCGCCTTTCATGCCGCGGAAAATGTTGCCGCCACCTATGACCACACCGACTTGCACTCCGAGGCGAACAACATCGGAGACCTCCAGGACAATGCGGGTCATCACGTCTTCATTGATGCCGTAAGCGTCGTCGCCCATGAGGGCTTCGCCAGACAACTTGAGAAGAATACGCTTGTAGGCGGCGGACATCAGGGGTCTCTCCTTACTTTTGCGCAGCAGCAGCTTGGGCGGCTACTTCGGCGGCAAAATCGGACACCTTCTTTTCGATACCTTCACCAACGATATACAGAACGAAAGAAGCTACCGAGGCATTGCGTGCCTTCAGCAAGGCCTCTACGGTCTGCTTGTCGTCTTTGACAAAAGGCTGACCAAGCAAGGTCACTTCCTTGAGATACTTCTGCACCGCACCCTCGACCATCTTTTCGACGATGTTGGCAGGCTTGCCGGACTCTGCAGCCTTTTCGGTTGCGACGCGACGCTCGGTTTCGATCAGATCGGCTGGCACCTCGTCAGCGGCCAGAGCCTTGGGCTTGGATGCTGCGACATGCATGGCAAGATCTTTGCCCAACTGAGCATCACCGCCGACCAGATCAATCAGCACACCGATCTTGGAGCCTGCATGGATGTAGTTGGCGACCGCACCCTGACTTTCGATGCGCGTAAAGCGACGAATGCTGAGGTTTTCGCCAATCTTGCCAATCAAACCTGTGCGGAAGGTTTCGATCGGCTGACCGTTGTATTCGAGGGCTGACAGAGCAGCCACATCGGCCGGGTTGTTGCTTGCAACGAGTTCTGCCAGACCGGCAGCGAAGGACAGAAAATCGTCGTTCTTGGCAACAAAGTCGGTTTCACAGTTCAGTTCAACCATCGCTGCCAGCTTTCCGTCTTCTGACAGATAGGTAGCCACAACACCTTCGGCGGTAACGCGAGAGGCAGCCTTGCTTGCCTTGCTACCCAGCTTGACCCGAAGAATCTCTTCGGCCTTGCCCATATCGCCGTCGGCTTCAGTGAGTGCCTTCTTGCATTCCATCATCGGCGCGTCGGTCTTTTCGCGCAGTTCCTTGACCATGCCCGCGGTGATTGCCGCCATGCTAACTCCCAATCTTCTAAAGTGATCTTGAAATCATTAACCCCGGACAGAGCGTCCGGGGTTGGAACAAGCCGACCTGTCAGGCCTGCTCTTCATCCGACGAAACTTCGTCTTCGACTTCTACAAACTCGTCGTCGCCAGCAGCAACGATCTCCTGCAGCGCCATGGTGCGACCTTCCAGCACGGCATCGGCAACACCGCGTGCATAAAGACGAACCGCGCGGGAAGAGTCATCGTTACCCGGAATGACGTAATCGATACCTTCAGGCGAATGGTTGGTATCAACCACGGCCACGAGCGGAATACCAAGCTTTTGAGCTTCGCTGATGGCAATTTTGTGGTAGCCGACATCGATGACGAAGATCGCATCGGGAACGCCGCCCATATCCTTGATGCCGCCGATACTCTTCTGGAGTTTTTCCAGTTCGCGGCTGTGCATGAGAGCTTCTTTTTTGGACAGACGATCCAGCGAACCGTCGTCTGCCATGGCTTCCATTTCCTTCAGACGCTTGATGGACTGCTTGACCGTCTTGAAGTTGGTCAGCATGCCACCCAGCCAGCGCTCATCTACATAAGGCATACCGGCGCGGCTTGCTTCTTCGGCGATGGTTTCACGCGCCTGGCGCTTGGTGCCGACAAACAGGACGGTACCGCGATTGCTTGAGAGACGACGCACGAACTCCACGGCTTCCTGATACTTGACCATGGTCTTTTCGAGGTTGACGATATGAATCTTGTTGCGGTGACCGAAGATGTACGGGGCCATGCGCGGGTTCCAGAAACGGGTCTGGTGACCAAAGTGAACGCCCGCTTCGAGCATTTGACGCATTGTGACAGACATTGAAAAAACTCCGAATAAAGGGTTTGACCTCCGCCGGACCTGGGTTTTACCCCATACCGCGACGCCGGAGTTCCGGCAGGTCGCGGACCCTTTTCACGAAATATCGGAAAAAGCCCGGCGTGTGGATTTTGCCGACCCATAGTGAGCAGACAAGCTTGTGATTATAACGAACGAATGGCCTTGTACTCAAGTCGAAACATCCGAGGACAGCAGTAATTTGCCTGTCAGCCTCCCCTGCGTTAGCCTTCACGTCCCAGCACCGTGAATCCAACGCCTTGGAAACCGGCTACAAACAAACGGCCCTCCGGCATGATCGGTCGTCAAGCTAACTTAAAATCATGACAATCACCATCAAGACCCCCGAAGAAATCATCAAAATGCGAGAGGCCGGCCGCCTGGGCTCCGAAGTTCTGGATTACATCGAAGCCCATGTGAAGCCTGGCATCACGACTGAAGAAATCGACCGTCTGTGCCATGACTACATGGTTGAGGTTCAGGGCACGATCCCGGCACCGCTCAATTATTCGCCGTCAGGCTACAAGCCCTACCCCAAGTCCATCTGCACTTCGGTTAACCATCAGGTTTGCCACGGCATCCCGGGTCCGAAGCCGCTCAAGAAGGGCGACATTGTCAACATTGACATCACTGTCATCAAGGATGGCTACCATGGCGACACCAGCCGGATGTTCCTGGTAGGGGGCGAAAAAGGCACCAGTATTCTGGCGCGCCGCCTGTGTGCGGTCACCTTTGAATGCATGTGGCTGGGAATTGCCACTGTTCGACCTGGTGCCCGCCTGGGGGATATCGGACACGCGATTCAGAAACACGCCGAAAGCAATGGTTTTTCGGTTGTCAGAGAGTTTTGCGGACACGGGATCGGTGCGCGCTTTCACGAGGAGCCGCAAGTTTTGCATTACGGCAAACCAGGCACGGGCATAGAACTGCTTGAAGGCATGACCTTCACAATCGAACCCATGATCAATGCGGGCAAGGCAGCAATTTCGGAACTGCCTGACGGCTGGACGATCGTCACCCGGGACCGCAGCCTGTCGGCCCAGTACGAACACACCGTGCTGGTCACCCCCAGCGGGGTTGAAGTGCTGACCCGCTCCACCGGATGCCCTCCTCCTCCCGCCAATCTCGAACTCGGCCGACTTTTCCCTGATTTGAGTCCCGAACCATGACTGAACCCGTGTTTCAGATCGAACGGAATGTCGTCACGCAGCTCCGGCAACAGATTGTCGATGGTAGCCTTGAGTTGCGCACTGCCTACGAGAACCGTCCATCAAGCTCGGCACTGCTGCGTGGCAGGGCCGCCTTGGTGGACAGTGTGCTGATTGCGCTTTGGCGGGAAGCCGCCATGCCGGACACTGCAGCAATGGTAGCGGTCGGTGGCTATGGACGCGGCGAGCTGTTTCCCCACTCGGACGTGGATCTGATGTTCTTGCTGCCTGAAGCGGCAGACGCCGATACAAAAGCCAAACTCACCGCGATGGTGGGTGCATTGTGGGACATTGGCCTTGAGATTGGTCAGACGGTGCGGACGCTGCAAGAGTGTCTGGACGCTGCAGCCGACGACATCACCATACAGACCAACCTGCTGGAAGCCCGTTTTCTGTTCGGCAATCAGGCCTTGTACAACGAATTCAGCCTGCGCTATCGGGCCATGCTGGATGTCAGCGCCTTCTTCAAGGCAAAAAATCTTGAGCAGGAGCAGCGCTACGCACGGCACAACGACAGCCCATACTCGCTGGAACCGAACTGCAAGGAGAGTCCGGGCGGTTTGCGCGACCTGCAAATGCTGGGTTGGATTGCGCGTGCAGCCGGTGTCGGCCACAACTGGCGCGAGCTGGCCCGCAATCGGTTGATCACCGGGCATGAGGCAAGCGAGCTTCGCAGCATAGAGTGCTTTCTGGAGCATGTGCGCATACAACTGCACTTTCAGACCGGGCGAGCCGAAGACCGACTGCTGTTTGACTATCAGGAAGCCCTGGCAAGCCGCATGGGCATTCAGGCGACAGCCACCAAGCGCGCTTCTGAAGTGCTCATGCAGCGTTACTACCTGACTGCAAAAAAGCTCACGCAGATCAATACCATCCTGCTGCAAAACTACGCAACAGTCATTTTCCCGGATCAGGGCGGCAGCGCAATCACCATCAATCCGAGGTTTCAGATGGTGCGGGAACTGCTTGATGTTCGCGCCGACGACGTTTTCGAAAAGCATCCATCGGCACTGCTGGAGTGCTTTCTGTTGCTGCAGCAACGCCCCGAACTGCGCGGCATGACCGCTCGTACGCTGCGCCTGTTGTGGCTGAACCGCAAGCGCATCAACGCCGCGTTTCGCGCCAAGCCAGAACATCGGGCCTTGTTCATGGAGATTCTTCAGCAACGGCGCGGTGTTGTACAGGCGTTTCGGCGCATGAACCAGTACGGCATCCTGAGCCACTATCTACCGCCGTGGCGTCGCATACTGTGCCAGATGCAGCACGACTTGTTTCATGCTTACACGGTGGATCAGCACACCTTGATGGTGTTGCGCAATGTGCGTCGTTTTACCCAAGGCAAGCATGCGCATGAGTATCCGGCGATGACCCACTTGATGCTGAATTTCGAGCGACAGTGGCTGTTATACGTTGCTGCGCTGTTTCATGACATCGCAAAAGGGCGTGGCGGAGACCATTCGCTGCTTGGCATGGTTGATGTGGCGCTGTTCTGCGACCAGCACGGCATTCAGGACGAAGACAAAAGCCTGGTTGTGTGGCTGGTTCAGTATCACCTGACCATGTCCACCGTTGCCCAGAAGCAGGACATCTCCGACCCGGAGACCATTCAGCGCTTTGCCGCGATCGTGCAGAACGAGAGACGGCTGATCGCCTTGTATCTGCTCACTCATGCTGACATCAGGGGCACCAGCCCCAAGGTCTGGAATGGATGGCGCAGCAAATTGCTGGAGGATCTGTTTCTGGCTACCCAGCGCTTGCTGCGTGGCGCGACGCCACAAGAGGCCTTAGGCCTTGATGAGCGCCACGAGGATGCAAGAAGATCGCTGCGCTATTTCGGGCTGCAAGCCGATGTCGAAACAGCCTTCTGGTCAAAGCTGGATCAAGTGTATTTCATGCGCAACTCTGCCGAAGAGATTGCGTGGCACACCCGTCACCTGTACTACCGTCCTTCATGCGACGAACCGGTGGTGAAAGCCCGCGTCACTGATCAGGGTGATGGCCTGCAAGTGATGATTTATACAAAGGACCAGAAGGATCTGTTTGTGCGGCTGACAGGGTTCTTCGGTCGGCTTGGCCTGTCGATTCTCGAGGCCAGGGTGCATACCACCCGACACGGTTATGCGCTCGACAGCTTCATCCTGCAGTATCCGGGACAAGAAGCACAATACCGGGACATCGTGCAACTGATAGAACATGAACTTGCCGAGCGACTGCGCAACGAGACTTTGCAGGACAGGCCCCGCTCTGGCAGGCTGTCCCGCCACGTCAGGCATTTTCCGATTACCCCGGAGGTGTCGATCAGGCCAGACGAATCCGGCAAGCATTACATTCTGTCGCTGATGGCTGCAGACCGGCCCGGCTTGTTGTTCAGCGTTGCCGAGGTTCTGGCAAAGCATGAGATTTCAGTGTTGACCGCAAAGATTGTTACCCTTGGGGAGCGTGTGGAAGACACCTTTCTGATTACCGGGCGCGGTCTGTCGGTCGACTCTCACGTGCTCAGGGTTGAGAGGGAAGTGCTCAACGAACTGCAAATCTGATTCTGATCAGCCAGCAGAGCGAGGCCACGAAGCCCAGCTATAGAGCGCCAGCGCTAGCCAGATCAAGCCAAAGCTCAGCAACTGAACTGACGACAAGGCCTCCTCAAAAATCAGCAAGGCAGTCAGAAACTGCATGGTGGGGTTGATGTACATCAGAAAGCCGACGGTCGCCAGGCGCAAGCGCCGGGTGGCTCCGGCAAACAGCATCAACGGTATGGCAGTCACCACACCACTGACCATCAACAAGGTGGTCTGCCAACCGTCGTGCGCAAAGTTTGACTGCCCAAAACCGATCAAGGCAACAAAGGCAAGCAAACCCAATGGCAACAGCAACAGGGTCTCCACAAAAAGCCCGGACAAACCATCCAGCGACACCTTCTTTCTGAGCAGACCATAGGTGCCAAAGCTCAGCGCCAGCAACAGCGCGATCCACGGAACCTGCCCAAGCCACAACAACTGCATCATGATCGCGACTGCAGCCAGAGCAACCGCCAGATACTGCAAGGTGTTCAGGCGCTCCCTGAGCACCAGCATGCCGAGCGCGACGTTTACGATGGGCGTGAGAAAGTAGCCAAGACTTGACTGGAAAACCTGTCTGACCTCAACCGCATAGATGAAAATGCCCCAGTTGGCCGCAATCAGCACGGCACATGCCAGCACCAGGCCCAAGCCGGACGGGCGACGCAAGGCATCCACCACGGGTTGCCAGCGTTTGAGCACCGTGATCAGCAGCGCCAGAAACACGCAGCTCCAGATGACCCGATGCACCAGCACTTCCCAGCTCGGAATGCCGTCGAACAGCGAGAAGAACAAGGGAAAGCATCCCCAGATGCCATAGGCTCCGAGGCCATAGAACACCCCGCGCCGGGACTCTCCTTCCACTGCGTGAGCAGTCTGCTCACGCATTGCCGCTTGCTCGGTTGGTGATGCGACCAAAATGCTTGATCGAGAAGTCGACGCGCTCGGCGATGCTGCGGCCTTCCGGCTGCGCCTCGATCAGTTCGAGACGAGCCCCCAGGCCCTCGCCATTGGCCATTTGTATGGCCAAGCCAGGACGTGCGTTCAACTCAAGCAAAGTCGGTCCAAATCGCTTGTCAATGACCAGATCGGCCCCGATATAACCCAGGCCGGTCATCTCATAGGCCGACGCTGCCAGATTGAGCAGGGTTGGCCACCCCGGGACGACAAGATCGTCCAGGCTGCGACCGGTATCGGGGTGACGATCGACCGGCCGGTTGAACTGCACCGCAAAGAGCGCACGCCCCTCACTGATATCCAGACCCACGCCCACAGCCCCCTGGTGAAGATTAGCCTTTCCGTCGGAAACAGCAGTCGACAGTCGCATCATGGCCATGACCGGGTAACCGCGAAAGACGATGACCCGGATATCCGGCACTCCTTCGAAAGTATAGTCTGCAAAGCGGTCGTCGAAGCGGATCAAGGATTCGACCATCGCAACATCCGGCGAGCCTGCAAGCGAATACAAGCCAGACCAGATGTTGGAGCCATCCCATCGCGCTCCATATCCTTGATGCCGGCCAGGGCAATCAGCACGGGCATGAAAGTTACGGAGGTTCGAATGCCCACCAGACTGCGCAGGACTTCAACAATGAGCGCGCCGATGGAGAGCAAGTGATTGGCAACAGGCCTTCAGGCCTGTTGCTATGACATGATTTAAAAGGGGGTTTGCATCCCCTTCAAAAACGCTACGGCCGAAACCTTAAGGCCGGAATTCCAGCCTTCGCTTCGCCCTGAAGGGCGAGGTTTCAAACCGGAGTCAGTTTTACGATCAATGGTGCCCAGAAAGGGACTCGAACCCCCACGCCTCACGGCGCCAGAACCTAAATCTGGTGCGTCTACCAATTCCGCCATCTGGGCACAGCGTCAAAACACGCCAAGCGCGGCATTATACACGGCTTTTTACATGCGCAAGCGCGCACCGTATCCAGTCATTTCAAGATAGCCCTGGCCCACCTCCGCGTCATTCTCAAACAACCGGATCGCGCCCTCCCAGTAGATTGCCCCGGTGGAATTCCGGCTATCGAGTTCCTGGTCCGGCATCAGCGCCTCAATGCGAAAACTGCGCGAACCAGCATGCAGCTTCCATGCCACCGGATAACGGATACCGCTGCGTGGCGACACCCACCAGTCCAGCGCTTCAAAGCGGATGTCGTCCGGGCCCAACGCCACATCTGACTGCCCCGGCTCGATCAGGGTCCCGGCATGCCAGATCGGCGCATGCTGGTGATCCCGCATCTGAAAAGCCATCAGAGAGCCGCCGTTGTGCAGGTTGATCCCCACCCAGTCCCAACCGCTGGCGTCTTCCGGCAGTATCTCGCTGGACCACTCGTGATCCAGCCAGGCATGCCCGCTGACCTCCAGCGTGGCGCCATCGATTTCAAGCGTGCCGCTCACTGCGAGCTGTGGCCGACTGTAATAAAAGCTGGCGTGACGCGGGTCTGGCGCTTTCTGGCTCCAGCCTTCATCACCATTGAGCACCACGTCAGTGCCCGGCTGAAAACGCAGCGTCATCCCGAATGACTCCGCGCTGATGTGGGTGCTGTAGTCGCCGCCGTCGTCAAGCTTGAGGCTCCAGTCATCCACCCAGACACGTGTCTGTCCAGTCGCCGCCCCGGCAAGCGGGGCCACGGCGCGGGCAGCACGCTCGTCATGCAGCAAGCGCCCCTTGCCAGGATCGGCAATGGCGGCATGAGCAATGATCAGTTGAGAGGGCGCAAAGCGGCTCGGGTTATCCTCGCCAAGCAAGGTCCGCACCCTGAAAAACGTCACCTGAAACCCCCGCTCTACCCCGGCCGCGTCGCGCAGCCATCCGGTGATATACCACCACTCGGTGCGGTAATCCGGGTGCGCGCCGGTGTCTGCCGGAAAACTCAGCGTCTTCCCCGCCAGCACCGGCGGATAGGCTGGCTGGTCAGACGCGGGCTGCGCCCAGATGGCAAGCGAAGCAAGGCAACAAAGCGCGGCAACAGCGGCTCTCGCCAGCGCAGGCAGCATGCTTGTGGCAGACATCATGGCAAGCAGCCTGTGCAGCAGGTTTTGCAGGGTATTCATTACCAATCCTCCCTCACCGCAGCCACCGCTGTGCCGCGCATTGCGCGCAGGCCCGACGACCTTGCTGCCAGCGCCGCCAGCACAACCAGACTGAGCCCGAACATTGCAATCGACCCCAAGGGCAGCGACAAATCCATGCTCCAGTGAAAGCTCTGGCGGTTGATCACCTCGACCAGCACCAGTGCAATCGCCCCACCTGCCAGGCTGCCGACCAACACCCCCACAGCTGCGGTCAAGCCACCCTCGGCCGCCAGCAACCGCCCAATCTCAAGGCGACGCAAACCCAGGTGGCGCAACATGCCAAACTCCTTGGCCCGGCTGGTGGCCAGCGCGGCAAAGGTGGTGCTGATACCAAACAGCCCGATCAACACAGCCACCGCCTGCATCACGTAGGTGACCATGAAGGTCCGGTCAAAAATCTCCAGGCTGATGGCGCGGATCTGCGATGGTGACGATATCTCGACCAGACGCTCGCCCAGCGTCTCACGCACTGCCGCAATTGCGCTATCCGCATCAACACCCGCCTGCAAGGTCAAGCCCACGTCGTTGATCAAGTGGTCACCGGACAAACGCCGGTAGTCATCCAGCTCGATGATCACCGCTCCATGCTGGCGCGCATAGTCGCGGCTGACCCCGGCCACCATGAACTCCGGCGCTTTGCCCGCAATCGGCAGCACGAAAGTATCGCCAATCGACAGCCGGAACAGGTCTGCCATGGCCTCGGTCACCCAGGCCAAGGGTAGATTGGTTGTCGGCACTGGCCCACCGCTCACCAGCGGCAAGGCTGTGCCCGCGTTGGTCGGGCGAGCGATCAGGGTGACCTGCAAGGCCGACTCACCCACCCGAAGATGTTCATATCGCACCGGCTTCAAGGCGGCCACCTCGGGCAAGGCGGCAAGCCGGTTGATCGCCGCATCATCCAGAAAACCGCTGGCTTGCGAGGACGAAGCGCGGACATAAAGATCGGACGGCAGCACCTTGCCAAGCCAGTCGTCGACCGACTCGCGGAATGAACCCACCATGATCGCCATCGCCACCGCCAAGGCCACGCTGGCCACCACCCCGCTCCCGGCCACCACTACCTGCCCTGGCGCGGCAGTCACCCGTGCACGCGCCAGCCGGGCAAGCACGCTGTCGGACAGCCCAAGCGGTGAAGCCAGCCAGCCGACCATGCCGGGCAAGGCAAGAATTGCGGCGGTCAGCACCAGCGCCACCGCCACATAACCAAACACCGGAATCCCCGCCACCGGTCCGGGCAGACAGGCCAGCGCGGCCAGCATTACACAGACCAGACTCACACCCCAGCGAGGATTTGCCGCCAGCAAATCACCGGAATGCCCCGCCCGCAAGCCCTGCGCCGGTGGTCGGCTGGCAGCGTGCCGCGCCGGAATCCACGCGCCAGCCATGCCTGCCAGCACGCCAAGACCCAGATAGATCAGGCTGACCCCGGGCATGAAGCGAATCGACGGCACCACATGGGCAAAATAGCCAGCGCCAAGGTCGCCGCCCAGCAAGGAGAAAGCCATCGCCGCCAGCGCATGCGCCAGGGCCACCCCAAGCAAACCACCAAGCAGCCCCAGCACCGCCCCTTCAAGCAGCAAACCAGCCATGACCTGCCGACGTTCAAACCCCATGGTGCGCAAAAAGGCCAGCTCGCGGCTGCGCCGCGCTACCGACAGGTACTGGGTGGAAAACACCAGAAACGCGCCGGTCAGCAAGGCGATGCCGGCAAGCATGGTCAGATTGACCCTGTAGGCACGCGACAGCCCGCTCTTTTCGGCCACACCGGCCTCGGGCGCCTGCACCCGCAAGCCCGCTGGCAACACCGCAGCCAGGTCTTGCTGCGCCTGCTGCCGCGACACCCCGGGCGCCAGCCTCAGATCCACACGCGACAACACACCGATGCGCTCAAAAGCCTGCTGGGCGGCTGCAATATCCATCACCCCCAGCACCCTGCCCTGCCCGGCCGCAGGCACCGAACCCGACACAGTCAGCGCAAACTCGCGCAAACCACTCTGCACGAGCAAGGGCTCGCCAGCCGACAGTTGCAAGGCTTCGCGTGCGGCAGCAGTCAAAAACACCCGGCCCGGTTCCAGCGCCAGCAAGCGGCCCTCGGTTGCATCAGCCACCGGCATCAGCTCGGGTTGCGTCGCCATCAACCGAAAGATGTCCACCCCGTGAATCGACAGCGTCTGATCACGCCCCGGCAGCTTGGCCTCCACCTCCAGCACCGGGCTGGCGGCGGCCACCTCAGGCCGCTGAGCCAGCAGCACAAACACGCCATCATCAAAACCACCGCGTGGCCCGACCACCTGAAGATCGGCCTCGCCCGCAAGCAAGCGCAAGCCGCGTCCAAATTCATCCAGCGCCGCGCTGTGGATGATCTGCACCGCCAAGCCAAGCGCCACGCCCAGAGCCACCGCCAGCAAAGACAGCAGACTGGCCAGTCGCCGCCCCATCAGGCTCGCCACAAAAACCCGCAACAAGGCGCGAATCACAAGCGCCCTTCCTGCAAGCCATGCCGGGTCAGCACCAGCGTGCGGTCAAGCTCACGCGCTGCCAGCGGCGAATGGGTTACCACAATGCCCACCGCCCCCACGCTGCGCACAGAATCCAGCAACAAGCGCAGCACGCCGCCGGCCCGATCCGGGTCCAGATTGCCAGTGGGCTCGTCAGCCAGCACCACAGCCGGCTTGTGCACCAGCGCACGCGCAATCGCCACGCGCTGCAACTCACCGCCAGACAGGCGATCGGGCAGTTCGTCGGCGCGGTGTTGCAAACCCACCAGCGCCAGCATCTCAAGCGCGCGGGCGCGCGCCGGTGCGCCGCTGGTGGCAAGCAACCACAGCGGCAAGGCCACGTTATCGGCCAGACTCAGGTGAGGGAGAATATGAAAGGCCTGAAACACAAAGCCATAGCGACGACGCCTGAGCATCGCCCATTGGTCATCGTTCAAGCCATTCAGGCGCTCGCCGGCCAGCACCATGCTGCCACCGTCAAAAGGCTCCAGCCCAGCCATGCAATTGAGCAAGGTGGACTTGCCCACGCCAGACTCGCCCATGATGGCGACACAGTCACCGGGCGACAGGCTCAGCGAAACATTTTCAAAAAGTGGCTCAGCGCTGGCGTCAAAGCGCTTGCACAGGGAGTGAATTTCGAACATGCACCACAGACACAGCC
>DAIMZH010000024.1:0-46740 GCA_036734105.1 Azoarcus sp. | reverse complement strand
CTTTTGCCGATCTGCTGGACCGTGAGCCGCAACTGCCAGACTTTCTCAGAAAGGGGCGCAATGAGGGACGCAATGAGGGGACGCAATGAGCGCATCACTTGCCAAACAGCTCGACCGCCTGGCGCTGGAGCATGGCTTTGCACGGGTCACTCCCGACAGCCTGCGTGACTTTGCGGCAAGCGGTGACAGCGTGCTTCTACTGACTGCAGAAGCGGCGCAATGTCCGGAGGCATGGGATATGGCGATGGTGTTGCCGGAGGCGCTGGCGGTGGTCGGCGGGCGTTTTCTGGCGGGGGTGGCCGAGCCGTTTCACAGCCAGCAGCTTGCCTCGTCTCATGGCATTGAAGTTTTGCCCGCGTTGATCTTTCAGCGCGATGGTCAGTGGGTTGGAAAGCTGGAGGGCATGGTTGACTGGATGCAGTTGGTGCGCACCCTGATGGAAATGTTGCAGTCGCCGACAAGACGGCGTCCGGGGTTGGGCATTCCTGTCCGGGTCGTTACGGTCGGCTGAGTCGCCAGGCGAATCCCCAAAACATCAGGAGCATAAAATGAAGAACATCACTATTCCGATTGTGCCGGTGGACATCTCCGGCCTGGATTTTGGGCTGCAGGTCGGACCGAACAGCCAGCCGATGCAAGAGGATGAGTACGGCTATCTGCCTTTGCCGACCGGCATGGCCAGCTTTGATCTGCCATATGTGCGCCACTGTGACGATCCGGTGGCGCTGGTGCCGGCCATCGAGGTGTTGTCCACCGTCCGCGATACCCTCAAGCGCAGGCAGTTTGGCTGTGGTGAAAACCCGGCTTTCGACCTGTCAGTGCTGCAGCCTGACGCGCTTGCTGTGGTCAATGAGGCCTTTGGGCAAGGTGAAGTGTCGGCCATTGTCAGTGGCGACCTGGATATCCACATTCAGGAGACCGTGTTTGCCGGATTGTGGCGGGTGCAGGCATTGAATGATCGCAAACAGGTGGTGTGCGACCTTCTGGAGGTCGGTACGATTCCGCGTGCGGTGCTCGCCGCAGTTGCCAATGAGTTGCCAGCGATGGCACAGGCAGACGAGGCAGCCCCCCCGGAGCTGGAGGGCATGATGAATGCCAGGCCGGTGCTGTTCGAGTTGCTGGCCGCTGCGCGTGCACGTCAACCGGGCGACAGACCGCATGTGGTTAACCTCAGCCTGCTACCCATGACGCCGTCCGACCTGTCCTGGCTGGGCGACGCACTGGGCGTGGGCAAAGTCATCATTTTGTCGCGGGGATATGGCAACTGCCGGATCACTGCGGCTCGCTGGCCGTGGATCTGGCGGGTGCAGTATTTCAACAACGATGACAAGCTGATTCTCGACATGCTCGAAGTGACCGATGTGCCCGAGGTGGCGCTGGCGGCAGAAGATGACATGAGCGACACGCTTGAGCGCCTGAGCGAGTGGATAGAGATTTTGCAACAAGGGCTTGAGCCGGAGTCCGCTGATGTTTGAGGGCAGTTATCTGGGCGACAACAGCCGGGTGCGTGACGACACACGGCTTGAGTGTGGCATTTGCTGGTGGGTGTACGACCCGACGGAAGGTGATGAACTGGGCGACGTGCCTGCCGGAACTCCGTTTTCCAGCCTGCCTGCCAACTGGACCTGCCCGAATTGCGAGGCACCCAGGCTCAAGTTTCTGGTCATCGGCGACTGATGACTCTGTCGTCCTTGTCATCTCATGCTGGCAATCCGCAACAGCACCTCCTGGCGGCGTTCGAGCGCATCGCAGCCACCCGCATGGCGGGGCTACCGGTGATCAACCCGGCGCTGGCAGTTGCGGTGCCGAACATGCGCGCCTGGCGCGGCGACTGGGTGGGTGTGCTGGTCACGCCGTGGGCGATTAACCTGGTGGTGTTGCCCGGCGCAGGTGGCAAGTTTCAGCCGCTGGAGTTTGGTGCTTGCCAGCAGTGGGCGTTCCCGTCCGGTGACTACGAGTTTCTGGGCTTGCATGAGGATGGGTTGGGCTATTTTCAGTCCTGTTCGCTGATGTCTCCGGTGTTCGAGTTTCCGGCTCAGGATGCGGCAGAGGCCTTTGCGCTGGCCGCCTTGCAGGGCTTGCTGGAAAAGGCTCCCGAGGGACTGAATTCAAGCGAGTCGCTTTATCAGCTTGGTCAGGCACAGGCTGCTGATGGCGCAGTGAGCGCCGCGCCGGTATCCAGGCGTGGCTTTCTGCTGGGTAGGCGGACATGACCGAGGGCATGACCGGTGGTGCACAGCTTGTGGTCAGCGCATCCTGGGATGGCCGACATGGGTGCGTCACTGCGGTTCGTTGTCAGATACTGCCCGTGGCCCGGCTGCTGCGTCAGCGCACTCTTGCCGAAGTCTTGTCGCTTGTGCCATCCCTGTATTCGCTGTGTGCTCATGTGCAGTTTGCGGTGGCCCGCGCCGCGCTGCAAAGTGCCGTGTCTGGCCATGCCTGGCGGGAGCCAGCGCCGGTGCAGCGTGTGGCGCTGGCGCTTGAAGCTACAAGAGAACTGCTGTGGCGCATCCTGCTCGACTGGCCGACCTTGCACGGGGCGCCAACGAGGCGAGTGGACTACGCTGGCTGGCATCGCCGCCTTGCCGCCAGCCTGTCCGGCCTGGATGTGCATGCGCGGTCCGACGAGTTGACCGCGACCGAGGTACAACGCTGTCTCGACGCGACCAAAGCAATCGGACAACAACTGCTGGACGGCCGCCTGAGCGATTTTTTGCCGGATGGCTGCGGGGCCGATGCGCGGTCTGCTTGTCTGGGTGATCTGCTGGCAATGGATGAGTTATTGCAACTGAACCCGCTGGCGGATTTGCCGGCCAGCGCTGTCGCCAGCGCCGGGCCAGCACCGGAATGTCTGCCTTCAGTCGATGCTGCGCAGTGGCTGGCCGGTTTTGGGGGCGTTCCGGATGAGGCGTTTTGCCGTGCGCCGACATGGCAGGGCAGGGTGATGGAATCTGGTGCCTGGGCGCGACAGCGCGAGCATGCCAGTGTGCGGGCGCTGAGTGGCGGTGGCAACCGCTTGGCAGCACGCTTGCTGGCGCAGTTGGTGGATCTGGCCGCGTGGGCGTCGGTGCTGGTCAGACCGGATGCTGGTGCCTTGGGTTTGTGCAGCGCCGCGTGCTCCGATGGTGTCGGGCTGGCAAGCTGCGAGAGCGCGCGTGGTACGCTGGTGCATGTGGCGCGTGTGGATGCTCGTCGTGTTGCCGACTACGCGGTCATTGCACCCACCGACTGGAATTTTGGCGCACAGGCTGCAGTTTTGAATGAAGGGGGTTTCATCGCTGACAGCGAAGCCGGGGCAAGGCGTTTTCTGACCGCGCTGGTGCTGGCTTTCAACCCCTGTGTGCCTTTCGAAATACGACTGGAGAGGCAGTAAGATGCATGAAATGTCGCTGGCCGAAGGGGTGCGCGGGATTGTCGAGGATGCGATGCGCACGCAAGCCGGGCGCAAGCTCAACACCATCGTGCTGGAGATTGGCGAACTCGCGGCCGTCGAGCTTGAGGCCTTGCAGTTTTGTCTTGATGTGGTCTTGCGCGGCTCGGTGGCCGAGCAGGCGCGAATTGAAATCGAAACAGTGGCCGGACAGGGGTGGTGCATGCAGTGTTGCGCGACGGTGCCTGTGCGTGCCTTGTATGACGCCTGTCCGCAATGCGGCAGCTATCAGGTGCAGGCAACCGGCGGGACCGAGATGCGGGTAAAGGCGCTGGAACTGGAGTGAAGCATGTGCACAGTCTGTGGATGTGGAAGTGGTGAGTTGCGAATCAACGGAAAGCCGGTGCCCATGCGCAAGGCTGGAAAACCGGCGCTGAACAGCGAGGCGCGCACCCACTGGAAGGCTGCGGGTGTTGCGGCGACGGCAGAGGCTGGCGGGGAGGGCGAGTCCGTGATGACGGGTCAGCCGGGTCTGATGCACTTCGGGCATGGCCCGGCGCATGCTCATGTACCGGGCATGTCGCAGACCGAAATGCTGCGCATCGAAAAGGACATTCTTGGCAAGAACGACTTGTATGCTGCGGCCAATCGCAAGCGTCTGGCCGAGTTGGCCGTGTTTGCGCTCAACCTGGTTTCCAGCCCGGGTTCGGGCAAAACCACGCTGCTGGTCGAAACCATTCGCCGCCTGGCGGGCCGCCTGCCCCTGGCAGTGATCGAGGGCGACCAGCAGACCGAGTTCGACGCCGAGCGCATTCGTGCCACCGGCGCCCCCGCCTTGCAGATCAACACCGGCAAGGGCTGCCATCTGGATGCCTCGATGGTGGGGCGGGCCTTTGCCGAAATCGACATGCCGGTCGGTGGCGTGTTGCTGATTGAGAACGTCGGCAATCTGGTGTGCCCGGCTGCCTTTGATCTGGGTGAGGCGCACAAGGTGGCGATCCTGTCAGTCACCGAGGGTGAGGACAAACCGCTCAAATACCCCGACATGTTTGCCGCTGCGGATGTCATGCTGCTGTCCAAGGTCGATCTGCTGCCCTACGTGAACTTTGATGTGGCGCGTGCCATGGACTACGCACGCCGCGTCAACCCGCGCCTCAGGATCATCTCCTGTTCGGCCACCACCGGCGAGGGTTTTGACGAGTGGTTGAGCTGGATTGAGGCCGGTGTAGACCGGATCAGGCAAGGATGAGTCGCGACGCGTTGGTGCTGCCTTTACCCGGGCCGGATGTGCTGGCGATGGGCGCTTGGTTCGAAAGCCGTCCTGGCAGGGTGATTTCTGGTTGCTTTCACGCGGCGCCGGTGGTGGGCGATCTGGTTGATGCCGACGCGTGCAGACGGTTTGACGCGGCGCTGGCTCAACTGTGTGCCTGCGAAGGTGCCGCACCCCTGCTGGTGGCGCATGACTTGCACCCGGACTTTCATTCCAGCCAGGCCGGGTTTGCGTTGGCTGGGCGGCTGGGTGTTGCTGCGCTCGGGGTTCAACACCATCATGCCCATATCGCAGCGGTGCTGGCCGAACATGGCTGGCGTGGGCCTGCGCTGGGTATTGCCGCTGATGGCGTCGGGCTGGGGAGCGACGGCAGCGCGTGGGGCGGGGAGTTGCTGCGGGTGGATGGTCCGCGCTTTACCCGGCTGGGGCATCTGAAACCCTTGCCGATGCCGGGTGGGGATCGTGCTGCCCGCGAGCCGTGGCGGCTTGCCGCTGCGGTGTTGCACATGCTGGGGCGCGAAGCCGGGATTGCTGAGCGTTTTGCGCACCACACGGCAGCGGCCCGGTTGCCGATCGTGATGGCGAGTGCCCGGTTGTGTCCGCCGTCGACCAGCCTGGGGCGTTATTTCGATGCCGCAGCCGCCATGCTCGGTTTGTGCGAGCTGAACACCACCCCTGCCGAAGCGCCCATTGCGCTGGAGCGTGCAGCGCAGGCGTATGGTCTGCACGCTCCGCTGCCCGGCTTGTGGCGGGTTGGCGGTGATCTGGAGCTGGACCTGATGCCACTGTTTGAGCACCTGGCCGACGAGCGCGATGCCGGGCGGGGGGCTGCGCTGTTTCATGCCTGTGTTGCCGGGGCTCTGGTCGATGGGTTGAAGGCCTCGTCTGCGTGGTCTGATGTGTCGGTGGTAGTGCTCGGAGGTGGGTGTTTTCACAACAATGTTTTGCGTACGCAGATCACTCAGGCGCTGGAGCGCAGCGGCAAGACGGTGCTTGCGCCACGGCGTTTTTCGCCGGGCGACGCGGCTATCGCGCTTGGGCAGGCCTGGGTGGCGCAGCGTACGCTGGAGGAGTGTTGAATGTGTCTGGCCATTCCAGCCCGTGTTGTCACGCTTGACGGGGGCGATCAGGCTACGGTGGATCTCGGCGGGGTGCGCAAGGCCATCTCATTGGCATTGGTCGATGGGGTGGAACCCGGCGACTATGTCATTGTGCATGTCGGTTATGCCTTGTCGCGGCTCGATGCTGAGGAGGCTGAGGCGACGCTTGCGCTGTTTCGTGAGGCGGGTGCGCTGGCCAGTGACGAGCCGGTGTGACAATGAAATACGTAACCGATTTTCGTGACGGAGAGCTGGCACGTGGCCTGTCTGCCGCGCTGCTGCGCGAGGCCGACCCTGCGCGTCAGTATGCTTTCATGGAGTTCTGCGGTGGACACACCCACGCCATTTCGCGCTATGGGGTGACTGACCTGCTGCCGTCGAACGTACGCATGATTCATGGCCCGGGCTGTCCGGTCTGTGTGTTGCCAATCGGCCGCATAGACATGGCAATCAGCCTGGCGCTGGAGCGTGGTGTGACGGTGCTGACCTATGGTGACTGCCTGAGGGTGCCCGCTTCCAATGGTTTGTCCATGCTCAAGGCCAAGGCGCGTGGCGCGGACATCCGCATGGTCTATTCTGCGGCAGATGCGCTGGCGCTGGCGCAGCGCGAGCCGGAGCGCGAGGTGGTGTTCTTTGCCATCGGCTTCGAGACCACCACGCCGCCGACTGCGCTGGTGCTGCAGCAGGCCAGGGCGCTGGGGCTCAGCAACTTCAGCGTGATGTGCAACCATGTGCTCACGCCGTCGGCCATCCAGACCATTCTGGAGAGCCCGGAGGTGCGCAGCCTGGGCACCGTTCCCATCGATGGTTTCATCGGGCCGGCGCATGTATCGACCATCATTGGCAGCGAACCTTATGCCTTTTTTGCCGAGGAATATCGCAAGCCGGTGGTGGTGGCGGGCTTCGAACCGCTGGATGTCATGCAGGCCATCCGCATGCTGGTGCGACAGGTCAATGAAGGGCGCGCCGAGGTCGAGAACGAGTTCACCCGGGCAGTGACGCCACAGGGCAACCGCAAGGCCCAGGCGCAGGTGTCCGAGGTGTTCGAACTGCGGCGGGTGTTTGAGTGGCGCGGCCTTGGACCGGTGCCGTACTCGGCCTTGCGCATTCGTTCGGCCTTTGCCGACTGGGACGCCGAGGTGCGTTACCGGCTGACGTATCGCACCGTGCCGGATCACAAGTCCTGCGAGTGCGGTGCGATTCTGCGCGGCGTGCGCAAGCCCACCGATTGCCGCTTGTTTGCGACGGTGTGCACCCCGGAAAATCCGATGGGCTCGTGCATGGTTTCATCGGAAGGCGCGTGCGCGGCGCATTACAACTATGGTCGTTTTCGCGACAAGGTGATTGAGGTCAGACAGGCGGCAACTGATTAGCAACAGGCCTGAAGGCCTGTTGCTGTGACATGATTTGGAAGGGGTTTGCGCCCCCCCAAATCGCTACGACCGAAACCCCGGCCTTCAGGCCGGGGTTCCTGCCTTCGCTTCGCCCTGAAGGGCGAGGTTTCAAACCGGAGTCAGTTTTACGATGAAAGCAAACTACATGCGTCCGCTTGACTGGCGTACAGGGGTGATCGATCTCAACCACGGCGCGGGCGGTCGCGCCATGGCGCAACTCATCAGCGATCTGTTCGTCCGCGAGTTTGCCAACGAATGGCTGGCGCAGGGCAATGATGGGGCGGTGCTGCCAGCGCTGGCCCCCGGAGAACGTCCGGTGCTGGCCACTGATGCACATGTGGTCAGCCCGTTGTTCTTTCCCGGTGGCGACATCGGCAGTATGGCGGTTCATGGCACGGTCAACGATCTCGCCGTGATGGGCGCGCGCCCCCTGTATCTGACCGCGAGCTTCATCCTCGAGGAGGGTTTCCCGCTGGCTGATCTTGCGCGCATTGTGCGCTCCATGGCTGAGGCTTCGCGCCAGGCTGGTGTGCCGGTGGTGACTGGCGACACCAAGGTGGTGGAGCAGGGCAAGGGCGACGGCGTGTTCATCAGCACAGCCGGGCTTGGTGCCTTGCCGCAAGGGTGCAACATCGGTGGTGCTGGCGCCAGGCCGGGCGACTGCGTGCTGGTGTCCGGCAGCATGGGCGATCACGGCATGGCCATTCTTGCGCAGCGCGAGTCACTGAGCTTCGAGTCCACCATTTGCTCGGATAGCGCAGCGCTGAATGGGCTGGTGGACAGCTTGCTGGCTGTGGTTCCCGCCGTGCATGTATTACGCGACCCGACACGGGGTGGACTGGCCACTACGCTCAACGAGATCACACGCCAGTCCGGGGTGGGCATGCAACTGGATGAGGCTGCCATCCCGGTGACGCCACAGGTGGCTGCTGCTTGCGAGCTGCTCGGTCTGGACCCCTTATATCTTGCCAACGAGGGAAAGCTGGTGGTGATCTGCGCAGAAGCCGATGCGCAGGCTGCGCTGGCCGCCTTGCGCGCTCATCCGCTGGGAGCGTCGGCTGCAGTGGTGGGCAGGGTGACCGAAGACGTCAACGGCTTTGTGCAGATGCGCACCGCCTTCGGTGGTCAGCGCATGCTCGACTGGTTGTCCGGCGAGCCTCTGCCGCGCATTTGTTGAGAGGGCTGAGATGCGCATTTTGCTACTTTCCCACAGCTTCAACAGCCTCACGCAACGTCTGCATGCCGAGCTGCGCGAGGACGGGCACGAGGTGTCGGTGGAGCTGGATATTGCCGATCAGGTGACTGTTGAGGCGGTCAGCCTGTACTCGCCCGATGTGGTGATTGCGCCGTTTCTCAAGCGTGCGGTGCCGCGTGAAGTGTGGCAAAACGTGCTGACACTGATCGTGCACCCCGGCGTGGTGGGAGATCGTGGCCCGTCAGCGCTGGATCACGCCATCCTGCAGGGCCAGAGCCGATGGGGGGTGACCGTATTGCAGGCCGAAGCCGAAATGGACGCCGGGCCGGTGTGGGCGCATGCCGGGTTTGCGTTGCCGGGTGACGCCACCAAGGCTGGCCTGTATCGCGGCAAAGTCACCTCAGCGGCGCTGGCTGCGGTGCGCGAGGCGCTGAGTCATTACCCGGCATGGCGGGCGGGCAGTTGGCAAGCCTGGCGGGTGGACTATGCCGACCCGGCGGTGCCGGGCAGGCCGCACACGCCGGTTCGGGCCGAAGACAGGATGCTGGACTGGGCTGGCATGAGCGCAGCCGAACTTGTTGTCCGGGCGCGCGCAGCAGATGGTTTTCCCGGGGCAGTGGCAAACTTGTTCGACGAACGCTGTCGTGTCTTTGATGTGCGTCCAGGCCCTTCAATATTCAGCGATGTGTCGCCTGGCACTGTGTTTGGGCGTTGTCACGACACCTTGCTGGTGGCGGCTCGTGATGGGTGCGTATGGGTGGGGCAGGTCAAGCGCCCGTCACATGTTCACCCCTTCAAGTTGCCGGCTGCGCTTGCCTTTGCCTCCGAGGCGGATGGCTTGCCCCTAGTGCAACCGCAACAGGGTGGCGACCTCGATATTGATTATCGGGAGTCAGATGATGGTTTTGTCGGCTATCTGGCGTTCGACTTCTACAACGGCGCCATGGGGGTGCCGGAGTGCTTGCGGCTGATGGATGCGCTCAAGTCGGCAAGAGCACGCCCAACCCGTGTGCTGGTGCTGCTGGGCGGCGAGGGTTTCTGGTCGAATGGCATTCACCTGGGGCGCATCGAGGCTGCTGATTCGCCAGCCGAGGCCTCGTGGGACAACATCTGCGCCATGAACGATGTGTGCCAGTTGCTGCTCGAGAACACCGCTCAGTATCAGATTGCGGCATTGCGCGGCAATGCCGGCGCCGGAGGCTGTTTTCTGGCGCTGGCCTGTGACGAGGTGTGGGCCAGCGACGGCGTGCTGCTCAACCCGCATTACCGCAACATGGGCAATCTGTACGGCTCCGAATACTGGACCTACCTGCTGCCAAAACGTGTTGGCACGCAAGGTGCTCAGGCGATCATGCGCGAGCGTTTGCCAATCACCGCCACAATGGCCTCGCAGCGGGGCTTGATTGACATGGTGCATGCAGGCACGTCGGCACAATTTCTCTCGGTAGTGGAGTGCGCGGCACAATCGCTGGCGATGTCGGATGCCCGCAGCAAGTTGGCAGCCCGGCTGCTTGAGCGTCAACAGGATGAGGCGCTCAAGCCGCTGGCCAGTTATCGGCAGGAAGAGCTTGAGCGCATGCGGCAAAACTTCTTCGGATTTGACCCAAGCTACCATGTCGCTCGCTACCACTTCATCATGAAAACGCCACAATCCTGGACGCCGCGCCACCTTGCTGTGCACCGTGAAAAGGTGGTGTCCGGAGTTTCAGTGGGTCAGGCCCCCGTTCGTGTTTCCGCACCTGATTGCGTTTCCAGCGTGTCGGGGGTGCGCTCGTGACGCCGAGGTTGCCCTGCATTCTCGTAGTGGATGACGAACTCCGCTCGCAGGAGGTTTTGCGTCGCACGCTGGATGAAGACTTCGAGGTGTTTACCGCATCGAGCGCCGAAGATGCCCTGGTGATTCTTGAACGGGAGTGGATTCAGGTCGTCCTGTCCGATCAGCGCATGCCGGGGACTTCCGGCGTGTCCTTGTTGAAGCAGGTGCGAGAGCGCTGGCCGGAGGTGTTGCGTATCATCGTGTCTGGCTACACCGACTCGGAAGACATCATCGCCGGTATCAACGAGGCTGGCATTCATCACTATCTCCTCAAGCCCTGGCAGCCAGAACAGTTGTTGCTGACCTTGCGCAGCGCGGCAGAGCTGTATCGGCTGCAGTCCGAAAATCGCCGCTTGTCGCTTGACCTCAAGGCCAGCCGTCCGGCCCTGGCCGCAAGAGTGAAGGTGCAGCGTGCCGAGTTGGCAAGTCGTTTTGCGCTGGACCGTGTAGTGCGCGGTGCAGGCTCGCCGATGAATGCCTTGTGCGACATGATTCAACGCCTCGCAGGCTTTGATATTCCGGTTTTGCTCACCGGAGAGTCCGGCACTGGCAAGGAGTTGCTCGCGCGTGCCCTGCACTTTGACAGCCCGCGCAGACAGCGCGCTTTTGTGGTTGAGAACTGTGGTGCGCTGCCTGACCAGTTGCTTGAGTCCGAGCTGTTCGGGCATAAGCGAGGGGCTTTTACCGGCGCCTTTGAAGACCGTATTGGCCTGTTCAAGGAGGCGGATGGCGGAACGCTGCTGCTCGATGAGATCGGCGAAACCTCTGCAGCTTTTCAGGTAAAGCTGTTGCGTGCCTTGCAGGAGGGTGAGATCAGACCACTGGGTGCGAGCCGCAGTCAGCTTGTCAACGTGCGCGTGGTGGCGGCAACCAACCGTGATCCCGAGGCCGAGGTGGTGGCGGGGCGCTTTCGCGAAGACCTCTACTATCGACTGGCGGCTTTCACGCTGCATGTGCCGCCGCTGCGCGAACGGCCGATGGACATTGCGCCGATAGCCGCCGGACTGGCCGATGACGTCGGGGTCGCCATCGGCAAGCAGTTTGCGCCGCTTTCGTCTGAGCTGATTGCCTGTTTGGCGGCCTGGCGCTGGCCCGGCAATGTACGCGAGCTTCGCAACGAGGTGCTCAGAATGGCAGCACTGGCTGATGGCGATGAACTCAACCCGGTGCACCTGAGCCCGCGCGTGTTGCGCGCCGCCGAGTCCGACCAGGAGGCTGACCTGAGTCTGATGGCCTCACTAGAGGGTGACCTCAAATCGCGGCTGGAGTCACTGGAGGCGAGAATACTGCGCGAGTGCCTGATTCGCCATCGCTGGAACAAGACCCGTGCAGCACAAGAGCTTGGCTTGTCGCGGGTTGGTTTGCGTGCCAAGCTGACGCGTTACGGTGTGGACAAATGAAACCAGCACTCAATCTGATCTGGCTCCAGTCCGGCGGTTGTGGTGGTTGCACCATGTCGCTGCTTTGCTCCGACCACCGCGACCTGCTTGCCACGCTTGCCGATGCGGGGATCTGCATCAAGTGGCACCCCTCCTTGTCCGAGCAGACCGGGCAGGAGGCGCTGGAGCTGCTGCAGGCTTGTGAGGATGGCACGCTCGCGCTAGATGTTCTATGCATCGAAGGTGCCATGCTTCCTGGTTCCGACGGTTCCGGGCGTTTTCACCGACTGGGCGGCAGTGGCCGGGCCATGACCGACTGGGTGCGTGCCCTTGCTTCAAGAGCGAGATATACGCTGGCAATCGGCTCCTGCGCCGCGTGGGGCGGCGTGACCGCAGCCGGTGTCAATCCGACTGCGGCCTGCGGGTTGCAGTACGACGGCGCAGACCCCGGTGGCCTGCTCGGTGCCGACTATCGTTCGCAGGCCGGATGGCCGGTCATCAACGTGGCTGGTTGCCCGACACATCCCGCCTGGGTAGTGAACACATTGGTGTCGCTGGGTGAGGGAGATTTTAGGGTGAGCGATCTCGACGCGCTGGCGCGCCCGCGTTTTTATGCCGACCACTTGGTGCATCATGGTTGCTCGCGTAACGAATATTACGAGTTCAAGGCCAGCGCCGAGCACTCATCCGATCAGGGCTGCCTGATGGAGCACAAGGGCTGCAAGGGCACCCAGGCCCACGCGGACTGCAATCTGCGCAACTGGAATGGCTACGGCTCTTGCACCAGTGGTGGGTATGCATGCATCTCCTGTACCGAGCCGGGGTTCGAAGAGCCTGGGCATGCTTTTGAGCACACTCCCAAACTGGCCGGAATCCCGATTGGTTTGCCGACTGACATGCCCAAGGCCTGGTTTGTGGCGCTGGCGGCTTTGTCAAAGTCGGCTACACCCAAAAGAGTGCGCGAAAACGCAGTCGCCGACCACCTGGTGGTGACACCTTCGATACGGCGCATCAGGCCGAAATGAACATGACGGAACGCTTGATCATAGGACCGTTCAATCGGGTGGAGGGCGATCTCGAGGTACAACTCGATGTCGTTGGCGGGCGGGTGGCTACAGCCTACGTAAACTCGCCCCTTTACCGTGGCTTTGAGCAGATTCTGGCCGGAAAACAGCCGCTTGATGCGCTGGTGTTGGTGCCACGTATTTGCGGCATCTGCTCGGTGTCGCAATCAGCGGCCGCTGCCGCTGCGCTGCGCGAGGCCATGGGTGTGCAAGCGCCGCCTAACGGCGTACTCGCCGCCAATCTCGTGCTGGCAGCCGAGAACCTGGCGGATCACTTCACCCATTTCTATCTCTTTTTCATGCCGGATTTTGCGCGCGAGGCCTACGCTGGCCGGTCGTGGTCTGGCCCGGTCAAGAGCCGTTTCGAAGCTGTCAAGGGTAGCGCCGCGGCAGACGCACTACCCGCTCGCGCAGCCTTTCTTAATTTGCTGGGCATTCTTGCCGGCAAGTGGCCGCACACGCTCAGCCTGCAACCCGGCGGCTCGGCCCGACCGGTAGATGGGGCCGAGCGGCTGCGCCTTATAAGCTTGCTGAGGGATTTCCGGCGCTGGCTGGAGCGATACACCTTTGGCGACACGTTGGAAGCGTTTGCCGCGCTGGAATCACTGGAAGGACTGAGTCGATGGGCTGACGCGCAGCACGGGCAGACAAGCGACCTGCGGCACTTCTTGCGGATATCGGATGAGCTTGGTCTGGCTCATATTGGCCGGGCGGGAGGCCGATTTTTGAGCTATGGCGCTTACCGGGACGGTAGCGGACAGCACCTGTTTTCCCCCGGTGTATATTGCGAGCAAGCGGGGAAGGTCGTCGAACTGGATGCTGCGGCGATCACCGAAGACGTCAGTCATGCCTGGATGCGCGGCGAAACCCGCCACCCGTTTGAAGGTTTGAGCCTGCCGGATGCCGACAAGGCTGAAGGCTACACCTGGTGCAAGGCGCCACGGCTCGACGGCAATGTCATGGAATGCGGGGCGCTGGCGCGTCAGTTGGTGGATGGGCATCCGCTGGTCCGGGATATCATCACCAGACAAGGTGCAAGTGTCGTGGCTCGGGTGGTTTGCAGAATGCTGGAGCTTGCACGGGTGTTGCCGGTGATGGAGGCCTGGGCCAGAGCCATCGAACCGGGTGCGCCTTTCTGCGTGCCCGGAAAGCTGCCGGATGACTTTGTCAGCAGTGGTCTGGTAGAGGCCGCGCGTGGCGCTCTTGGGCACTGGCTGGTAGTCCGACAAGGCCGGATTGCGAGCTATCAGATCATCGCGCCGACAACCTGGAACTTCTCGCCACGCGATGCTGCAGGGCAGCCTGGCGCTCTAGAAATGGCCTTGCAGGGGCTGAGGGTAGAAGACCCCCGCGTGCCTTTGCAGGTGCAGCATGTCGTTCGCTCCTTTGATCCGTGCATGGTTTGTACGGTACATTGAGCTTGCCATGCGTGACGACAGCAAACCTCCTGAGCCCATTCGACAGACCGCCCACCCCGGTGAATTGATCGGCGTGGACGAGGATGTGTGGATGGATGTCATTCAGAAAATGGATGAGGTGTATTCCGACCTGTTGCAATACGAGGTGGCGCTGGAAGAGAAGAACGCCGAGCTTGAACAGTCGCAGCAGTTCATCCTGTCCGTGCTGACATCCATGTCCGACATCCTGGTGATCTGCGATCGCAATGGACTGATCGAAGACGTCAACAAATCCTTGCTGGATTTCACTGGGCGCGAGCTGGCGCAATTGCGCGGTAAGCCGATATTTGAACTGTTTGCCGGTGAGCACACCCGCAAGCAAGCCCGGCAGTTGTTCTCGTCGCATGGTGACGACAGTGTGCATGATTGCGAGATGCTGTTGCTGGCGCGTGATGGCAGCCCAGTGCCGGTATCGCTCAACTGCACCCCGCGCTTCAACTCCGTAGGAAAGTCGCTCGGACTGGTGGTGACCGGACGCCCGGTGGGCGAGTTGCGCAAGGCCTACGAAGCGCTGACCCATGCCCACGAAGATCTCAAGCGAACTCAGCAGCAATTGCTGCATGCCGAAAAAATGGCGTCGTTGGGTCGGCTTGTGGCCGGTGTCGCTCACGAGTTGAACAACCCGATCAGTTTCATCCTGGGCAATGTTCACGCCTTCAGACGTTACTCTGACCGCTTGTTGCGCTATCTCGCCGCTATTCACGCACATCAACCTGTTCAGGAGGTAGCGCATCTCCGTGAGGAGCTTCGCATTGACCGGCTACTGCAAGACTTGCCGTCCCTGATCGAAGGTACGGTAGAGGGGGCTGAGCGTAGCCGCGACATAGTCGATAGCCTGAAACGGTTCTCGGCCATCGACCGCAACGAAGACCAGCCGTTTGATCTGGTAGAGGTCATGGAAAGAGCGGTGCAATGGGTGTGCAAAGGGGCCAGAAAGAACTTTGCCGTCGTGCTTGATCTGGCTGGTCCGTTGATGATGTCTGGCTCTGCGGGGCAGTTGCAGCAGGTCGTAATGAATCTGGTGGAAAACGCTATTGATGCTACCGCAGAGGTGGATGCGCCATCGCTGACGATCAGCGGGCGTCGCGAGCAGGGGTGGCTTGTCGTCGAGTTCAAGGATAACGGCAGCGGGATGGATGAGAACACGATGAGCCGCGTCTTTGAGCCTTTCTACACGACCAAACCGGTTGGCCAGGGAACCGGTCTTGGCCTGTCAATCAGCTACGGGATTGTCGAGCGGCACAGGGGTAGTCTGACTGTGCGTTGTGACGAGCATGGAACGATTTTTCGCCTGGCCTTGCCTGCAGATGACGCTGGTGGAGGCCCATGAAAACAAGCATTACCCGGTCGGCCCTGCGAATCCCGTCGAGGCGATCAAGTTTCGCATGGGGCAGCATGGCCTGGCGACGAAGGATCTCGAACCCCATATTGGTTCGAACGGTTGGGTTTCCGAAGTATTGAACCGCAAACGCGCCCTGAGCGTGCGCGTGGTAAAGCGCCTGTACGAAGGCTTGAAAATTCCTTGTGAGAGCCTGCTGTCCCGCGTGGTCTGAACAATTCCGCTCCACCCGAGTGGACCGGTAGCTGAAGCAACGCCTGCACGAGCGTGGTCGACAAAAAAAGCAGCCCCTCAGGGCTGCTGGCTTGTTAGCTTCGGTTGTGGTGACTTACCAGAGCTTTTCAAGCGCTTGAAGCACATGGCGACGACTGATCTGACCGACCAACTTGCTCTCGGACACGACCGGGTAACAGCGGAATGGTTTGGTGACGAACAGTTCAGCTATGTCTGAAATGTTTGCGTCACCCTCGACGGTAATGACCTGCCTGGTCATGAAGTCACTCACTCTGCCACCGCGCTGCTCATGGTAGGACGAACTCAGTGCTACCTTGATGCAGTCCCTCTCCGACAGAAAGCCCACAACCTTGCCAAAATGGTCAATAACCGGAGCGCCGGTCATCTCGTGCTTGAGCAGCAGATGAACGGCGTCAAGTACATCGGTCTCTGGTAAGAAGCTGAGCGGATCGCCGGACATGTAGTCGCGAACCAACAAGGATTTAAGCATGTTTCCCCCTGGTCATGATTTTTGTTCTTCGGCTTGCTGACGAGCCAAACGCTTGGGGCAGGGCTTTTCGCAGCCGGCCTGGCATTCGATACCCATCTTGTTCATGCCGCCACAACTCCCGGCAATGGGCTTACGGCCCGCGATGACGCCAATTGCCATACCCAGGATCGCGAGTGCCATGACACCAAAGGTTACGAGAAATGTCGACATATAGCCTCCTTGTATTCAAAAGCCGGAGTGGTATACCCACCCCGGCAACAGACATCAGCCGCCGAAATCGTCCAGCATGATGTTTTCGCGTTCGACACCCAGATCCAGCAGCATGTTGATCACTGCTGCGTTCATCATCGGTGGTCCGCACATGTAGAACTCGCAGTCTTCGGGTGCAGGGTGGTCCTTGAGGTAGTGTTCGTACAAGACGTTGTGGATGAAGCCGGTGTAGCCTTCCCAGTTGTCTTCAGGCAGCGGGTCGGACAAGGCAACATGCCACTGGAAGTTCTCGTTCTCGCGCGCAATCTTGTCGAAGTCTTCGACATAGAACATCTCGCGTTTGGAGCGGGCTCCGTACCAGAAGGACACCTTGCGCTTGGTCTTGACTCTGCCGAACTGGTCAAAGATGTGCGAGCGCATGGGTGCCATGCCGGCACCGCCACCGATAAAGACCATCTCGTTGTCGGTTTCGCGGGCGAAGAATTCGCCGAAGGGACCGGAGATGATGACCTTATCGCCAGCCTTCAGGTTGAAGATGAAGGACGACATCTTGCCCGGTGGCACACCCTCTGCACGCGGCGGCGGCGTGGCAATACGCACGTTGAGCATGATGAGGCCTTTCTCTTCCGGGCAGTTAGCCATGGAGTAGGCACGGATGGTCTCTTCGTCAACCTTGGAGACATACTGCCAGACGTTGAACTTGTCCCAATCTTCGCGGAAGCGTTCGTGAACGTCGAAGTCCTTGAAGTTGACCTTGTGCGCAGGGGCTTCGATCTGAATATAGCCACCCGCCCGGAAATCGACGTTTTCGCCTGCTGGCAACTCAAGCACCAACTCCTTGATGAAGGTGGCCACGTTGTCATTGGAGCGTACGGTACATTCCCACTTCTTGACCCCAAAGACTTCTTCGGGAACTTCGATCTTCATATCCTGCTTGACTGCGACCTGACACGACAGGCGCTCACCCTCGCGGGCCTGACGCTTGTTGATGTGACCGGTCTCGGTCGGCAGGATTGCCCCACCGCCTTCAAACACCTTGACCTTGCATTGTGCGCAGGTGCCGCCGCCGCCGCAGGCTGAGCCGACGAAGATTCCTGCGTCGGCAAGTGCCCCGAGGAGCTTGCCGCCGGTTGGCACTTCGATGGTTTTCTCGTGATTGATGTTGATCTTGACATTGCCCTGTGCGACCAGTTTGGTGCGAGCGCTGAGAATGATGAATACCAGCGCAAGCACAATGGCCGCGAAAAAGATGACACCCAATATGATTTCGGTCATTTGCTGTTTCCTCGTCGCGTCAGAGCTGTATGCCCGAGAAGGCCATGAAGCCCAGGGACATCAAACCGGTTGCGATGAATGTGATCCCCAGACCCTGCAGTCCGGCTGGAATGTCGGAGTACTTGAGCTTTTCGCGGATACCGGCAAGTGCGGTGATCGCGAGCGCCCAGCCCACGCCGGAGCCGATACCGTAGGTGATGCTCTCTCCAAAGTTGTAGTCGCGCTCGACCATGAACAGAGTACCGCCTAGAATCGCGCAGTTTACGGTGATCAGTGGCATATACACGCCCAACGCGTTGTATAGCGCAGGGACGTATTTGTCGAGGAACATCTCAAGAATCTGCACAAGAGCAGCAATGACGCCGATGTAGCAGATCAGGCCAAGAAAGCTCAGATTGACGTCTGGCAAGCCAGCCCAGCCCAATGCACCGTCACGCAACAGATAGTAGTAGATCAGGTGGTTGATCGGCACGGTAATGGTCTGGATGAAGACCACTGCCACCCCGAGGCCAAAGGCTGCGCTGACCTGTTTTGAAATGGCCAGGAAGGTACACATGCCGAGAAAGAAGGCAAGGGCAAGGTTCTCGACGAATACCGCGCTGATGAAGAGGTTGAAATAGTTTGCCATTTACGACACCTCGGACTGTTGGGCAGTCTGGATCTTGAAGTCGGGCTTCTCGACCTGAGCGGGCTTCCAGGTTCGCACACCCCAGATGATCAGGCCGATGATGAAGAAAGCGCTCGGCGGCAGCAGCAGCATACCGTTGGGCACATACCACCCTCCGTCCTTGGCCAGCGTCAGGATTTGCACGCCGAACAAGGAGCCAGAGCCAAACAGTTCCCGTATGAAACCAACCAGCAGCAGGATGGCGCTGTAGCCTAGCGCATTACCAAGACCGTCAAAGAAGCTGGGCAGGGGCGGATTTTTCAGTGCAAAAGCCTCGGCACGACCGAGCACGATGCAGTTGGTGATGATCAAACCAACGAACACCGATAGCTCCCGCGACAGGCCATAGGCGAATGCCTTGAGGAGTTGGTCTACCACTATAACCAGTGAGGCAATGATGGTGATCTGAATGATGATCCGGACGCTGGACGGAATGTGATTGCGAATCAAGCTGATCAGAACGTTTGACGCACACAGCACGGCGATGAGCGCGAGACTCATCGTCAGCGCAGTTGACATCTTGGTCGTTACTGCCAATGCAGAACATATCCCGAGCACCTGAAGGATGAGCGGGTTGTTGTCTGCAATTGGCTTCTGGATCAGGTCCTTGGTTGTTTCAGCCATGATTTAGCCCCTCTCTGCACGTAGACGGGCGAGCAGCGGGCCGTAGCCGCTGTCACCCAGCCAGAAGTTGATCAGGTTCTCTACGCCGCGCGCAGTGAGTGTTGCGCCGGCCAGGCCGTCGACACGGTGCTCGGCGTTCGGACTCGTGGCCTCAACCGTGCCTTTGACGACTTCGATTACGGGGTTCCCATCGTCGTCAAATGCCACCTTTCCGCTCCAGAGGGCTCGCCAGTTCGGGTTGTCCACTTCGCCACCCAGACCCGGTGTTTCTGCGTGTTGATAGAACTTGAGAGCTTGAATGGTACGCAGGTCGCCTTCAATGGCCAGGAAGCCATAAAGCGTGGACCACAGGCCTGCACCATGCACCGGAAGAATCAGGGTTTCGATCTGACCGTCATCCCCCATCACCTGGTACACCGGCATGTAGTTTGGCTGGCGCTTGATGTTGGCAGGATCTTCTGCGCGGACCAGCGCACGTGACAGTTGAGGGTCCTTGGACGCGCTCTGGATGTTGAAAGTGTTCACATCCAGTGCGTCGCTCGGTTGTCCGTCTGCCAGGCGAACCAGCACAGGCTGAATGCTCTTGAACGCTTCCTGGTAGGTTTGTCCCGCGCGTTGAATGCCCGCGACCTCGACAATGTTGCGAATTCGGTCGGCCTCCTGGTTGGCCACCTGTATCGGGCGCAAGCCTACCGCAGCCGAGGCGACCACGATAGAGCACGAAAGACACACCGCAAGCGCCATGAAGACGGTTTTCTTGGGGTTATCGTTCGGCAGCGCCAGAATGGCTCCCAGCGGACCGCCGGCGGATTTTTGTTCAGACGCTGACATGGCGGCGCTCCCTCCGTCGGATGTTGGACTGGACAACGACATAGTCGATGAGTGGCGCGAACAGGTTGGCGAAGAGAATCGCCAGCATGATGCCTTCTGGGAAGGCCGGGTTGATCGCGCGGATGAGGACGGTCATGAAACCGATCAGAATGCCGAATACCAGACGACCGGTGTTGGTCATTGAGGCAGAGACCGGATCCGTGGCCATGAACACCAGACCAAAGCTCAAGCCGCCAACCACAAAGTGCCAGTAGAAAGGCATGGCCATCATCGGGCGTGCGTCGCTGGCAAGCAGGTTGAACAGCAGTGAGGTGACTATCACGCCGATGATGACGCCTAGCATGATGCGCCAGGACGCGATACGGGTGTAAAGCAGAAAGGCTGCACCGATGATGATCGCCAGTGTGGAGGTTTCTCCCAGTGAGCCCGGCATCAGGCCGATGAAGGCGTGCCACCAGCTTAACCCGCTTTCGGCGATGGCAGCCATGCCGCCAACTTCACCGAGGCCGAGCGGCGTGGCATGAGACCAGCCATCGACAGCGACCCATACCTGATCGCCGGAGATCTCAGCCGGATAGGCGAAGTACAGGAAAGCGCGACCGGTCAGGGCCGGATTCAGGAAGTTCTTGCCTGTGCCACCGAAAACCTCTTTACCGATTACCACGCCAAAGCTGATACCAAGGGCAACCATCCACAAGGGCATTTCGGGCGGCAGGGTCAGCGTAAACAGCATGGAGGTGACGAGAAAACCCTCGTTGACCTCATGGTTGCGCACGGTGGCAAACAAGACCTCCCACAAGCCACCCACGATGAGAGTGGTCAGGTAGATTGGCAGGAACAGCAAGAATCCGTGCATCAGGTTGGCAAAGGGGTTGGATGGGTTGAACCCGATGCCGAACAGGGACAGCAGGCCGCCACGCCAGTCGTCGCGTGGCACCGCGAGCTCGGCAAGAGCCAGGTTGGCTTGGTAGCCAGAGTTGAACCACGCCCACAGGATGCAGGGTATGAGCGCCACAACCACGTAGCTCATCATGCGTTTGAGGTCGATGGTGTCGCGCACATGCGGGGCAGTGCGGGTGGAATTGTTTGGCGAATACATGAAGGTATCCACCATCTCATAGACAGCGTAGTACTTCTCGAACCGCCCACCCTTGTGGAACTGCGGTTCTATGCTGTCAAGGAAGCGTCGCATGCGTGACATCAGCCTTCCCTCTCGATTTGACTCAGGTTTTGACGAAGTACCGGTGCGTAGTCGTACTTGCCGACGCACACGAATGAGCACAGGGCGAGGTCTTCCTCGTCCAGTTCAAGGCAGCCGAGCTTTTGGGCCATGTCGGTGTCGCGCACCAGCAGATAGCGAAGCAACTGGGTTGGCAGCACGTCGAGCGGCATGACGTCTTCGAAGGTGCCGACCGGTACCATGGCACGTGGACTGCCGTTCTGGTTTGCGCTGAAGGCGATCGGAGGATGGCCGAGACCGCGTTTGAGTGCATTGAACGTGACATTGAGAAAGGAGAACTTGTTGGCTCCCGCCGGGTTCAGCCACCCCAGCACCTCACGCGGCGAGGTTTCTTCGATGACGCTGATCTGCAGGTGATGCTGACCGATATAAGACGACCAGCCAGCCGCCCTGCGTCCCGATAGCACAGAGCCCGAGATCGCGCGGTTGTTGCCTTCACGTACTTCGTCTTCGAGCAGTTCTTCGATACAGGCACCCATGCGGGTGCGTAGCAGGCGAGGTTGTTTGACCTGAGGGCCTCCAAGCGCGACGACACGCTCGGTGTGAAGTTTGCCGGTTACGAACAGCTTGCCGATGGCGAGCACGTCCTGATAATTCAGGTGCCACGCAATCTTGTGGGCGTTGACCGGATCAAGAAAGTGTATGTGGGTGCTGGGCAAGCCTGCAGGGTGAGGGCCTTCGAAGCTGGCCAGGCGCACATTGCCGGGCATGCCTGAAGCGGGAAGCGTGGCGTTTTCTGCCTTGCAGACCCACAACTTGCCATCGGTGAGTCGGGACAGCACCGTGATGCCATTCACGAAGGCTTCACTTTCTGCGGCAATGATAGGTGCTGGATCGGCCGCGAGCGGATTGGTGTCCATCGCGGTGACGAACACTGCTGCGGGGCGAGTGGTTGGGTCGGGCAGTTTGCCAAATGGCCGTGTGCGAAGCGCAGCCCACATACCAGATGCCAGTAGGTTCTCGACGACCTGCTCTCCAGTCAGGTCGGCGAGTTCTTCGGCTTTGTAAGCCTCGAAGGTTTCAGCTTCTTCGTTGTCGTCCAGTTCGATCACAACAGACTGCAGTACGCGCCGGGCACCGCGGTTGATGGCGAGCACCTTGCCGGCACCTGGCGACGTGATACGGACGCCGGGCAGTTTTTTGTGTTCGAAGAGTGCCTGACCCAGTTTCACCTTGTCGCCCTCGGCGACGAGTATCGTGGGCTTGAGATCGACATGATCCACTCCCAGAACTGCGACGTGCCGCACTGGCCGGGCCGCGTCAATCCGCTGCTCCGGCTTGCCGGCAATCGGCAGGTCCAGGCCTTTGCTGATCTTGATATGCATAGAAGTCTCGATCGTGGTTGTCGGGGCCGACGATGTGATGGCATTGGAAGGCGCCAGACAGCCGGTCTCCCAATCGGCTGATCCTGATTCAGTCAAACGCTATCGTCGGCGTGATGAATGCCTCCGCATTTTACTTTTTTGCGCTCCGCTAGACAAATATAACCGGACCTTATTTTCAGAATAAGTAAAACCTTTTTTAAGTGGTCAGTCCTTTCGCCGGTGTTGGTTTGCCCACGCTTTCGACCGATTGTCGGTGCCTTGAGTTAAACTCGCGATTTTCGATTTTTGCGTGATCAGGCGGTTTCAGGGGGTTCGGCACTTGTTTTCGTGCTTGGGCGACCGGTTGTGGGCTTGCCTGCTACGCTTTCGCGGGTTGGTTTGTATGAGACTAGTCTGGAAGCCCAACACCACGGTGGCTTCGGTGATTGAACGTGATGGGCTTTTCCTCATGGTGGAGGAGCATACTGCTGACGGTTTGCGCTTCAATCAGCCAGCCGGTCATCTTGAGCGAGGCGAGTCGCTTATCGATGCGGCCGTGCGAGAGACGCTTGAGGAGACTGCCTTCTGTTTTGAGCCGCAGTGTCTTGTCGGGGTGTATCAATGGACGACGCCTTCCGCGGACACTCAATATCTGCGTTTTGCATTTGGCGGGAGTGCTGTCGACCATGAACCCGCTAGGGCGCTTGATCAGGGTATTGTCAGGGCGCTCTGGATGAGTCGGGACGAACTGCGAGAATGCGTGACGCGACACCGGAGTCCGTTGGTCATGCAGTGTGTTGATGACTGGTGTTCCGGGCGACGCGCAGAGTTGGACTTGTTGCGCTACTTCTCATGAGTTGGCGTGCTGCGCTGCTTGCGTGCTGGGGGTGCTGGTCGGTTGACGCGCTGGCCGATACAAAGATTGAGGTTTGTTTTAATTACGGGTGCGAGGCGACTGCGCAGGTGCTGTTCAGTGAGACCGATCTGGCACCGGTAGCGCAATTGTTTGAAGCCGCGCCGGATGCAGAGGTAGAGCGCGAGGCGATTTCGCAAGCACTTGGGCTGCTATATCGTGTAGCTGGTTTGCAGACGCCTGTCGTCGCAGATCGTGGTGGCAATCTGCGCGACGAAGGCGTGCACGGCCGTATGGACTGCATTGACCATTCCACGTCAACGACACGCTTGCTCAGCATGCTTGAGGGGCGCGGGTTGATGCGTCATCACCGGGTTGTGGAGCCGGTCAGGCGTGGCTTTGTGTTGTCGACTCATTTTTCTGCAGCCATTGAGGTGTTGCCGTCCGTACGACGCGATGCCGGAGATGGCAACGATCACGTGGGTTATCTGTTGGCTCTGTGCGATTGCCCCGATGTTCTGCAGGATCTGGTTGACTCCGACGTTCAGCTTGAGATGCCGATGCCGCAATTTGTGGTGGATACGTGGTTTTTGGATCATGCGGAGCCCGCGGTCGTTTTGCCGCTGGCAGATTGGTTAAGGGGAGGCGGACCAGATGTCCAGTAAGCGTGATGGGGCCGGCATGAAGGTGGTGGTCGGCATGTCGGGAGGGGTGGATTCTTCGGTGGCGGCAATGCTGCTCAAGCAGCAGGGCTATGAGGTCACAGGCCTGTTCATGAAGAACTGGGAGGACGATGACGATTCGGAATACTGTTCGACGCGTCAGGATCTTGTTGACGTGGCTTCGGTTTGCGACATGCTCGGTATCGACCTTGAAGTGGTCAATTTTTCTGCCGAGTACAAGGAACGCGTGTTTGCCGACTTCCTGGCCGAGTACAAGGCTGGACGCACCCCGAATCCGGATATTCTGTGCAATTCGGAGATCAAGTTCCGTTGCTTTCTGGATCACGCCGTGCAGCTTGGAGCCGAGCGCATTGCCACTGGACACTATGCGCGGGTGCGCGAGTGGCACAGCGATGGCCGCAGCGAGTTTCAGTTGCTCAAGGCTGAGGATGGCACCAAGGATCAGAGCTACTTTCTATATCGCCTGAACCAGGCGCAGTTGTCCAGAACGCTGTTTCCGCTCGGCGATCTGTACAAGCGCGAGGTGCGCAAAATGGCAGCCGAGGCCGGTTTGCATGTGGCCGCAAAGAAGGACTCCACCGGTATCTGTTTTATTGGTGAGAGGCCGTTCCGCGAGTTCCTGATGCGCTATTTGCCTGCGCAGCCGGGCGAAATCCGTAGTCTCGATGACAACACCTTGCTGGGTGAGCATCAAGGGCTGATGTATCACACCATTGGGCAGCGCAAGGGCTTGCATATCGGCGGGGTCAAGGGGCATCAGGACATGGCTGGAGATCATGACGCGTGGTATGTTGCCGGCAAGAATGTTTCCCGTAACGTACTGCATGTGGTGCAAGGTCACGATCACCCGGCGCTGTTGCGGGATCGTCTGACAGCGGGTCAACTCAACTGGATTGCGGGACGCGATCCGCATACGCACTGGGTGTATACGGCCAAGCCACGATATCGGAGTACCGACATGCCGTGTGAAGTAGACAGCATTGTGGCAGGGCGCGCGGAGATTGCTTTTGCGCAACCGCAATGGGCCTTGACGCCTGGGCAGAGTGTGGTGGTTTATGAGTCCAATGTTTGTCTGGGTGGCGGCATCATCGAGTGAGCCAGGCAACCTGCCGGACTTGAGCGCGCGTGACAAGCCAAGCGAATTTGAGCTTGTTGCGCAGTTTATTCAGGGCAGTGGCACAGTGGCCTGAATTATGTTTTTTGGCACGAAACACAGTCTGCAGTTGTGCCCTGTTATTTTTGTCCTTGCAGGATACGTGCCGAGGCGAGTGAGTAGAGCTCGCAGCGCTTGATGAACTCTTTGGTGCTCTTGGGCATCGTGACGCGTGCTCGGGTGATGTGGCTGATCAGCAGAGCGCCATCACGAATGATTTGCTTACCGTCTGCGGTGAGTTGCAGGAGCTCGGGTGAGGTAGCCTCGACCAGTTTTGGGGAGAAGGATTGCAGGTGCTCGAGCGCAACTGCAAAGTCTGTCCAGAGGTCAAAGATGTTGACATCTGTACGCAAGGTTTCGCATTTTTGCTTGGCTGCCTTGCATAACTTGTCGACCTCAGTCCCGACGCCTTCAAACATCGGATTATCTGCAAAGGTGACATTGATGATTGCGTGCAAATTGTCGATGTTGCGCAGCGCTTGGGCAATCTTTATGTAGCGGCTCTCGTAAAAGGCCTCTATCGGGATGGAGAAGGCCCGGAATGGCTCGCCCCAAAGCTCGTCTATTCCTTCGTCGCCGCTGATGTGGCGAACCAGCCTGCCCAGGTTGAGCGCTTCTTGCAGGCAGTGACCGCATTCGCGCATCAAGGCGCTGTCCTGCGTCACGTCGACGCCTTCTTGTTGGAGGTCAACGAGCTTGGTGAAAATGTCGGTGGCGCGGTTGAACAGGGCACCGGCCAGCATGGCTCCCTTGACGCGTTTTCGCTCCGGGTCGGTTTCGGCTTCGAAGGCGGTGCGGGCCTCCTTGAGTCGTTTGCCTGGAATGTTGATGCCGTGTTCAACGTGGTTGAACAGGCGGCGGGTCAGAGCCTCAATAAGCCTTCGTTTGGCGACCAGCGAATCCTGTGGGGCTTCATAAGCCTTGATCCAGTAACCGTCGTAGAAAACATGCTTGACTCCGTTTTCTTCGCGAATCGTACCGTCGGCAGGTGAGTTTTCCATTTTTATAGTTCGGCTATCGCAATCGTTTGAATAGACGCATTTCGAGCGCACGAGTCAGCGTGCCGTCGGGAATGACGGCACAAATAATGCCGAGCCGTTGGGTCTGCGTCCGAAAGCCGAAGGATACCCCTGTTGTCAGGGGTGAAAAAGCCCTTTAGGAGAATTTGTTGAACCAGGCAAGGGGAGTGTCAAAGCATGTCGCTGGCGATGGCTGTACGCAGGACGGTTTGAGTCTCACCGTGCCGGACACGATTGGTGAACCACCACAGCGCGCCTTTCTTGATGGTCCAGGCGGATTCGGTGCCCGACAGAAGCAGTGAGGCCAGTTGACCAAGTGCTGGCTGGTGGCCGACAACGAGGCAGGCACCTGAAGCGTCTGGCCAGCCGGTGGCGGCCAGCAAATCCGCCACACTGCGCTCGGGGCCCAGCGCGGAAATAATCTCGAACTGATCGGTGAAGGCTTCAGCAGTCTGACGTGTACGGACTGTCGGACTGACCAGCACCTTGAGTCGTTTTGGTCGGTTATCGTTGAGCCAGCGCGCTACCTGTGCCGCCTGTTTGAGACCTCTCTCGGTCAATTCACGCGCATGGTCAACTTCACCGTCGACTGCTTCAGCGTGACGCCACAACAAAAGATCCATCAATTCTCCCCCGGTTCTGTTGAACTCTGTGTTGATGCTTAGCCGATCATGATTGCATGTCCATGTTACAAAAAGGTTTCACCCTGAAGTCGACTCCAGGGTGGAGCGTGAAGGGGCGTGTTCAGTTATTGGCTTAGGGGTGGGTGATACGACGCCAGAGTGCTTTGTCCATCAGCAGTGGTGCTGCATCCTGAATTGCCTCACGACTGCACTTGGCGTAGTGTGGCCCATGCCAGCCACAACTGAAGGCGACTGCTCGCACCAGTTCTGCGTCATCATCTGCCAATGCGGCCAGGCGATGCCGGGCCACGTCCAGGTCATTGATGAATCCGAGCGCAGTCTGAACACGGGCGAGAGTCTTTGTGTAGCTTCGGATTTGCCGTGGTGCAAGCAACGGTGCAAAAAACTCCATGCCATAACGTAATTGTTTCAGGGCAATCCGCAGCGCGTGCAGGCGCGCGGGTACAAGGGTTCGTGCGGCCACGAAACGCTTGCGCGCGCGTTTTCTGATGACCCCAAGCTGAAGTGCAGCAAAGGTGCGCATATCGACCGATTGATGCAGAGTGCTCTCTCGCAGCGCGTGCAGCGAGGCCATGAAGCCGAGGATGAGTCGTCCTTGTTCCGCTGGGTCAAGCTGTTTCATGGCTCTTGCTCTGGCCTCGTCGCGTGCCAGGCGAACCCGTTCCTGGAGACGGCCTAGTTGTGCGTCTTCCTCGGCGGTGGTGCCTGCCACTGGAGCAAGAATCTCGTCGCTGAGAACATCAAGGTCACGAGCGTCGCCAAAACTGTTGGCGTTGTCGCGCAGTCGGGCACTCCAGTCCTGCACGAACTCATCGGGCAGGGCAGGCGCAAACAGTTTGAGCAAGGAACGCAAGCGGCGTTGTGATACCCGCAGTTGGTGAATGAACTCGGAATCGGTGCTGTCGACTGCGCCGACTGCGTTAGCCTGCCATTGACGCACGCAGTTTGATGCAAGGGCGGTGAAGGCTTGAAGCGGACTTTGATCCGGGGTGAGCTTGGAGGGCGCTGCGCGCAGCGGGGTGTGGCCCTCACCCTTGTGCAGCCGGAAACCACGTTCGGCTTTGCTGATGTCGTTGGGTAGCAGCGGCAGGTCGGCAGCAAGCTGACACGCGAGTATGAGCAAGTCTAGCGGTGTGCCGCTGACAAGTTCGAGCTCCAGTTCGCAGATCGGCGCTGTGTGTTCGCCACACACCACCTCACCGATGTCTATCATCAGCAAGATACGAACATCATCGTTCGGGGCGTATTCCCGGGTTTCGCGTCGAAAACGGGTGGAAAAAACCGGAACCAGCTCGCCCTGGTGTTTCAACAGCAGTTTGCGTACCGGGCTGACGTCTATCGTGCTGAAATCAAAACTGCCGTTGTAGGCCGACTCCCACTCGGGACGGCTGGTCAGCCCCCCGGTCGATTGCGAGGCGCATTTAATCGTCTGCAGGCACTGCTTGCCGATTTGCCGGGTGCGCACAGCAATGCGGTTTTTCTTGAGTGTGAGTTCGGCGGTATCGTAATAGGTGTTGTCCAGGGTTTGCGTGGAACCCAGCCGGGTTGCAGCCTGTAAAAGCGGATGGCGTCGGAGCGCTGCCAGCGCCTTGCGCGGTAGCGCAAGCTTGAGTTCGATCTCTTGGCTCATGATGGGCGGCAACCTGACGGCAACCATTGCTGTAGTTCGAACTCAGCATTCTAACCACGAGAAGGGTTTTGATGTCACCTCAAGTGCGTGCGAGTTCGCAAAACCCAGCGCGGAGTCATGATCGGGATGGCGTGGCCGAAGCTTGTTTCTCGCCATCTCCGTATGGGTTGACTACGCTGGTGCCGAACACGAGTGGCCACAACTCCATGACCGGTGCGCGGGCGCTTTCCACCTGTTCTGCTGGGACTCGTGATGCTTGTCCATTAAGCCGTTGCCGATGTTGCAGGCGACGCATGTGACGGTAGGCATCCCCACATTGCTCTGCAAGCTGAGCTGGAATCAGCGCAAGTTCGCCAGCGATCTTCAACAAAGCAATGTTGCCAAGGTTTCTGGAAAGTGCAGCATGTTGATGTGAATGTCCAAGCACCAGATACTGGATGAGGAACTCCACATCGATCAGGCCTCCATGGTCATGCTTGAGTTCGAACAGCTCGCTCTTTCCGGCGTGTGCGTCACGCATGCGACGGCGCATGGTCAGAACTTCTTGTCTTAGCACGTTGATGTCACGCTGCTGGCAAAGAATTTCGCAGCGGATTTTCTCGAAGCTCTCGCCGATCTTGGGGTCACCGGCGGCAAAGCGGGCACGTGACAAGGCCTGGTGTTCCCACACCCAGGCGGATTCGATCTGGTATTTCCGGAAGGCTTCGACTGACGTGACCAACAGGCCGGCATCACCATTCGGACGCAGGCGCAAGTCAGTCTCAAACAGAATGCCGGCGGCAGTCTGGGTGGATAGCCAGGTGTTGATGCGCTGCGCCAGCCGTGAATAGACTTCCAGCGATTCGGGTGCCTCATCGTCGAACAGGAAAACAATGTCGAGGTCGGAGGCGTAGCCAAGCTCTTTGCCGCCCAGCTTGCCATAGGCCACAATGGCAAATGCTGGTGCATCACGGTGCGTCTTGCGGAGTTTGCGCCAGACCAGCGGTATCGTGACTTCCAGGATCAGATCAGCCAGTGCGGACAGGTGATCTGCGAGGCGTTCAACAGTCAGCTTTCCTGCGATGTCCTGAGTGAGCAGGCGGAACACCTGGGCGTGATGTTGTTCGCGCATCATGTCCATCTGGCGCTCCATGTCGGGCTCGATGTTGTCAAGCGCAGCAAGGAGTTCGGCCTTCAGTGCAGGCCAGTCCGGTTCAGCTTCGAGGTTGCGGTCGTCAAGCAGCTCGTCGAGCAGGATGGGGTGGCGCGTCAGATATTGTGCGGCCCAGCTAGAAGCGCCCATCAGGTCTGCTACACGGCGCATTGCCTGTGGGTATTGTTGCAGCAATGCGAGGTAGGCGCCGCGACGGCTGACGGTTTCGATCAATTCCAGACAACGATAAAGGGTTTCATCCGGGTTGGCATTGCCTGCTGCAACTTCAATGACGCGAGGCATCAGGGCGTCGAGTCGGCTGCGAATGTGATTTGGCAACTGCTGATAGCGTGAGCTGGAGTGAACGGACCCCAGCCGTTGCGATACCGCATGTGGATTTTGATAGCCAAGCTGGGCCAGCAGCGGGTCGACCTCGTCAGGCGAGTCGCTGGTGTTCCATACGCGGTCAAGCTCGTGTGCTTCGTCGCTGGGGTCGCTGAAAACCTGATCGAATTGTCTGCTGACCAAGAGTCGGTGACCATCCAGGGCTTGCTGCAGGGCAGCAAAGTCAGTGAAGCCTGCGGCCAGCGAGATGATTTGACGATCAGTCTCGGTGGCGGGCAAGTCATGCGTCTGGGCATCGTCCAGATATTGCAGGCGGTGTTCCAGATTGCGCAAAAAGACGTAGGCGTCCGACAGTTCGCCAACTGCCTCCGCGTCCAGAATGCCGCGCTGTGCGAGCTCAGCAAGCACCTTCAGGGTAGGGCGAATCTGCAGGCCTGGGTCGCGGCCACCTCGGATAAGCTGAAACACCTGGGCGATGAACTCTATTTCACGTATTCCGCCCGGCCCGAGCTTCACGTTGTCAACCCGGTCGCGGCGGGTGACTTCGCGACGGATCTGTGCATGAAGATCGCGCATGGCGTTGATGGCGCCAAAGTCGAGATATTTTCGGAACACGAATGGGCGTGCGATGGCTTCAAGGTCGCGGAAGCGTTCGCTGTTGAGCACGCGCGCCTTGATCCAGGCGTAGCGCTCCCATTCACGCCCCTGGGTGATGAAGTAGTTTTCGAGCATGTCAAAGCAGCATACCAATGGCCCGGAGTCGCCATTCGGTCTCAGTCGCATATCGACCCGAAACACCTGGCCTTCATCGGTGATTTCGGACAGCGTCTTGATGATGCGTTTGCCAAGACGCTCGAAAAACTCGAAGTTGCTGATTACCTTTCCGCCGCCAGTGTCGCCATCTTCTGGATAAACAAATATCAGGTCAATGTCGGATGATACGTTCAGTTCGCGTCCGCCAAGCTTGCCCATGCCGATGATGAGCATTTCCTGCTCCCAGCCGGTTTGCGAAAGTGGTTCGCCATGGCGAGCCACCAGCGCGGCGCGCGCGCTGTCATGAGCAGCATTGATCGCCACCTCGGCGAGCGTGGTCATGGTTTCAGTCACTTCGGACAGATCTGCAAGTCGGTTAATATCCCGAACAATGATGTTACACATTACCCAGGTTCGCAGTCGTCGCAACAGTGCCGGCAAGGTCTCTTCGGAAGGCTGATGCCTGTCTATCCAGTCCTGCATGGCATTGGCATCAAGTGCCTTGTCACGAGACTGGATCAGTACGTCCGGCAACCATGGGCGGCTCTGCAGCATGCGGGCGAGGTAGCGCGAGTGTTGTGCTGCCTCGTTTATGTCGTCTGGCAGGTCGGCTTGGTCGAAGGACATCTGTAGTTTTCCATCTGGTTGCTAGAATGCTTGCCTGAGCCAAACATACGGGCTCTCTTCAGGCACCGTCCAGTTGCTGCTCAAGGTGTCCACTTTACCCGATAACATGCCCCCAACCACGTCCCAAAACGACTTGCCCATGCCGACACAAACGCCGGAAACTGCGATTGGCCGGGGGCTCCGTCTGGTCGTCAAGCTTGCGCTGGCGCTGGCCTTGGGCCTGATTGTCGTGGCCTTTGCAGTCCGCGAATATGCCTTGCCCAGAGTGCAGCAACACAGCGAAGCCATTGCCGATGCCGTTGAACGCAAGCTGGGCGTTCCAGTGAGGCTTGAGCGTGTGTCGGCGCAGTGGCGGGGTTTGCGCCCTCGCATCATGATCGAGGGGTTGTCGGTGATGGATGAGGCGGGCGACAGACAGTTCTCGGTTGCACAGCTTGAGGCAACGCTGGCATGGACTTCATTGCTGAAGCTGCGCCCATATTTTCATCAGTTGGTGATTCATGAGCCAGACATGGTGATCAGGCGCAATTCCCAGGGCGCGTTGCAGGTGGCGGGCTTCGTGTTGCCGACCGCCACTGAGGTCACTCCCGAAACCAGCCAGAACCCAGCCGCGTTGACGTGGTTGATGTCGCAGCGTGAGGTGTTGATGACAGGCGCCACGGCGCACTGGCAGGATGATTCGCGCGACGGATCATCTCTCGCGTTACGTGATCTCAATTTCCGATTATCCACCGGGCTTGACGGTCAGCGCTTTGGACTGCGGATGACGACCGAAGACGGTTTGTTTTCCTCGCTCGAACTGCGTGGTGAGCTCTTCCAGTCTGGTTTGAACGACTGGCGAGGGCGTCTGTATGTTGCGCTTGATGGGTTCAATGCTGACGGGCTGGCGCGTCACATCGATTTGCCGGTCGCGTTGTCGGCCTATGGTGACTTGCGCGGCTGGGTGGATTTTGACCCGTCTGGCCTGCTGACTGCCACCCTCGATCTGGCGTTGTCCGACCTGACACTGGCGTGGTCGCCAGATCAGGCGCCGCTGACGCTGGAAAGCCCTAGCGGTCGGTTGGTATTCGATGGGCGCAATGGGCAGGAGCTTGGTGTTCGCAGTCTGGTCTTTGGGCTGCCCGATGGCTCGCTCATGAGGCCACTGGACATGGATCTGCGTGCAGAAACAACACTCGCAGAGGTACAGGTGGGCGGATCACTTTCAGTTAACCGCATCGATCTTGATCAATTGGCTCGCCTGCTTGCGGCTGCGCCTCTCGATGACAAGATGGGCGAGATGCTGGGAGGGGTTGAGCCAAAGGGGGTGATTGAGCGGCTGAAAGTGAGTTGGCTGTCGGATAGCACGCCTTTCAGCCAGTGGAACCTGAAAGGCGAACTGCGTGATGTCGCGCTCGCGCCAATTGGCAAGGTGCCGGGCTTGAAAGGACTGAGTGGCAAAGTGGAGGGCGATCAGCAAGGTGGTCGTTTTGAGTTGTCGATGCGCGAAGGCGCGGTGCTCATGCCAGCGGTGTTTCCATCCCCCGAGTTGAAGCTTGACACGGCACAGGTCGACGGTGGGTGGCGACGTGGTGATAAGGGTCTTGAGCTTTTTTTGGAGACGCTTGATTTTGAGAATCCAGACGTAGCAGGTGTGGGCTCCGGTGTGTATCGCGTCGATGTCGGGCGCAGGGGTGAGATTGATCTGGATGTGCGGCTGACCCGAGCCAGTGCGCTTGCCGTGCCAACCTATTTGCCTGCAGTGTTGAATCCGCAGGCGCGAGTGTGGCTCGCCCGTGCGCTGGAGGGGGGGCATGTGCCGGATGCGCGTTTGCGATTGCGCGGAAAGCTTGATGACTTTCCGTTCGAGTCTGGCCAGGACGGACAGTTTCTGGTGACGGCTCAGGTGCTTGATGCGCAGCTCAATTATGCGCCCGGGTGGCCGGTCATTACCGGAATACATGGCGAGCTGCGCTTCGAGGGGCCCGGCATGCAGATCAGCGCGAGTCGGGCACAGCTCTCCGGTGTAACGCTGACGGATGTTCTGGCCAGAATCGAAACATTGATGGATCCTGACGACCGTTTGCTGGAGATCACCGGAACGGCCAGCGGCGCGACACATGACTTTCTGAAATTTATCGCAAACAGCCCTGTCCGTGGCTACATCGGAGGAATGACCGACGGATTTGTGGCCACTGGCGAGGGATCGCTGGCCTTGGCAATTGACATTCCGCTGGAAGACGTCAGTAGAGCTGGAACCCGGGGCGAGTATCGATTCAGTGATAATCGCCTGATACTCTTCGACGGGTTGCCCGAGCTAAGCGATGCAGCAGGTTTGGTCAGGTTCACGGAGCGCAGTTTTGCTGTCCCCGAGGCGGCAGCACGTTTTCTGGGTGAGAAAGTGACGGTGAGCGCACCGGAGTCTGTTGCCGGTAAACCGCGTTTCGCTGTGCGAGGGACGACCAGCATGGCGTCACTTTACCGATGGCTGGACTTGCCAGCGCTAGCCAACCTGGCGGGTCCCGCCCAGTGGCGTGCTGATATCGCCTTGCTGAACAACGGTCTGGATCTGCGCGTTCAAACAGATCTGGAGGGTGTTGCGTCCAGTCTGCCTCAGCCGTTCAACAAGCGCACTGCAGAGCGTTGGCCCACAGAATTCACACTACGTTTTCTGGAGTCGGGGGCGCGACGCGACATGAGCTTGAGTCTGTCGCAGCACGCAAGTGCGTCCCTGTCTCTGCGCGGCACCGGCGACAGCACCCGCATTGAACGTGGCGGGCTCGCCCTGAATGCCCCGTTGGACCTCAAGGAGCAGGGTATCAAACTGACTGCGCGGCTGGATGAGCTCGATATTGATGCATGGCGGCAGGCGCTGTTGCCGGACGAAGAGGCCGGTGTTGCAATGCCAGGCTGGCTGTCGCGGGTGGCGATGGCACTTGATGTGAGCGCCGGGCGGGTGGTAGTCGCTGAAGAGTCGCTTGCTGCGGTGGAGTTTGGTGCCTTGTTCGACAGCGCTGGAGGCTGGAGGGGGCAAATATCGAGTGATCGGGCTGCAGGGCGGTTTGCGTGGCAAACCCGGGGACATGGCAAGCTGGAGGCGCATCTCTCTTTTCTGAGTCTTGGCGCAGACAAGGATGGCGTTGCAACGCAAGATGAATCAACGAAGCAGTCGCCGCAGGTCAACCGGCTTCCAGCCATGGAAATCAAGGTCGACCGGCTGGAATGGAAAGGTCGCAAGCTGGGGCGGCTATCGCTCAGAGCGGAGGTCGACGAGCAATATTGGCGATTGCGCGAGTTTGAACTGGCAGACGACAATGGCAAGCTTATGGCCAGCGGTCGCTGGCTGATGGGCGGCTACCCGGTCACCGAACTCGATTTCGCGATGCAGTCCGACAATCTCGGCAAGTGGCTTGCCAGCCTGGGGCAGGACGAGATCATCAGCGGTGGCAAGGCCAGTGCGGAAGGGCGATTGTCTTGGTTTGGTGCACCCTATCGACCAGATATCGATTCACTGTCAGGTAGTTTTGATCTCAATGCAGAGGGGGGAGGTTTCCGGCAGCTTGAACCCGGTGTCGGACGCTTGCTCGGCGTATTGAGTTTGCAGGCATTGCCACGTCGCCTGTCGCTTGATTTTCGCGATGTCTTCAGCGACGGGTTCGCCTTCGATCAGGTTTCCGGTAGCATCAGCGTGGACGCAGCGTTGCTGATCACAGACGACCTGCACATTGCAGGTCCGGCTGCCAAGGTGTGGATCAAGGGCAGTGCCGATGTGCTGCGCGAAACTCAGGATATTGATGTCGTGGTGCAGCCTACCCTGTCCGAGTCAGTGGCAATTGGTGCTGCGGCTGGTCTGCTCAACCCGGCGGCGGGGGTGCTTGCGTTACTCGCCCAGCGTGTACTCGCTGACCCGGTGGAACGGATGTTTGCCTACCATTATCATTTGTCAGGCAGTTGGGCCGATCCTCGTATCGAAAAACTTCCTTCGCCACGCAACAACAACCAGCAGGAATCGCGATGAGCAAAGCAGATGGGCAGACCAAGTGCGCCAGAATTGCGGCAGTCCAGATGATTTCCGGGTCGGATGTCGCCCGCAACCTTGAGGTGGCGGCGAGACTTATTGCCGAGGCCGCCGATTCAGGCGCGAGTTTGGTGGCCTTGCCCGAATATTTTCCGATCATCGGCGCTGACGATTCGGCCAAGGTGGCGATTCGTGAATCCGACGGCAGCGGACCCTTGCAGGACTTCATGCAGCAGGCTGCGGCTCGCCATGGCGTATGGCTGGTTGGCGGCACAGTGCCTCTATTTGCCGCAGATGCTTCCAAGGTGCGTAACACCACCCTGGTTTTTGATGCCACCGGTCAGCGTGTGGCCCGCTACGACAAGATTCATCTTTTTGGATTTTGTCGCGGCGAAGAGCGCTATGACGAGTCTCGAACGATAGAAGCGGGCTCTGAAGTGGTAAGCTTTGATTCGCCGGTCGGGCGGGTCGGTTTGTCGGTGTGCTACGACCTGCGCTTTCCGGAGTTGTATCGGGCAATGGGCACCGTAGATCTTATCCTTGTGCCGGCTGCATTCACACACACCACAGGAAGGGCTCACTGGGAGATATTGCTGCGGGCTCGAGCCATCGAAAACCAGTGCTACCTGATGGCCCCGGCTCAAGGTGGGCGTCACCCGACAGGGCGGGTCACCTGGGGGCACAGCATGATTATCGACCCCTGGGGTGAAGTGCTGGCATGCAGGGACGAGGGCGAAGGTGTGGTGGTGGCCGATCTGGACATGGCGCGCATTGCTGCGGTGCGCGAGAGCCTGCCTGCTCTGCAGCACCGTGTCCTCCGATAGTGGCAGCAGGGCGGGGGCGCGTCACCCCGATTAATGACCGTTTTTGAAGTTCTGTTGTCCTAGCGACAACAAAACAGGATTTATCAAGGCATGACACTTCCAGACGATCCCCTCATGGTGGCCGAGCGCTACCTTCTTCAACCCAATCAGCTTGGTTACGCCGAAATCGAGCGAGTCTTTGGCGTGCTTGGCCGCCATCGTCTCGATTACGCCGACCTATACTTTCAATACCATCGCGCCGAGGGCTGGAGTCTTGAAGAAGGCATCGTCAAGTCCGGCAGCTTCGACATCGAGCAAGGTGTTGGCGTACGCGCCGTTGTCGGCGAAAAAACCGCCTTCGCCTACTCCGACGATATCGGTCTTCCGGCCTTGACTGCGGCGGCCGAAGCCACCCGGGCGATTGCTTCAACCGGTGGCGATGGTCGTGCAGCGAGCACTGCGCCGTCGCGCAATCACGCCTCGCTTTACCGTGCTGACGATCCGCTGTCTTCGCTCGATGATGCGGCCAAGGTCGCGCTGCTTGAGCGTCTTGAGGCCATGGCGCGCGCCGAGGACCCGCGTGTGACACAGGTCATGGCGCACATTGCGGGTTCCTGGGAGGTGGTCATGGTGGCACGCATGGACGGCCACCTTGCTGCCGACGTGCGCCCTATGGTTCGGGTGTCACTCAGCGTCATCATGGAAGACAAGGGACGGCGCGAGCAAGGCAGCGCGGGCGGTGGTGGGCGCTACGATTATGGCTGGTTTGACGACGCACGGCTGCGTGGCTATGCCCGTGACGCAGTGCATCAGGCGAGGGTCAATCTGGATGCTGCGCCGGCCCCTGCCGGCACCATGAGTGTAGTGCTCGGGCCGGGCTGGCCCGGCATTCTGTTGCATGAGGCAATAGGGCACGGACTTGAGGGCGACTTCAACCGCAAGGGCAGCTCAGCCTTTGCCGGTCGCATCGGCCAGCGTGTGGCAGCGCCTGGCGTGACCGTGGTGGATGACGGCACCCTCGTCGACCGGCGCGGTTCGCTGAGCATCGACGACGAAGGCAACCCCAGCCAAAGTACTACCCTGATAGAAGACGGCGTGCTCACCGGTTACATGCAGGACATGATGAATGCCCGCCTGATGGGAGTCGCCCCAACCGGTAATGGTCGGCGTGAATCCTACGCGCATCTGCCGATGCCGCGCATGACTAACACCTATATGCTGAATGGCAACCGCGACCCGGAGGAGATTCTGCGCTCGGTCAAGAGAGGGTTGTATGCGGTCAATTTCGGTGGTGGGCAAGTCGACATCACCTCGGGCAAGTTTGTTTTCTCAACTTCTGAAGCGTATCTGATCGAGGATGGTCGAGTGACCCGCCCGGTGAAGGGCGCAACGCTGATTGGCAACGGACCGGATGCGCTGACCCGGGTATCCATGATAGGCAACGACATGGCGCTTGACCCGGGAGTTGGCACCTGCGGAAAGGAAGGTCAGAGCGTGCCGGTTGGTGTTGGTCAGCCGACGCTGCGCATCGACGGGCTGACGGTGGGTGGTACAGCCTGATTATCATTTATTGGTCGGATCTAACTCGACGTTCAGGCGGACGTCATGGTTTTCGACCTTGACCCCGTTTGGGAGAGATCATGTTTAACAAAAACAATCCATTAGCCAAGGGCAGCGAAACCCCGGCGGTTCGCAGCGGGCGCGCAGCAGGTACAGGCAATGCGTCTGCGGATAGCCAGGTTTCTACTCGCGAACCTGCACTGGCGCCTGGCTTCGGGCAGGGACTGAACAGCCTTGGCAGCCGCCGGGAAGAGTCTCCAGCCTCCAGCAATGGCCGTATCATCGTGGGCGGCGGAGTCAAACTAAAGGGCGCAGAGATCGCTGACTGTGACATGCTGATTGTCGAAGGTGAGGTTGAGGGCTTGATGTCCAGTGGTGGTCTGCGCATCGGAGATACCGGCAGGTTCAAGGGTACTGTCACCGTTGATGTGGCCGAAGTACAAGGTGTTTTTGAAGGCGAACTGACTGCCCGCAAGCAACTGGTCATCAAGGCCAACGGCCGTGTCAGCGGCAAAACCCGATACGGCAAGCTTACTATCGAAGAGGGAGGTCAGATCGCTGGCGACATTGGCACGGTTGATGCCGCAGCCAGCAATCGGGAGTCAGTGCCCGCGCCATCGGAGTCAGGTCAGACAGAGAGCTGACCTTCTCCGCGCAGTGCTTTCAGGTAGTGCGCTGACAACCCTCTATGGTGGCTTGTGGTGAGACTCAGGGCAGGGGGCTGAGTCTCTCGCACCTGATCAAGAGCTTGGTAGCGCGTGCCCCGGAAAATTACGATGCCTGGCTCCAGTTCTGCTCCCAGGCGCGGCGTATCAGGTTGGGGTAGGTGGCTCGTCCCAGGCTGCCGTTGTAACGTCCAAGCGCACGAAAAAGGTCGCCTTTTTCAATGTCCAGATAGTGTCGAAGGATGATGCAGCCATAGCGCAGATTGGTGCGCATATGAAACAGATTGTCATCGGGGCGACCAATCACCTCTATCCAGAAAGGCATGACCTGCATATAGCCTCTGGCGCCAGCGCTTGAAACCGCATACTTGCGAAAGGCACTCTCGACTTCGATCACGGCCAGTACCAATTGCGGGTCCAGTCCAGCGCGCGTGGCTTCGTAGTGAATCGTGGTCAGAAGCTCTGTGCGATAGGCCTCGTCCGGTATCCACTTTTTCAGTTTGCCGGATGTACTGTTCAGCCAACGCTCACGCTCGGCCTGATCAGCGATCAGCAGTGTCGGCACGCCGCGGTCGCTGACTGCGGCGTGCAGTGCCGCCCTCACGCTTGCCGACATGGGTTCGTACATTTGAGGCCCGGCGTGCACCAAGCCTGCTGGCAAGTAGCTCAACGCAAATGCGGTTGCCACGGTGCTGACCAGGGTGGTGCACGTCTTTTGCATCAGGCTTGCTGCATCTTGGCCTGGATGAGGCTGACTGCTTGGGTCACAGACATCTGAACAGCTTCGGCGTCGCGACGACCTTGATACTCGATCATGCCGTCCTTAAGGCTGCGTTCGCCGACCACCACCCGGTGCGGAACACCGATCAGCTCCCAGTCTGCAAACATGGCACCGGGCCGCTCGTTGCGGTCATCCAGCATCACATCAACGCCTGCGGCGACAAGCGCGTCATGGAGTTGCATGGCGGCATTTCGTACAAGCTCGGACTTGCCCCAGCCAACCGGGCAAATCACCAGTTCGAACGGTGCAATCGCGCTGGGCCAGATTATGCCGCGCTCGTCGTTGTTCTGCTCGATGGCGGCACCCAGAATACGCGTGACGCCGATACCGTAGCAGCCCATTTCCATCGGCTGTTCGCGACCGCCTTCGTCGATGAAGCGACAGCCCATGGCTTCGGAATATTTTGTGCGCAACTGGAAGATGTGGCCGACTTCGATGCCGCGACAGATGGCCAGAGCACCTTTGCCGTCGGGTGAGGGGTCGCCCGCGACCACGTTGCGCAAGTCCTCTACCTCAGGCTCGTCGAAGTCCCGGCCAATGTTGGCACCAACATAGTGCCAGTCGTCGTCATTGGCGCCGATCACGAAGTCGGACATGGCCGCAACATAGCGATCCATGATGACACGCCCCTTGAATCCGACCGGACCCAGCGAGCCAGGGTTGGCGCCAAAGCTGGCGCTGATGTCGGCAGGCGTTGCGAACGTCAGCGGTGAGGCGATGCCGTCAATCTTTTGTGCCTTGATTTCGTTGAGGGTGTGATCCCCGCGCAACATCAGCAACACCGGCTCGCCGCCGGACTCTTCATCACCCTTTACCACAACAGCCTTGACCGTGCTTTCGACAGGAATATTGAGGTTGTCGGTGAGATCGGCAATGGTCTTGACGCCGGGAGTATGCACCTTCTCGAGGCTACGCGTCGGCGCTGGCCGCGACTTGCCCGGGCCTTGGGCTTCGGCTAGCTCAACGTTGGCCGCGTAGTCGGAGTCAGGGCAATAGGCTATGTCGTCTTCGCCGGTTTCGGCGATCACATGAAACTCATGTGAACCGGTACCCCCTATCGAACCTGTGTCAGCCGCGACCGCCCGAAAGGCCAGCCCGAGGCGCGTGAAGATTCGGTGGTAGGTGTCGTACATGTTGCGATATTCGCGTTCCAGATCGGCGAAGTCTGAATGGAAGGAGTAGCCGTCCTTCATCGTGAACTCACGCCCCCGCATGACGCCAAAGCGCGGACGGATTTCGTCCCGGAACTTGGTCTGGATCTGGTAGAAATGGCGGGGTAGTTGACGGTAGCTACGCAGTTCCCGGCGCGCCACATCAGTGATCACTTCCTCGTGTGTCGGGCCGACCACGAAGTCGCGTTCGTGGCGGTCCTTGAGGCGAAGCAGCTCGGGACCATAGGCTTCCCAGCGCAGCGACTCCTGCCACAGTTCGGCCGGTTGAATCGCCGGCATCAGCACTTCGACGGCGCCGGCACGATTCATCTCCTCGCGCACGACTGACTCGACTTTGCGCAACGAGCGCAGGCCCATCGGCATCCAGGTGTAGATGCCGGCAGCGACCTTGCGGATCAGGCCTGCGCGGAGCATCAGTTGATGACTGGTCACTTCGGCGTCGGATGGCGCTTCCTTGAGCGTGGAGATGAAGAAACGGCTGGCGAGCATGCTGTTGGTCCGAGAGCGTGAATAAAAGTGGATATTTTAGCAGTCCATAGGCCCCGTCACGGTGCGCTGTTTATCCGTTCGTCAGGTCTGGAGCAGCCAAAGCCGGGTTCGGAGCGGGAACCGACACTGATGGCCGCTTTCAAATAGATGGTAACTATGGAAAAATTGCGCTAACTGAGAAAACAAAGGTTTGATCATGCTCGATCGTGAAGGCTATCGCCCGAACGTCGGCATCATTCTGGTCAATGCGCGCAACGAGGTCTTCTGGGGTAAACGTGTTCGTGAGCATTCCTGGCAGTTTCCGCAAGGTGGCATCAAGCATGGCGAGTCGCCACTTCAGGCCATGTACCGGGAACTGTACGAGGAGGTGGGCTTGTTGCCCGAGCACGTCAAGATCATCGGAAGAACGCAGGGCTGGTTGAAGTACGACGTTCCAAAACACTGGATTCGCCGGGAATGGCGAAACACTTACAGAGGGCAAAAACAGATCTGGTTTCTGTTGCGTTTGGTCGGGAGAGATTGCGACGTGTGTCTGCGAACCTGCCGTCGACCGGAGTTTGACGCATGGCGTTGGTGTGACTACTGGATACCGCTCGACTCGGTCATCGAGTTCAAGCGAGGGGTCTATCAGAAGGCTTTGTCCGAGTTGTCGTCCGTGCTGTTTCGTGGATTGCAATTCGAACTCCCCGAATCCTATCGGGTACCGCTTGAAACCGGACGGCCCTGATTACTTTGACGAGGCGCTGCGGCGCCTCGTTGCTTTCATGGCGTCACAATCTGCAACGTTCGTTGACGTTAACGTCAACTGGTCTTATCTTGGCCGCCTGCAGGCAGAGCCGCTTTCAACTCGTGAATACATGCAGGGGTCCATGCCCGACCGGCGGGCACACCTCTTTCAGGTCTAACGGAGGAGTCAATAATGAAAATTGAGAACAACGTTTTTGTCGTAACTGGTGGAGGCTCCGGCCTTGGCGCTGCCACCGCCCGCATGCTGGTGGCGGGTGGCGGCAGGGTGGTGCTGGCTGATGTCAATCAGGATGCCGGACAGTTGCTGGCCTCTGAGCTTGGCGGCAATGCAAGATTTGTGGCGACCGATGTGACGGATGAGGACAGCGCCCGCGCTGCAATCGGGGCGGCAGTCAATGTTTTTGGCGGTCTGCATGGCTTGGTCAATTGCGCTGGTGTCGCGCCGGCCGAAAAAGTTGTTGGCCGCGACCGGCCACACAGGCTTGATACCTTCGCCCGCACGGTCAGTATCAACCTGGTTGGTAGCTTCAACATGATCCGCCTGGCCGCCGACAGTATGAGCCAGGCCGCGGCGAATGACGAAGGCGAGCGTGGTGTCATTGTCAGCACTGCCTCCGTGGCAGCATTTGATGGCCAGGTCGGACAGGCAGCTTATGCCGCGTCCAAGGCCGGTATTGCAGGTATGACGCTACCGGTGGCACGCGAACTATCGCGTTTCGGCATTCGGGTCATGACTATAGCCCCCGGCATCATGGAAACCCCCATGCTCACCGGCATGCCCCAAGAGGTTCAGGACTCGCTGGGCAAGATGGTTCCGTTTCCGTCGCGCCTCGGTCGTCCCGCCGAGTACGCCGCTTTGGTCCGTCACATTATGGAAAACTGCTATCTCAATGGTGAGGTGATCCGTCTTGATGGCGCCATCCGCATGGCACCCAAATAGATTACAGGGCAGGCGTTATCAGACCCATTGCAAGAGGAGCTCAGGCTCCTTTTTGCTCTTTTGGGTGCAAATACATCGGAATTCTGGATCGGTTTGACTTGTCTCATTGGACGCTAACGGGAAATGTGCTAGAAACCGTAGGCGCCCGCGAAAGCGGTCCTTGTGCCAATGAACGAACAATGGTTCAACTACTGATGACGACGCAAACGGGAGTGCTTAACGAAGGGTCAGTACAAGCTGAGGCTGAGGCTGACACCGAGTGTTACCACTGCGGACTGCCGATTCCGGCAGAATCCAGCTTTTACGTGGCCATTGACGAAACTGAACGGCGCATGTGCTGCGTCGGTTGTCAGGCTGTTGCGGAGTCCATCGTCGACAATGGGCTCACGGACTACTACCGCCACCGCGATGCCATGCCTGAACCAGTCAAAGAGGCCATGCCTGCCGAACTGCAGGAACTCGGCTTGTTTGATCACCCTGACTTTCAGAAATCCTTTGTTCAACCGGTCGGTGAGCATGAGCGGGAGGCCTCTCTGATACTTGAGGGCATCACTTGCGCTGCCTGCGTCTGGCTTAACGAGCAACATGTCTCCAAGCAGCCGGGGGTGACCCTGGTCGAGGTCAATTACGCTACCCGCCGCGCGCGCGTGCGCTGGGATGAGCGTCGCATCAAGCTGTCGGACATTCTGGCTGCGGTGCAACTGATTGGTTATCGCGCTTACCCCTACGATGCCGAAAAGTCCGAAGAAATCGCCAAGCGCGAACGTCGCTCCATGCTGTGGCGGGTGTTTGTCGCCGGCTTTGGCATGATGCAGGTAATGATGTACGCCTATCCGTCGTATATCGCGGGCGAGGGTGATATTGCCCCGGATGCCGACTTGTTGCTGCGCTGGGCGAGTCTGGTACTGACGTTGCCGGTGGTGTTTTACTCGGCGGCGCCGTTCTTTCAGCGAGCCTGGCGCGATATCAAACACCGCGCCCTGGGCATGGACGTACCGGTGGCGCTGGGCGTCGGCAGTGCCTTTCTGGCCAGCGTTTACGCAACCCTGATCAAAGGTCCCGATGTCTATTTCGACTCGGTCACCATGTTCGTCTTTCTGTTGTTGTGTGGGCGTTATCTTGAAATGCTGGCGCGACAAAAAGCGGTTCGTGGTGTAGAAGAACTGGGCAAGGTCATTCCTGCCTTTGCCGAGCGAATCTCCGGGGCCGATGGCAGCGGTAACCGTGTGCCAGTGTCACAACTGGTGCCAGGTGATTGCGTGCGTGTGCGCCCTGGTGAGGTCGTACCGGCCGATGGCATCGTGGTTGATGGCAAGAGCGAGACCAACGAGGCCTTGCTCACCGGCGAAAGCCGACCGGTCGGCAAACGTAGTGGCGATCCGGTCACAGGAGGAAGCATCAACATCGCCAGTCCGCTCATCATCCGGGTTGAGCAGGTGGGTGATTCCACCCGGCTGGCCGCAATTCGCAAGCTGATGGACAGAGCGGCCGCAGAGCGCCCGAGCATCGCCACACAAGCAGATCGGGTCGCACGCATCTTCATCTGGGCCTTGCTGTCGCTATCCGCCATAACCCTCATCATGTGGCAGTTCATCGATCCTTCGCGGGCGCTATGGGTGTTTGTGTCGGTGCTGGTGGTGGCCTGCCCCTGCGCGCTGTCTTTGGCCACGCCCACGGCGCTGACTGTCGCAACCGACACGCTGGCCAGAATGGGGGTGCTCATCACGCGCGGTCATGCCATTGAAGGTCTTGCAACTGCCAACCGTTTTGTATTCGACAAGACCGGCACGCTGACGCATGGCGCAATGGCGGTCGACTGCGTGCACGTGTTTGAAGCAGGGGCTGAGAGTCGCGCACGCGCACTCGCCGCTGCGCTGGAGCAGGCGTCCGAACATGCGATTGCCGCTGCCGTAAGGTCTGCTGCCGAGGGTCTGTCATTGCCAAATGTCTCCGAACTCACTTCGCACACAGCGCAGGGGGTAGAGGGTTTGGTCGATGGTCGGCGGATGCGCGTTGGCCGCCCCTCATTTGTTGCCGAGATTACCGGGTCTGCAGTGCCAGAGCAGATGGCCGAGCTTGAGAAGGGCGGAGGCACTGTCGTTGCCCTCGGTGCTGAAGGTGAGTGGCTGGCCCTGTTCCGTCTCGCCGATACGCTTCGCGAAGACGCCGTGCCTTTGATCGCCCGGCTCAGAGCCGAGCGCTTGCCTGCCGCAATCATCAGTGGCGACTCCCCTGCGGCAGTGTCAGCAGTAGCCAACCGTCTAAGCATTGACCAGCATCATGCAGGCATGACGCCACAGGACAAGCAGGCCTGGGTTGCAGAAACACAGAAAACCGATGGAGCGGTCGTCGCTATGGTTGGCGATGGTGTGAACGACGCACCCGTACTGGCACAGGCTCAGGTTTCCATCGCGATGGGCGGAGGAACCGACCTGGCACGAAACCAGGCAGATGTGGTGCTGCTGTCCGAAAACCTCGAAGACCTGTCCCGCGGTGTTACCGTGGCGCGTCGTACCCTTGTGATCATCAGGCAAAACCTGTGGTGGTCATTCACCTATAACTTCACGTCGGTGCCGTTGGCCATGGCTGGCCTGATTACGCCCTGGATGGCTGGGTTAGGCATGGCGCTCAGTTCCTTACTGGTTGTAGTCAATGCCTTGCGCCTGCAGCGTGCGCCGCACAGGAGGGTTTGAAAATGGGCTTGTATCTCTTGATACCGTTGTCCGTGCTGCTTGTCTTCATCATTGGGGTCATATTCTGGTGGTCCTTGCGGTCCGGGCAGTTTGACGACATGGAGGGACCAGCCTACAAAATGCTGATGGATGACAGGGACTCGCCTCGGCGTGCGGCTTCCAAAAGCAATCCTGAGAAGGAAGATATCGAAGCGCCATCCGAAAAAGCTGAGATCGCTGCTGAGGACGACCCCGAAGCAAAGCGCTGATGGCCCATCCGTTTCGCGCCCTGGAGTGTCGCGGGCATGAAAACAGCTTCTGGGTCCGGTTCGGTACGCTTGCATATGTCTGCGACGCGGGTTTGAAGTGGATTTCGTGCAGATACTTGATTTAAGTCAACCCTCGACTTTTCCTAATAGGCATACTTGCGACATGGTTTTCGGAAGGCAAAGTTCGGCCCGAACGTTGTTCTTCCGGATCATGTTTTGTCTCTCTGTTGGGGTTGGGGGTGCGCTCGTTGCGCACCCTTTTTTTTTCCAGAGTTTTTCTCTCTGGGTTTTCCCTGAGAAGGCTGGCTGCACTACAATGTTGACCTGTGTCAAATTGGCATCCGCGTATCCGCGTATGCTTCCATCCGCCACACCGTGCCCATACTTGGTAGCGGTCGGTGCTTGAAAAAGAAGATTTCCAAACCAAGAGGTGACTCACATGCAATCGCAAGCGACTTACAACTATAAAGTCGTTCGCCAGTTCGCCATCATGACGGTGGTGTGGGGTATCGTGGGCATGCTGGTCGGCGTTCTAATTGCCGCACAGCTTGTCTGGCCTGCACTCAATCTGAGCGAAATTGGCGAATGGTTCCACTTTGGGCGTCTGCGCCCGCTTCACACCAATGCGGTGATCTTTGCGTTTGGTGGCTGCGCCCTGTTTGCGACGTCTTATTTCGTCGTTCAGCGGACCTGTCATACCACGTTGTTTTTGCCCAAGCTTGCAGCATTCACCTTCTGGGGCTGGCAGCTCATCATTGTGCTTGCTGCAGTCACGCTCCCGCTGGGTTTCACCTCCGGCAAGGAGTACGCAGAGCTCGAATGGCCGATAGATATCCTGATCGCAGTGGTGTGGGTGTCCTACGCCATCGTCTTCTTCGGCACCATCGCCAAGCGCAAGGTGTCTCACATCTATGTGGCCAACTGGTTCTTCGGTGCCTTCATCCTCACCGTTGCCCTGCTGCACATCGTGAACAGCGCGGCCATGCCGATTTCGCTGTGGAAGTCCTACTCGGCTTATGCCGGCGCACAGGACGCGATGATTCAGTGGTGGTACGGTCACAACGCCGTGGGTTTCTTCCTGACCGCTGGCTTCCTGGGCATCATGTACTACTTCGTGCCCAAGCAGGCTGACCGTCCGGTTTACTCCTACCGCTTGTCAGTGGTCCACTTCTGGGCGCTGATCTTCACCTACATGTGGGCAGGTCCGCACCACCTTCACTACACCGCGCTGCCTGACTGGACCCAGTCCATTGGCATGGTGTTTTCGCTGATCCTGCTGGCACCGTCCTGGGGTGGCATGATCAACGGCATCATGACCCTGTCGGGTGCCTGGCACAAACTGCGTACTGACCCGATTCTCAAGTTCCTCATTGTGTCGCTGTCCTTCTACGGCATGTCGACCTTCGAAGGTCCGATGATGTCCATCAAGACAGTCAATGCCTTGTCGCACTACACCGACTGGACAGTTGGTCACGTGCACTCTGGCGCGCTCGGCTGGGTGGCGATGATTTCCATCGGCGCTGTCTACTATCTGCTCCCGCGCATGT
>DAIMZH010000023.1:0-47784 GCA_036734105.1 Azoarcus sp. | reverse complement strand
GTCCTGAATGCCGTCGCGGTTGGCGTCCAGCCATACGCGGTCACCCAGGCTGGCCAGGCGGTACATGCCAGCGTCAACCGTGTTGTTGATTTCGTCCGGGGCCAGGGTGTAGCAGCCGGTCAAGCCGGTGGCGTCGGCGTCGCTGTCTGCGCCGTCGTCGCTGCCCAGGTCTTGTTCGCTCAGCAGGTAGCCGTCAGGCGTGACGAACTGGACCTTGTACTGGCCCGGGGTCAGGTCGCTGAAGCGGTAGTTGCCGTTCTCGTCGGTGGTGGTGCTGGCGATCAGGTCGTTGCTGACGCAGTCAAAGAGGTTGACCACGACGCCCGGGATGCCCAGCTCGCCGTCGTCCTGAATGCCGTTGCCGTTGGCGTCTTCCCACACGCGATCGCCGATTTCGGCGACCGGACGGTACAAGCCTGCATCGACGGTGTTGTTGTATTCACCGCTTTGCAGCGTGTAGCAGCCGGTGAAGCCGGTGGCGTCAGCGTCGCTGTCGGCGCCGTCGTCCATGCCGACGTTCTGGGTGGTCAGCACGTAACCGCTGGGGGCCACGAATTCGACTTTGTACTGACCCGGCTTGAGGCCGTCAAACAGGTAGTTGCCGTTGGCGTCGGTTTCGGTGGTGGCCACCAGATCGCCGGTGACGCAGTCAAACAGCTTGACGGTGACGCCTTCAATGCCGACTTCGTCATCGTCCTGAATGCCGTCGCGGTTGGCGTCCAGCCATACGCGGTCACCCAGGCTGGCTTGGGCATAGAGTCCTGCATCTATGGTCTGATCAGAATCACCAGCAGCCAGACTAACGACATGACTGAAGCCGCTGACCGGGTCGGCGTCGCTATCAACCGTATCCTGAGTGTTGCCGTTGGCGTCCTGTTCGGTGATGAACTGACCCGCCGGTGCGATGAACTTGACCTGATAGTCGCCAGGCTTCAGCCCGGTGAACTGGTAGTAACCCTGTTCGACTTCGGCCGTGCTGTAGTCATCACCGGTTACCGTGGTGGCAATCAGATTGCCTTGCGCGTCGTAGAGCTCAACAATAACGTTGTCGATACCTTCTTCACCGTCGTCCTGAATGCCGTTGCCGTTGGCATCGTGCCAGACAAAGTTGCCCAGCTTTGCACTTTGCAACTGCACGATAAGCGGTTGAACATTTCCTGCGGGGTCAATAACGGTCGTGAAGTACGCATCGGTGGGAACAACGCCGTTACCGCTGGCAATGGCAGCATCGGCCGCGGCCACCAGAAAATCGATGTCATCCTGGCTGACTACATTGCGGTTGTTGTCGTTCAGAAAACGCTCAGGCGTCACCCCAATCTCCGCGTCGGTGTAGCCAGCAAGACGCCATATGGCAACCTGAACCTCGCCATAATTAAACTCACCTGCATACTTGGGATCAGAGGTGAAGTTCTGCGCGAGCAACCAGTTGATCTTGTCAATCTGGGGTTGCGCCAGCGATGCAAAACCTACCGTCTGAAAAGAGCCAGGGTCGTTACCTTCAAAGCCTTCAGCCAGATGCGAAGTTGGCGAAAGGAAGATCGGCAGAAGCGGGTTGAGGCAGTAGGCGTCATAAACCCCATCTGGCAGCCAGGGGTTGCTGCTGCCAGTAACAATCATGTCGAGATAACTCGGCGCTCCGAGATCGGGTTGCTCGCCCCAGTTGGTTCCGGCGGCGTTTGTTGCCGATGAAGTGACACGAATGGTAAAGGTGCTCATGATCTACCTCTGATGTTGGCTATCTGTTTTTGAACGTGCAGCGATTCGCGGATCAACACGCTGTTTGGATTGCTGATGCGCGAATCGCCAGGGCGGAGCGACGATGCACTCCGCCTTGGCGAATAAGGGCCTCGCCAGCGAGGCCGCAACGATTACTTCTTGCGACGACCAAAGAGGGCTGCGCCCACACCAGCAGCAGCCAGCAATGACAGCGTCGCGGGTTCCGGTACGTTGAAGGTCGGGTTGGCGAAAACCGGGGCAGAAACAGCCATCAGGGCGAACAGGGAATAAACAGCGCGCATGGAACTCTCCTTAAATAAACGTTGAATTCATCAAAAACACCTTTATCAAAGTGTCATTGAAGCATAAGCAAAATTTGACATAACAACACAGCGGATAAAGGCAAATATCATGCCAATCGTCGCATCTCCTTGTTTTTACAGTATTATACAATATGCATGTACTACTTTAAGGGTATGCTGTAAATTTATCCGACACATGTTTTTGTTGAATATGTTAAATATTTCACGGTATCACAACGCCACTCAAGGTCGATCCAGAGAGGCCTTGAGCATGCAATACGCAATTTCTAGCTTTATGGAATGTCAAATGGGGTGAATTCTTCCGCAATGACCGGGACCGACTTGCTACATACACCCTGCGAAAGGGGGACTTGAAATGAAAACGGGGAAGGCCTGTCGGCTCTTCCCCGTTTTTCTATGCAGCAACAGAATTACATGGCCCTGATCGCTACCACTCCAGATCAATCAGCAAGTCGTCCCGCCCAGCCTCAATCAGCGACTGAGCGCGCGCCTTCAGGTCATCAACCGGCTCGGCTAGGTCAATGATGATCTCCACGCGACGATTCAGGGCTCGTCCATCGGCCGAGGTGTTTTCGGCTCGGGGCCGGGTTTCGGCAAAGCCTTGCACTGTGAGCCGACCCGGCTGGATCAGTTGTTTGTCGAGCAATGCGTTTGCCACTGAGGCTGCTCGTGAAGCAGACAAGTCCCAGTTGGAACGGAAGCGCGCGGTACGAATGGGGATGTCGTCGGTATGACCTTCGATGGCCAGCAAACCAGGCATCTCGGCGACCACTTCGGCGATACCCGCCAGCATGCTCGCCAGCCCACTGGTCATATCCGCCGAACCAGACGGAAACGAGCCCTTCTCTTCGATTCGGATGATGATGCGCTCGCGGTCTCGCTCCAACTGCATTAATCCCTGCGAAAGTTCGGTTTCGAGGACTGCCTGCAATTGCGCAACGCTTTGTTCCATCTGTTTCTCAACCGCCTCATCGACACGCGCATCTGACGTGAACGTGCGCAGCTCGGGCTTTTGATCAGTGGTCTGTTGCTTGACGCTGTCGATGGGCGTGGGCTGTGGAATGCCAGGTGAAAACTTGTCGAAGATCGGGCTGGTACCCATGGGCGGATCAATGGCTGGCACATCGCGCTGCACACCGAAGGCCTTTTGCATTTCGGTGGCAATTTCCCTGAACTTGATCGCGTCCATCTCGGCAAACGAGAGCAGCAACACGAAAAAGCACATCAGCAAAGACATCAGGTCGGCAAACGTCGCCATCCACGCAGGAATTCCCGGTTTTGCCTCTTCTTCGTCATCCATTGATCACACTCCGTCCATCAGGCCTTGGCAGCGCCAGAATCCCGTTTGGCAGGCGGCAGATAGCTAGACAGGATCTGCTGAATGACGCGCGGGTTGGTGCCCTGCTGGATGGCAGCCAGCGCATCAATGAGCATGGCCTGCATACGGGCCTCCTCGGTCATGCGCAAAGTGAGCTTGTCGGCAATTGGCAGGCAGATCATGGTTGCCAGAATGGCCCCATAAAGCGTGGTGAGCAAAGCCACCGCCATCGCCGGACCAATCGACTTTGGATCTTCCATGTTTGACAGCATCTGCACCAGACCGATCAAAGTGCCGATCATGCCCATTGCCGGCGCCACGTCACCCATCAGAGTAAACACCTTGGAACCCCAGCGGTGGCGCTCAAGCGCCAGACGCCGCTCCTTTTCCATGGCTTCACGCACGATCTCGGGCGGCTGGCCGTCGATCATCATCTGAATGCCCATCTGCAGGAAAGGTGAGCTGAACTCGCGCCCTTCAAGCGCCAGTACACCCTCCTTGCGCGCCACGGTGGCAATTTCGACGACTTCGGTGATCACTGCCTCAGTGTCTGGCAGTTTGAACTTGAACGCCTTGCCGGCCACCTTGATCGCGCCCAGGAACTGCTGCATGCTGAACTTGGCCAGCACAACGAACAAGGTGCCGCCGAGCACGATGATGATGGACGGGATATTGAAAAAAATGCCAGCCGCTGCCCCGAGCAGAATGGCGCTCAGGATCAGTGCAATGGCGCCAAGTAGGCCGATTAGCGTTGCTAAATCCACAGGTGCGTCCTGTATGACAAATCACCAAAAACTCGCCAGAGCGTCGTCCAATGATAATGATTTGCGCGAGTCGATTGGGAAAACGTGTCCGTATTCAATCATTAACGAGACGCATGAGGCTTACATGCAACTCAAGAACGAGGGTACGACACACGCCTTTCCAGTCGACGCAGCAGGGCAGCATCGAGTTGGACAGCCGCTTGGCTGAGGACAATAGCGTGCGAGTTTATCAAGCTTTGGTGGTTTGGTGAGGATTGGCCGCTAGCATGGCCCAACGAGGCGCCAAAACTCCAGGCTTGTTGCCTCAAGACCAGCTCGTGCCCGAGCCCCTCGCCACCGCTTTGAGGGCAACCCAGCCAGCATGCACACGGTCAGTTATGCTGAGGCAGCGACAGACGCTCCATCAGATAGCACAAGCAGTCCTGGCGAATCACTGTTTCATCAAGAGTGAGCATCGAGGGCATGACGCTGCGCCGCAGCCGAAGACAAGCACCGTCGAAACTCAAAAAGGCTTCACTTACGTCGCGACCGTCATCACCCACCACAATCAGCCCCGGATTGGTGTTAGTCGGTGCAAAGCCGAAAATCGTGCCCGCCGGCATCTCGCGAAAATTCATCCGCTCAAGATCAGGCACCAGGTCAAGCTGAACATCGTTGCGCCCAAAACCAAAGCTCACCGACTCCGGGATGCGCACCTGCGCCACTGTGTGAAACAAATGCAGATCGCTGTCGCAGACTCCGTGCGCTGGAATCTCGCCGAGGTGAAGGCAAGCATCGATGAACTCGGCAGCGTGCTCGACCCCATGAGGCTCACCAGGCTTGCCGCACTCAAGGGTGACGGCTGGACAAAGCCGGGCCATGGCGGCGCTCTGCGTGCCTTTGGGAGTTTCGAAAAACACTGCCGTTCGGCTGAACAAGGCAGCCAGTTGCAGACAGGCGTTATCCAGCACATTGACGCAGGCATAATGAGGGTTCAGGCCGGTGTTATTGTGAACATCAACACTGGCAAACAACGGGCGCCGGTGCATGAGGCTCCACACCGCTTGCATCAGCTTGGTCTCCGGGCTGTCGGGCAGAACAGTTCCCGGCCAGCTCCGGTTATAGTCTGGCTGCCCATCGAGTCGGCGCATGCCCTCACGAGCTGCATCGATGTTGCCGATGAACAGGCTCAGACCACGAGGCAGCACCCTGCCCTGATAGCGCGCCAACAAGCGCTGGATGGCGAGCAGACCAGTAACCTCGTTGCCATGCAGAAGCACGCTGACAAACAGCGTATCCGCCCGGCGGCCCGCCAGGTGAATCAGGCTGGGGCCTGGAAGGATGCGATGCAGATCGCGGGCAGTGCAGTCGATGAAGCCCGACGGCAAGACGTCGGTCTGATGCAGTTGGGGCAAGTGTTCACTCCCATAGATGAACCGGTGTGTCGCTGGCCTGCTGTTCAAGCATGGATGCGGTGAGGGCGACCCACTCGCCCGGGTATCGCGCAAGAAAGCGGCGCTGCCATACGGCACCATTCTGCCCATTATCCAGGCGACGTTCCAGCACGCCGAGGTAAGTGTCGCGGTCGTCGCCGTCAATTCCGAGCAGGTTCAGTCCATTTGCGGCTGCCGGCAACAGCGTGTGGTGCAAAAGTCGGCAAACCGGGTGACGCTGACCATCCAGCCAGTCGATGCGCGCACGCAAACCAAAGCGGGCAGCTTGGTAGAAGTTGCTACGCACCTGCGCAAACTCCAGCGCCTCGACATGGACATCCATGTAATGACGGACCAAGCCAATAAACAAGGCAATATTGGCCACCATATCGATCAGACTTGGGCCGGCCGGCAGGCAGCGATGCTCCAGCCGAAGATGCACGCTGCCGTCTTCGTCGAACCCGACGATAGGACGGTTCCAGCGCCAGATGGTCCCGTTGTGCAGACGCAGGTGGGCATAGCGAGCGCCACTGTCATCCAGAATCGGCAGCAACACCGGATAGTGTGCAAGGTTTTCTTCAAAGCATTCCAGCAGGCTGTGTCTGATATGTCCCGAACCAAACGAAACGCGCTGCAATGGCCCCTGGGCCGCCGCACCAAAGCCACCCAGGCCAATAGCCTGCTCAAAAAGCGGTATGCGGGTTTCTGCCCACAGGTCGTGACCGAACAGCAGCGGCGAGTTGGCACACAGCGCAACAATCGGCCCAGAAACCAGCTGGGCTGCGTTGTAGGCAGCTCGCATCTTGTCTGCCGGGAGTCTGAGATGAATCTGCAGGGACGTGGTCGCAGCCTCCATCATGACGCTGTCGAGCTCACGCACGAGATGATCCCGCCCCTTGATGTCGAGCTGGAATGGCATGTCCTGATGTGCCTGCACCACTTGCTGATTGAGCGCCATGTAACGGTTCAACGGTGAGATGTTGAGCAGATTCAGGTCGCTGGGCCTGAGCGTGGGCAGGATACCGCATAGCGCAATGTCGCAACCCAGCGCCTGCGCTGTTTCGCGCGCCTGTCGATACTGGGTGCGCATCGCCGCATGTAGCCGATCAAGCATGTTGTCGCGCAGCGCAAGCGGTTCAAAGTTGAATTCGGCGTTGTGCTGCGCCAGCTCAGCAGAGGCCAGGGGAGAGTCCAGCCGGGTCAGAAAGCGCTGGTTACACATAGACGGCAAGCGCGTTTTGCCATCTACCAGACAGATTTCGAGCTCAACACCCACCAGGCGCACATCATCCGGGCAAACTGGCTGCGCGCATTCGGCCATCAGCGCCCGGGTTTCATGCGCGAGCCGACGCGCAAACTCTGCGTGCTCGGCAGCGCTGAAACTGACACGATCAATTTCCTGCCCCATGCAACCTCCGGTTTACTGCCTCGCAAAATGACGCGTAAAGTTGGCCAGTATCCGACCGGACAACTCGGTTGAAGCCGGTGCGCAACGATCCATCAGGGCTTCGGCTTCGTCCGGGTGAAAATAGCCTTTGGCCTTGTAAATGCGGATGCGCAACGCAAAACTGCTGGCATCAGCCTCGGGGTGAAATTGGGTGGCATAGACGCGATCACCATAGCGCAACATCTGCACCGGGCAGGCGTCCCCCTGCAACAGATGGGTGGCACCCTGTGGCAAGGCATCCAGCGCTTCTTTATGGCCTACCAGCACAGTGAAATGATCAGGCAGACCATGCAGTAGTGGGTCATTGGCGCTTTCTGGCCGTCGGGTGCAGGTGATTGGTCCGACCGCTTCGCCATAGTGCAATTTTGATACCGGCGCACCGAGATGACGACCAAGAATGCCAATACCGTAACAGCAGCCCAGAAAGGGCACGCCTTCGGCCACTATGCGCGGCATCAAGCCAAGAATCTGCGACTCGATGCGCGCCTCGACCGGGTCTTTTGCTTGGGGAGGGTCGCTGACACATCCCGGCCCGCCGCCCACGATCACACCGGAGAAAGCGGTGAGATCAATATCCTGAGGCAGGCTTTGCAGATCAAGCCGGATGCGGATCGCATTGGCAGCATCGAGCTTCGCTCGACGCAATATGGCGGCAAACTCCTCATCGGCCGCCTCTGCTTCTGGACGCAGTTGCAGAATCAGGAAAGGTTTCATCTGGATATTCTATAACGGCCACATCCCACATAAGGGGTGACGATGCGTTCAACTGGCTTGCAAACCCTTGCGCAGCAACTCTCCCACCAGCTCATTCACACCCACGCCACGCGCTTCGGCCTGAGCGCGAACATCGGCAGCCAGCGCGGATTCGATCTTGACCGCAAACGGGATCAGGCCTTTTTCCTGATCCAGGCGGCGCTGCTCCTTGCGGTCTGGCAATGCCGCCTGAGCGAATCGGTCTGGGGTGCGAGCATTCTTCATCTGACTGTCGATCTTGAGGCCAAGGTTTTTGTAGAGGTCGGTTTTTTTCATGGTGGCAGCTTATTCAAATGCGGATGTTGATGGTGAAATGGGTTGCGCTGAAGTTACGCACATCCCTGTTGGCAGGAGTGTATTCGAACGGCTCGATAACAGCCGATCAAATCACCAACCGATGTACTTCGAAAATCCATAGGGAGCAGCCGAAGTGCAGGACGCGAACATGAGCGGGAGCGCAAGCCATGTTTGAAACAAATTGCGAAGCGCTCGCCGTACAGCTCAAGCTTGATAACTTTTGACACGCCCGCTCAACTCAGCGCAAAAACTTTGGGAAGGTTTCAGGCTGACCTGGTGTAAAGATGTTTTTTAAGTACTTTTGTTGCTGCATCCGGGGTCTTTGACTGGGCCTGCAGTCAAAGAGCAAACAGGGTGCGACTAACATTGCTGTCGCCTATACTTCAAAAACACCCGTCAGAATTCAATGACGCTCTACCGCAAATAGCTGGCACCAATGGCGTGAGTCACGCTCGCTGCCCGCAACTGCAAAAGCAACTGTTTTGTGTTTGACCCAATTGTAGTGGTTCAGGCTTGGCATTGGCGGGTTGCAGAAGAAAGCGAAAGTGCCCAGGAATCTCCTTTTTATGCCAAATAACATACGGTAAATCGGTCACTAGGAGTCGAATTTTCTAGCCCTCGGGAGCATAGGTGATGAGTAAACCAAGCCCCGCAGCAATCTTGCCTGTCAGTGACGCACCTTTTCGCCAAGTCGTCGAATGGGCTCCGACTGCCATGGTGATGACCGACGAAGCGGGGCGCATCGTGCTGATCAATGCCCTGACTGAACGGATTTTCGGCTATCCACGCGAAGAGTTACTGAGTGAACCGCTCGAAAAGCTGGTGCCTGAGCGTTTTGCCGCCAAGCATCCGGCGTATCGCGCACACTATGCTGTCGATCCGCGCCCCAGGCCGATGGGAAGCGGCCGCGAGCTCTATGGGCGTCGCCGTGACGGCAGCGAATTTCCTGTCGAGATCGGCCTCAACCCGATCAGCACCGACCAAGGTGCCATGGTGCTGGCCTCCATCGTTGATATCACCGAACGCCTGCGTGAGCGCGCGAGGCTTGAGAATGCACTGCACGAAAAAACCGTGCTGCTCAACGAACTGCACCACCGGGTCAAGAACAACCTGCAGGTGATCTCCAGTCTGCTCAACCTGCAAGCCACGCAGGCGGGTGACGAGCGCCTGCGCACCATGCTCAGCGAAAGCCAGGGGCGGGTGCGCGCCATGGCACTGACACATCAGTTGCTATACGAGCGCAAGGACTACACACGCATGAACTTCGGAGAATATCTCGAACGTCTGGCGCAATTGTTGCTGAGCAGTTATCGCGAGAACAGCGCGCACATCGTCCTGCGACAAGTGATGCCGGAAACGCCGCAATATCTCGATTTCGAACGTGCCATCCCCTGCGGACTGGCGGTTAATGAGTTGGTGAGCAATGCTTTCAAGCACGCCTTTCCAAATCAGCTCAGCGGCAAGGTCAGCATAGAGCTGAAGCTTGAGGACGAAGAATTCAAGGTGATCGTCGCTGACGATGGGGTGGGTTTGCCCGATGACTTCGATCTGACAAAGGTGAGTTCGCTCGGTCTGCAACTGGTGCCGCTGTTCGCAGAGCAGCTTGGCGGACATCTCACGGTGGAGCATGGACAGGGCTCCCGCTTCACTTTGTGCTTTCCAAACGCACCGGTCAGAAGGGAGGCAAAATGAACTCCGCCAAGTCAGTTAATGTGATGCTGGTTGAGGACGAACGCGTCGTCGCCTTTGATCTCAAGAACCAGTTACAGTCACTCGGCTACCACGTGGTTGCGATGGTTGGCAGCGGTGAACAAGCTGTGCAATCAGCCGCCACGACCACGCCCGATCTGGTCTTGATGGATATCAACCTGGCAGGCCCCATGGATGGGGTCGAAGCAGCCAGGCAAATCCAGGCACAGCAGCAGATCCCCATCATCTATCTGACCGCCTATGCCGAAGATGACACGCTTGGCCGGGCACTCAGCAGCCGACCGTTTGGATATTTGGTCAAACCATGGGATATCCGCGAATTACATGCTTCAATTCAAATGGCGCTGGCTCGACGCGAGGCTGAGATTGCTGTCGAGAAAAGCGAGCTGAGGCTCAAGCTGGCCATGGAAGCGGCCTCTCTTGGCGTCATCGAATGGCAACCCAAAGCCAACCGATTGTATGGCGAAGGCTATCTTGAGGTGTTTTTTGGCGACCAACAAGCACCACTGGACGAGTCCTGGGAGAGCTTTCTTGCCAGAGTTCATGCCATTGATCGATCCAATGTTGAAACTGCACTGGAAAAAGCACTGGATTCCGAAGGATGCTTGGGAATCGAGTTCCGCACTTCGCGACACAACGGTGGACCGCATGTGCTTGAGGCAAGAGTCAAATCCTTTGTCAGCGCAAACATCGACCGGCGATTGGTTGGGGTGCTGCAGGATGTGACCGAACGCCGTCAGATGGAGAACCGCCTGCGCCAGTCCAGTGTGGTATTCGACACATCGGCCGAAGCCATTCTCATCATCGACACCAGTCGCCGCATCATCACCGCCAATGCCGCTTTCCAACGGATAACCGGTTATGGCGTCATCGAAGCCACCGGTTTCGACCCCGATGTGCTGCTTCGTGTGCAGCGCGAAGGTCACGACAGCGAGAAATTTTTCACCATGCTGACGGAAAGTCATCTGGGCTACTGGCAAGGCGAGGTTGTCTGCCAGCGTCGCGGCGGTTCGCGCTTTCCTGCCTGGCAGAGCATCAACGTGGTCCGCAACGAACTCGACAAGCCCAGCCATTTCGTAATCGCCTTTTCTGACATCAGCGGCATACATGCTGCCGAAAAAAGCCTGCATCACCTCGCGCATCATGACCCGCTGACCGGCTTGCCCAACCGCCTGCTGCTTGAAGACCGCCTGAACCAGGCGATTGAGTTGGCGCGCCGCAAGCGCAGGAGCTTTATACTGCTGTTTCTTGATCTGGACAGTTTCAAGGTAGTCAACGACACGCTGGGTCATAGTGTGGGCGATGAGTTGCTGCGCATTGTTGCCAGTCGCTTGCGCGATGCCTTGCGGGGTTCGGACACCATCGCCCGCCTGGGTGGCGACGAGTTCGTCATCCTCGCCAACAACAACAGTATCGACTACGCCAACAGTCTGGCCGCAAAAATTCTGGATGCGGTGAACACGCCGTGCAATCTGGTCGGCGAACGCATCATCGTCTCGGGCAGCATCGGCATTGCGGTTTATCCAGACCACGGCAGCGACCGCCAACGGTTGATGCAGGCGGCTGACATCGCCATGTACTCAGCGAAGGAAGGTGGGCGCAACCGCTTTCGGTTTTACTCCGAAGACATGGCTGCGCACAGCAACGAGCGGCTGATCATGGAACAAGGCCTGCGCCGCGCCATCGAAGAGGATCAGTTGGTTCTTTACTATCAGCCGCAGGTCAGGCTGACCAGCGGACACATCTTCGGAGTCGAGGCATTGGTGCGCTGGAACCACCCCGAACTAGGGATGATTCCACCGGCCCGCTTCATTCCGGTTGCCGAGGCCAGCGGTGTCATCGACCGCCTGGGGCGCTGGGTGCTCGAACGTGCGTGCAGCGAGACGCTCGGCCTGCGTGACACCAGCGGCAAGCAATTGCGGCTGGCGGTCAACGTGTCAGCGCGGGAATTCCTGCGTGATGATTTCATCACTTCGGTTAGTGACACCTTGATCGCCAGCACTTTTCCAGCTTCTGCGCTGGAGCTTGAGATCACCGAGAGCACCCTGCAAGTGCATGACCGAAGCATCACAATCATAGGCGGGCTGAAGGAACTCGGCATTTCGATCAGCATAGACGACTTCGGCACAGGCTATTCGTCGCTAAGCGTTCTGCGTGATCTACCCATAGACCTGATCAAGATAGACCGCTCATTCATCCGCCACCTTCCGGACAAGCTCGATGACATTCCGATCATCGAGGCCATGGTAGCGCTCGCCGAATCGATGGATATGGAGATCATCGTTGAAGGCATAGAACACGCCACCCAAGCCACACTGCTGCACAAACTGGGATGTGGTGGCGGACAGGGATTTTTATTCAGTCGTCCGATCACGCGTGCCGAACTGGTGACACTGCTGAGCACGCACACAGACCTGCGCAGTGCTGATTGAGGCCATGCCTGCTCGCTCAATTGCCTAAGCATCACGGTCAAAGTCCGCGCCAGGACGAATGCAACGCAAGCAGCATCACTCCATCGAACTGATATAAGCCGCAACCGCCTTGATCTCAAGTTCGGTCAATTTTGACGCAATGGTGTGCATGACCTCATTGTTGGGGGTCCTGGGGCGTTCGCTGAACAGCTTCAACTGGGTTTCGGTGTATCGCGTCCCTTGGCCGGCAAGGCGCGGCAGTTCATCCGACCCCATGCCTCTTTCGCCATGACAGGCCGAGCAGTTTGCGACACCAGAATACTCGTTACCACGGTGATAGATGTAACGCCCTATGGCAGCCAGTTCGGGATCGCGTACGCGTTGCGCTGACGACGGTTTGACATTGAAGAACACGCCCAAGGCAAGCATCTCTTCTTCGGTCAAGTCCTTGGCCATTGGTTGCATCACTGTGCTTTCGCGTCGGCCCGCCTGAAAATCGGAGAGCTGCTTGGCAATATACTGAAAGTGTTGCCCTGCTAGTCTCGGGGTATCCGGCGTGGTGCTCAAACCTTCAGCACCGTGACAGCTATAACAGATGTTCATGTGAATCTCGTGCGCCCTGTCCAGATCGACGCTCTGCGCTACGCGCACCAGGCGCTCTGCATCTGCCAACTGGGCAGCAGCCGTGCCTGTTACGGCACAAAGCGCCAAAGTCAAAAACACCGTGATTCTTGCCATACGTGCTCGCCCCTGTCATCGTAAAACTGACTCCGGTTCGAAACCCCGCCCTTCAGGGCGGTGCGGAGGTTGACGACCCCGGCCTGAAGGCCGGGGTTTCGACCGTAGCGATTTGGGAGGGGATGCAAACCCCTTCCAAATCTTGTTCAGATCGACAGGCCTGAAGGCCTGTCGCTAATCAGTTGCTCGTGAGCATCGGCCCGGACCGCCACCAAGGACCGATGAAAGATAACCATAAGCAGCGCAAGCAACAGCCTCCATGATTCAGATCAAATCCGTGAAGACACCAGGCGTCCTGGCCTGACCAGTGCAGCGCACGCAAAAAATTCATTCAATGCCAAAAACTTCCAATGCTCCGATAGGGCTCCGAAGATGGCGTACAAAGCTTGGCAATGCCATAATCCCCTTTTATTCCTCAGGTCTCCCATGCCAACGTTCATGCACACGCTCGTGACTTTCGCACGGCAAGGGGTGCTCTTACTTCTGCTGTTTCCGGCGCTGCTTTGTGCTGAAACCATAGGCAGTGTCGACACTGCCTTCAAGCTGATCGGGCGCAATCATCAGGTGGTGGTTGAAGTGTTCGATGACCCAAAGGTCAACGGCGTGTCATGCTACGTTTCGCGCGCCCGCACAGGCGGCCTCAAGGGTTCGTTTGGTTTGGCCGAAGACACCTCAGACGCCTCGGTCGCCTGCCGACAGGTCGGCGACATCTCGTTTTCCGAGCCCTTGCGTGAACAGGAAGAGGTTTTCTCGCAAAGCGCCTCCATCCTGTTCAAAAAGGTGCGCATTGTGCGTATGGTCGATGCCACGCGCAACACGCTGGTCTATCTTGTGTATAGCGACAGGCTGATCGACGGCAGCCCGCACAATAACGTGACGGCGGTGGCCGTACCGGCATCAAGCCGCATTCCGTTGCGCTGAACTTTCACGCATCCGCCCGCTGGCCGGGCCTCGCAGAGGGATTGGTCATGGAACTCCTGCTCAATCTATGGATACCGCTCATCCCCCTTGCCTTGGTGTGGCTCGCCTTGCGACACGGACCAGTCCAGAACCGCTGGTGGCGCGGCGAAAACCCGCCTGGCTTTGCGCTGTTCGTTGGCGGGACATGCTTCGCGCTGGGTTTCTTCGGCCCGATGATCTTCGCACCCGAGGCCAACCAGGGACCAATGCTGGGCATCTTCTACACCGGTCCGCTCGGTTTCGTGCTTGGGGTGGTTTGGGGCTTGTGGCGCGCCTTCAGGCGCGGTCGGTGGAATTCTCTGACCCGCATATAGCTGCGCGCCCTTAAAGCACCTGTTTTACATGCTGCGCCGATACTGCCCACCCACCTCATACAGCGCGCTGGTGATCTGACCCAGCGAGCAGTAGCGCACCGCATCCACCAGCACCTCGAAGACGTTGCCGTTCTCGATGACGGTCTGCTGCAGTTTGGTCTGCCACTTGGGCGCTTCGGCCTTGTTGCGGGCGTGAAAGTCGGCAAGGCGCTTGAGCTGGCCCTGCTTTTCTTCTTCGGTTGAGCGGGCCAGCTCGATCTCTTGCTGAGCCATGCCTTTGGGGTTGAGGAAGGTGTTCACGCCAATGATGGGATAGGAGCCGTCGTGCTTTTTGTGTTCGTAGTACAGCGACTCTTCCTGAATCTTGCCACGCTGGAAGCCGGTTTCCATGGCACCCAGCACGCCGCCACGGCTGGAGATGGCCTCGAACTCCTTGAGCACGGCCTCTTCGACCAGGTCAGTGAGCTCGTCAATGATGAAAGCACCTTGGTTGGGGTTTTCGTTTTTCGCCAGGCCCCACTCGCGGTTGATGATGAGCTGTATCGCCATGGCGCGGCGTACCGACTCTTCAGTAGGCGTGGTGATGGCTTCGTCGTAGGCGTTGGTGTGCAGGCTGTTGCAGTTGTCGTAAATGGCAATCAGCGCCTGCAGCGTGGTGCGGATATCGTTGAAGTCCATCTCCTGCGCGTGCAGCGAGCGGCCCGAGGTCTGCACGTGATACTTGAGCTTCTGGCTGCGTTCGTTGGCGCCATATTTGTTCTTCATCGCCACCGCCCAGATGCGGCGTGCCACCCGGCCAATGACCGAGTATTCCGGGTCCATGCCGTTGCTGAAGAAGAAGCTCAGGTTGGGGGCGAAGTCGTCAATGTGCATGCCACGCGCCAGATACGACTCAACGTAGGTGAAACCGTTGGACAGCGTGAAGGCAAGCTGGCTGATCGGGTTGGCACCGGCTTCGGCGATGTGATAGCCGGAGATCGACACCGAGTAGAAATTCTGCACCTTGTGGTGCACAAAGTATTCCTGAATGTCGCCCATCATCTTGAGCGCAAATTCGGTGCTGAAAATGCAGGTGTTCTGGCCCTGGTCTTCCTTGAGGATGTCGGCCTGCACCGTGCCACGCACGGTTGACAGCGTCCACGCCCTGATCTTGGCGTATTCGTCGTCGGTTGGTTCGCGGCCATTGTCGGCCTTGAACTTGACGATCTGCTGGTCAAGCGCAGTGTTGAAGTAAAAGGCCAGAATGATGGGGGCCGGACCGTTGATGGTCATCGACACTGAGGTAGTCGGCGCGCACAGGTCAAAACCGTCGTAGAGCACCTTCATGTCGTCCAGCGTGGCGATGGACACACCGGAGTTGCCGATCTTGCCGTAGATGTCCGGACGCGGGTCGGGGTCGCAGCCGTATAGCGTCACCGAGTCAAAGGCGGTAGAAAGGCGGTGCGCAGGCATGCCTTCAGAAACCCTCTTGAAGCGGCGGTTGGTGCGAAAGGCGTCGCCCTCGCCCGCAAACATGCGGGTGGGGTCTTCGCCCTCGCGCTTGAACGCGAACACCCCGGCGGTATAAGGGAATGAGCCGGGCACGTTCTCCTTCATCAGAAACTTGAGCGTCTCGCCTTCGTCGTCAAAGTTGGGCAGCGCCACCTTGCGGATCTTGCTGCCAGACAAGGAGGTGTAGGTGAGCTGGGTACGGATTTCCTTGTCGCGGATCTTTACCACGTATTCGTCGGCGGCGTAGAGCGCCTTTTCGGTGGGCCACTGCTCCAGCAGCTTGCGCGCAACCGGAGTGAGTTCGCCATCCTTCCAGTTGATCAGCTCGTCAAAGTTTTCGGCCGGCTTGCCGCACTGCTCGAACAAGGCCTTGGCGGTCTTCAGCGACTGGCGTTCACGGGCAACCCGTGCCTGCTGCTCCACATGCTTGTGGTAGTTGCGCACGGTGTCGGAAATCTCGGCCAGATAACGGGTGCGCTCCGGCGGCACAATGGCGCGGCCTATGGATGAGGCACGGGTGGTGACTTTGGGCAGCTTGCCCGCCTTGACCTTGAGCCCCTTGCCCACCAGGGCTGGCAACATGGTCTGGTACAGCGCGGTGACGCCGTCGTCGTTGAAGCGCGCGGCCATGGTGCCAAACACCGGCATCTCTTCAGTGGACGTCGAAAACAGCTCGCGGTTGCGTTGATACTGCTTGCGCACATCACGCAGGGCATCTTCAGCACCCTTGCGGTCAAACTTGTTGATGGCGACAAAATCGGCAAAGTCGAGCATGTCGATCTTCTCGAGCTGGCTGGCAGCACCAAACTCCGGCGTCATCACGTACAGCGACACATCGACGAACGGCACAATGGCGGCGTTGCCCTGACCAATGCCGGAGGTTTCGACGATGATCAGATCAAAACCGGCGAGCTTGGTGGCGGCAATGACCTCGGGCAGCGCGGCCGAGACTTCAGAGCCGGTGTCGCGGGTGGCCAGCGAGCGCATGTAGATGTTGTCGTGTTCGATTGCGTTCATGCGGATGCGGTCGCCCAGCAGCGCACCGCCGGTGCGCTTGCGCGATGGGTCGATCGAGATGATGGCGAGCTTGAGATTGTCCTGCTGATCAAGACGGAAACGGCGCACCAGCTCGTCAGTCAGCGAGCTCTTTCCAGCGCCGCCAGTGCCGGTGATGCCTAGCGTTGGCGTGCCCAGCTTTGCGGCTGCTTCCTTCAGCGCCGCCTTCACCTCGTCGCCATAGCCGCCGTTTTCGAGCGCGGTGATGGCCTTGGCCAGCACCCGGCGGTCGCCCGCCTTGAGCGCCTTGATGAGGTCGGCTGCTTTGGCGGGTGCCTGGTGGGTGAGGTCGATGTCGCAGCGTTCGACCACACTGTTGATCATGCCCTGCAGACCCATGCGGGCGCCATCGTCCGGCGAGAATATCTGGGTGACGCCGTAGGCTTGCAGCTCCTTGATTTCGCTCGGCACGATCACCCCGCCACCGCCGCCAAACACCTTGATGCTTTCGCCGCCATTGGCCTTGAGCAGGTCGATCATGTACTTGAAGAACTCGACATGTCCACCCTGATAGCTGGTGATGGCGATGCCCTGCACGTCTTCCTGCAAGGCGGCATTGACGATCTCGCCCACAGAGCGGTTGTGCCCGAGGTGAATGACCTCGGCGCCGGTGCCCTGCAGAATGCGCCGCATGATGTTGATGGACGCATCATGGCCGTCAAACAATGCGGCGGCAGTGACAAAGCGCACCTTGTTTTTGGGTTTGAAGTTGGCAAGCTTGTTGGCAACAGCAAGATCAGTCATGGCTCGGGTCTCTCCTCGTGATGCGGTCTGGCCGCATCAATATGTGTTTTGTTGACTCCCTCAGTCTAGTTCGCCAGCCGCGCGTGCGCCATGACCTTAGCTGACTGCTATCATGCAAATTCTGCCAAGCTTGTTTTTCGCGTAATGTCAGTGAAATGAACCCTTCAGACGCGCTTTCTGCCGAATCTGCCACGACTACACACGGAGCCACCGTCGCTATCGGATTTGTCTCCGGCATGTTGTCTGGGCTGCAAGTGCTTGATCGTCCGCCTGAGGCGCTGTTGAACTCTGCAGGCATTGCCCCGACAGCCCTCGCCAACCCGGCTGCGCGTGTGCCGCTTGCCGCCTACGCCCGCCTCTATCAGTGCGTCACCGAGCACTTACAGGACGAAGGCTTTGGCCTGTTTGCGGCCCCGCTACGCCCCGGCACCTTCGAGTTTCTGTGCCGCAGCATCATCGCCAGCCCCTCGCTAGGCCTGGCGCTGGAACGTTGCGGACGCTTTTTGTCGCTGGTCATGCCCGAATTGACCGTGCACATCGCCCGTCTCGACAACCCGACCACAACTGACCCCCACGCCCGACAGCTTGCCTGTCTGCGCATCGTCGAAAACACCCCGCTCAGCGTCAGTCACGACGACCCACGCCGGGTCTTTGCCTTTGAATGGCTGCTGCGCCTGTTGCATGGGCTGGCCTGCTGGCTGGTCGGGCGCAGCCTGTCACTCAGCTCCGTTCAGTTCCCCTACCCACGGCCCGCCCACGCCGGAGACTATGCACTCATCTACACAGCCAACTCAGTGTTCAATACGAACACCTTGCAGGCCAGTTTTCAGGCCAACCTGCTCGACTTGCCGATTCGGCGCGACAACCAGGCACTTGAGAGCTTTCTGCGCGGCGGCCCGGCCACGCTCACCATGCTGTATCGCCGCGACCGCGAAACCGTGCGTCGGGTGCGCGACGCCATCGCCGCAGCGCTGCCAGCCTCACCCAGCATCGAAGAGATCGCCACCGCCATGCACACCTCGCCGCGAACCCTGCACCGCAGGCTGGTGCAGGAAGGTTCCAGCTTTCGCGCCATAAAGGACGCGCTGCGGCGCGACATCGCCCTGGCACGACTGGAGCGCGAAGACGTGCCGGTGAGTCAGCTTGCCCACGACCTCGGTTTTACTGACACCTCGACCTTCTTCCGCGCCTTTCGCAAATGGACCGGTCAGGCTCCGAGCCGCTATCGGGGGCGCAAGACGTAGTGTCACTCGATTGAATTAGACCCCACCCGATTCAATAGACTAAGACATGACAGGCAAAGTAATCCTGATGCCAAGTTGTGCTCAAGGCTAACCACGCTAAAGGAGCTTTACCTGCCCAAGCGCTTTTCTGACTCAGGAAATTTGTTGCTGCGTAACCCGATGCCACCACAAGGGAGGGTCATCGCACACATTGACAAGCTCCCCTGCGACACACAGTGCCACAGGCGCATATCCACCTTCGTTTCCCTCCAAATTTTCGATACTGTTATCGACAAGTAGCGCAACGCTAGCAACCTTCACTCCTTTCGCGAAGTTGCTGAGGACACGATCGTAGCGACTTTCCAACCTTTCCGACGGCACGTTATGCCCCCCGCGCTGCACACGCAAGGCCACTCGCGCTTTTGAGATTCCCACTGAATCCAGCCCGACGCCCAGGAGTGCTACCACGTACCCTTGCTCCTGAGCCTGCTGAATGAATCGAACTTTCTCGCCGACTGGATCGGAAAACACAGTTTCGAAGCTAAAGCTCTCACCATATTCGAGCAATGTCACGCGGCGCTGTTTTGCTTCCAATTGCGCCATCCGCGAGAACTCATCGCCGGAAAGTGGAGCATCTTCCCAGTCCGACCGAATTTCTTTCTCCACTTCATCGGGATCGATATGCTCGCTGACGGCCTCCTTGAATGCATCGGCCAGATACTCCCTATAGCAGGTCGATTTGCCAGCTCCGTTGTGGCCGGCGATGATCAGCAGAAATGGAGCACTTTCGTCTTCGACAAGAAGACGCAATACGTGCTGCACGAACTCTCTGAACAGTCTCAAGACTCCTTCCGCTTTTTGAGACTCTCATGATTCCTTGCCATTCCGGCGAAAGCATCGACCAAGCCTTTCGCCATGACCAAGCCTCGCTCATGCTCCGTCTTTCGGAGCTTGTCTCTCTGATCCGCCAGATAAGCATGCGCTTTCATGATTGCAACGGTGTCGAGCTCTTCGGTAGCAAGCAGATCCAGAATGGACTTGCCCGACGGCAACACCACCTGCTTCCAACGTCCGATCAATGAACCTCGTTCGGTCCATAGTCGTACAAGACGGAAGAACTGCTTGAGACGTTCACGGTCATGACGGGAGCGAACCTGCTCAAAGTCATCCAATTTCATCCATTGGTAGACGGTTGGGCGGGTCACCCGGAAAACCTCTGCCAAATCACTTACATTGAGCGCGAACGCCTCACGAACCGCCTTCACGATAGCGGCCGGCGTACCCGTTATGTCCTCGTCGCACTCACGTTGTTGCACAAATCCGCGGCTACAGAACATACTGATGAAAATGCGACTTGCTCCTGTGGAAAGCGGCTCGGCATACGCTCCTCGGGCCATCTGTTCAGCCTTTACCTGTGGAGTCACGCCCCATGCGAGCGCCTGGGCGCTGAGATAACTACATGCATCTGTTGCGTAGATGGCACAGCCTGTGTTGTAGTAATCATTCCTCACCCGATTGCCACGAAACGCACCAAGGCGGGCCATCTGCTGGCGCAGACCTTCGTTCTTATCGATTCCGTACATTTCACTCTCCCTCGGAAGGTGAACCTTTCCATTCGGTTAGTGCAAGCGGCGAAATAATACATCGAAAGGCATTCCCCACGTCATATTTTAGAGCTTGAAACGCACTCGAAATCTCGGCCGCCTCAACCATGGCGGATAGCGGCCTCCACCGATCGATGTCAAGTACAGCAGATAGTCCACTACCGTACTTCGCCACCAGAAACGGCGGCGGCGGCACCGTATCGCTGACATCGGGCGGGAGCGCTGGTGGGCCGAATCCACGACCGTACTGAATGCGCAGACGACCGCCATCCTCTTGGCGGGCATACTCATACAGCGAAAATGCAACGGGTGATTGCTCGCCAAGAACATCGGGGGAGCGTCCAAAACCTTGGGCGACATAATCCTCAGGCACTCTGCCTTCGGCAGGAATGATGAAGTCGACGTAACGCAACCCCAAGCGAAACGCTTTGACAGGGCCTTGCGCGCACAGTATGTCGAGAATTTTTCGCCACTCCTCAGCAAAACACACGGAGTCCTCATAGACCGAAGTGGTGTATGTGATTACCCCGCTTCCAAGGCGGACGCAACGCATCCCATCGCTGCTTCGCAGATCAACACCCGCTACGGATGGCTCTGGCTTGCTTACCGGATTTCCGCCGTCACCAATCACCAAGGCAAACTCCTGGATCTTGTCCACCAAGGGGAACTCGCTGGCAGTCGCAGCGCGCATCTTTTGTTCAAGCACGGCCCACTGGGTGTGGGCCGAAGGCTCAAACCGGACCTGCGCCAAGACAAGCGCCAATGGCGCATTGGGCCACTGGCCAAGCGCCTTCATTGAATCTGTCACGTTCTCTCCTCGTATGCATGGCGACTTTGTGCCACAGCCGTCATTGCGCGTCACCAGATCACGATCTATCTTACAGCCTATTTGACGACCCTTTCGTTTCTGTGTCGCTATTTTACACAAGGATTTACACTTTGAGGTTCCGCCGACGTACGCAATACCCTGCGCCGTCTCGGAGGAGATTTGCCAGCGCAATGAGCTTTCGCGCCAGGACCAACGCACTTATTTTGCATAGTCCGGGCACGAGAGCACAAAGTTGGTCCACGCTCATGCATCACTCAATATTCTGAACCTGCTCGCGCATCTGCTCGATCAGCACCTTCATCTCCATGGCTGCAGCGGACACGTCGGCTGCGGCTGATTTGGAGGCCAGGGTGTTGGCCTCGCGGTTGAGCTCCTGCATCAGGAAGTCGAGCCGCTTGCCTGCCGCACCACCTTTACCGAGAACGCGATCGACCTCCTCAATGTGAGCGATCAGGCGGTTGAGCTCTTCGGCCACGTCGATGCGCTGGGCAAACATGGCGACCTCCTGACGGATCCGATCCTCGTCCAGCGCGGCAGCGGCTTCACGCAGACGGTTGGCGAGCTTTTCCTGATGTTCGGCCAGTATCTGCGGCACGCGAGGTTCTACCACAGAGACCAGTTCGCGCATGCGGACAAGGCGCTCGCGGATCATGGCTGCCAGCTTTTCGCCTTCACGTGCGCGGCTGGCAATGAGCTCTTCAAGCGCGGCGACGCTGAGCTCGCGCACGGCTTGCTGCATCACCTCGGCATCTACCTGCTCTTCGGCCAGCACTCCGGGCCAACGCAGAATCTCACCTACCGTCAGCCCGGCAGCATCAGCAAAGCAGGTGCGCACCGCATCCTGCGCCGCCGCCAACTGGGCGACAAGTTCACCATTGACCGCCAGCGAACGCTCGGCCTGACCTCGTTGCTGCAGGTTCAGGCGGCATTCCACCTTGCCCCGCTTGAGCCTTGCAGTAATGAGCTCGCGAATGGCTGGTTCGGCATAGCGCAAGTCGTCGCCCATGCGAAAGAACAGATCAAGAAAACGTGAGTTTACGCTGCGCAGTTCGAGGCTGATATGGGCACCAGCCACGTCGCGGGACTGCACTGCAAAACCAGTCATGCTGTGAATCATCAAGAAGCTCTCCGGGGGACCCCGGTTATCCGTTAAACTGGGGTCTGGTTGAAATATCGATTGGGAATTTAGCCCAGCCCCGGCGACAAACGGCCTGTACAGGCTGGATCAACAGCCGACGATGCGATGCTCGTCTGCGCCGAAACGGGTCAATAGTAGCCTTCTTGCAGATGCCATCTCAAGCCAACGCCTCTTTGCCGATCGGTTACCAGCTCGAACAGTACCGCATAGAGCGGCAACTTTCGCTGGGCGGGTTCTCGATTGTCTACCTCGCTTACGACGAAGACGACAACGCCGTTGCGATCAAGGAATACCTGCCCAACACGCTGGCGCTGCGCACTGAAGGCGAGATCAGCCCGCAAATCCCGCCAGAGCACCAGGCGGCGTTTCGTTATGGCATGAAGTGCTTTTTTGAAGAAGGACGGTCACTGGCCCGGTTGATGCACCCCAACGTGGTGCGAGTGCTCAACTTCTTCCGGGCCAACGGCACAGTCTACATGGTGATGCACTTCGAGCGGGGGCGCACGCTCCATCAATACATCCACAAGCACAAAGGCAAAGTCAGCGAGCGTTTTATCCGCGGGGTGTTCACCCGCATGCTCAACGGCTTGCGCGAGGTGCATGCGCACAAACTGCTGCATCTCGACATCAAGCCGTCCAACATCTATCTGCGCCAGGACAACACCCCTGTGTTGCTGGATTTTGGTGCAGCAAGGCAAACCCTGATGAGCGATCAGCCCTTTCTCAAGCCGATGTACACACCAGGTTTTGCCTCGCCAGAGCAATACAAGGACCGCGAATCGCTCGGCCCCTGGAGCGACATCTACAGCGTGGGGGCGAGCATGTACGCCTGCGTATCCGGCTCGGCCCCGCCGCGTGCCGACGAGCGCAGCACACAAGACACCTTCACGCAGGTGCAACGCTCGCATTCCGGGCGCTATTCAGCGCAACTGCTCAAAACCATTGACTGGTGTCTTGAGATGGATCCCCTGAAGCGGCCACAAAGTGTGTACTCCCTGCAAAAGGCGCTGATGCGCAAACAGGCCGGTGATACCATGCCAGCCACTTGGTTTACAGACATCAGCACCCGGCTCAAGTCTTTCATTGGGCGCGCCTGAGGATATTTCGTGAAGTTCACCATTTATCAGGAAAGCCGGATCGGCAAGCGCAAGAACAATCAGGATCGCAACGCCTACTGCTACTCGCGTGAGGCCTTGTTGATGGTGATTGCTGACGGTATGGGCGGGCATCTTTATGGTGAGGTCGCCGCGCAGATTGCGGTACAGTTCATTGTTGAAGCCTTTCAGAAAGATGCCACGCTGGCTCGCAACGACCCTGCGCTCTTCCTGTCGCGCAGCATCAACAACGCGCACAAGGCAATTCTCGATTACACACGCGACAAGAAGCTCTCCGAACCGCCACGCACCACTGTCGTCGCCTGCCTGGTTCTGGACGGCGCTGCCTGGTGGGCACACGCCGGAGACTCGCGGCTTTATGTGGTGCGCAAGGGCAACATCGTGGAGCACACCCGCGACCACTCTCGCGTGCAGGTCATGCTCGACCATGGGCTGATCGATGCCGAAGCTGCGGCACGCCACCCGGGGCGCAACCGGATCTTCAGTTGCCTGGGCGGCAACCATGCGCCGCAAGTTGATTTTTCCAAGCGCTTCCGCTTGCGTGACGACGACATCATCGTGCTGGCAACCGATGGCCTGTGGGGTCCGGTGGGTGACGCCGGACTGTGCAGTCTTGGTGGCACCAATATCATGCAAAGCGTACCACGCCTGCTCGACGAAGCCGAAGCCAAGGCCGGCAAGAGCTGTGACAACCTTTCCATGGTGGCGATGTGCTGGCATGACGCCTCCAGAAAGTCGGAAGAAGACGACTTGTCGGTGTCCACCCGCACACTCGACCTCAACGATTTCACCACACGACTAGACACCTTCGACCAGAACCGCTCCACCAAGTCGGACCTGGAACTCACCGACGACGAGATCGAGCGCACCATTGCCGAAATCAACTCGGCCATCCAGAAGTTCAGCAAATAGGTTTATCCGCTATGCGACCCAGCCAACGCCAGGCCAATCAACTGCGCGAAGTGCGCATTACACGCAATTTCACCCGCCATGCCGAAGGTTCGGTGCTTATCGAGTTCGGCGACACCCGGGTGTTATGCACCGCCAGCGTTGACGAATCCGTCCCTGCGTTTCTGCGCGGCAAGGGGCAGGGCTGGCTCACCGCCGAATACGGCATGTTGCCACGCTCTACCCACACCCGCAGCGGTCGCGAAGCAGCGCGGGGCAAGCAGAGCGGACGCACGCAGGAAATCCAGCGTCTGATCGGACGCAGTCTGCGCGCAGTGGTCGACCTCTCCGCGCTGGGCGAGCGCCAGATCATCGTGGATTGCGATGTGCTGCAAGCCGATGGCGGCACCCGCACCGCCTCCATTACCGGCGCCTGTGTCGCGGTACACGATGCACTCGCGGGCCTGGTGGCACAAGGCAAGCTGACCGGCAACCCGATGCGTGACATGGTCGCCGCCGTCTCGGTCGGCATGTTCAAGGGCGTGCCGGTGCTCGATCTCGACTATCCGGAAGACTCGGACTGCGACACCGACATGAACGTGGTCATGACCGGCAAGGGCGGCTTCATCGAAGTGCAGGGCACCGCCGAAGGCCATCCGTTCTCGCGCGCTGAGCTCAACGCCCTACTCGAACTTGCAGAACACGGCATTGCACAACTGGTCGACAGTCAACGTCAATCCCTGAATATCTGAGATTCCCGCATGTTCAAGAAACTGGTGCTCGCCAGCAACAATGCCAAAAAGGCCGCCGAACTGACCGCCTTGCTGGCCCCGTTGCAGATCGAGATCATCCCGCAATCCGCACTTGGCGTGAGCGAAGCCGAAGAGCCTCACCCTACCTTTGTGGAAAACGCCCTGGCCAAGGCTCGCCATGCGGCTGCCGCAACCGGCTTGCCAGCCATTGCCGATGACTCCGGCCTGTGCGTCCGGGCACTTGGAGGGGCACCCGGCGTGCATTCTGCCCGCTTTGCCGGCGAGCCCAAATCGGACCAGCGCAACAATGCGCTGCTTGTCGAACGGTTGGCCGCTGCGGCCGATCGCAGCGCCTTTTTCTATTCGGTGGTGGTCATTGTGCGCCATGCCGACGACCCGCAACCGCTGATTGCCGATGGCGAATGGCATGGCCGCATTCTTGAGGCTGCACGCGGCGAAGGCGGCTTTGGTTATGACCCGCTGTTTTACCTCCCCGAACTCGAACAGACCGCAGCCGAGCTGGAACCCCGGCTCAAGAACACTCTGAGCCACCGCGGCAACGCGATGCGCCATCTGCTTGATCGACTCGCCCGGCTGACAGATTGAGCACCTACCCGGCATGACACGCAAGACCATCCCGATTACCGTGGCGGGCACGCCCGTGCGCCTGGTGCCCACTGGCGACCGTCCGCAACTCACCAGTCCGCCCGCGCTTGCGCTCTATCTCCATTACCCCTGGTGTGTACGCAAGTGCCCTTATTGCGACTTCAACTCGCACGCCCTGCGCGGCGACGCCCAGCCGGATGCCGAACTTGAAGCGCGCTATATCGACGCCTTGATCGCCGATCTGGAAACCGCACTGCCGCAAGTATGGGGCCGCCGGGTGCACAGCATCTTCATCGGTGGCGGCACCCCTAGCCTGATGTCGGCACAGGCGCTGGACCGGCTGCTGACAAACGTGCGCATGCTGTTGCCACTCGACCCATTGGCCGAGATCACGCTGGAAGCCAACCCCGGCACCTTTGAAGCGGCACGCTTCAAGGACTACGCCTCGGCAGGCGTCAACCGGCTCTCCATTGGCATTCAGAGCTTCGACAGCGCGGCGCTGGCACGCATTGGTCGCATTCACGATGGCGAGCAGGCCCGCCGCGCGGTAGACATCGCGCTGGACTGCTTTGAACGGGTCAATCTGGATCTGATGTACGCCCTGCCGGAGCAGACGCTGCAAGCCGCGCTGCTGGACGTCGACACCGCAATCCAGTCTGGCGTCGGTCATGTTTCGGCCTACCACCTCACGCTGGAACCCAACACACCGTTTGCGCACACGCCGCCCAGCCTGCCGGACGAAGACTCGTCGGCCGACATGCAGGAGGCCATTGAGACGCGTCTCGTCGAAGCCGGGTTTGAGCACTACGAAACCTCGGCCTTTGCCAGACCAGCGCAACGTTGTCGCCACAACCTCAACTACTGGCAGTTTGGCGACTACCTGGGCATTGGCGCAGGCGCGCACGGCAAGCTCTCCAGCCACGAAGGCATTGTGCGCGAGATGCGCCACAAGCACCCGACGCGCTACCTTGATGCCGCTTCCAGTCGGGACTTTGTGCAAGAACGCCGCCAGGTCACGACTCAAGACCTGCCCTTCGAGTTCATGATGAACGCGCTGCGGCTCACCGACGGCGTGCCGTCCAGCCTGTTTTCCGCACGCTGCGGCCTGCCGCTGGCGCTGATCCAGCCCATGCTGGACAGCGCCCGGGCCGACGCACTGCTGGCCGACGACCCGTTATCTCTCAAGCCTACCGCCAAGGGCCGTCGATTTCTCAACGACCTGATCAGCGCCTTTTTACCTGACGACTGACAGTCTGCTATGGTGCCTCGCACAGACAGTGCGAATACATATGCTGCGGATCGTTCCAGTCCAGCAAGGCGGCAGCGTCGCGCTGCAACTGACCCATCAGCAAACCGAATGGTGACTCGGTGGCCCGCTCTGCCGTGCTGGGTAGCAGCCCAACAAACTCGCTGAAGCGGCGCAGCACCATATCGCGTGGCGACAGCCTGCCCTCTGGCCAGATCACATCGTAACGGGTCAGCCCGGCACGCATCGCGGCGGCCGCAACCGCCTCGTGCACGCCGCCCAGCCCATCGACCAATCCCAGCTTGCTGGCGGCCTCACCAGTCCACACCTGCCCCCGTGCCACGCGGTCGACATCTTGCATCGACATGTTGCGGGCACGCGCCACCGTTTCCAGAAAACGCGCATAGCCATGCTCGATGGCAATCTGCAAAGCCTCCGCTGCCATCGGGCTAATCGGACGACGCGGATCAAACGCAGCGGCCAACGGGCCGGTTGCCACGCCATCCACGCCCAGACCAAGGCGTTCAAAAGGCTCTGAGAAGTTGGGAATCATTGCAAAAATGCCTATGGACCCTGTGATACTCACCGGATGCGCCCATATCTCATCAGCGCCAGCCGCGATCCAGTAGCCACCCGATGCGGCGGTTGAGCTCATCGACGCCACCACCGGCTTACCCGCTGCCCGGGTGATCTCCAGCTCGCGCCGGATCAGCTCGGACGCAAAGGCACTGCCACCCGGTGTATCGATGCGTAGCACCAGCGCCTTGACCGAATCGTCCTCCCGCGCCTCACGGATCAGGCGGGCCAGCGCATCACCTCCCAGCGAACCCGGCGAACCCGACCCATCTACAATCGCGCCTTGCGCCACCAGCACCGCCACCCGCTCGCCTGTCATCGGCTGCTCGGCACGCACATGGCTCAGGTAGCGCGACACGCCAACACGCTTCAGCCCATTGTCGCCCTCGCCTCCTTCGGCTTCGATCTCGTCCAGCTCTCCGCTCATTGCAAACCTCGCACGCAGCAGACCGCGCCATTCATCGCGTGTGGTGAGACGGTCAACCAGTCCAGCCGTCAGCGCCGCCTGCGCGGCATCGCCACCCGCCGCAGTCAGCGCCGCACCGTAGTCGAGAATGTAGTGGTCAAGCTGGTCGGGCGCCATGCCACGGCTGGCGGCAATATCCAGCCTGAACACATTCCACAGGGCATCGAGCAAGTCGCGGGTGTTGGCGCGGTCTTCATCCGACATGTCGTTGCGGGTGAAGGGTTCGCTGAAAGACTTGTATTCTCCCACCCGGAACACATGCACCTTGATGCCAAGACTGTCCAGCGCGTTCTTGAAGTAAGTGACGTAACGTGCCAACCCGCGCAGCAGCACAAAGCCATCGGGCGACAAATGCACCTCGTCAGCCACGCTGGCAAGATAATACTGGCTCTGGCTGAAGCGCTCGCCACGCGCCAGCACCGGCTTTCCGCTGCTCTTGAACTCGGCAATGGCGGCCCGCAACTCGGCCAGCTTGGATAAACCGCCAGCGCCAAGATCATCGGTTTCAATAATCAGTGCGCGGATGCGGTTGTCATCGCGCGCAGCGTGCACGGCATCCAGCAGATTACGCAACGAGGTTTGCGACACCCGCGACGCGGTCGGACTGAGCAACGCAAAAGGGTCTTCGATGCGGGCCTGCTCCACCAGCGAACCAGCCGGACGGATTACCAGCACTGAATCTGCAGGCAACTCAGGTGTGGGTTGCCAGATCAGCGCAACGACTACCCCGATGATGAGCAGAAACACCAGCGTCAGCAGCCCCCGACGCAAGGCATCCAGCCAGCGCCAGGTGTAGTAGAACACCCGCCCGATGAAACCGAACAAGCCCTTTATCATTCGCTTTGCCTCCAGAAGCAGCGAGTCCAGGCCAGCAAGCTGCTAGCGCCGACGAAAAACCAGATCCCACACGCCATGACCCAGACGCAGGCCACGTTGCTCGAACTTGGTGAGCGGTCGATAGTCTGGTCGTGGTGCATAGTTGTCTGCGGTGTTCTGCAGCAGCGGCTCGGCCGACAGAATATCAAGCATCCATTCGGCGTATTCCTGCCAGTCGGTGGCGCAATGCAGATAGCCGCCAGGGGCCAGCCGTGATGCCATCAACCGGACAAAGTCCGCCTGAATGATACGCCGCTTGTGATGACGTTTCTTGTGCCAGGGGTCGGGAAAGAACACATGCACGCCAGCCAGCGTGTCCTCACCGACCATGTCGCGCAACACCTCGACCGCGTCGTGCTGCATGATGCGTAGGTTGGCCAGCTTGCGCTCTGCAATCAGCTTGCACAGGTTGCCCACGCCCGGCCCATGCACCTCGATGGCGACAAAATCCTCGTCCGGCCTGGCCTCGGCAATGGCTGCAGTGCTCTCACCCATGCCAAAGCCCACTTCGACGATCTTGGGTGCCGAGCGACCAAATGCAGCATCCAGGTCCATTACACCCGCAGCATAGGGAATGCCGACACGCGGCATCAACTCATCAAGATGGCGCTGCTGCCCGCCAGTCATGCGCCCCTGCCGCAACACAAAACTGCGGATGGAGCGGCTGGAAAAACGGCCTGATCCGGCGTCGTCAGCCACCCCGGCAGTTGCGTCGGTCAGGTTTTCAGCATCGTCCGGTACAGCGGTATTGGGGAGGTTTGAGTTCATGGCAAGATAGCCCGCTGCGCAGCCAGCAGGCAGAGAAGAGGCGATAGACCACAGGGTCAGTCCAGTGAATCAGGAACCAATCAACCCGCTGGTCGGTGAGCTTGGATCGGCGCTATAAAGCTTGCGCGGCATACGACCGGCCAGATAGGCGTGGCGACCCGCCTCGACAGCCAGCTTCATGGCACCCGCCATGCGCACCGCATCACGCGCCTGCGCAATCGCAGTATTCATCAGCACACCGTCACAACCCAGTTCCATGGCAATGGCCGCGTCCGACGCGGTGCCCACGCCAGCATCCACCAGCACCGGCACCTTGGCAGCATCAATGATCAGACGCAGGTTCCAGGGGTTGAGAATACCCATGCCGGAGCCGATCAACGAGGCCAGCGGCATGATCGCCACACAGCCGATGTCTTCCAGCATATGCGCCTGAATCGGGTCGTCCGAGCAATACACCATTACGTCAAAACCATCCTTGACCAAGGTTTCGGCTGCCTTCAGCGTCTCGGGCATGTTGGGGAACAAGGTGTTCGGATCGCCCAGCACCTCCAGCTTGACCAGCGCATGACCATCAAGCAGCTCGCGCGCCAGTCGCAGGGTGCGCACTGCATCGTCGGCGCTGTAGCAGCCGGCAGTGTTGGGCAGAATCGTGAATCTGTCCGGCGGCAACACATCCAGCAGATTGGGCTCGTCAGCGTTCTGACCGATATTCATGCGGCGAATCGCCACCGTGACAATCTCGGAGCCGCTGGCATCAATAGCCCGGCGGGTCTCGTCAAAATCCTTGTATTTGCCAGTGCCCACCAGTAGGCGTGAGCCGTAGGCCTTGCCCGCAATCACCAGGGAATCGTTCATTTCAAGCCTGTCGTTTGTGGACGCAACAGCTTGTTGCGCCGTCAGGGTTAGGAATCTTTGATTTCGCTTGTGGTGTGGCGCCAAAAACCACGCTCACCCACCACCCACGGCAACCACGATCTCGACACGGTCGCCATCGGCAAGTGCGGTGTCGGCATGCTGCCCCTTGGGGACGATCTCGCCATTGCGCTCAACCGCCACCCGTTTGCCCACAAGGCCACGGGCTTCAAGCAACGCAGACACACTGACCTCGTCGGGAAGGGTTTCAGACCTACCGTTAATGGTGAAGGTAATCATATTCAGCAAAAGACCGCCATAAAGCGTAAAAGTTTAGCACGCCCACCCAATGCCACTGGACACATGCCGGACTAAAACCAGCCATCTTGGAAGAGCGACGCGCTGTTTTTTTCTTATCAGGAGCGTGCAAGCCGCCAAAGCCATTTTGTTTGTCGCGGTTTTTGTGTAACTTATAAACCCTAATCCACGCCAGCACATTACTGAAGGATTGCCCCATGAAAATCCGTTATACCGCACTCACCCTGGTCGCTGCTTCACTCACCCTGTTCGGCAGCTCGACCGTGCTGGCTCAGGATGCCCCTGCAGTCGAACCCACCCGCAGCGAACACGGCGACTGGGTCACACTGTGCATTGAGCAGCCGACCAAGCGCTGCCAGATGGTTCAAACCATTGATGTGGAAAACGACCAAGGCAAAGGGCGCCTGCTCGAAACCGCCGTGCAACTGGCTGAAGACGGCACACTGATCATGCAATGGTTGCTGCCGCTGGGCGTCGATCTGCGTCCGGGCATAGTAGTTAAGGTTGACGAAAACGCCGAGTTCAACGCCAGCTACCTCACCTGTGTTCAAAACGGCTGCGTTGCCGTGGCACCGGTGGATGAAGCCCGGCTCGCCCAGTTCCGCGCCGGCACCATGGCCAAGCTCGGCTTCCGCGCCATCAACAACCCGCAAAACCTGGCTGTCGATATCTCGCTGAAAGGCTTTACCGCCGCCAGCCGCGGTGCCGGTTTTTGATGCACCTCCCACTTGAAAGGCCCACACATGGGCCTCGACTTGGAGCAGATGTGCGATTAAAATGTCGCGCCAGCGTCGGCATTGAGCGGGTTTAGTTCCATAGCATCACCGGCAAGCAAGCAGGATATTCCCAGTTCTGTTACTTGTGCGGAACGAGGCAAGGCCAACGCGACGTCTGGCCGGTCAAGCCAGACAGTGGCGGTCGTGAGACCAACTGTTGTCGTGGAAAAAGCGAACGCCATGTTGTAATGGCAGAAATAGGGGATGAAGCGATCTCCCCGACGCGATTGCGTGCAGACTTCCATCTGCAAACCTATGGCACGATAGGTTTGTAAAATCGCGCCCAACGGGGATGATGTTCTACCCTGGTCAGGGCAAAAGTGCATCTCTCCCTCCAGGGACAGAGCGGGCGTCGTATAACGGCATTACCTCAGCTTCCCAAGCTGATGACGAGGGTTCGACTCCCTTCGCCCGCTCCATTCAACCCGAGCTTGATAGGGACTGAGATCGACACGATTGCGATGTCGCCTTCACAGCCTGAGACTCCGGGTGTGGATAAGCAAACCCGGGACACGCCAGAAGCGAATCGGGCAGCGCGAGCCAGCGCAAAAAGCGGTCGGGTGTTTCATCGGCCTTTGCCGGGCATCTGGAATACCCCGGATCGCTGCCTGCAAACCCAAGGGCGGCGCAGTCTTGCAGGGGCAATAGTAAAACCAGTAATAAGACGGCACGGAACATCGTCTCACCTCGCCCCGCGCTCTTGTTGACTCCTTAACCAACTCGCATAAACCGGGCGGTGACGCCGTCAAACAATACCTTCGCCCCGGCTTCGTCGATGCGATTCTCGAAGATCCACAACGTCGTTCAATCCGGAAATTGACCGCGCTGACCAAGCCTCAGAAGCTCTTGTAGCTCATCCGGTCAAGCTGATACCGTCGCAGCGATTGCCGGAGGTGTGGCCGAAGCCCTGTTCGGCATACCCGACGAGATCGCGAAACAAGGCTGGTCATATCTGCCCAAGGACATGTGCGAAACACTGACTCAGCTCTATCGCCAGGCGGGCATGGCCTTGCAAGTACGACCAAGGTGGCAATCGCCACTTTGTTCTGCGACGCATGCGCTGTAACATTCGCGCAACCTCAACCGAAGCGCCCGCCGGTTTGCGCGTAAACACAGCCCTCCTCCCACGATGAACGACGCCCTTCGCATCTTTTCCTGCGGGTCCAACACGGACCTCACCGATGAAATCTGCCAACGACTTGGCCTTGCTGCCAGCCCGCTGAACATTTCGCGTTTCTCGAACGACAACCTGCATGTGCAGATTTGCGACAACGTCCGTGAGCGCGATGTGTTTGTGGTGCAGTCGTTTTCCGAGCCGGTAAGCGATCACATCATGCAGTTGATGATTACGCTGGACGCCTTGCGCAGTGCATCGGCCAAGCGGGTTACTGCGGTGATCCCCTACTACTCCTACGCCCGCTCCGACAAGAAGGACGCGCCACGCATTTCAATCACCGGACGTCTGATCGCCGACATGCTGGTGACGGCTGGCGCCAACCGGGTGCTGACCATGGACTTGCACGCTGATCAGGTGCATGGCTTCTTCAGTGTGCCGGTTGATCATCTGACCGCCATCCCGACCATTGTTGAACATTTTCGCCAGTCGCACGACATTTCGAGCATGGTCGCGGTGGCAACCGATGCTGGCGGCGCCAAGCGCGTGGGGCGGTTTTCAGAGAAACTGGGCGTGCCGATGGCGATCATCGACAAACGCCGGGTCAGCGATACCGATGTCAAGCAGGGTCAGGTGGTAGGTGATGTGCGTGACCGCGACGTGGTGATCTTTGACGATGAAATCGCCACCGCTGGCACGCTGGTCGCCACCATAGACACGCTCAGGGCGGCCGGCGCGCGCAGCATTCATGTTGCGGCGGTTCATGGTGTGCTGTGTGGGCCAGCCATTGAACGGCTGCGCGATGCGGACATTCAATCCATCGTCGTCACCAACACGGTGCACGTGCCACAGCACAAGCGACTGGACAAGATCACGGTGCTCAGCGTGGCTCCGCTGCTGGCAGCGGCTATCGAACGTATTCACAGCGGCGAGAGTGTCGGCTGCCTGTTTCAGTAAGCTGAAGTGGGAAAGCGCACGCTGAAGCACACCCCATCGCACTCCGGCAGGTTGTTGGCCTGAAGGCTGGCACGGTGGTAATCCGCAATCAGGCGGGCCACGAACAGGCCAAGGCCAAGATGCGGCTCACCGGCTGCATCCCGGCCGCGCATCGACACCATGGACTCGAACAGTCGGCCTTCGATCTCGGCGGGCAGCAAGGCGCCGCGGTTGGTCACCGCCAGACGCACACCATCGGCAACATAAGTCAGCGCGATTTCCACTGCGGTTTGCGGGGCAGCAAAGTCCTCCGCGTTCTCCACCAGCTTGTCCAGCATCTGCGCCAGCAGATCTGGCGAGCCCTCTACCCACACCGGTTCATCCGGCAGGCTGGCATTGAGAGCTCTGGGTGCGTAGGCTGCGCGATAACCGCTGACGCATTCGGCAACCACTGCGCGCATGTCGTAGCGTTCGCGCTCGGTGCTGGCCAGCGCCTGTTCCATGCGCGTGGCCTCGCTCATGCGCGACAGAATCCGCGACAGCCGCGACAGACCGGCATCGGCGCGCGCCATATAGGTTTGAGCCGCGTCGGGCAAGGGCTCGCTGCGCAGGTTTTCAAGAGAGGATCGCACCACCGCAATGGGCGTGCGCAGCTCGTGTGACAGCCGGCTGGCCATGTTTTCCAGATAGTTCTGATGCCGCGACAGGCGGTCGAGCAGCAGCGAGAAGCTGCGCGCCAGATCGCCCACCTCGTCGCCGGCCTCGGTGCCGGATACGCCGGTGCTGATGTGACCGCGCTTGTCTATGGCGCTCTCGGCATCCACGCTCAGGCGCCGGATGCGCGCCGACAAGCGTTGTGCAAAGCCGAACACCAGCAACATGGTCACGCCGAAGCCAGCGAGCGTCAGCACCAGCAGACGCTCCAGTGCCAGGTTGCGCAAGGACAGGATGGACTGCGAGCTCTCCTCAACCACCACCGCCCCCAGCACCTGGTCGCCGCTCCAGATGGGGTGCGCGGCCGACAACACCACCAGCGGCCGATCACCACTGCGCCGGATGCGACTGCCCGGCGCACCCATGGTCAGCGCATCAATCACTTCCGGCCCAAGCGCTGGCGACTCGATATCGCTGACCACCTCCACCCTGTCGTCCAGCAGCGGCAACCATTGCGCCAGCCGGGCTCGCCAGCCAGTCAAGGCGGAGAGCTCGGTATCGGAGCTCAGCGAACCGGCCAGCGCCACCACACGCAGGTCGCGGTTGACTACCCGAATGCGCGATGTGGTGCGCTCCAGGCCGCGCAGGATGGCCTCCACCTCGGCCACACCGATCGGGTCGAGCGGCAGCGGAAACGGCAAGGGCTCTGCCGCTTCCACCAGCTCTTCACCGGGCAACAGCCCGCCGGAAGGGCCCAGCGCAGTCGACACACCACGCTCACGCACCCGCATCAACTGCGGCCGGTCATGCAGGGCGGTGGCCACTGCACGCGCGGTGGACACCAGCCCCTCGCGCTGCAGTTCGAGCAGCATGGTTTCCATTTCGCGCACATGCTGATAGCCCACCCACGGCAGAGCCAGCAGCAGCAGCGACAACACCGCCAGCTTGCTGCGCAGCCTGAAGCGGAACAATGAGCCGCTCATGTCACTCCCGCCAGCGATAGCCCATGCCGTAAACGCTCTCGATGTGGTCGAAGTCCGGGTCCAATGCCTGAAACTTGCGTCGAATGCGCTTGACGTGAGAGGTTATCGTGCCGTCGTCCACCAAGCGGGCATCATGCATCAACTGGTCCCGGCTCTTTACGTGACCGGCGTGATGAGCCAGCGTATGCACCATCCAGAATTCGGTCAAGGTCAGCACCACCGCCTGACCCCGCCATGTCGCGGCCAGTCGCATCACGTCCAGTTCAAGCAAACCACGCCTTAGCCGCTCCTCCTGCTGAGGCACATCGGTCAAGGCCGCCACGCGCCGGAACAGTGCCGCCACCCGTGCCAGCAGGTGCGGCAGACTCACGTCCTTGGTCAGATAGTCGTCTGCGCCCAGTCGCAACCCCGAGACTACATCGAAATCGCTGTCGCGCGCGGTCAGAAAGATGATCGGCAAACGCGCGGACATGGCGCGCAACTCGGCACACAGCGTAAATCCACCCTCGGGTTCGTCACCCAGACCAATGTCTATGATGGCCAGGTCGGGCAAGCGCATCTTGAAGGCAGCAAGGGCTGACGGTCTGTCACCGTAGGCATCTACTTCGTACCCCTGACGCACCAGCGCTTCAGCGTAGTTGTCACGAATGGCTGCCTCGTCTTCGACAATTGCAATTTTGCGTGTCATTTTCAGCGCGTGCCTCCAGAACATTGCTTGACGGGTTACGCTGACTATACCAAAGGCCAACGTGCTGGAAGTGCGCATGTCATCTTGCCCTTTTTTTGCCACCATTGATCGGTATAACGCTATTTTTCCAGCCTGTATCTGCCCCGATTCAGTGCTTGAATGTCACTGTCCCAGCCAGCCAAGAAATTCACGACATGACCACCGTCTCCACCACGCTCACCGAAGCCACCGAAAACACCCCGCGCCAGAGCTCCTTTCTCTTCGAGTTGCTCGGTCTCATTGCCAAGGTCTTTGCGGCTGCCATCGCCATCAACGTGGTATTCGCGGCGATAGTTCTGCTGTTCGCCAGTCAGGCCTCGGCGGACAGCTCGCCAGTCACCACCCCCCAGGCTCCGGTGGCGCACCAGTCGACTCAGCCCTCTCCCGCCACAACCGCCCTGCGCTGATGCCAGCACTGCACTCTCCTGCCTGAGTCCGTCCCACCTCAAGTCCGACGGTTCAAGCCCTGCCGCTGGTCAACGAACCGGACAAAAGCAGGCTTCGTTTGCCGAAGCGGGCAAGTCGGGACGGTCACCGGGTTACAATGTCCGCTGGTGCCACAATCCATGGTGAATCCATGAGCCAGACGGACATGCCAGAACCTCCCATTGACGTTGTCGAGGTCGAAACCGCTGCCGATCCGGTCTGCTCGGTGATCTGGTTGCACGGTCTGGGCGCAGACGGACATGATTTTGAACCGATAGCGGCCGCCATGAATGTCACGCGCCTGCCCCCCACGCGCTTCGTGTTTCCGCATGCACCACTGCGGCCGGTCACCATCAACGCAGGCTATGTGATGCGCGCCTGGTACGACATCGTCAGCGCCGACTTCTCCACCCGTCGCGAAGACCCTGAAGGTGTGCGCCAGTCCGCTGCCCTCACCGAAACCCTGATTGCCCGCGAAAACGCCCGTGGCATTGCCGATGAACACATAGTGCTGGCCGGGTTTTCGCAAGGCGGTGCGGTAGCCTTGCACACCGGTCTGCGCCATCCCAACCGGCTGGCCGGGATTCTGGCGCTGTCCACTTATGTTCCGCTGGCAGAAACCGTCAACTCGGAGAGGCACCCAGCCAATGCACACACCCCGGTGTTCATGGCACATGGCCGTGAGGACTCGGTGATCCCCTATGCTTTTGCCAAACTCTCGTATGGTCTGCTCAGCCAGTTGGGGCAACCTGTGAGCTGGCACGCCTATTTTGCCGACCACACCGTATGCCCGGAAGAGCTGCAAGATATCGAAAACTGGCTTGCCCGAGTCCTCATCGATTCACAGGAACGCCACTGAAGCGCGAACCTTTCGCGCCTCCCGCCGTCTTTCAGCAAGGAGCCACCACTCAAGCCGCCATGCAAAAACATATCCTGCTCGCCCTGACCTGCCTTTTGATGAGTGCAAGCGTGTTTGCTCAAAGCACGCGCAACATCGATGGCTGCAACATCCGCCGCGGCACCTTCTGTGTCAACATGAGCCTTCAAGGTGCCCAACTCGACGGCGAAAACCTTGCCAACTCCCAGTTCAGCCGCAGTCGGCTGGATGGTGCCAGTCTGATTGGCACCAATCTGTCAGAGGCCAATCTGTCACGCGCCAGTCTGGATGGCGCCAATCTGAGCCAGGCCAACCTGACGCGTACTAACCTGAGCGGCACGATACTCACTCAGGCCGACCTGACCGGTGCGGATGCCACCTCAGCCAATCTGCGCAACGCCAGGCTCGGAGGCGCCGACCTCACCGGTGCCACCCTCGCCAACGCAGACTTCACCAATGCGCGGCTTGAAGACGTCCGGCTTGATGGCGCCGACCTGCAACGGGCCAACCTGCGCGCTGCCGACCTGCGCGGTGCTTCGCTCAGGGACACCTCTTTGCGCGGTGCCGACTTCAGCGGCGCAAACCTGGAGGGGACAGACCTTACCGGTGCCGATGTGTCACAGGCCAACTTCAGCCGCGCACAAACCCTGGGCTGCATCGGCTGCCCCTGACCTCAAGCCACCAGGACAAGGTACTCTCCATGATCCAACACCCCTACCTGCTTTTTCTCGGAGACGCCCCGGATGCACTGGCCGCCAAGGTGTCACAAGGCATTCGTGACTGGCGTCCGGATGCTGCCGTCGGACAATTGCGCCTGCCCGGCTGCCATGCCGACATGGGTTTGCCCGACATGACCATCGCCGAAGCCGTGGCTGCTGGCGCACGCACCGTGGTGATCGGTGTCGCCAATCGTGGCGGCGTGATCTCCCCGGCCTGGATCAGCGTGCTGCGTGACGCCCTGGCAGCCGGCATGGACCTGGCTTCCGGCCTGCACAATCTTTTGCGCGACGAACCCGCATTGGTCGAGGCTGCACAAACCCACGGGCGCTCATTGCATGATGTGCGCGTGCCATCGGTAAAATATCCAATTGCCAACGGCAAGCGACGAAACGGCAAGCGCTGCCTGGCGGTGGGCACCGATTGCTCGGTGGGAAAGATGTACACCGCCATGGCCATGGAACGCTGCATGCACGCTCGCGGCATGAAGGCCAGCTTTCGCGCCACTGGGCAGACCGGCATCCTGATCACCGGAGACGGCGTGCCGCTGGATGCCGTAGTGGCCGACTTCATGGCGGGCGCCGTCGAGTGGTTGACGCCGGACAACGATAACGATCACTGGGATCTCATTGAAGGTCAGGGCAGTCTGTTCCACCCATCCTATTCCGGCGTCACCCTGGCGCTGATCCACGGCGGCCAGCCAGACGCCCTGATCCTGTGTCATGAACCCACCCGCGAACACATGCGCGGCCTGCCGCACTACGCGTTACCCAGCCTGGCCGATGTGGCCGATGTGTCCCTACGTCTGGCAAAAGTGGTCAATCCTGCGTGCCGTCTGGCAGGCATCTCGGTCAACACCAAGGGACTGGACGCCGACGCGGCCAAGGCACACCTTGCTGCCGTCGAACGTCAGATGGGCTTACCCACGGTAGACCCCTTCCGCTTCGGAGCGGAGCGTCTGGTAGACGCACTTGAGGCCTGACAACTGATGCAAGTGCTGACCCGACGCGAGGTGTTCGGATTTCGTGATGTGTTTGCCATCTCGCGTGGCGCACGGCACGAGCAAGTCGTGGTCAGCGTGCGCCTGCAGGCCGACGGGGTGACGGGCTGCGGCGAATGCACGCCCTATGCTCGCTACGGCGAAACCGCCGAAGGCGTCATGGCCGACATCGAAGCCATGGCACCCCAATTGGCGGCAGGCCTTGATCGCCGCCAATTGCAGAGCGCGATGCCGCCAGGCGCTGCCCGCAACGCCCTGGATTGCGCACTATGGGATCTCGACGCCAAGCGCAGCGGCAAACCGGTGTGGATGCTCGCCGGCCTGAGCGCCCCCGGACCAGTCATCACCGCCTACACCATCGCACTGCAGGATGCTGCCACCATGCACAAGAAGGCAGCAAGCAACGCATGGCGCCCGCTGCTCAAGATCAAGCTCGGTGGAGAAGGCGACATGGCGCGCCTGGAGGCCGTGCGTGCCGGTGCGCCTGCCTCGCGCATCATCGTCGACGCCAACGAGGGCTGGAGCCCGGACGAATACGCAGCACTGGCCCCGGCGCTACTGAGGCTGGGCGTAGAGATGGTGGAGCAACCCCTGCCAGCCGGCGCTGACGAGGCCTTGTCCAACATGGCACGTCCGCTGCCGGTGTGTGCCGACGAGTCCTGCCACGACCGTGCTTCAATCGCCGCACTGGTCGGAAAATACGACATGATCAACATCAAACTGGACAAAACAGGCGGCCTCACTGAGGCGCTGGCCTTGCGCGATGTAGCCAGCTCAGCGGGCTTCAGGATCATGGTCGGGTGCATGGTCGGTAGCTCGCTGGCCATGGCACCGGCGGTGCTGCTTGCCCAGGGCACAGACCTCGCCGACCTTGACGGCCCCCTGCTGCTCGCCACCGACCGCGAGCCGCCGTTACACTACGACTCCGCCGGGGTACATCCGCCGCAAACCCTGTTATGGGGCTGAGTTGACACCCGCCCATTTGCACGCATCCAGAAAACTGCCGTCAGGCTGCTTGCCATGAACTCACATTCACCATGACCACCCGGACCTCCTGCAACGGCAAGGCTTGCCCTTGTGATAGTCCCACCGCCAGCCGGATTACAGTCATCTGAATGACAACCACTTTGTGCATTCACCCCAACCTTTCAGAACAGAGTCACACCATGAATACCACTACCCGCACAGTCTTTATCAACGGCGACTATCTTCCTGAAGATCAGGCCAGGGTTTCGGTATTTGACCGGGGCTTCATGTTTGGTGATGGTGTGTATGAAGTCACCGCCGTCCTTGACGGCAAGCTGGTTGATTTTGTTGGTCACTGCACCCGGCTCAGACGCAGCCTCAACGAACTGGGCATGTCACTGCCGACCAGCGACGACGCCCTGCTGGACATGCATCGCGAACTGCTCAAGCGCAATCAACTCTCCGAAGGCCTTGTCTATCTTCAGGTCACACGGGGCGCCGAAGATCGCGACTTCCTGTGGTCCGACACCCTGACACCTACCGTGGTCGCCTTCACCCAGGCCAGGAATTTTGTCGCCAGCGCACTGGCTGCGCGCGGTGCGCGCGTCATCACAATGCCCGACCTGCGCTGGCAGCGTCGCGACATCAAGACAGTGCAACTGCTCTACCCCTCGCTCGCCAAAATGCAGGCCAAAGCCGCAGGCAAGGACGACGCCTGGATGGTGCAGGACGGCCTGGTCACCGAAGGCACCTCCAACAACGCCTTCATCATTACCGTTGAGGGCACGCTGCGCACCCGCCCCTTGTCCAACGCCATCCTGCACGGCATCACCCGCGCGGCGGTCTACCGCCTCGCCGGCGAAACCGGCCTGACAGTGGAAGAGCGGCCCTTCAGCGTTGAAGAAGCCAAGGCCGCAAGCGAAGCCTTCGTGACCGCTGCCACCAGCTTTGTCACTCCGGTGGTCGAAATCGACGGCACGCTGATTGGCGACGGCAAACCCGGCTCGATCAGCCAGCGCTTGCGCGAGATCTATATCCAGACCAGCCGGGAACGAGCAATCTGAGTTTTGCCCTCATCCGAGCCGGATCAAACGGACCTTATTGTCCGCGTATCGCAATGCTGTAAGGCTTGCCTTCACAAGTAATGGCAAGCGAAGCGCAGTCCAACAGATTTCTTCGAGGTGGCGACCACGCCGACAAGAAAGTGTCAACTCAATGACGCGCCCAGCTCATGATTCCGGCCGGAATTGCTTGCAGGGGAAGCACGCGGACTGCTGCACCCAGCCTGATCGCCTCTTTTGGCATGCCGAAAACCACACAGGTGGATTCATCCTCGGCGATTGTCGCCGCCCCTGCGTCATGCATCTCCTTTAGCCCGCGTGCCCCATCATCACCCATGCCGGTCATGATGACGCCGAGTGCGTTGCGTCCGGCAAACTTGGCACAGGATCGGAACAGCACATCTACCGAAGGACGATGGCGATTGACCAAAGGGCCATCGATGACCTCCACGGTGTATTGTGCGCCGCTGCGAGTCAACAGCATGTGCTTGCCACCGGGCGCGATCAACGCACGACCGGCAATGACCCGGTCGCCGTGTCTGGCTTCGCGCACCTCCATGTCGCAAAGACTATTTAGTCTATCGGCAAACATGGCGGTGAACTTCTCCGGCATATGCTGAACAATCACGATACCGGGCGTCACTGCTGGCAGACAACTCAAGACGCTTTCCAGCGCCTGAGTGCCGCCAGTAGAGGTGCCGATGGCGACAATCTGCTCGGTGGTTCGAACCATTCTTGCACCACTGCCAAGGCCTGCATCAATGACTGCATCCGCGCTCAGCTTGGGCCGCGGCAATGGAGTCACTGGGTGCGCGGCGAGCTTGCGCACGTTGGAGCGTGCTGCCGCCTTGACTGCCTGAACCACGTCATTGGCGCTGTCCGTGAGGAACTGCTTGACCCCGATTTTGGGTTTGGTGATCACCGACACCGCGCCAGCCGACAGCGCATTCATCATGGCCTCGGCGCCAGTCTCGGCCAGCGACGAACAGATCACCACCGGCGTAGGGCGCTCGGCCATGATCTTTTTAAGAAAGGTCAGCCCGTCCATACGCGGCATCTCGATGTCGAGCACGATGACATCCGGCCATTGCCTTTGCATATGGTTGATGGCAAAGATTGGATCGGAGGCCACTGCAATCACTTCAATGCCGGGGTCACGCTGTAGCAGTTGCGTTGTAATCTGCCGGACGACTGCCGAGTCGTCGACGATCAACACCTTGATCTTGTCAGTCATGCATGTCCTGTTGTTTGCCCGTCAATGCGTCCCTTCCGCCAGGAAACTTGAGCCAGACATCGCCGCTGGGCAGATCAAACACCAGCTTGCGATGCCCCTGTCCACCGATATGGCGCGAGCGGATGGTGACCCTTTCATGAGTGAGCAGTCGCTCGACCGCCTCGATGTTGCGCTTGCCTATCTCCATCGTCGGCGAGCGCGACACCTCTGCATCGAACATGTTGCCACCACCAAATATCTTTGCATGATATTCGGAAAACGGCGAACCAAAATGCTTGGCCTCGGCATGGAACAGCGCTATCGCTTCATCAGCGTAACGCGCATCCAGCGTGTCGTCAGTCAGTCGCGTGCGGCTTCGTCCGGGCAGGACAATATGCGCAAGGCCTCCGCTATGACGCAACGGGTGCCAGACGCACAGTGCAACACAGGAGCCAAGCAACGTGGTCAGTCTGAACATGCCGTGGCCAAACCAGTGTTCACCCACACCGACCTGAAGCCAGTTGTAGTCACCCTCCGGGCCGTGCGTCATCGCGTCTTGAACTCGGGATAGCAATACAAGGTTGGTCGCAAGGCGACCAGTTCGTCGGTCATGCCATTCAGGGTCTCGGAGTGACCAATGATGAACACGCCATCCCGACGAAGATGGGGCAACATGTTTCTGACCACCTTGCGTTTGGTGTCATTGTCGAAGTAAATCATGACGTTGCGCAAGAAAATCAGATCAAACTCACCAAGATCGCGTGCTTTCAGATCGATCAAGTTGAGCTGGCGAAAGCTGATGCGTTCGCCAAGACGGGGGCTGACCTGGAAATTTCCAGCCTGCTCGCGGACGCCCTTCAGACAGTATTTTTTCAGCATGGCCTCGCTGATGCCACTACCGCGTTCCATCGGAAAAACCCCACTGCGGGCGCGTTCCAGAACGCTCATACTGATATCCGAGGCGACGATTTCCCAGGTAGCCGACAGCCCAAGGGTTTCCGCCAACACCATGGCGATGGTATAGGGCTCCTCACCGGACGAACAGGCACCACTCCACACCCGAAAGTTGGGCCTGCGCCGCTTTGCAGCGAACCTGGCCAGAAAATCAAAGTGGGCAGGCTCACGGAAAAAGTAGGTTTCGTTGGTGGTCAGCAGATCGACCATCAACTGCAACTCGTCCGGATGCTCGCCAGTAGACAAAAGACGGTAATAGTCACCGAAACTGTTCAGTCCGTGATGACGCAACCGTTTACCCAGGCGTCCTACCAGCAGCACCTTTTTGTTGTCGCCCATGCTGATGCCAGCGAGGCGGTAGATCAGTCGCTGAAAAAGTCCAAATTCACGATCCGTAATCTGCACATTATCCATTCAGGCTGAATCCCGAAGACAACCGCATGTTGAGTTGGTGAGCATTGTGACTGTCAGTTTGATGTGATTGACCCGGTCTGAGACCCGGCTGACTGTATGGTTCAGAACAACTCCACATTCGATCCGGGCGAACGCTTTTCCAAAGATTCGGCATAAGCGATTTCCTCGCGCGCCACCTCCTGGCTGGTAATCATGGTGGTCGGAATACGCTTGCAGTAGGCATCACCGAGTGCTGGCACAAAAATCACCTTGCGCGACCACGGCCCGAGAAAATCCGAGGCAACCAGTTCGATGCGTTCCCGCTCCAGCCATTCGCGAGCAAACTCCGCATTGCGGCGCCCAATCCCGGCCGAGGCCATGCCACTGATGATGGTGCCACCGCCAAAGGCCTTTGCCTTGATTCTGACGCGCTTTGCGCCTCGAGCCAGCAAGTCATTGAGCAGCACTTCCATGGCGTAATCGCCAGACAACACGGTGTCTACCTCGGCATTGAGTTCACGCCTTTTCATATTCGGGAGCATGAAGTGATTCATTCCGCCAATACTCAGGCTTTCGTCATACAGACAGACCGCAACACACGACCCCAGCAAGGTCGAGATGGGTCTGGCGTGGTCAACCTGCCACTCACCCGGAGAGATATTCAGCGCCATACGCTCGAGTTCACCGGGAGAAAGTGCCTGCCAATTGGTCATGAGTCAGGTTCCGGTTTTGCTGTGCGAGCACTCAACATGGAAGCTGTCATCGCCGACCATGCTCATCGACCTGAAAGAAGCCCATCAACTCCTGGAGCTGTCCGGCCTGACCGCCGAGTTCTTCGGCAGTGGCTGCCAACTCCTCGGAAGCCGAGGCGTTTTGCTGTGTCGCCTTGTTGAGCTGACCCATCGCGTTGTTGATCTGGGCGACACCTGTGCTCTGTTCCGCGCTGGTCGCAGCGATTTCCCTGACCAGATCAGAGGTCTTGCGGATCGAAGGTACGATCTCGTCGAGCAGATGACCCGCGCGTTCGGCAAGGTTCACGGAATTGCCTGCCAGTTCACCAATCTCCTGGGCTGCCACCTGGCTGCGTTCGGCCAGCTTGCGCACTTCGGCTGCCACCACTGCAAAGCCCTTGCCGTGTTCGCCAGCCCGGGCAGCCTCTATCGCGGCATTCAGCGCCAGCAGATTGGTCTGGTAGGCAATGTCGTCGATGATCCCGATTCTGGTTGAGATGTTTTTCATCGCTGCAACCGTGTTCAGCACGGCCTCACCGCCTTCACCGGCCTCGCCAGCCGCCTTGGCCGCCATGCCATCGGTTACCCTGGCGTTATCGGTGTTCTGGTTGATCGAGGCGCTCATCTGCTCAACCGAGGCCGAGGTCTGCTCAACGCTGGCAGCTTGTTCCGAAGAGCTTTGAGACAGGCTCTGAGCGGTGGCCGACACCTGGCTGGCAGCGTTTGTGAGAGCATCGGCCGCCCCTCGCACCTGTTCAATGATCTCTGCAAGCTTGTCCAGCGAGTCATTCACTGCGCCTTGCAGCACCTTGAAGTCGCCCGCGTAGTCGGTAGTGATCTTCTGAGTCAGGTCGCCCTGGGACAGCGCGATCATCACCCGCTTGACCTCGTTGATCGGATCAATCACCGCATCCAGCGTGTGATTGACGCCTTCGACGATCTTGCGATAGTCGCCAGCGTGACGACTGGCGTCTGCTCGAGTGTCCAGTCGACCATTGACCGCTGCCTGGGACAGCATCACCGCATCTGCCACCAAGGCATTGACCGCTTCGATACAAGTATTGAGGTTGGTCTTGAGAGTGTTGAAGTCGCCGTTGTAGGCAGCAGTAATCTGGGGTGGAATAGCCCCTCTGGCGATTCGGTCAACGTAATCAGCAGCCACGTTGAGCGGCCCGATCACTGCATCCAGCGTGCTGTTCACACCTTCGACGATGCGCCGGTAATCGCCCTGATGGCGCGCCGCATCGGCACGCGTCGCCAGTTTGCCGTCCACAGCGGCCTGGCTGAGCATGTCAGCATCGGCAATCATCGTGCGCAGGCTGCGCTGTACTTCGGCCAGCCCACGCTCGATCTCCCCAAGCTCGTTATCGGCCGAGACCGTAATGGTTTCAGCCAGATCACCAGCCGCTATACGCCCTGCGGCGGCAGCGGTAGCATGCATACGCTTCAAGACATCACTGACCAGCAGACCAAACAGCAGCGTCAGTCCCGCAACCAGAATGGTGAGCACTACCGACACAATCATTGCATTGCGTGCGCTGGCTCCCAATCCATCGGCAGTGGAGATGATGCTGTCGGCGATCTGGTCCTCCAGCGCTTTCATCTGGTCGATCTTCTCGGTGATGGTGGCAAACCATACCGGTGCCTCAACACCGAAACGACCAAACGACATCCGGTTCAATGCGGCGTTGCGCATACGCAGGGTTTCAAGTCCGGCCTGCCCCTCCAGAATTCCATCCAGGGTACGCAGCCACTCCGGCGTCGCCATACCGCGAAAACTATCCAGATAAGTCTGCTGTGCGGTCAAGATGGTGATGATACGGCGGTGGAGTTCCAGTTCCGCTCCGCGGTCTGACGCAAACAGCACATTCAGAGACGCCCGCTCGCGTCCTGCCTGCTCCTTGGCGTTGATGAACGTCAGATAGGCATTCATGCCGCGAACCAGGACAGCGTTGTCAGCCGCTGCTGCTGCCTGCTCTATGACAGAGATGAGGCGCTCGATGCTGCCAGTGTAGTACGCAAAAGACTCCGGCCCAGTGCTTGTCAGTGCTGAAACCCGGCCACGCTGCTCGGCGATCTGCGCGAGCTGACTTGTTGAGTCGACAATTGCGGCTTGTACGCCGTCGCTGAACTGAAGCATATTTGCGCCGCTCAACCACGCCTCCAGTGAGGCCCGCGCCCGATCGGAGGCTTCCCGTTGCTGATTCAACTCGGTCCCAAAACGGGCGCCTCGCGAACCAATATGCCCAGCCGACAAGCCACGTTCGATCTGTAGTTCATGCACCACCGCGCTGACCTCGACGGAAAGCGAGCCAAGCTGGGTATTTTGCTCCAGGGTTTTCATGGCTCGCCACTGGCTCAGCAAATCCGATCCCGCGTAAAAGAACACACTGGCAATCACCAGCGCAAAAAGCAAAAACAATCTGAGCTTGATTGAACTCCAGCCAAATTTGTTGAAATTCATGTTTCCTCCAAAATGCCAGTCGTTCGCCAATCTACTTATCCTTGTTCCGAAAGATCGGAGGCCTTCGTCTGGTACAAGCTGCCTGCCTGTTATTGAGTTGTATGCAACGCGCTTCCGTTTCCATCGTCACCGGGCACTCACTGGAGCGTGTCGCGCCAAACGGCTGGGACTCGATTCCCGGCAATGCCGTCATTTGAGGTCAACATCGGGCAAGTCGGGCGACGTGCTGCCGATTTGGGTGAGCATGGTGATCTCCTCTGTGGACAGCACGCGGGCAATATTGAGGAGGATGACAAACTTGCCGTTTATCTTGCCCATGCCCAGGATGAAGTCGGCCCGGATACGGGCACCAAATGACGGTGCGGGCTCGATTTCGGCGCGGGGAATTTCAAGCACTTCATTGACGGCATCAACCACAATCCCCAGATCCTGACGCCCCTCGTCTGCCTCGACTTCGACAATCACAATGCAGGTGCGGCGCGAGATCGTGGTCACCGCACGCCCGAAGCGGGACGACAGATCAATCACCGGCACCACCGCCCCGCGCAGATTGATCACCCCACGGATGAACTCGGGGGTCATCGGAATCTCGGTGATATTGCCAAACTCGATGATCTCCTTGACGTTGAGAATGCCCAACGCGAACACCTCGCCCCCAAGCGTGAAGGTGAGGTATTGCTGCGGCGTGTCGTCTTCGACCCCACCGCGCACAAGCGCCTGTTTTTGCTGCGTGCTGACTATTTGACCCATGGCGGCATGACCCCTTGCTTAAGCCTTGACGGTTTCAATATTTCTCGAAATCGGTGCGTGCGAAGCTAACCGGCTTGTCGGCACTCAACGCCGAACGGCTCTCCGCCTTGTTTGCAGCAGCGGCTGACCGACCAGCACCCGTCGTCTTGAAGGTCGGTCGTGCCGACAGTTTTACGCCAGCTCCGCTGCCCACCGTGAAGAAACCCATCAACTCCTGCAACTGACCAGCCTGACCGCCCAGCTCTTCGGCGGTGGCAGCAAGCTCCTCGGAGCCCGACGCATTCTGTTGTGTAGCCTTGTTGAGCTGACCCATTGCGTTGTTGATCTGGGC
>DAIMZH010000022.1:0-48092 GCA_036734105.1 Azoarcus sp. | reverse complement strand
GTTTGGATGAACGAGCCGCAAACAGCGCTGCCTCGTTGACCAGGTTGGCAAGGTCTGCACCGGAGAATCCGGGGGTGCCACGTGCAAGCACGGTTGGCTCCACATCTGGCGCGATGGGCACCTTGCGCATGTGCACTTTCAGTATCTGCTCGCGACCGCGGATGTCGGGCAAGGGCACAACAACCTGGCGATCGAACCGACCAGGTCGCAACAACGCGGGGTCGAGCACGTCCGGACGGTTGGTTGCGGCAATGACGATGATACCGGTCTGACCTTCGAAACCGTCCATCTCGACCAGCAACTGGTTGAGCGTTTGCTCGCGCTCGTCGTTGCCCCCACCCATGCCAGCGCCACGCTGACGACCAACCGCATCGATTTCGTCGATGAAGATGATGCAGGGTGCGTGCTTTTTACCCTGTTCGAACATGTCGCGAACACGGGCTGCGCCCACACCGACGAACATCTCGACAAAGTCGGAGCCGGAGATCGAGAAGAACGGCACTTTGGCTTCACCAGCAATCGCCTTGGCCAGGAGGGTTTTACCGGTACCTGGCGAACCGACCATCAGCACACCCTTGGGGATGTGACCGCCAAGTTTCTGGAAACGTGACGGATCACGCAGAAAATCGACCAACTCGGAAACTTCATCCTTGGCTTCGTCACAACCCGCGACGTCGGCAAAGGTGATCGAGTTGGCTGACTCATCCAGCATACGTGCCTTGGATTTGCCGAACGAGAATGCGCCACCCCGACCGCCACCTTGCATCTGGCGCATGAAGAATATCCACACACCGATCAGCAGGAGCATCGGGAACCACGACACAAAAATGCTGGCCAGGAAGGATTGTTCCTCCTCAGGCTTGGCCGCATTGACCTTTACGCCGGCCCGCAAAAGGTCTGAAACCATCCAGATATCCTGAACGCCTGGGGTATAGACTGTAATCCGGCGTCCGTCCTGCAGGGTTGCCTTGACAACACGACCATCGACCGTCGCATTGGTAACACGACCCGCACGGGCCTCATCCATGAATTGAGAGTACTCCATGGTGTCAGGTGCTACCTGACGTGTGTTGAACTGATTGAACACCGTCATCAACACCACACCGATTACCATCCAGATGGCGAGATTCTTGAACATATTATTCAAAGTTTATTCCTCTTTGCCCGGCAGGGGCTGCATATCATCGACTGATTCTATTAGTGATTGTTCCCACTGGCAAACCTATTGCAATCATCAAGCCATTAAATCGTGTATCAAATCATGTTTGACACCTTGCCAGCAGGCCCTCCAGACCTGGATAGGCTGCGGGTTCAAGCAGAAACTTGAACGCGTGCGGGCTCCATGACTCGCCGCTGGCCAAGGCATCAATCACACCGGTTGGGTTGTCTATCCAGCTTCCTGCCAGTGCCGTGACGCCATGCGCAAACAGCGCATCGGGCAAACAGCCAGCGCCCGGCCCCAGCACGGTGATCCTTGACGCACTCACGCAGTGTGAGAGCACACTTTCCAACGAGTGGTTCAGTAAAACCGTGCTGGTGCACATTACCTTGTTGCACGAGGCCAGATCAGAAGGATCAAGGCTGACCCGATAGCCGTCGAAGTTTCCGGCCAACTCCGCCTTCAACTCCAGCACGGTCAGTCCGGCGCCGGTCGCTACGATACGCGGCACCAGCGGCGAGAAGAAGCCAATCATGCCCACATGGTCACCCGTGGCAGGCTCCAGACCACCAAAGCTGTCGCCACACGCAGCCGGTTTGAAACCGGCACGATCAAACAGTCGGCGTGCAATGGCGTTGGCAGATGCAAACCCCAGGCTGCGCTCGACTCGATCGTCGCGCGTCCACGCTTGCGCCAGCTCGAACGCATCCATGCCGACCGCACGGGCAGGCAAGTCCGACGAATACAGACGCTGCAAGGTGTCGTCAAGGAGCGCGTACGAAAGACCCAGTGCCCCATCCTCGAGTTCTATCGCACAAAACTCTCCTCTACGACTGTCCGCCGTGTCCAGTCTGGGTAAATGCACCGCCTTAACTCGCGCGCTGATGCCGGCGAACGCAATCCGTTCGAGATATGGCATGAACTGCTCTGCAATCGACATCAAGCCCTGCTCCTCAACTACGCTGCCCGCCAACCGGGCTCGCTATTTGACGTCCACCGGCACGCACAATGCCCGACGCTTCGCTGGCCGACAAAGTCGCCTGACGCTGTGCACTGCCACGCAGCGCCCCCGGAAAATAATCCGCTGTGAGGCTGGCTGCGTGCACTGGCGACTCACTTGCAGAACCCCCAAATCGGCGCCAGTCGCGTACCCAATGAATGTGGTCACACAACTCAATCAGGCCTACGGTTTCACGATCGCCAATCAACACGCCCTGAACTCTCAGACCCTGCTGCTCCCGCGTTTGCGCCAAACGTTCGGCCAAGCCCGGGGTGGCGCCAAATTCACCATCAGTCGCAAGCATCAAATCAGCCATCGACCAGTGTTCGTCGGCAAGTCGGTTGAGTACGCTTTCGATCGGCCCGCAGATGTCGGTGCCTGCATGAAAGCCGCTGGACAGAAAACGCACCAGCGCAGGCAGATCGGCGCAACCAGGCGCAATGGTGAGTTCAATCAGTTCGTCATCGCCACCAAAGGCGAAGACATGACACGGTCGGCGCTGTGTGATGGCAACCCGCGCAGCCTCCAGCACGACTGCCTTGGCCACATTGACGGCAGCACCTCGCATTGACCCGCTGGTGTCCACACACACCAGCATCGGCCCCAAGTCCTGACGTGGCGCAGGCATTTGACGTGGCACCCACACAGGCTGGGTGTCAAAAACACTGACCGCCTGATGATCATCGTCCTCAAAAGCGAGCAGCGCGCGTTCGGCCCTGCGTGCGTGCCAGACAAGTCGTAAACGCGGATGCCTCAGCAGCACCGCTTCAGCCGGCAGCATGCGCGACACACGATCGGACCGGTGTACCCCGCGAGTCTGCCCAGGCAGATCGGGCACAGCCTGTGATGAGGCTTGGCGTGCCAGACCCGCCTGACCGGGCACCATTTGTGCCATTGTCGCCATGCTGGTTTCGGTGTCTGTGGCCGCCTGCGCCCGCCCCAGTTTGCGAATGATCGCGCTCAGCTCTGGCAGTCGTTCGATGAAGCGACGAATTCGCAACATCTCATCCCAGGCCTCACTGCGCAGCACGCCGCGCAAGATGTCCCAATGACAATGCTTGATCCATTCTTCGGCATCGCCAAGCACCTCAACCAACTCCTGAATCTGCCCGCTGCGGTCGCGCCAGTCGGCCTCGAATGCCGACACCACCCGCTGCTCAGCCGCCAGACGGGTATCACCCCTGTCCTGGTAGTCGACAACAAGATCGGTGTGGAACAGCAGGCTCTGGAGCAACAAGTCGGTGACGGTTTCGGAGCCCTGGCAAAAGTCGGGCAGCTTGAGGGTCAGCATGACGCTTGTGATGCTGCGTGCCAGCGTACCGCCTGGCCACAAACCTGTTTCATCCGAGGGTGTCTGACCTGATAACAACCGCGTTCGCCAAGTCTGCAGGTCGGCAAGGCGCTGTCCGGGCAGGCCTTTTGCGTTAGTCATCCCTCCCAACCACAGCGCACGTGGCAACACATCAAGCGGCGCCAGTGACGCTTCATGAGCGGTGAAGAGATCGGCCGGATTCATGCTGCAAACAGCGATGGCACAGCAACCGGGTCCGGCAGACGAGCAGAGTCCGGCGTCAGCCGTGGCAAGGCCTCGAAGCCACTGCGCGCTTCGACCAGACGAAGCGCGATGATCCGCACACGCTCGGTGCCTTGCTCCAGCCCCTGTGCGATCCTGCCAGTCAGAAGTGGATCTGCCCACAGGCTGGTTTCGCGCCAGGCGTCAAACTCCTGGCGGCTAGCCTCAAGCGCTTCGGTCAAGGCCCGCAGTTGTGCCAGCATGTCGTCGATTTGTCGTGTCCGGGCACGCACATGCGTTTCTCCGTAGCGCCGCTTGCGTGCGTAGCTCATGCGCACCGCCGCGGCGCCACCTTTGGTGTCACCCACATCGTCTGCAAGCCCCTGATCAGAGAAGCGCAAGCGGCCTTGCTCATCGTAGTCCAGGTCGTTGGCCTCGCGTTCGGCGTCAAGCTGCGCCTCGAACGCCTCGGCCACCCGGACCAGACGCTCGGGCAATACACGCGAACCCACGCCAAGCCTGTTGAGCAGCCAGTCGGACGCAGCCTGCTGCACCTCAAGCCGGGGCGAAAGACACACCGGCAACAGGGTCAGATCCCAGCACAGGGTCTCGTTGCGACCATCGGCGACACAAGCGACACGCAACAGGTGGGCGATCTTCACCCAGCGCCGATCAGACACATAACGCCCCTCGGCGCGCAGCCATTCACGCAGTTCTGCCAGTATGCGCAGGCTGGTCGCATCCAGGCTTACCCGTGCAGCGGCGTCAGTCAGCGTCTTGCGTGTGTCTTGCTGAAGCGCGCGCCCGACCGTCACCGGTGTTGCGCTGTGCGACAAGCCGAGAAGTGACGCAAACCCGTCTGCGCTAACTGGCTCCACATGCAACAGGATCAGAAAACGGTCCAGAAAGGCATCGCCTACCTCATCATCCGGCACTTCGTTGGTCGCGCCGATGGCGCTGATAAGCGGGCAAATCATGCGCCCGGCTCCATTGTCAAACTCACGCTCGTTCAACAGCGTCAGCAAGGCGTTAAGGATGGCGCTGTTGGCCTTGAACACCTCGTCAATGAACACGATTGCCGCACCCGGCATGAAGCCGGTCACCTGACGCTCATAGCGATCCTGCTCAAGTGCGCTGATGGATAAGGGTCCAAACAACTCCTCGGGCACCGTGAAGCGGGTCAGCAATCGTTCAAAATAGGACACGCCACCGAAGGCACTCTGCAGCCTGCGCGCCAGCACGCTCTTGGCCGTGCCCGGCGGGCCGATGAGCAGGGTATGTTCAGATGCTAGCGCAGCAAGCAGCGTCAGGCGTAGCTCCCTGCGTCGCTCTATCAGGCCAGTCTCCAGCGCCGATAAAAGATCGGCCAGATGCTCTCGCATAGCGCTCACCATGGTTCCTCCGTATCAACTGGGTCGGCGATTGGCGTGCGCAGACGCCACCTGATGCAGGGCTGCACCAAAACCTGCCACTGACTGCGCACCTGACACCACAAGCCTGCGGTTGAAGATGAAAAACGGCACGCTATCGACACCTTGCGATTGCACCTGTGTCGCCATTTTTCGTACCGCCTGAGTGCCATCCCCGGCTTCAAGATATTCCGCCACTGTATCGGACTTGTCACCCACTGCCTTGATAATCTCGATCAACACTGCGCCATCACCAATGTCCCGACCATCGATGAAGTAGGCGGCAAACAGCGCCTCAGCCAAAGCCATCACCCGTTCAGGGCGCTGTCCGCTGGACTGTGCGCGATAACACAGACGGTGGGCGTCCAGCGTACTGGACCTGAACTTGATTCGGTCGAACGCAAAGTGCAAGTCTTCACCCGCTGCGGCCTGCACATTCTCAAGCATCTGGTTCAAGGCTGCGGCACCGCCAAACTTCTTCTCAAGAAACGGGCGCCAAGGCCGGCTTGAAGCAGGCAAAGCGCCATCGAGAAAGAAAGGAAGGTAATTCACCTGCACCCTTGCCCCTGGCTCAAGACGTTGAAACTCGGCGATGGCATCGCCAAGCCGTCGGTGCGCCAGAAAACACCAGGGGCACACAAAGTCGGAAACCATATCCACCATGACTTTCATGGTCAAACCTCATCAATACGCGCAATAGAATCGTCGGGACAGGGCCACCCGGGTTGGTTTTCAGTCAGCTCACCCCTTGAAACCTTTCCCCAACAGGAACACTTCGGGACTGCGGTCACGCGAGGCTTTGGGTTTTCGCACTACGAAACTGTCAAAGTGCTTGCGTGCGGCCTCCCTGAACTCCATGAAACCCTGCCCTTGAAACACCTTGGTGACGAAAGTGCCTCCGGGCCTGAGGTGATTTGACGCAAAATCCAGCGCCAGTTCAGCCAGGTAGATGATACGGGCCTGATCGGTCAATTCTATCCCAGACATGTTAGGTGCCATGTCCGACAGCACCACATCCACCGGAGCGCCATCAAGCCAGGTCGTGAGAGCCTCTAACGGACCGTCTTCGGTAAAGTCGCCCTGAATGAAGTGCACGCCTGCAATCGGTTCAATCGGTAGCAGATCGAGCGCCACGATTCGACCACCCGGGCAACGCTTGGCCGCAACCTGACTCCACGACCCCGGCGCAGCGCCCAGATCGACCACGGTTTGACCCGGACCCAGCAAGTGGTCCTTGTCGTCAATTTCGGTCAGCTTGTAGGCTGCTCTGGCGCGATAGCCCTCAGCCTTGGCTTTTTGTACATAGGGATCGGTGACATGCTCCATCATCCATGCCTTGCCGGTCTTGGTTCTTTTCATGTTATTGTGCGCAGTTAACTGCGGTTTATAGGGTTATAATATGCGGTTACTTTACGTTAATCATTGGCACAACACGCCATTGGCACTTTGGAGCATCGGGCTTGCCCTGATCCGCCGCCGCCAGCAAGTCGCAGTGTCAGACAGCAGAGAATACCCCCATGAATGAGCTCAGTCCCGCGCAGCGCCGGGAACTTCGCGCCAACGCCCACCACCTCAGGCCGGTTGTCAGTATTGCTGGCAATGGTCTGACCCCTGCGGTCGTCACCGAAATCGAACGCAGCTTGCAGGCCCACGAACTCATCAAGATCAAGGTTCACGGCATCGAGCGCAAGGAACGTGACGATTTGATGATCGAAGTATGCAAGCTTGTAGGCGCTGAACCGGTTCAACACATCGGTACTGTTCTGGTGGTCTGGAGAAAGCGCCGCGAAACCGATGAAACCTCAACAGAAAGCAGCCACAAATTGAAGGGTGATGCACGCCCATCAAAAGCAAAATCCGCTCGGGTTTTTGCCGCCAACGCGCGTCGTACTGCCCTCATTCGGGAGGCAGCAGAACGCCAGCGTAAAACCAGTCGCTATTCCAGGCCCGGCGGCAAAGCCAGGACTTGAGCAGCTTTAGAGATTGAAAAAACGTTTTCTGAAACAAGGGCCGCATCAAGCGGCCCTTGTTTTGCGTTGTACCAATACCGATGCCGCTATCAAACGTAGCGCACGTCGATTATTTCATACTCGCGCAAACCACCCGGAGCCTTGACCTCGGCCACGTCACCGGCGTATTTGCCAATCAAGGCGCGCGCAATCGGCGAACTCACCGAGATCTTGCCAGCTTTCACGTCAGCCTCATCATCACCGACAATCTGATAAACCACCGTATCACCGGACTCGAGATCCTCCAGGTCAACGGTTGCACCAAACACGCAGCGACCGTCAGCATCCAGCGACGAAGGATCAATGATCTGTGCATTGGAAAGTTTGGACTCAACCTCCTTGATACGACCCTCCACAAAGCCCTGGCGCTCTTTGGCTGCGTCGTATTCGGCGTTCTCGGACAGATCGCCGTGTGATCGGGCTTCGGCGATAGCCGCAATCACGCTCGGTCGTTCCACGGTCTTGAGTCTATGCAGTTCAGCGCGGAGTGCCTCCGCGCCGACCACGGTCAAAGGCGTCTTGTTCATTATGCTTTATTCAACTCTTCGTGTAGAGACTGCAGGCTATATACCTCCAGTCCATCCAGGTGGCGCATGCCCATGCACGCGGCACGAGCACCCTCTATCGTGGTGTATACCGTCACTTTTGCCGCCAGCGCCGTAATCCGGATCGAGCGCGAGTCGATAATGGCCTGACGCTTTTCTTCAACGGTGTTGATCACCAGTTGCACCTCGCCGTTCTTGATGACGTCGACGACATGCGGACGACCTTCATTGACCTTATTGACCGCCTTGACAGGCAAGCCTGCCGCCTCAATCGTAGCTGCGGTGCCTTTGGTAGCCATCAGGGTAAAACCAAGCTCAACCAACATGCGCGCCACTTCCACCGCCACCGGGCGGTCGCCGTGCTTGACGCTGATGAAAGCGCAGCCTTGGCGTGGCAACCGGGTGCCAGCACCAATTTGCGACTTGACGAAAGCTTCGGCAAACGTCTGACCAACACCCATCACCTCGCCGGTGGACTTCATCTCGGGGCCAAGAATGGTGTCGACGCCCGGGAACTTGACGAAAGGAAACACCGCCTCCTTGACCGAATAGTAGGGCGGGATGACCTCGCCGGTCACGCCTTGGCTGGCCAGAGATTGACCGGCCATGCAGCGTGCAGCGATTTTGGCCAGCGGCAACCCGCAGGCCTTGGAGACGAAAGGCACGGTGCGAGAGGCGCGCGGATTCACCTCAAGCACATAGACCGTGGCATTGTCACCCTCACCCTGAATGGCAAACTGCACGTTCATCAGTCCGACAACTTTCAGACCACGCGCCATTGCCTCGGTTTGACGGCGCAGTTCGTCCTGCAAAGCGGCCGACAGGGTGTAGGGTGGAAGCGAACAAGCGGAATCACCCGAGTGCACACCAGCCTGTTCGATGTGCTCCATGATGCCGCCGATGATCACCTGCTGTCCATCCGAGAAGGCGTCAACGTCGACCTCGGTCGCGTCATTCAGAAAGCGGTCAAGCAGCACCGGCGACTCGTTCGACACCTTGACCGCCTCGCGCATGTAGCGTTCGAGGTCACGCTGCTCATGAACGATCTCCATGGCACGCCCGCCAAGCACATAGCTTGGACGCACCACCAGCGGATAACCGATTTCGGCCGCCAGTCGCACCGCCTCTTCAGGCGTGCGTGCAGTGCGGTTGGGCGGTTGCTTGAGGCCCAGATCATGCAGCAACTTCTGAAAACGTTCGCGATCCTCGGCAGCATCGATCATGTCGGGGCTGGTGCCAATGATGGGCACGCCGTTGGCTTCCAGGGCACGCGCCCTCTTGAGCGGCGTCTGACCGCCGAACTGAACGATCACACCGACTGGCTTCTCGATATGAACGATTTCGAGCAGGTCTTCCAGCGTGATCGGTTCAAAGTAGAGCCGGTCAGACGTGTCGTAATCAGTTGACACGGTTTCCGGGTTGCAGTTGACCATGATGGTCTCGTAGCCATCCTCGCGCAGCGCGAGCGCAGCATGGACGCAGCAGTAATCGAACTCGATACCCTGACCGATACGGTTCGGTCCGCCACCGAGCACCATGATCTTTTTCTTGTCGGTCGGTTTGGCTTCGCACTCTTCCTCATAGGTTGAATACATGTAAGCCGTTGAAGTGGCAAACTCTGCCGCGCAGGTGTCCACGCGCTTGTAGACCGGGCGCACTCCGACTGCGTGGCGGTGCAGGCGGACGGTGGTTTCATCAGTGCCCAGCAAGCTGGCAAGACGACGATCCGAGAAGCCCTTGCGTTTTAGGGCACGCAGATCATCAGCCTTCATGGCCTTGAGCGAGCGGCCTGAGAGCGATTTTTCGCTGCGAACGATATCCTCGATCTGAGCCAGAAACCAGGGATCGATCTTGGTCAGGTTGAAGACTTCCTCAAGCGTATAACCTTCACGGAAGGCCTGACCCACATACCAGATGCGCTGAGCACCGGGGTTGACCAGTTCGTGCTCGAGATCCTCGCGATCGGTTTCAACCTCGTCAAGGCCATATGCGCCCACTTCCAGGCCGCGCAGTGCTTTTTGCAAGGACTCCTGAAAGCTGCGACCAATCGCCATGACCTCGCCGACAGACTTCATCTGCGTGGTCAGCCGGTCATTGGCCTGGGGAAACTTTTCGAACGCAAAGCGCGGGATCTTGGTGACGACGTAGTCAATGGAGGGCTCGAACGATGCCGGACTCGCCCCGCCTGTGATGTCGTTCTTCAGTTCGTCCAGTGTATAACCCACTGCCAGCTTGGCCGCCACCTTGGCAATCGGAAAGCCAGTCGCCTTGGAGGCCAACGCCGATGAACGCGACACACGCGGATTCATCTCGATGACGATCATGCGCCCGTCTTCAGGGTTGATGGCGAACTGAACGTTGGAACCACCCGTGTCTACACCGATTTCACGCAGCACAGCAATCGACGCATTCCGCAGCAGTTGATACTCCTTGTCGGTCAAGGTCTGCGAAGGCGCAACAGTGATTGAGTCTCCGGTGTGAACACCCATCGGATCGAGGTTTTCGATTGAACAGACGATGATGCAGTTGTCGGCACGATCACGCACCACCTCCATCTCGTACTCCTTCCAGCCGATCAGCGACTCTTCAATAAGCAGCTCGTTGGTCGGGCTGGCCTCAAGGCCACGCTTGCAGATCTCCTCGAACTCTTCCATGTTGTAGGCGATGCCCCCGCCTGTACCGCCCATGGTGAAGCTCGGTCGAATGATCACCGGAAAACCGATACCACCCTGGACCTGCTGCGCTTCTTCCATGCTGTGCGCAATGCCGGAGCGCGCAGAACCCAAGCCGATCTTGGTCATCGCGTCCTTGAACTTGAGGCGGTCTTCGGCCTTGTCAATGGCCTCGCGCGATGCACCGATGAGTTCAACGCCGTATTTTGCAAGCACACCCTCGCGCGCCAGATCGAGTGCGCAGTTGAGCGCGGTCTGACCGCCCATGGTCGGGAGCACCGCGTCCGGGCGCTCCTTCTCGATGATGCGCTCGACGATCTGCCAGGTGATCGGCTCGATATAGGTGACATCGGCCATGCCCGGGTCGGTCATGATGGTTGCCGGATTGGAGTTGACCAGAATAACCCGGTAACCCTCTTCCCGCAGCGCCTTGCACGCCTGGGCGCCGGAGTAATCGAATTCGCAGGCCTGACCAATAATGATCGGACCCGCGCCAATAATGAGAATGCTCTGAATGTCTGTACGCTTAGGCATCGCCTAACCTCGATTTAGCCGTTTTGCGGCTGCGCCAGGCGCAGCCGCGAGAATCAATCCTTACTTGCGCGCTTCCATCATGCTGATGAAGCGATCGAACAAATAGGCCACGTCATGCGGGCCAGGACTGGCTTCGGGGTGCCCCTGAAAGCAGAAGGCCGGGATATCGGTTCTTTCCAGCCCCTGCACGCTCCCGTCGAACAGCGAAACATGGGTGGTGCGAAGCGTGTCTGGCAGCGAATCCGCATCAACCGCAAAGCCGTGGTTCTGACTGGTGATCAGCACCTGCCCACTGTCGAGATCCTTGACCGGATGGTTGGCACCGTGGTGACCGAACTTCATCTTCAGGGTGCGGGCACCTGAGGCCAGCGCCATCAACTGGTGGCCGAGGCAGATGCCAAAGACTGGCAAGCCAGCAGCGAAAATCTCGCGAATGGCGGTAATCGCATAGTCACAGGGCTCGGGGTCGCCCGGGCCATTGGACAGAAAAACGCCATCAGGATTGAGTGCCAGCACCTCGGCAGCCGGGGTCTGAGCAGGTACAACAGTCAGGCGACAGCCTCGACTTGCCAGCATGCGCAGAATATTCCGTTTGACACCGAAGTCGTAGGCGACCACATGAAAGTTCGGCGACTCACAACGACCGTAACCCTTGCCCAGCACCCATTCTGTCTCATCCCATTCAATGGTGTCGCTGCGCGTCACCTCACGCGCCAGATCCATACCACGAAGGCCTGGGAAGCCGCGCGCCGCAGCAATAGCGGCCTCAGCACTGGGAGGGCTGCCATTGCTACCGGTCATGATGCACCCCGCCTGAGCACCATTTTCGCGCAGGATGCGGGTCAGTTTGCGCGTGTCAATATCGGCGATGGCCACAATACCTTCGTCCAGAAGGTACTGATCCAGCGTTCTGTCCATGCGGAAATTTGACGCCAGCAAGGGTAGATCGCGAATCACCAGGCCCGCCGCGTGCACCCGCTCCGACTCCATGTCCTCGGCGTTGACACCGGTGTTTCCGATATGGGGATAGGTGAGCGTGACGATCTGACGACTGTAGCTTGGGTCGGTGAGAATTTCCTGATAGCCGGACATGGAGGTGTTGAACACCACCTCGCCGACCGTCTGACCGGCAGCGCCAATGCGCCTGCCCGTAAATACCGTTCCGTCGGCGAGAGCCAACAAGGCTGACTGTGATGCAGTCACGACAAACTCCTGAATTCAACCGATTGATGGGGACCACTGAATGGCACCCTAGATGTGAAAAAACGGGACCGGCCCTTTGGCCCATCCCGCTGCAAACCCTTTAATTATAGCTCCCGGACGATGCTTACGCAAACCTGACAGCTCGTGGCTGTGGCCTTGCGCTCAAGCTTTGAGACCCAGCACGTCCTGCATATCGAACAAGCCATTGCGGTGTCCAGACAAAAAACGTGCGGCCCGCATGGCACCAACCGCATAGGGCATGCGACTGGCCGACTTGTGCGTGATCTCTATTCGTTCGCCCAGCCCGGCGAAGAGCACGGTATGATCACCGACAATATCCCCACCCCGGATGGTCGAAAACCCAATGGTCTCGGACTTGCGCTCGCCAGTCACCCCTTCGCGACCATAGATTGCGCACTCGTCCAGATTTCGGTCAAGCGCACGCGCCACGATTTCGCCCATGCGCAAAGCTGTTCCCGAGGGGGCGTCGACCTTGTGCCGATGATGAGCCTCCATCACCTCAATGTCGTAGCCTTCGTTGAGAATCTGCGCTGCCACCTCAAGCAAACGAAATACAGCATTGACACCCACCGCCATATTTGGTGCAAAAACCACCGGCATGGCATTTGACGTCTCAGCCACCAACTGTTTGTCAGCGACTGACAGACCAGTCGTGCCAATCACCATGGACTTGCCAAGATCCCGCGCCAGTTCGAGATTGGCACAGCTCGCCTCAGGGCGTGTAAAGTCGATGACACAATCGGCCAAGGAAATGGCCAAGCGGGCGTCGTCAGTGATGTTGACGCCACTGACCACGCCGTTGAATTCCGCTGCATCACGACCAATTGCCGACGAACCTGCACGCTCAAAAGCCGAGACGAGCTCAATGCCGTCATCCGCCAACGCTGCCTCGATCAGCATGCGCCCCATTCTACCGGCAGCACCCGCGACCGAAACCTTAACCTTGCTCATTCCAACCCCTTGAAAAAATACAACACCCGGCCCGCGATTCGCTTACCAGCGCCAGCCTTGATCAGACTAAAGAGGGCACGGCCACCGGTAGCGACTCAGCGACGACCGACCGGGGCCTCGATCTCGACGACGCGACTACGCGGCTCATCGACAACCGACGTTTCAGATCCGGACGCGGGAATGACATCACCCTGCACCACGTCAAGCAGATCATCCACGAAGAACACACTCAACACACGCCGCTCAGCCTCGCCCCTGCCCGGCTTGAACAGATAGACATAGTCCCACCGGTCTTGTCGGAAGGCGTCAACCACCAGCGGCGTGCCGAGCACGAATCTAACCTGCTCACGGGTCATGCCACGACGCAACTGCGACACCATGCGCTGGTCCACTACGTTGCCCTGCATGACATCGATTCGATGCGGGTTGACACTCCCGGCAATGGAATCAAAAGAGCAACCGGGCAAGATCAGAGAGGTGGCGAACGCCACTGCAAAAATTGTCGTACGCATGTATGAAGTCTTTTTGGCCTATGTGAGGCAGTTGGCAATGGAACAGGAACGTTCTCAGATCAGAGGGAAAAATATATCATACCCGCACACAAGGTACCTCCCGGTGTCTTACAAACGGACTCTTGCCCTCTTCGCTGGGCAAATCATGGGGCGACAATGACCGATAATTCAAAAAATCTCAAGAACATCGGCCTCAAGGCCACTTACCCCCGTCTCAAGATTCTGGAGCTTTTCCAGCATACTGACCAACGCCACCTTACCGCCGAAGACGTTTATCGGCTTCTGACTACCGAAGGCATGGACATTGGGCTTGCTACGGTTTATCGGGTACTGACCCAGTTTGAACAGGCGGGCTTGCTGGAGCGGCATTATTTTGAAGCTGGCAAAGCCATTTTTGAGCTCAATGAAGGCGGCCACCACGACCACCTGGTCTGTCTGGAGTGCGGCAACGTCGAGGAGTTTTTCGATCCCGAGATCGAAAAGCGTCAGGTCGCCGTCGCCGAAGACCGTGGATTCAAGGTCAAGGAACACGCTCTTTATCTGTATGCCGAGTGCACCAAAACCGAATGTCCACACCGCGGCAATAACCACTGAGGCTGCAAGGCGGGCTGGCGGTACGCTCACGCAGCATCGAATCAGGCAAGGCGTTCGGCCAGCATTTCGCGGGCATGCTTGCGCGTGGTGTCGGTGATATTCACACCACCAAGCATGCGTGCAATCTCCTCTACCCGGCCTTGGTCGTCAAGCTCCTCCACCGAGCTGAGCACCTCGTCTCCAACCCGACGCTTGGCGATTCGCCATTGGCGATCGGCGCATGCAGCAACCTGCGGCAAGTGGGTGACGCACAACACCTGACGATCGCGACCAAGCTTGTGAAGCAGCTTGCCAACGATCTCGGCTACACCTCCGCCAATGCCCACGTCCACCTCGTCAAAGATCAGTGTAGGTCTGGACGAGGCCCGGCTGGCCATTACCTGAATAGCCAGCCCGATGCGCGACAACTCACCACCGGATGCCACGCGTGACAGCGCGCGCGGAGCCTGGTTGAGGTTCGCTGCGACACGCATTTCGACCAACTCCAGGCCATGGGCGCCGCCAGCCTCATCAGCCAGCAGCACCAACTCGAAGCGTCCTCCCTCCATTGCCAGGCCCTGCATCGCCTCGGTAACTTCGCGGGACAAGGCCTCTGCCGCCGGACGGCGCAGCGCTGACAATCGCTGCGCGGCAGTCAGATAGGACTTGTGGGCTTGAGCGGCAAGCTCGGCAAGACGTTCGGGGTCAGCCTGCTCGGTGAGTTCGTTAAGCTCAACACGCCAGCGTTCGCGCAGATCGGGCAGGGAGTCCGGCGCAGTCCGGTGCTTGCGGGCGATGTCCATGATTGCGCCAATGCGTGCTTCCAGTTCGGCCAGACGCTCCGGGTCAAGGTCGATTCTGTCGCGATAACGTCGCAGCACATGCAAGGCTTCGTCAGCCTGTATCGCCGCGCTAACGATCAGATCCCTTGCCTCGGCCAGCGTGGGATCAAGCTCGGCCATTTCGTCCAGCCGCGACCCTACCCCCTGCAACAGGCTGACGACTGCCACCTCCCCCTCTCCCAAGGCTGTCAGTGTGGCCTCGCTCCCTTCGATCAGCGAAGCGGCATGCGCCAGTCGGCTTTGCTCTGCGTTGAGTTCGGCCCACTCCTGCGGATCAAAGGCCAGATTGTCCAGTTCGCCAAGCTGCCACTCAAGCAGCTCCCGTTGTCGCTGAACACCTGCCGAGTCCTTCTCAGCCTCACGCAGACGCAACAACGCCCGTTGCCAGTCGCGATAAAGATTGGTCACCTCGGAGGCAAGTTCGCTGGCCCCGGCATTTGCGTCAAGCAACTGGCGTTGAGCATCCTGACGCAACAATGCCTGATGGGCGTGCTGACCATGGATGTCCGCCAACTGCCCGCCCAACTCACGCAACTGCGTGAGCGTGGATGGCACACCGTTGATCCATGCACGCGAACGTCCGCCAGCATCGACTACCCGTCGCATCATCAAGACGCCACCCTCTTCAGGCACACCAGCGGCATCAAGCCAGGCCTCCAGATCGTCGCCTGCCGGACGATCAAACTCTGCGGTAATGTCCGCCCTGTCCGCGCCACTTCGAATGGACGCCGCATCAGCTCTATCCCCTAGCGCCAGACCAAGTGCGTCAAGCAGAATGGATTTGCCCGCCCCTGTTTCACCAGTGAGGGTGCAGAAACCGGCATGAAATTCGATTTCGAGGCGATCGACAATGACGAAGTCGCGAATGATCAGTCGTCTGAGCATGGATGGGTCACAGGATTGCTTCAGGACAAGCGCGGATTTGCGCTCCAGTGCAGCTTTTCACGGAGCATGGCAAAGTAACTGTAACCAACCGGATGCAACAGCCGTACCACATGCGGTGACCGATTCACACGCACACAGTCGCCGGCATGCGCATCGAAGCGGGTCTGACCGTCACAATGCACTCGACCATCATGTGGGGCAAGCAAGCGGATATCGATACTGCTTGACCCGGCAAGCGTGATGGGCCGGGAACTCAGGCCATGCGGACACAATGGCACCAGCGCAATCCCATCGACGCACGGATGAAGGATGGGACCGTTTGCTGCCAGCGCATAAGCCGTCGAGCCAGTCGGGGTGGAGACGATGACACCGTCGGAGCGCTGAGTGTAAACAAACTCGTTATCGATAGAAACATCGAATTCGATCATGCGACCGTTGTCACCCTTGTTGAGCACGACGTCGTTGAGCACCAGGCTCCGATATACGCGCTCCTGCTTGCGCAACACCTCGACCGTGAGCATGATCCGCTGTTCCTCGGTGTATTCACCTTCAAGCATGGAGGTGATGCGATCGACTGCCTCCTCGCGGCCAATATCCGTCAAAAAGCCCAGGCGGCCTTGATTGACACCCACCAGCGGCACTGCGTATTCCGCAAGGCGCCGCGCTGCGTGCAGCATGGTGCCATCACCGCCCAGCACAAGCGCAAGCTCACTACCCAGACCGATCTCGTCGTAGGTGGCGACTGAATAGCCACTGGCCAGACCGATGGAACTCGCAGTGCCCTGCTCTATCCATACGGTACGCCCACTTTCGCGCAGGGCCGCAGCTACCCGCGTAACCGCGTCTGCCACATCAGGGCTCTGGTATTTGCCGATGATCGCAACGGTGTTGAAAGAGGTTTTCATGAACGGAATTAAACCATATTCATCTGTTTATCGGTGATCAACACTGCAAGAGTAGACACCGCTGTCACAAGGTCGGCTCTGATATAGAATGCGTCTTGCCATGACTTCACTTGATCAACGCTCCCGCATTCTTCTCAAGACACTGGTTGAACGCTACATCGCGGAAGGCCAGCCGGTGGGCTCTCGCGCGCTGTCACGACACTCGGGGCTGGAGTTGTCACCCGCAACCGTGCGCAACGTGATGAGCGATCTTGAAGAGATGGGCTTCATCGCCAGCCCGCACACGTCGGCAGGCCGGATGCCCACGGCGCAAGGCTACCGCTTTTTTGTAGACTCCCTGCTCACTGTACAGCCGCTTGACAAGGTGCAGATGCGGGAATTGCAAGGCCAGTTCCTGCCCTCTCAGCCACAGCGGCTGATCAGTACCGCATCGCAGATGCTGTCGGAGCTGACCCATTTTGCGGGTGTTGTGTTCAGCCCTCGCCACGAAGTCGCCCGGATACGTCAGGTGGAGTTCATCAGCCTGTCCGAAAAGCGTGTGCTGCTCATCATCGTCACGACGGCAGGCGATGTGCAAAACCGGATTCTGATCACCGAACGCAGCTACTCGTTCAGCGAACTCAACGAAGCGACCAACTATCTCAATGCTCAGTTCGCCGGACAGTCCTTTGACGACATGAAGATTGGCCTGAAAGGCGAACTCAGCGCCTTGCGCAGCGAGATCACGGAACTAATGACGGCCGCAGTAGAAGCCGGCAGCGAGGCCATGGCTGAAACCGACGAGGCTTACGTGGTTTCCGGCGAAACCAATCTGCTGGATGTCGAAGACTTCTCGACAAATATGGTGCGCCTGCGCGAGCTCTTCAAGCTCTTCGAGCGCAAGACCAGCATGCTGCGACTGCTGGATGTATCGCAGCGCGCCAAAGGGGTGCGAATATTCATAGGCGGCGAATCCGGCATCTCCGAACTGGACGAGTGCAGTGTGATCACAGCCGGTTATGAGGTCAATGGCGAACTGGTTGGCTCGGTTGGCGTCATAGGTCCGACACGCATGGCTTACCAGCAAGTCATCCCCATCGTGGACATCACCGCCAGGTTGCTGTCCAACGCACTTTCAAACAAGGGCTGAACCATCAATAGCCCTGCAACATGTCATATCGAGGACCACCATGGCCCGTTTCTGGCCCGAACCCGCCTACAAGCATGACAGCATGCCCCGCACCGGCGTCCTGCTCGTCAATCTGGGAACCCCCACTGCGCCCACTGCGGCTGCGCTTCGCCCTTATCTCAAACAGTTTCTGTCTGACCCACGGGTGGTGGAAATACCCCGGGCACTTTGGTGGGTCATCCTCAATGGCATCATTCTCAACCTGCGCCCGGCGAAATCTGCCAAAAAATACGCCAGCATCTGGACTGATCAGGGCTCACCACTCAAGGTTAACACCGAGCGTCAGGCGGCAGCACTGCGGCCAGCGCTGTCCGGCAGCGACGGCGACGGGGTCTTGATCGGCTGGGCCATGCGCTACGGCGCGCCCTCCGTGCCAGATACCCTCAACGAGCTGCGCGCCAGGGGCTGTACGCGTATTCTGGTGCTACCGCTTTATCCGCAATACGCCGCCAGCACCACCGCCAGCGCAATGGACGAGGTTGCGCGTTGCCTGAGCCACTGGCGCAACCTGCCCGAGATGCGTTTTGTACGCAGCTTTCATGATCATCCTGCCTACATCGGCGCGCTGGCGGCGAGCGTGCGCGAGCATTGGTCGCGCCACGGGCAGGCCGAAAAGCTAGTAATGAGCTTTCACGGGGTGCCGCGCCGCTCACTCGAACTTGGTGATCCCTATCACTGCGAATGCCACAAGACAGCCCGCCTGGTGGCTGAGGCACTGGACTTGCCACCAGAACGCTGGCAGCTCACTTTCCAGTCACGCTTCGGCAAGGCAGAGTGGTTGCAGCCCTACACCGAGCCGACACTCGAAAAACTCGCCAAGGGCGGCTGCCGCTCGGTCGACATCATGTGTCCCGGTTTCGTATCCGACTGTCTCGAAACGCTCGAAGAGATCGCGCTGGAATGTCGGGACGCCTTTCTGAACGCGGGTGGCGAGCAATTTCACTACATCCCATGCCTGAATGAACGACCTGAGTGGATCACGGCGCTGGGCACCATCGCCAGTGAACACCTAGGCAGTTGGCTTGAGCTTCCCGTACCAAGCCCGGAATGCCGACATGCAAGCGCCGAGCGAGCCCGCAAACTTGGAGCGAGTCAATGACGCTGGCGCCACGCGTCAAGGTGGCGCTGCAGTGGCTACTCAACGCCTTTGCACTGATGCTGGTTCCCGAGATCGTGACCAGTCTGGTGGTTGAGAGCTATCTGGCCGCCTTGCTCACCGCCTTGCTGCTCGGTCTTATCAATGCTCTGATCCGCCCCTTGCTGGTGCTGCTCACACTGCCCATAACGGTGCTCACGCTCGGTCTGTTCACTCTGGTCATCAATGCCTTGCTGTTCTGGGCAGTGGCTTCGCTGGTTGCAGGCGTTCAAGTTGGCGGCTTCTGGAGCGCATTCTGGAGCGCGCTGGTCTATAGCCTGCTCACCTGGCTGGTTGCGTTGGCGCTTGGGGACACTGGCAACCGCCGGATCCAGGTCGTTGTAGGTCGCAGACGCCCTTGAATCATCGGGCTCAACAACCCACTCAAGTATTCGTGCGCACGGCCGTTAACCCCTGCACTGTCAGTGTCGGGTTGCTCATCTGGCAGCGATTTATCACCTGCCGGAGGCCTCGCCATCATGGAAATCGCTTCATCCTCCATTCAGATGCGTGCCACGCACGCCAGCCTGACCGCTACCCGGGTCACCGAACGACTCGATGTATGGTCGGGTCGAAATGCGGATCAGGCCACACCACCCCAATCACAGACCTCGGCAGTCAGTCTGTCGCAACGTGGTTTGGCGGCTGCCGACACTGACCAGATTGGGGGGCAGACAGAGGAAGATTCGCTAGACCCCAAGCTCCGCCTGATGGCGAGCATGATCGCAATGATCACTGGAAAACCGGTCAGGCTTCTGCGTATGGCCGACTTCACCGCAGCGGGAGAGAGCAAACCCACAGCCACCAATGCCCCCCAACAGAGTGCCGCCCCTGCGCCTGGTCCAGGCTTTGAATACAGCTTGACTGCGACACGGATGGAGTACGAAGCCACCCGTTTTGAGGCGCAAGGGGTGATTGAAACGCGCGACGGTCAGCAGATTCGCTTCAAGGTGGGTTTCGAGATGGAGCGCAGCTACTTCGAAAGCCTCAACATGGAAGTACGTGGTGGTCAGGCGCGACTCAAGGACCCCCTTGTGCTGGACTTTGGTGGGGCTGCCGCAGCACTGCAAGATGCGCGTTTTGAATTCGATCTCACTGCGGATGGCCAACTGGAGTCCTTGCCAATGCTGGGCAGCGGGCGCGGTTTTCTGGCCATCGACCGCAACGGCAATGGGCGTATCGACAACGGACGCGAGCTGTTTGGTCCGACCACGGGCGATGGCTTTGCCGAGCTCGCCGCCCTTGACGCCGATGGCAACGGCTGGATCGATGCCGCCGACCCCGGCTTTGCCATGCTTGGGCTGTGGATGCCGGAAGAAAATGGTGAGGGGCGCTTGACGACACTCACCGAAGCAGGCGTCGGGGCGCTTTACCTGAGCCGGGTCGGTACGCCTTTTGAACTGCGCAATCAAGCCAACGAGACGCTTGGGGTAATGCGCGCAAGCAGCATCTATCTTGCACAGGACGGTCAGGTTGGCACAGTAAGCCAGATAGACCTTGCGGTGTAAGGCAGCAGGCGGACCTAGCCAAAACCATCAGGCAAGCCTCAGTCCTCGACGATTTTAAGCTCACCAACCGGTGAGGCCGAAAAATCTCCCTGTCGTGCTGGAACACCTGTGAGGGCAATGGTGCGTGCGGCTGCACCGAGACGCTTGGCCATCACAGTGGACACCTCCACCCGGAAACGCTCGCGCAGTTCTTCAGTGGCGAGCGCCAGCGCCGACGGGCTCACTTCCAGGTACGTGCAGGACTGCGTCGCAATCACCGTGGTCATGTGGCGACGGCCACGGTCGTCCATCCAGGCCAGTTCGCCGAACAATTCGCCCGGAGCGAGCACCGCAACCTGACGACCCTCAACCGAAACCTCGACCTCGCCCTCAAGCAGCACACTGAAGCGCTGGTCAGCCTCGCCCTCACGATAAATCACTGCGCTGGTCGACACTTTGCGCCAGTTGGAAATGCGCAAGGTTTCCCAGACTTCCACATCGTCAAACTCCAGGAAAAAACTCAGCTTGCGTAACACCGAAAAACGCGAGGTATCCTGCTCGGCAAAGTTTTCATCCACAAGTTGGTAGCGAACGGCGGACAAATCCTTGGCAAACTCGGCACCATTGCGGTAACGCGAGTAGAGATCCTTTTCCAGCGCCTTGCGTACCACGTAGTCCAGTTTTTCAGGCAGATCAGGGCAAAGTTGACTGACCGCCGGCGGGTCGGCGTTGAGGATTTTGTAGACCAATTGAGCCGGATTGGTGGCCCTGAATGGCAGCCGACCGGTCAATAAGTGAAACATCACCACGCCCAGCGAGTACAAGTCGGTCTTCTGGTTGAGCGGATAGTTCTTGATCTGTTCCGGACTCATATAGGCCGGTGAACCCACACCCATGATGAAGGTGGAGTCGGTCTGCATCTTCTTGTTGATGTTCAGCGCCAGGCCAAAGTCGGTGATCTTGACGTTGTCTTTTTCATCAATCAGGATGTTGGCCGGCTTGATGTCGCGGTGCACCACACCACGCCGATAAGCGTGATCCAGCGCCAGACAACACTTGAACACTATGCCAATGGCACGATGCACCGGCAAAAGGTTCTCGAAGGTGCAATAGCGCTCCAAGGTGTCACCAGGAAAATACTCCATCACCACATACGACTCATCAGGATGGATCACAGCTTCGTGAATCCGGATGATGTTCGGATGGTTGAGGCGCGACGCCACCGCCTGCTCCGCTTTCAGCAGCTTGACCAAACGCCGGTTCCACTTGGCTTCGTCCTGGACCTTGTCCTTGAAACGGACGTGCTTGACAGCCACCGGCTCAGGAAGGTCAGGACTCTCGGCAAGATAGACAATGGCAGTCGCCCCGCGACCAATTTCGCGGATGATGCTGTACTTGCCGATACGCTCAGGTTTTTCGTCCATGCCCATGTCACGAGGAACGGCCGACAAAACTGCCAAGCCAGTGAGTTCGCGCGAATAAGCCTTGAATCATAGCCGCAAGCGGCACGCTTGTCGAAGGTGATAGCGCCGATTGTGCCGACTGGTTGGTCAATGTACTGACATACCTTGGTCGTCACCATGCGTTTTGTGAGGTTTTTGTTGTAACTACCCCTTGAAATACGCGCTGACACCCCAATGTCGGCAAAGTTGTCATTTACTATTCAGGGAGCCTCCCGACATGCAGCAAGAGCAAGACAAGCCCGAAAACCCGGTCACCGAAGATCAAGCGCAGACCGATCAAAATGCTCACGCTCACGATTCGCAGATTGACACCCAAGAGCTGTCCGATGGCGTCGCTAATGGTCCCGACATCATCCCGGGACTGCAGGAATCTCTGCGCATAGCCGAGCTCAAGGCAGTTGAACACCATGATGCCTGGCTGCGCGCCAAGGCTGAAACCGAAAACGTTCGTCGTCGCGCAGAAGAAGAAGTGGCCAAGGCAGCGCGCTTTGCCGCAGAGAAGTTTGCCAATGCCCTGCTGCCTGTGCGAGACAGCCTTGAGGCCGCGCTGGGCACCGACAAGCAAAGCATGGAAAAGCTGCGCGAAGGCGTTGAATTGACCCTGCGCCAGATGAACTCCGCCTTTGACAGCGCCGGCATCGCGCAGGAAGACCCGCTCAATGCGCGCTTCGACCCGAACCGTCATCAGGCAATCAGCGCCATCGAATCAAACGCTGAGCCCAATACCGTGGTTAACGTATTGCAAAAAGGCTACATGCTGCACGACCGCGTGCTGCGACCAGCCATGGTTGTTGTCGCCAAAGCAAAATAGGCGCGCAGCAATTCAGCACTTGAAATACGGGCCAGCCACCCCACTTGTGAGTCATCAGAGGCCGCGATGTACGGCTCAGCCCTCCAAACATTTTTGAATCAAGGATATAGCAATGGCAAAAATCATCGGCATTGACCTCGGCACCACCAACAGCTGTGTTTCAGTCATGGAAGGCGGCAAAGCCAAGGTCATCGAAAACTCAGAAGGCGCTCGCACCACTCCGTCGGTTGTGGCTTACGCAGACGATGGCGAGATTCTGGTCGGCGCACCGGCCAAGCGGCAAGCAGTGACCAACGCCAAGAATACGCTGTTCGCCATCAAGCGACTGATCGGCCGCCGTTTCGAGGAAAAGGAAGTCCAGAAAGACATCGACATGATGCCCTTCACGATCGCCCGCGCCGATAACGGCGATGCCTGGGTCGAGGTGCGTGGCAAGAAAATCGCGCCACCTCAGGTTTCAGCCGAAACCCTGCGCAAGATGAAGAAGACCGCCGAAGACTACCTTGGCGAGCCGGTCACTGAAGCGGTCATCACGGTGCCGGCCTACTTCAACGACAGTCAGCGTCAGGCGACCAAGGACGCAGGAAAAATTGCCGGACTTGATGTCAAGCGGATCATCAACGAGCCGACGGCGGCTGCGCTTGCCTTTGGCATGGACAAGAAGCCGGGAGACAGCAAGATCGCCGTGTTCGACTTGGGCGGCGGCACCTTTGACGTGTCCATCATCGAAATCGCCGACCTCGATGGCGAGCACCAGTTTGAAGTGCTGGCCACCAACGGCGACACTTTCCTGGGCGGCGAAGACTTCGACCAACGCATCATCGACTACGTCGTGAGCGAATTCAAGAAAGAGCAAGGCGTCGATCTGAAAAACGACGTGCTGGCACTGCAACGCCTGAAGGAAGCTGCCGAAAAAGCAAAGATCGAGCTATCCTCCGGGAGCCAGACCGAGATCAACCTGCCTTACATCACTGCGGATACGTCAGGCCCCAAGCACCTTGCGATCAAGATCACCCGCGCCAAATTCGAGGCTCTGGTCGAAGATCTGATTGCGCGCACCATAGAGCCGTGCCGTGTCGCCCTCAAGGATGCCGGGCTAAAGGTCACGGATATCGACGACGTGATCCTGGTCGGTGGTCAGACGCGCATGCCCAAGGTACAGGACAAGGTACGCGACTTTTTTGGCAAGGAACCGCGCCGCGACGTCAACCCCGACGAAGCGGTGGCGATCGGTGCATCCATCCAGGGTGGGGTGTTGCAAGGTGAAGTTACCGATGTGCTGCTGCTCGACGTATCTCCCCTGTCGCTGGGAATCGAAACCATGGGCGGTGTGATGACCAAGCTCATCAAAAAGAACACCACCATTCCAACCAAGGCCAGCCAGGTCTTCTCGACCGCAGACGACAACCAGAGCGCAGTGACCATTCATGTGCTTCAAGGCGAGCGCGAGATGGCCGCCGGCAACAAGAGCCTGGGTCAATTCAACCTCTCCGACATCCCGCCGGCACCGCGCGGCATGCCGCAAATCGAAGTCACCTTCGACATCGACGCCAACGGCATCCTGCATGTATCGGCCAAGGACAAGGCAACCGGTAAGGAGAACAAGATCACCATCAAGGCCAACTCCGGCCTGAGCGACGAAGAAGTGGAACGTATGGTGCAGGATGCAGCCGCGCACGCTGACGAAGACCGCAAGGCGCATGAGCTGGTGGATGCCCGCAATCAGTGCGACACGCTGATCCACTCCGTGAAAAAGGCCGTGACCGAATACGGTGACAAGCTGGATGCTGGCGAAAAGGCCGCAATCGAGACTGCCCTCAAGGAGGCGGAAGAAGCCATCCAGGGCAGTGACAAGGATGTCATCGAAGCAAAGAGCGAAGCACTTGCCACCGCCAGCCAGAAACTCGGCGAGAAGATGTACGCGCAAGAACAAGCCGCAGCCGGTGGCACCAATACGGGCAATGCGGACGCCAGCCAGAAGGCAGCCGACGACAATGTGGTGGATGCTGAATTCACCGAGGTGAACGACAAGAAGTAATCGGGTTGAACGGAGTTCAAACCTCCGTTATCACTGACCTCGAGTCGGGATAGCCGTCGCTCAAAACGGCATCCCGACTTTTTGCCGAACGGGAGATCACTCCCCCTCAGGACAGAAAGATGAGCAAACGAGACTATTACGAGGTACTTGGCCTTGACCGGGGCGCTGAAGCAGATGCGATCAAGAAGGCTTATCGTAAGCTGGCCATGAAACACCACCCCGATCGCAACCCAGGTGACAAGACCTCCGAAGACAAATTCAAGGAGATCAACGAAGCCTACGAGGTGTTGTCGACTCCCGAGAAAAAGGAAGCATATGATCGCTATGGACATGCCGGGGTAGACCCCAGCATGGGCGGCAGAGGGCAAGCCGGTGCACAGGGTTTTGGGGATTTTGCCGACGCATTTGGCGACATCTTCGGCGACATCTTCGGCGGTGGCCGTGGCGGTGGTGGTGGTGGCCGCTCAAATGTCTATCGCGGCGCCGACCTGCGCTATAACCTCGAAATCAGCCTTGAAGAGGCCGCTCGCGGCGCCGAAAAGACGATCCGTATCCCCACCACCGATGAGTGCGGCACCTGCCATGGCTCCGGTGCAAAACCAGGTACCGAACCCAAAACCTGCCCGACGTGTGGCGGTGCGGGCCAAGTGCGTATCCAGCAGGGCTTCTTTTCGATTCAACAAACCTGCCCCAAATGCCATGGCACGGGTCGCATCATCCCCAACCCCTGCGGCACCTGTGGCGGCGCGGGTCGCGTCAAGAGCCACAAAACGCTTGAGGTCAAGATCCCGGCTGGCATCGACGAGGGCATGCGCCTGCGTCACAGCGGGCATGGCGAACCCGGAGTCAATGGCGGGCCACCGGGTGATCTCTACGTGGAAATCCACATCAAGTCGCACCCGATGTTCCAGCGCGATGGCGACGACCTGCATTGTGAAATGCCGATCAGTTTTGTCACCGCCGCGCTTGGTGGCGAAATCGAGATACCCACGCTGGAAGGTATGGCGCGCCTGAAGATTCCCGCCGAATCACAAAGCGGCAAGGTTTTCCGTCTGCGCGGCAAGGGGATGAAGAACGTCCGTACGCATGCCCAGGGTGACCTTATGTGCCACGTGGTGGTGGAAACCCCGGTCAAACTGACCGAACGGCAAAAGGAGTTGCTGCGCGAGTTCGATGAGGTATCCAATCAGAACATTGATCGCCACAACCCCAAGGCCAAGTCGTGGATGGACAAGGTGCGCGACTTTTTCGGCACCTGAAAAAGCCTTCCGCCGCCACGATGACGATTTTCGCGTGAAGCACCATCGACCAGTCGCCTCCGAAAAAGCCACTCCGGTAGTCCGTAGTGGCTTTTTTTGCTACGCCCGCGTTAGCCGCATCAAAAAAGCCACAGATTTCTCTGTGGCCTTCTGGTGATATCGCCGCTTCATTGCCCGCGTTAAGACTCCGCACACAGCATCAACTTCACTCGATACTGTTCAAGAAAGGCCGCCGGTATTACTAACCCGCCGAGGTTGTCGAACACCTCAGCGGAAAAGGCATCAGGCCTTCTTGTGTGCCGCCAGTTGCAGCCAGGTGGCCACCACGGTGTCGGGATTCAGCGAGATCGTCTGAATGCCTTCGTCCATCAACCACTCTGCAAAGTCTGCGTGATCAGACGGACCTTGCCCGCAGATACCCACGTACTTTCCGAGCCGGTTGGCTGCGCTGATGGCCATGGAAAGCAACTGTTTGACTGCCGGGTCGCGCTCGTCAAAGGCATGCGCCACCAGACCCGAATCCCGGTCCAGACCAAGCGTAAGCTGGGTCAGATCATTGGAGCCGATTGAGAAACCGTCGAAGAACTCCAGGAACTGCTCAGCCAGCAGGGCATTGGATGGAATCTCGCACATCATGATCAGGCGCAGGCCATTGTCTCCGCGCTGGAGGCCGTGATCAGCGAGCAACTCGACCACCTCCCGGCCCTCTTCCAGGTTGCGGACGAACGGCACCATGATCTCGACGTTGGTGAGCCCCAGTTCGTTGCGCACCTTGCGCATCGCCGCACATTCCATCTCGAAGCAATCACGGAAGCTATGGGCGATGTAACGCGATGCGCCACGGAAGCCCAGCATCGGGTTTTCTTCTTCCGGCTCGTAGATGTCGCCACCGAGCAGTTTGCGATATTCGTTGGACTTGAAGTCCGACATGCGCACGATGACGGGCTTGGGATAAAACGCGGCAGCAATCGTGGAAATGCCCTCGACCAGCTTCTCGATGAAGAATTGTTTGGGTGTGGCATAGCCGCGTGAACGACGACGGATCTCGTCTCGCAGGCTGGCCGGCACCTGGTCGATTTCGAGGATGGCCTTGGGGTGGATACCGATCATGTTGTTGATGACGAATTCAACCCGCGCAAGTCCCACACCACCGTTGGGGATTTGCGCAAATTCGAAGGCCAGCTCAGGGTTGCCGACGTTCATCATCACCTTGACCGGAATTTCCGGCAGATTGCCCATATCAGTGGTGATGACCTCGAAGTCGAGCTTGCCGCGATAAACATAACCAGTGTCGCCCTCGGCACAAGAGGCAGTGGCCATGTCGCCCTCCTCCAGCACCTCGGTGGCGTTGCCGCAACCGACGATAGCCGGAATGCCCAGCTCGCGTGCGATGATTGCCGCGTGGCAGGTGCGACCACCACGATTGGTTACGATCGCCGCAGCGCGCTTCATGACCGGTTCCCAGTTCGGATCGGTCATGTCGGTGACGAGGATGTCACCCGGCTGAACCCGGTTCATCTCGGAGGCGCTGGCTACCACTCGTACCGGACCGGCACCAATTTTCTGACCAATGGCGCGACCATGGGTGAGCGCCCGGCCATATTGCTTGAGGCGGTATTTTTCCATGACATGACCGGAACTCTGAGACTTCACGGTTTCCGGACGAGCCTGCAGGATGTAAAGCTTGCCGTCAACGCCATCCTTGCCCCATTCGATGTCCATCGGACGGCCATAATGCTGCTCGATGATGACCGCGTAACGGGCAAGCTCAAGCACATCTGCATCAGACAGCGAGAAGCGGTGGCGATCGGACTCGGGCACATCCACGGTCCGCACCGACTTGCCCGCCTCGGCCTTCTCGGCGAACTCCATCTTGATGAGTTTCGAGCCAAGGTTGCGGCGCACGACCGCTGGCTTGCCAAGCGCCAACGTGGGCTTGTGCACATAGAACTCGTCCGGGTTGACCGCGCCCTGCACCACTGTTTCACCCAGGCCATACGACGAGGTGATGAAAACCACGTCGCTGAAACCAGACTCGGTGTCGATGGTGAACATCACCCCGGAGGCTCCCGAATCAGACCGCACCATGCGCTGAACACCGGCTGACAACGCCACCTCGGCGTGGGTAAAGCCCTTATGCACCCGATAGGCGATCGCCCGGTCGTTGTACAACGACGCAAACACCTCCTTCATGGCGTGCAGAATCTGTTCGTAGCCATGAATATTCAGAAATGTCTCCTGTTGACCGGCGAAAGAAGCGTCTGGCAGGTCCTCTGCAGTCGCCGACGAGCGCACAGCGAAGCTACCTTCACCCTCGGCAACCAGCGCATTGTAGGCAGCATGGATATCTTCCTCCAGTCTGGCAGGGAAAGGTGTATCGACAATCCACTGGCGGATCTCGGCGCCTTTGCGCACCAAGGCATCGACGTCGTCGACGTTGAGATTTTCCAGTGCCGCACGAATCCGCTCGGCCAACCCTTCGTGAGCCAGAAACTCGCGGTAGGCATCTGCGGTCGTCGCAAACCCGCCGGGCACCCTGACACTTGAGGGCAGTTGACTGATCATCTCGCCAAGCGAGGCATTCTTGCCACCGACCTGTTCGACGTCTGTCATGCGCAGTTCGGTGAAGGGAATCACATATCGGGTCATGGAAAGGCTTCCGAATTTGTTGGGGAGAAAGCAAAATGGGAGTTTAACGTTTTTTGACAGCCTGTCGCAGCACGGATTACACGCTGCGAACATATTTTGCGCCCCAGCAGTCCAGCGCCAGAGGAGTCACACAATGCCAACACCCATCACACGCACGGCTTTCTTCATCTCCGACGGCACGGCAATTACCTCGGAGACGCTTGGCCACAGCCTGCTGACGCAATTTCCGGAGGCGCGCTTCCGGCAAATCCGCATTCCCTTTGTGGACACCCTGGACAAGGCCCTGGACTGCGCACGTCAGATTCGCGAAGCTACCCAGCGCGACGGGGCTCGACCGGTGGTGTTCAGCACCTTGGTGAACCCGGAAACGGTTCAAGGCTTGCGTCAGGCCAATGCGCTGTTCATAGACCTGTTCGAACAGTTCATAGGCCCGCTTGAGGCCGAACTGGAGATGCGCTCAAACCATGCCGTAGGGCGTTTTCATGGCATTGCGGAGAGCAGTGACTACAAGGCCAGAATTGAAGCCATCAACTTTGCCATGGCTCATGATGACGGCATTTCATCGGATGGTGAACTGGCTGACGCGGACGTCATTCTGGTTGGTGTTTCGCGCTCGGGCAAGACCCCCACCAGCCTTTACCTTGCCATGCAGTTCGGGGTCAAGGCTGCAAACTATCCCCTGATTCCCGAAGACTTCGAACGCAACAAGCTACCGGGTGAACTGCACCGCTATCGGCGCAAACTGTTTGGCCTCACCATCGCGCCGGAACGCCTGTCCCAGATTCGCCAGGAAAGACGCCCTAACAGCCGCTACGCCGCACTCGACAACTGTGTTTTCGAGATCGATGCTGCGCAGAATCTGATGCGACGCGAAAACATCCCCTGGCTGGACTCCACCACCAAATCCATCGAAGAGATCGCCGCCATCATCATCCAGGCAGTCCGACTCAACAAGCCGTCGTATTGATAGCCCGCAACAAGGTAAAATCCATATTTGCGTGGGCTGGCAGCAGCGCATGATCGCACCAACAGGAACCCAAAAATGAAACGCACCCGACACAAACGGCGCGGCGGTCTGAGCCGCAGCATCGAAACCCTGATCCGCATGGCCACCGGGCTCGCCGAATCGGGCTGCCGGGCAGAGGACCAATATTGGGAGCAGCACCTCGCGCGCAACATAGACGAAATGCTGCATGAACACGACGAAGACGGACTGAACGCGGCACTGGACACCTTGCACCTGCAAAACGCACGCGCCTATGAAGAACTCGCTGATTTCATCGAGTCACGAGCCGAAACACCACAGGGCGTTTCCGATGACCACGAGATACTGCTGATTGCTGCGCCGGTGCTGGTATGGTCGCGCTACCGCATCCCTGCCACCACCATCCCGCCTGCGGTTCTCTCCAATCTCCGGGTGCATCTGCAGGCTCATGTTGCCTCGGAACGCGCCAGGATTGCACTCGCCGACTTCCTTTTCAGTCCGGATCAGCTTCCTCAAGGATATTGCGCCACCGCCGAATTTGCTTCTGCCCTTGGCGGAGCCGCGTTACAAGAGCGCGACCTGCATATCGAAACCGAGGCCATGCCGGAAACCGCGCAGTTTCTTTCGGATACCCGCTACCTGCTTGCAGCAATCGCAGTGCCCCGGGGGGAACCACTTTTCGCCTGGCAGGAAGCTAAGGGTGATCGCGAATCCGCATTCATACAATGGCGCAACCAGGGCAGCGCCAACCTCAACCCCATTCTTCCTGGCTGCACCACCGAAGTGGTGTTGCCCGAAGCCTATTTCGCGGCCAGCCGGAATGCCGACAGCCACAGTCGCCCTTACTCCATCCGTGCATCGGTGGCTTTTTTGTGCGCAGAGCTCAACACCCCCGCAGCGTCGCTGCGCGCTGTGATCGCGCCGTTCCACGACCAAAAACTTGAGGAGTATCGCATCGGTTTCTCATTGCCCAACGGCGAACAGGTTGTGCACGGTGTAGTCTGGCCCTTGCTCGGCCCGGAAGACGAAAACAGCGATATTCCTGGGCAGATAGAGGCCGTGCTGAATGACTGCGGCGTCACCGATATCGTGAACCTTGATCACCATTTTCCACTCGAATACTGCGAAGACTGCGGTGCACCCATGTATCCCTCGGCTGACGGAGAAACGGTGCATGCCGAAATGCCGGAAAACCACGGCATGGAAGCACCGCGCCATTTGCACTGAACACTGACGGAGAACGGCATGACACACAAGGTGGAAAAATCCGACGCCGAATGGCTGCAAACCCTGGGGCCTGAGGCCTTTCATGTAGCGCGCCGCAAAGGCACCGAGCGCGCTTTCAGCGGCGCCTACTGGGATCATTGGCAAGCAGGTCACTACCGCTGTCGCTGCTGCGGTGCCGAGCTGTTTCACTCGACACACAAATTTGATGCGGGTTGCGGCTGGCCCAGCTTCTGGACCGCCGCCGAACCGGATAACATAGACAAGGTCGAAGATTACTCGCACAACATGCATCGCACTGAGGTGACCTGCCACCAGTGCGGAGCACACCTCGGCCATGTGTTCGAGGACGGCCCGGAACCCACGGGACTGCGCTACTGCATCAACTCAGCATCGATAACATTCGACACTGAATGAGAGCTCAAGTGGCCGTATTCAGAAAACCATGCACCATGGCGATCTGGGCCTGATCCATCAGCATAGGCGCATGACCGACCCCGGCTATCTCCACAACTTGAGCGCGTGGCCCGCTTTCGGCCATACGCATGAGTGTTTTGTGCTCCAGCAAATCTGACTCGGCACCACGAATTGCCATCGTTGGGCACGACACATGGTTATAGGCAGACCATAAGTCGACGTCGCCCACGATTGGCATGGCCCGAAACACATCACCAATGCCGGGGTCGTAGACCATGGCAAAACCACCCACCACCGGACGGACCGAATAACGGGTCAGATGATGCCACTGCTCGTCAGACAAAGGCCCAAACGGCGCGCTGACCATTCTTATCCATTGCTCCGCATCTTCCATGCTGGCAAAAAGTGGGGCTCTACCCACATATTCGGCAATCCGGCGCAGTGAGGCAGCCGTAATTATCGGGCCAACATCATTAAGGACCAGACGCGAAATCGGTGAATGGGGCAAGCCAGCGATCATCATGCCGATGATGCCCCCCATCGACGTGCCTACCCAATGAACAGTCTGCGCATTGACTCGCGCCAACAACGTGATCATGTCTGACACATACAACGGAAAACCGTAATCCGCCTTCACGCCCAGCCAGTCGCTACGCCCACGACCCACTACGTCGGGGCAAATCACCCGGTATTCGCTTTGCAGCGCCCGCGCCAGATAGTCGAAGTCCCGTCCGTTGCGCGTCAGTCCGTGTGCGCACACAAGCACCCGCGGGTTATCCGGCTCGCCCCACTCCACATACGCCATACGATGCAGACCATGTGGTCCGATGCACTGCACACTCCGCTCTCGCGGTCCGACCTGCGGACTGGGGGGCACAGGCTGCGCACGAAAGAAATCACGAACTTTCTGCAATAGTTGCATTCCCGCACTCCTCTGGTCACCAGCGGCTCAGTGTACATGGCCGCAGCATCGAAACAACACTGCAAGCACAAGTTTGATGCCCAACGGCACGCTTCGTCAGCAATGCGGTCTCCAGCCCAACGGAGCCACCGACGCACTGATAAAATGGTGACCACTGCAAACCATCAAGAACACCATGCTGAACACCCCGCTGATGCAAGCCATTCCGATTGAAGAATGCAATGAGCCACTGGTCGACATACGTCTTGCTGGTGGTCTGCTTTATGGCCCACCCCCGGAGTGTCCGCAAACAGAGCCACATTACTGCCTGCTGCGCCGGGGTGTCTTTCAGCGACTGCTCACGGTGCAGGCGGCGCTGCCAGTCGGGCTGCATCTGCGCCTGTATGAAGGTCTGCGCAGCCTGGCTGTGCAACAACAGCTTTTTGATGAGGAGCTTACCCGGGTCAGACTCCGTCACCCGACCATAGGGCGGGAACAAGCCTATCGCGAAGCCTGTCGGCTGGTGTCGCCCGTCTGGCAGCTTGACGGCGCTCCGAACATTCCGCCACACAGCACCGGAGGCGCAGTGGACATCGAAATCGTGGATGACGCAGGTCAGGTCATCGACTTTGGAATGGAAATCCGGGATTGGGTCAAGGTGTCACCCAGCCACTGCCTGCCCGATGCCTCCGGTCTGTCACACAGGGCCGCCAGCAACCGTCGCCTTCTGAGCGGTCTCATGCAGCGTGCCGGCTTTGTGCCCTACGACCAGGAGTGGTGGCACTTTTCGTATGGCGACCGCCACTGGGCTGCATGCACAGGCGCCAGACACGCAGTTTATGGGCGGTGCGAAGGTGTTTGAAGAAACAGCAGCGCTGGGCTGGTGTACACCGTGAGATGCAACAGGAATTGCACGCTCAGACCGGCATGTTCATGATGTCCTGATAGGCTGACACCAACCGGTTTCGAACCTGGACCATCTGCTGGAACGACAGGCTGGCCTTTTCGAGATTGACCATGACTTCCTGAATGTTCACATTGGGGTCACCGGCAGAGAACTCCTGCGCCATGGCTCTCGCCTCACTTGACGCAGCACTCACGTCCTTAAGAGTGGATTGCAGCACCTGCGCAAAATCAACGCTTCCAGGCTGACCTGCGGCGGCTGCAGGCTTCACGCCCGCCGCAGTCTGAGCCGAGGTGGCGCGCAGTTGCCCGATCATCTGTTCAATTCCACGATTATCCATGGCCGTCGCCCGTTTGCTGAATGGTGTGCTTTCAGTTTAGCAGAGCAATCCGCGTGCCAAAAGTTCCGATTGACTCACACCTCGAAACCCTCGTCGCGATATTGCGCCAGCTTGTAACGCAGTGTGCGCTCGGAAATCCCCAGCTTTTCAACCGCCAGCTTGCGTGATCCACCTAGCTCGCGCAAGGTCTGCAGGATGTGTTCGCGCTCGAGATCCTTCATGTTGGCTGGCTTGGTCTCCGGCAGAACCGGGGGATCAACGGCAATTTTTGCCGGTAACCCGGTACCAGCCAATCCAGTGTCAACGCCCGGCATTTGCACCGGCATACACAGATCCAGGGTGACACGATCAATGGTGTCCGATCCGGCGAGAATCAGGGCACGCTGCATGGTGTTCTCGAGCTCACGCACGTTGCCGGGCCAGGTGTGCGTAATCAACCGGGCTTCAGCCTCCGCACTGAGGCGCGCGCTGCGGCCAATCCGGCGGGCGTGGCGAGTCAGGAATATCCGGGCCAACGGCAGCACATCGCCTGGACGCTCGCGCAGCGCCGGAATGCGTAGTGGGAAGACATTGAGACGATAGTACAAGTCTTCCCGAAAATGTCCGGCAAGCACTTCGGCAGCCATGTCACGGTTGCTGGTCGCCAACACCCGAATATCCAGCGGCACGGCCTTCTTGCCGCCGACACGTTCAACTTCGCGCTCCTGCAACACGCGCAGCAACTTGGCCTGCAATCCGAGCGGCATCTCCGAAATCTCGTCAAGCAATATGGTGCCGCCTTCAGCCTGCTCAAACTTACCAGCCTGAGCACCGGCAGCTCCGGTAAAGGCACCCTTCTCGTGACCGAACAAGGTGGCTTCCAGCAGGTTCTCGGGAATGGCTGCACAGTTGATGGCGATGAACGGACCTTTTTTACGCCCTGAGTGACGGTGGATAAAGCGTGCAAACACTTCCTTGCCCGTGCCCGACTCCCCGGTCAACAAAACAGTAGCATCGGTTTCGGCTACCCGGGCCGCCATCGCCAGCAGGTTCTGGCTGAGCATGTCTTCAGCCACCAGCTCATCCGCCGACACAGGCGCGGTGGCATAGCGCTGCACATGCTCCAGCAGTATTGCCGGCTCAAAGGGTTTCATCAGGAAGTCGCAGGCCCCACCACGCATCGCAGCCACCGCTTTTTCGACATCACCATAAGCCGTCATCAGCAGCACTGGCATTTGCGGCAGAACTGTCCGAATACGTGAGAGCAAGGCCAATCCATCAATGGGTTGCATACGCAAGTCACTGACCACCAAATTGAAGGCACGATGTTCGAGTACCGTCAGCGCTGCAGGCCCACCATCAACACCGAGCACATCGTGGCCGGCCAACTCCAGCGTCAGGCACACCGCCTCGCGCAGGTCGGCATCATCTTCCACTACGAGAATGGCTATTCGGTCGCTCATTCATTGCTCTCCTGTTGCTGTAAGTCGGCCTGGAAAGGGAGACTCAACACAAACACGGCAGCCTCGCCCGGCCGGGATTCTATCGAGATATCACCGCCATGAGCCCGCGCCACGCCTCGCGCGATGGCCAACCCAAGCCCGGTGCCGTCTGCCCGTGTCGTAAAAAAAGGTTCAAATAATCGGGCCTGCAGGCTTTCATCAATACCGGGCCCGGTGTCGCTGACGCGCACCACAACGAAGTCATCACTGCGCACTGCACTGATCGACACTCTGCCGCCTTCACCGCTGACATTGAGCGCATTGTCAAGAAGATTGGTCAATGCTCCCCCCAGCGCCTTGCGATCGCCGAGCACGACAAGCTGGCCGCACTCACACTGTGCCACAAGGCTGACACCCCGGCTACGCGCCAGCGGCTCAAGCGTGTGCGCCAGTTCCTGGAGCAGATCGCACAGCGCAAAACATTGCCGTCCGAGACTATCGCCTCTGGCAAACAAAAGCATGTCCCGGATCAGCCTTTCGAGATGTCGCAGTCGATCTATGGCTCTGTCTGCAACCCGAACCCTGTCGGCTGCCGGTAATTCTGGCTGGCGCAGGTTGGCGGTAAACAGCATCGCGGCAGAAAGTGGTGTGCGCAGTTGGTGGGCAAGGCCCGCTACCATCTCGCCCATGGCCACAAGTCGCTCGTTACGTTCAAACTGCTGACGCATGCGATGCGTGTCCGTGATGTCATGCAATAGCACGATGTATTCATCGCCTGACTCCAGCGCTGCCTGGGACAAGGCCAGACGTCGTGGCGCAGCGTCGCCAGGCAACATCAACTCGCCTTGAGTTTCGGTGTTTTCAAGGCGGGCCAGTACCACCGTCCAGGGGGTGCCGGGCGGCAAGTCGCCAAACATCTTGACGGCCGCGCGGTTCATCTGCATCACCCGCAAGCGCCCGTCCAGCACGACTACCCCAGCCGGCAAGGCTCCCATCAACACATTGAGTCTGTCCGTTAGCTGCGCAACCTGTCCTTGCAAGGCATTGTAAGCGCTGGACAAATCCTCGGAGGCACGCGAAAAGAGCTCAAATGCTTCGGCCAGTTGAGCGGCATCCATACGGCTGACCGAGGACGGGTCATCCGTTTGCTGTGGTGCGTTGGGGGCAGGCGGTTTATTCACGGCTGGCAGGATAGTTGCTGAGGTGTCTATGGTAACCGGCAAACAGGCGGCAAAAAATGCCGTTATTCGTTCCTTTCTGCTTGCGTGACGCGCGAGACAATGCCGACATCAGAAATTGGGACCGCGAGGGATTGACCCATGGCCACCGCAGACACCGTAGCAACCCCGACGCCCTTGCCCGGCCTGCAGTTCTTTCAGAGACTGCAGGGCTTGCCGCAGCGCCAGAAACTATCGATTGCAGTCGCCACTGCCATGGCGTTGTCGCTGATCATTGCCGCACTGTTCTGGTCCAGGGCAGTGGATTACGGGGTGCTGTTCGCCAACCTGGACGAGCGCGACGGTGGGGCCATCGTCACAGCCTTGCAACAGCAAAACATTCCGTACCAGATATCCAGCAATGGCAGCGCCATCATGATCCCGGCAGGGCAAGTGCACGACACGCGCTTGCGTCTGGCGGCACAGGGCTTGCCCAAGGGCGGTCTGGTCGGCTTTGAGGTGATGGAAAATCAGGGCCTCGGAGTTTCCCAGTTTCTGGAGCAGGTAAACTATCAGCGTGCCCTGGAAGGCGAGTTATCGCGCACCATCCAGGCCATCGCCGCAGTGTCCGCAGCTCGGGTACATCTGGCAATCCCCAAGCAAAGTGGTTTTTTGCGCGACGCACAAAAACCGACTGCATCGGTTTTGGTCAATCTTTATCCCGGACGAGCACTGGATGCGGTTCAGGTAGCCGGCATCACCCATCTTATCGCCTCCAGCGTTCCGCAGATGGCGCAAGAAGCCGTCAGCGTGGTTGATCAGAACGGCAAGCTGCTGACACATCGCAGTGATCCGTTGCTGTCCGCCGGTCTGGACGCGAGCCAACTGGAGTATGTCCGGCAAGTCGAAAAGAACTTTGTCGAACGAATTGAAACCTTGCTCGCGCCAATGGTGGGCCAGAACAACTTCCGGGCGCAGGTTGCAGCCGATGTTGACTTCAACAGGGTGGAGGAAACCGCTGAAACCTTCCGGCCCAACCCGGCACCAGAACAGGCCATACGCAGCCAGCAGTCGGCTGACCAGATGTCGGGCGACCCTGGAGCGATCGGGGTGCCCGGCGCACTGACCAACCAGCCCCCTGTCCCGGCTCAGGCGCCTATCGTTGACCCTGAGGCCGATGGTGCCGCCGGTAACCGGGGCACGCAAGTCAATCGCAACCGCAGCGCCACCATCAATTACGAGCTTGACCGCAGCATTCAGCATATCCGTCACTCACCCGGCCAGATCCGTCGCCTGTCGGTGGCGGTTGTGCTCAACCACAGAACCGAAACTCTGCCCAATGGTCAGACACGGACAACACCGCCTACTGACGAAGAGACTGCCCGGATTCGAGATCTTCTGCGCGAGGCAATGGGGTTTAGTGAAGCTCGTGGTGACAGCATCAATGTGAGCTCGGCCCCCTTCCGTGAGATGGTCGATGACACGCTTGAAGCGCCACCGTTCTGGAAGGATCCGGAAAACATTGCTCTGGCAAAAGATCTGTTCCGCTACCTCGTCGTGCTGCTGGTAATAGCGATCGCCTACTTCGGTATCATCCGGAAACTCATCGTCAACTTTGAAACTGAAGCACAGATCGAACGCGAACGGGTTGCCGACGCAGAAGCCAAGGCCGAGGCTGAAAGGCTGGCCGCCGAAGGGGTTGGTGAAGATGGCGAACCCGTGCTGACCTTTGACGAGCGGGTTGAACGTGCCCGGCAACTGGCCCGCGTTGATCCCAAGGCCGTGGCCAACCTCATTCGTGAATGGATGGCTGGCACTGAGGAGAACAAGTAATGCCGACGCCGGAAGAGGGACTGGAAAAAAGCGCATTGCTGTTGCTCACGCTTGGCTCGGACGAAGCAGCAGGCGTGCTCAAACACCTTGGGCCCAAGGAGGTACAGAAGCTGGGGGTCGCAATGGCGTCACTACCGGCGCAATCCCGCACCAAGGTCGAAGGCATCATCACGGAACTCGAGGAGCACTTCAAGAAGGGCTCGCCCATTGAAGCCAACGAGGAACAGATCCGTGACATGCTGACCAAGGCATTGGGTGATGATCGTGCTGCCCACATCATTTCCCGAATCATGCAAGGCTCGGACACCGCCGGCATTGAGAGCCTGAAGTGGCTTGATGCGAACACGGCTGCCGACATGATCAAGAATGAACACCCGCAGATCATCGCCACCATTCTGGTTCATCTCGAACATGACCAGGCAGGCGAGATACTCAAGAACTTCCCGGACCGGCTGCGCAATGATGTGATGCTGCGAATCGCCACCCTGGATGGGGTGCAACCCATCGCCATCAGGGAGCTCAACGAGGCACTCACCCGCATGCTTGCAGGTGCATCGTCAGTGCAGAAGTCTGCCATGGGTGGCATCCGGCATGCAGCCGAAATTCTCAACTATGTGGGTGCGGCTGCCGAGACTTCGGTACTGGACAATGTGCGCGAGTACGACCCGGAGCTTGCACAAAAAATCGTCGACGAGATGTTCGTTTTCGAAAACCTGCTCGATATCGACGATCGTGGCATTCAGACGCTGCTTCGCGAGGTTCAAACGGATTCGCTCATCGTCGCCCTCAAGGGTGCTCCACCCGAGCTGCGCGAGAAAATCTTCAAGAACATGTCACAACGTGCTGCCGAAATGTTGCGTGAAGACCTTGAAGCGAAGGGACCTGTTCGCCTGTCTGAAGTGGAGGCCGAGCAGAAGGAGATCCTCAAGGCTGTTCGCCGTCTGTCGGAAGAAGGCCAAATCATGATCGGTGGCAAGGGCGGCGACGATGCATTCGTTTAATCGGCCAGAGCGTGGCGCAAAATGAGTATTACCCGCCATCAGGCAGTCAGTGCCTATCGGCGATGGGTTCCTGCGTCATTTGACGAAAGTGGCGACGATGAGCCGACCCGACCGGAGGACAGTCCGCTGGAAGGTGATGCTGCCAACGCATCAACGAACACCGAGGCTGCCGACGAAAACCCGGCTACCGATCCCGAAGCGCCACGCATCAACCTACCCACCGCTGACGATATCGAGCAAATATACGAGCAGGCCAGAACAGAGGGACTTAACCAGGGCCTGGCCGAGGGACTGGAAACCGGTTTTGCCGACGGCAAGCAAGCTGCTGACGAAGAGGCTGCGCGTTTGCGCCAATTGCTTGCAAGCTTCGATAACGCCGTTAGCGAGGTAAATCAGAGCGTTGCAAACGAAATTGTGGCGCTCGCCGTCGCAGTGGCGCGTCAAATGATTGGCAAGGCTGTCGAATCTGACCCCGAGGCAGTGCTGCATGTGGTGAGAGAAGCCTTGCTGCAGTTACCCCACAACCGATCAAGATTACATGTCAACCCTGCAGACGCCGAACTGATTCGCCAACATCTGGGGGATCAACTTGATCACGCTCACCACCAGCTTCTGGAAGATGAGGGCATTGCACGCGGCGGGTGTCGAATTGAGGCAACTGGCTGCGAGATTGATGCCACCCTGGCGACCCGATGGAAACGCGTGCTCGAAGGCATCGGACAGAATGCGGACGATTGGGGAATCGAGGACTGGGGAGTGTAAGCTTGTTTCGGGCGATAGCGCGAACATGGCTGAGTTCTTCTTAACCCGACTGTAATCGCGTGATGATCGCGTAGGGATTTGTATTGTTGGAGAGTGACCAGAAGAAGAGGCGTAGCTGCTCTTGCGCCCGCCTGGCCAGAATTTTTGTGAAAACTCTGGCTAAAAAGTTGGTCAACTTGCGACCACAGGAGAAGCTGTCTTGAGCGATATCAGCGCATCATGGACAAACTATTTGCGAAGCCATACCAACCTGGTTGAGTCTGTCGAGCCAACACTGACCCTGGGCCGCCTGACCCGAATCAATGGTCTGGTCATGGAAGCGAGCGGTATTCGACTGCCTCTTGGTGCCAGTTGCAGGATCGTTACGCCGGGGGGAGCCACCGTGGAAGCGGAGGTGGTCGGGTTTAACGGCGATCGCGTATTCATGATGCCAACCGATGATGTTTCCGGACTGGCACCGGGGGCATCAGTCGAACCTACCCCTGCCGCAGCCAGACAGCTAAAGCTGGGGGAAGACTATGTGCCTTTCAGAAGAAGCGCAGACCGGGCCAAACACTTGCCGGTGGGTGCGTCACTGCTTGGTCGTGTGCTAGATGGCGCCGGGCGCCCACTGGACGGGCTTGGCCCGCTCAACACTCAGCACAGCCGCTCCTTGCAGAGCCGTCCGGTCAATCCTCTGAGCCGGGCACCAATCCGAGAGGTGCTGGATGTCGGCATCCGCTCCATCAATGCCTTGCTCACTGTCGGTCGCGGGCAGCGACTTGGTCTGTTTGCCGGTTCAGGTGTGGGCAAATCCGTACTAATCGGTATGATGGCCCGCTACACAGCGGCTGATGTCATCGTGGTGGGTCTGATCGGCGAACGCGGGCGCGAGGTCAAGGAATTCATCGAAGAAAACCTCGGTGCGGCAGGCCTTGCCCGTTCTGTGGTTGTCGCTGCCCCTGCCGACACCAGTCCGCTGATGCGTTTGCAAGGCGCAGCTTATGCTACGACCATCGCCGAGCACTTTCGCGATGAGGGCAAGCAGGTGCTGCTGATCATGGACTCACTGACGCGCTATGCCATGGCACAGCGCGAAATAGCTTTGGCGATTGGTGAGCCACCAGTTACCCGTGGTTATCCACCAAGTGTTTTTGCGCGGCTGCCAGCCCTGGTCGAACGTGCCGGCAATGGGCTTGAAGGTGCCGGTTCAATCACTGCCTTTTATACCGTGCTTGCAGAGGGCGACGACCAGCAGGACCCGATCGCCGACGCGGCTCGCGCCATTCTCGATGGCCACTTTGTTTTGTCGCGCACGCTGGCTGATCAGGGGCACTACCCAGCCATCGATATCGAACAGTCAATATCACGCGCCATGCACAAGCTGGTTGGTGACCAGCACTTCGAGCTGGTCCGCCAGTTCAAGCAGTTATTTTCACGCTACCAGCGGTCACGTGATCTGATTGCGGTTGGAGCCTATCAGGCAGGTGCAGATCCGCTGCTAGACAAGGCTGTCAAGGCCTACCCATTACTCGAAGCCTTTCTGCAGCAACGGGTTGAGCAGTTCGAACCATATGGCCACGCTGCAGAACAACTTGCTGCGCTTTTCAACTCCGACTGAGGATAGACACATTTCTTCACCTGATCCGATGCATTGTGCGCAAGCGGGGTTTGTAAGCACTGTTAGAATCAGGACTGATCATGAAGACTTCGCCATTCAAACCCCTGCAGCAAGTCATGCAAACACGGCTGGACGAGGCAGCTCGTGAACTCGGCAGCTTGCTCGCTCGTGAGCAGCAAAGCCAGCAAAGACTCATCCTGCTGCAAGACTATCGTGCTGAATATGAAGCACGCTTTCGCGAAGCCCTCAACGAGGGAATCGGCGTTGAGGCCTTACGCAACTACCAGATCTTCATGGGTCGAATCGACGAAGCTATTGAGGCACAGCAATCTGAACTCACGCGCTCTGCGCAGGGTAGCGCGGCAGGCAGGCAGGCATGGCTGCAACACCGCAACCGTGGTATCGCCATCGACACCTTGCAATCGCGTCACGAGAGTTCAGAGCTTCGTCGGGACGCCCGAGCCGAACAAACATCAAGCGACGAGCGCTCGTCCCGCAAAGCTTGGGAAAAAAACACAGACAGCGACTGAACACCCCGGGTGACCAGTCCGCTGCAAAGCAGACGACATTGGCACGTTTCCTGCGTTCTGTCGTACAAGACAAGATTTTCCGCGAGGACGTTCACCATGTACTCCAATGCCAGCGCCAGCACACGCAACAACTTGCCCTCCCCGCTCATGACGATAACGCCCAATGTCAGCAGCGCGAATGGCACGCAAAACGACAGCTTCGGTAAAGTACTCGAAAGCAGCATGAATGAGAGCAACCGGTCAAAGGCACAGACAGAGCCAAATCGGCAGCCCGATACCGCAGTCGGCCGGACCCAACAGTCGCGCGAGGGGCAGCCCCCCGGCAACACTGAGCGCAGCGCACAGAAAACGCGGTCAGATGACGCATCTCAAACCTCAACATCCAACGACAAACAATCCAGCACAACACAAAGCGCCGAAAAAAGTGAGGATGCGACTGCGCAAGCGGCAAACACTCCGGCAGACGATGCTGTCGATGCGGCAAAGCTTGCCGTCGCCGCAGTCGTGATTGCCGCAAACAACGTTTCGACTGCTGAACCTGTCGACACCGACGCAGAATCCGAATCCGCCACACCCGGTCGCGCCATTGCGCCAGTAATTGCCGTCACAGAAGCAAACGCAGGATCAAAGACTAACGCCACCACCGACGAACCTGCGCGCGGTCAAGGGTTGTCATCTGCTGCGACACCCCCTGGCGCAGCAAGTATTTCCAGCGGAAAGCAGTTGTCGCATTCCGCCCAGGCTGTAACTACCCAAACTGTGCAAACCGCGACTCAAAGCCTGGAATCCGACCTTCCACAAGCTGGCACCAGCGGCAGCCGTCAGGAGCAAGCCAGCACAAGTCTGCAGAGCCTTGTCTCACCATTTGCCACACCGGGTTCTCGCACTGAAGGTGCGAGCGTCACGACCATGCAAGTGTCAACTCAGGTCGGACAGCGCGCTTGGGCAGACGATGTCGCCAATCGCGTGATGTGGCTTGCGGGGCGCGGTGAGGAGCGTGCCGAACTCATCCTGACACCACCCAGTCTTGGCAAACTCGGTGTGAGCATTCAGATGAATGGTGACCAGGCCACAGCACACTTTGTCACCGCTTCGAACGCAGCACGCGAGGCAGTGGAACAAGCCATGCCACGTTTGCGCGAGGCTCTGCTACAGGCCGGTATCTCTATGGGCGACAGCAGCGTAAGCACCTCAAGTCAGCAACAGCCACGAGATGAAACTGACTCGGGACGCAACGGCTCCGGTCAGCGCGCAGGTAACGATGAATACGGTATGCTTTCGAATGTGGGCGACCAGGCAACAGCGGCTCGTTTTGTTCAAGTCAGCAATGGATTAGTCGATATCTTTGCTTGAGGTGATGAGCGAGGATTAAGCACCAGGCTTAGCGAACCCAGATCAGCCGAATTGATGGGACACTCGACATCTATTCCGGCTTTTCCGGTCAGCCCCGCTCACTGATAATCCTCACATGCACTCTGGAGAAACCTATGGCCAAGCCTGACGCCAAAAAAGAAGCCACCGACACTGAAGAAAAGCCCAAGAAAAAAGGCAAGCTTGTTCTCATCATCGTCATTGTCGTGTTGCTTCTGGTGCTCATTGTCGGCGGCGGACTTGTCGCGCTTCTCATGTTGAAAAAAGGGGGGGACGACACATCATCTTCAGAGGCAGCTCAAAGCGCACCTGCGGCCACCTTGCCCGGACAGATAGATTTGTCGCGGCCACCCACCTTCGTATCGCTTGATGCCTTTACGGTCAATCTCGCCCCGGATGAGGGAAACCGTTATCTGCAGGTAGTCATGGCGCTACGTGTCATCGATCAAAAAACCGGCGACAATCTCAAAGGTTTCATGCCGGAAATTCGTCACCGTATCAATCTGCTGCTTTCAAGCAAGCTTCCCTCGGAATTGGCTACGGCCGAAGGTCGGGATCAACTCGCCACAGACATCACAAACGAAATCAACCGAATTCTCGGAGCGCCTCCTGGCATGGGAGGACCAGTCCAGGCCGTGCTCTTCAACTCTTTCATCGTGCAATAGGCTGGAGGCAAGGCAATGTCTTCCGACTTTCTCTCACAGGACGAGGTGGACGCCCTCCTGCGGGGTGTCACCGGAGAAACCGATGAGGCTGTAGAGGCCTCCGGTGAGTCGGGAGAGGTACGGCCATACAACCTTGCCACTCAGGAGCGAATCGTTCGTGGGCGGATGCCCACCATGGAGTTGATCAACGAACGTTTTGCGCGCTACTTGCGCATTGGCATGTTCAACTACATGCATCGCGGTATCGAGATTTCGGTTGGTCCCATCAAGGTTCAAAAGTATGGCGAATTCGTTCGCAATCTGGTCGTGCCAACCAACCTGAACCTGATTTTGGCTCGACCTCTGAGAGGTACGGGGCTGGTTGTTTTTGATCCCAATCTGGTTTTTCTGGTAGTTGACAACATGTTTGGCGGCGACGGTCGGTTTCACACCAGAGTCGAAGGGCGCGACTTCAGCCCCACCGAACAACGCATCATACAAGGCATGCTCAACGTTGTATTCGAGGAGATGAGTCGTGCCTGGGGGCCAGTGTTCAAGCTCGAATTCGAATATGTGCGCTCAGAGATGAATTCGCAGTTTGCAAACATCGCCACCCCTTCCGAGATCGTTGTGTCAACTGCATTCACACTGGAACTTGGGGGCTCACAGGCCGATATGCACATCTGCTTCCCCTACTCCATGGTTGAACCAATACGCGACTTGCTCTACTCGACCATGCAGAGTGACCATCTCACGCAGGATAGACGCTGGTTCAAGCTGCTGACCCGCCAGCTACAAAGTGCCGAGATCGAATTGTTTTGCCCACTGGGCACTGCAGAACTGTCACTCAGGGACGTCGCCAATCTGCGCGTCGGCGACGTCATCCCGCTAGATGTTCCGGATCGTATCGAGGCGGAGGTTGATGGTGTTCCGGTGGTCGAACTCGAATACGGCGTGCGTAGCGGACGCTATGCCGTAAAAGTCGATCGCTTCATAGCAGCACGCGACAGCGAGCCCTCGCGGAAGGAAGATGAAAATGGCTGAAAATGACGACAACCAGATTTCCGAGGACGACTGGGCTGCGGCCATGATGGAGCAGGCAAGCGCTGAAGGTAACGACACCGACGACGAAGCTGCACGGATAGCGGCAGAGCTCGCCGAAGCGGCAGACGTTGAGTCTCCATATCAAGCCAAACCGGCAAGCAGCATCTTTCCGGACTTTGGTGCTGGTGCCGGCAAATCATCCTCGCTTAACGACTTCGACATGATTCTGGATATCCCTGTTCAGCTCACCGTCGAACTCGGTAGAACGCGACTATCGATTCGCAACCTGCTTCAGTTGGCTCACGGCTCGGTAGTCGAACTGGATGGACTGGCAGGAGAGCCCATGGACGTGCTGGTCAACGGCACCCTGATCGCTCAAGGAGAAGTTGTTGTGGTCAACGACAAGTTCGGCATCCGGCTTACTGACATCGTCACGCCCAGCGAACGCATGCGAAAGATCAGAAACTGAACCGGAATCAGCGCGCTGTTTGATCACGCAAAGCACGAATTAACCGCCTTTTGATCGTTTAATCCGTCTGCCGAATCTCACCTGACAGCACTAAGCTTAGTCTCGATGATATCAAGCGAGACAACTCGTGATAAAGGTCAGACAGACACTCCCAGCCGCTTTACTCCTAACCTCTCCAGTTTGCTCTGCCCAGCAAGCTGGCGGAATGGATATGGCAGCCAGCCTTGGACAAATGGTGTTCGGTCTGGCCGTAGTCGTCGCCTTGCTGCTCGCCAGTTTATGGCTGATAAAGCGCCTCTCGGTTCCACGTGGCCCGGCTGCCGGCCTGAAACTGCTGGGTGGGATATCCATTGGCACCCGCGAAAAACTGGTGCTGGTCGAAATCGGTGACAAGGTACTGGTACTGGGCGTCACCGCAAATCAAATCAACACACTACATACCCTGGACGCGAGCACCCTGCCAGCGCCCTCGAACACCAACGATACCAAACGGCAACCCGATTTTTCCACCTGGCTGAAACAATCGCTGGAGAGACGAAAGCATGACTGACTTGTCTGCAACGCCCAGGCCTGCGACAGTCATGAAAGGCTGCTTTCGGCTGGTCGCCGGGGCGCTTTTGATAACACTGCTGACGTGTCCGGCCGCTGCCTTTGCGCAAGGACTGCCAGCAATCACAGCAACCGGCCTGGACAACGGCAGCACACAATACAGCCTCAGCGTTCAAACGCTACTGCTGCTCACCACATTGTCCTTTCTGCCTGCGGTGATTTTGATGATGACATCATTTACGCGGATCATCATCGTCTTCGCATTGCTCAGGTCTGCGATGGGAACCCAGACCTCCCCGCCCAATCAGGTATTGCTGGGTCTTGCCCTGTTTCTTACCTTTTTCATCATGTCCCCGGTCGCTGAGCGTGTCTATGAGGAAGCATGGAAACCCATGGCTGCAGGCGAGATGGCATTTGACGAAGCCATGATTGTAGCCTCCGATCCAGTCAAAGCATTCATGCTCAGACAAGTTCGAGAAAACGACCTTGCCCTCTTTGCACGCCTGGCTGACACGCCCGAGGTGGACTCGGCGGAGGCCCTGCCGATGCGGGTTATCGTTCCCGCCTTTGTTACCTCAGAACTGAAGACCGCGTTCCAGATTGGCTTTCTCATCTTCATACCATTTCTCATCATAGACATGCTTGTCGCCTCGGTGCTGATGTCCATGGGCATGATGATGATGTCACCTGTCATCGTCGCCCTGCCGTTCAAGATCATGTTGTTCGTCCTGATTGATGGCTGGACCCTTCTCATCGGCTCTCTGGTCCAGAGCTTCGGATAACGGAGCATCATCAATGCAGATCGCGGATGGCAATGCATTACTCAATAAAGGAGTCAAACAATGACACCGGTCATGATCATTGACGTGGGTCGTCAAGCAGTAGAAATCACTTTGATGATGGCTGCGCCATTGTTTGCGGCTGCGTTGATCACTGGCCTGCTCGTCAGCATTTTCCAGGCGGCCACCCAGATCAACGAAATGACACTCACCTTTGTCCCAAAGCTCATCGCAATCTTCATCGCAATGGTGGTGGCTGGCCCATGGATGCTGACCCTCATCACTGATTTCGCAACCCGGCTAATCATCTCCATCCCGAGCATGATTGGCTGACCCCGAGTACACCATGCTGGAAGTTACTGCGGCGCAACTGGATGCATGGGTAACCGGTCTCATGCTACCGTTAGCGCGACTGCTTGGACTGGTCAGCACCGCACCACTATTCAGCAACAGAGCTATCTCGGTGCGAATAAGGCTGGCAGTCGGCCTAGCCATCGCACTTGCTGTCCTGCCAGCCCTGCCGCCCTCACCGCAGGTTTCGTCAAGTTCGTGGCTATTGATCACTGAACTCGCAAAACAGATGCTCATAGGAATGAGTATTGGCTTCATGATGCGGTTGTTCTTCGCTGCTGTCGACGTGGCGGGCGAAATGATTGGCCTTCAGATGGGCTTGTCATTTGCCGTGTTCTTCAGTCCACAGACTGGCGGCCAATCCTCCGTGGTTGCCGAATTCCTGAACCTGCTTACCTTGCTGATTTTTTTGGCGTTTGACGGGCATTTGCTGCTGATCAGCATACTGGTCAAAACCTTCGAGTGGATACCCGTTGGCAGTTCCATTAACTCCGATGCAATGCTGATGATTCCTCGCTATGCAGCCGTTATGTTCGTCTCTGGCATTCTGCTTTCTTTGCCCCTGGTTACCACCCTGCTGATCACCAACATAGCGCTTGGTGTTCTCACCCGCGCAGCGCCACAGCTAAATCTCTTTGCAGTCGGTTTTCCGGTCACGCTGACGGTCGGCATGTTGATTCTGCTCATCAGTCTCAGCTATTTTGCACCTATGCTGCAACGACTGTTTGAATTGGGGTTCAATGCGATAGAGGAAATGCTCAGGGTCATGGGTGCCTGAACGTGGCGTTGTTCTGCGTCAAACCGACTCTTGTTTGAAGCCATGCGCTTCGCAGAAAGATACCAGGCTGGGGTGCCCGGTTAAGACTCGCCGGTTGGTCATTGGCCATAAATGAAAAAACCCACCATCTTGTTGGATGTGGGCATTTTCTTGGCAGACCTTTCAATTGGGATATTTCGGTCTATTTTCATCTGGAGCAATCTGCTCCGAAAAGAAAGTTGGTCGGGGCGGTGGGATTCGAACTCACGACCCCTTGCACCCCATGCAAGTGCGCTACCAGGCTGCGCTA